>JAACSL010000028.1 GCA_009993955.1 Paraglaciecola sp.
CCAAAGCCAGTGGAAACGGGCAATAAACCTGTTCCATGCCAACGCAGATGAGGCTTGGCATGGGGCGATATAAAATTAATTTCGTGGGGATCCCTCAGGCCTGAGGTGGTGTTTTTTTCTTAAACCAACGTTGCCTGAAGCGCTGCTTCACTGGCGCCTCTTCATCGTTTGCTTCTTTTTCTTATGCTTCTTCTATTGGTTTTGGTTTTCTCAGCATATAAAACCATAATAAAAATGAGCCAACGCCGATGATGATTGCATTGACGCCAACAACCAAGGTGATCAGCAGTCCTGTGCTCATGGACTTTTTGTCCTCTGGTTTTTCTATAGGTTGCATTGATGCTGGTGGGGCAGGTAAATCGGTTGAGGTCGGCGTTTGTGCGTCAGCATTTTGTTCAACGTCGGGTGTCGCAGCCTCTGCTGTTGATTCGCCATTTGTCGCTGGTGTGAGGGGCTTTGGTGCCTCAGATAAAAAACTGTACTCTGGCACATCCAAGATGAATTCACGACCATCCACTGTATTGCCATAAGCCGTCAGTTTGACTCGGTATACACCAAATTCATAATTGACGATGAGGTACTCACGCACATCAGCTGACATATCGGTGATGGAAAAGTTTTGGATATCTCCGTTGGGGAACCTGACCTTGCCATCAATAAGCAAGGTCGACATATCAACAAGTTCACGTTCTGCATCAATGAGTAGTTTGTGAAAACCCTTTCCTCCCCCATCCATTTCAACGGATATCTTGATGGGATTTGGATACAACATTAAATTCGGGTCGACTTGCTCTCGGGTAAACATTGGGGTCGACACCGAAAATTTGGGTGTCCATTCTCCGTCGGCAATGGCTAGATTAAACTGACCAGTAAAAATACCATCTTGCGGCCGTTCATCCATGCCTTTACCGTTATCTTCAAAGGTAGCAATAAGTTGTGACTGCGCACCAAAATTATTGAAATTAGGATTATTGGTGCTGACAAACTCAATAGACAATTCAACGACATCACGAAACGCCGTGTAGTCGATGGGTTTGCCATCGTTGGTGAGATAGGCCGTTTGCTTGAGGATCTCCCCTGAAAAGATAATTTTTGGCAGCGGTTCAGCATGTAAAGAAATATCGCTGATCACCATCACTCGACTGTCAGGTAAAATTTGGCCAACAGCCTGCCATGGCCCTGGCGTAGGTTTTTTCAGGCTAACCATGTCGTAAGTCACCGTGTCATACCAAAATAATTCGGAGCCATCAGCCTGAGATTGGAATATTTTACTGCCGTCAGGTTTAACTAACACAACAGGAGGGCTGCCATATTCCCGGAAAAATATCATGGTTACTTCATCAACTTGGTAGTCAATGCGAAAACGGTTTTGTAACAGCTTAATGCTGTTTTGGTATTCGGAACCTAGTTGAGATAGGGGTGATGCAGGAGCTAGAGGTTTTGCTGGGCTGATGCCACTTACTGCAGATACAGCATCCGCTTGCCTTTGTGTTTGTGGTGTTAGTTGCTGCCAAGCAAAAGCTGGCGAACACAGCACCTTGCATAGCATGAGCATGAAGACCAGCTTCATCCAACTGGCTTGACGGTTTATCACCAATGTTAGCCGTGACTTTTGCACAACGCGTACATCCGCCCTGAGTTTATTGACGCCAAATACAACTGCCACCTTTTTTCATCACCAAATCAAGTCGCTTTTCATGCTGTGCTAATTCATCGGCTGAAGCCATGACAACCTTTAGTGGTTTTCTATTAGTGGACAAACGTCGAATTGTTTCGACTTGCACGCCCCCTTGGTGATTGGCTTTACCACTTAAATTCAAGTCGGTTTGGCCACCAGTGATCATCAAATAAACATCAGCAAGAATTTCAGCGTCTAATAAAGCGCCATGTTTTTCACGATGAGAGTTGTCGATGCCATACCGTTTACAAAGTGCATCTAGATTATTTTTTTGACCAGGGTGCAGCTGACGAGCCAGTTCTAAAGTATCCAGTACCGTACAAAACTCGGTGGTTTTTTGTAAGGCCATGCCACTCAAGCGCGCAAATTCAGCATCCATAAACCCCACATCAAAAGGGGCATTGTGAATCACTAATTGTGCACCGCTAATAAACTCAACAAAATCTTTGGCAATCCGCTCAAAAACAGGCTTATCGGCCAAGTATTCATTGGTAATGCCGTGTACCTGAATCGCTTCTTGTTCAACGATGCGCTGCGGATTGATGTATACATGAAAGGTATTGCCGGTGAGTCGACGATTGAGCAGCTCCACACAGCCGATTTCGATAATTCGATGTCCCTGCTTGGGATCTAAACCTGTGGTTTCGGTATCAAGTACAATTTGGCGCATAAACGTCTCTAATAAAATGTGCTAGTAATGCAAGTCGAGGTCATTATACTGCGCTCACTATATTTTTTTTGTATAAAACCATGAAACACGTCGAAATTTTTACGGATGGCTCTTGCTTGGGGAATCCCGGCCCTGGAGGCTACGGAGCGGTGCTAAAATTTGCTAATCATCGCAAAACCCTGAGCCAAGGCTTTGTGCACACCACCAATAACCGTATGGAGTTACTGGCTACCATCGAAGCCTTGGCCTGTTTGACAGAAACCTGCAATGTGGATCTCACCACAGATAGTCAGTACGTGAAAAATGGCATTAACCAATGGATAAAAAATTGGCGCAAAAATGGCTGGCGCACCGCCGACAAAAAACCGGTTAAAAACGTCGACTTATGGCAACGGTTGGATGAACAAGTTAATCGGCATAAGGTGAATTGGCATTGGGTGAAAGGACACTCTGGGCATCCTGAGAACGAAGCCTGTGACCAACTGGCCAGACAAGCAGCAGAGAGCAAAAACCAACTAGAGGACAAAGGGTTTAGTGCGTCGCTATAAGCTTAGATAAGACGTTTAATCAATTAAAAGCGCTGCATTTGTCTGCCACTAAAATCATTTAGCCAGCAGTTATTAGCCGTTAGATTTTACAAATTGTGTTATCCGCTGTTTCACTGCGCCGCACATGTCCGTTTGCCCCAACTGACTATTTATCACTCCAAACAGCAAATTCGTTGCCGTTTACATCGCAAAAGTGAAAACGACGACCGCCGGGGAACTCAAACACAGGTTTGATAATACTGCCACCGGCATGGATGATAGCTTGTTCTGTTTTAGCTAAATCTGCACTGTACAAAACCACCAATACACTGCCTTGTTGCACACTCACTTGCTTATCTGATGAATATAAACCACCGTCTATTCCTGCCCCGACAATAGCGGCATAGTCATCGCCATAATCAACAAATGTCCAAGCAAATACTTGATTGAAAAAGGCTTTACTGGACGCCAGCGCTTTGACTGGAATTTCGATGTAATTAATTTTATGGTGGGCTTGCGATAAGTCTGTAGACATAAATAAAGGCTCGTAAATAAATTCAACTGGCCTAGCTTAGCGCGCTCAGCGAGTTCTTTCCCGCTTTTTTCAACACCCGACTTAACTTTTTCAATCCTGTTTTGCCCACCTAAAGTAGCAGCACATGTCAATTAAGTGGGGCATGGGTAGCGGGCGGTGGTTTACCCTGAGTGGCGAAAATAGCGCACTTGTTGATCCTCAAGATGTAAGCGCATTTGCTGATAGATATCTGGACGAAAAACGCGTTTAACCAGGTCATTTGGCACATTCACAGCACGCAATTGCCCCGCTTTCGACATGTGACTTAACAGCCACTCACCACGGATATATTCTGGCACATTGATGGATCCGTTGTTCGATTTGGAGAACTGGTTGTAGGAAGGAATGGCTCTGGGTGGCATGGAAATATGGGTCAAACAACTGCCGATCAACGATGGAGCAATCACGTCAACCGAGGTGTCTAGATAGTGGTCACTGGCCAACATGCGTGCGGCCTCAAATCGATTGGGAATCGACTCTAACCACATGCATGCTTGCTTCAATGCAGCACTTAGGGCAAGGACAGTATTGGGATGGCGTTTGTACCACGATTCAACTATGCCAAGGACTTTTTCGGGTGAATCTTGCCAGATATCAAAAGATGTCAAAGCCGTCAAACCACAACCTGCCCTAACCGCCTTGGCATTCCATGGCCCCCCAACACAACACCCGTCTATTTCACCGCTTTGCAAATAGGCAACCATGTTAGCCGGCGGCACAATACAAATTTCCACCTCGTCAGCGGTAATATTGGCGGCAGCTAACCAATCCATTAACTGATAATAATGACAACTGTAGGGAAAAACCGTCGCAAACTTTAATTTGGCTAGTCCACGTTCTTGACGTTTAGCGATGACACGTTGCAGTAAATAAGCGGCAAGTGGCAGGGTTAAATGGCTGATCAGGTTGGCCTCAATAATTTCCTTGTGCAGTTTTTCCGACAAGGTGATGGCATTGCCATTTAAACTCAGTACCAAAGGCGTGATCACGGTACAGGCATCACATGCCAATCCCAAGGTGCTGGCCAAGGGCATCGGAGATAGCATTTGCGCAGCATGCAATACACCGTTGTGCAAATTATCCCGCAACGTTGTCCATGTATGCTGTTTTTGCAGTGTGACGTTTAGACCCCATTGACTAAAAAAACCCAATTCTTTCGCCACCACCAATGGCGCAGAATCGGTTAAGGGGACAAACCCCAACGTAATATCAGTCTGCTCAGGCACAATCATAGTCTGGTCCAATTAACGCTACGTTTACGACGTAACCACAACAAGTAATAAGACACCGCCACACTATTAAAGTTTGCTCCAAGACCCGAGTATTATTATGTCTACTGGTGTGGCATTTTGTCTGCTTTATTCAGTCAAGTGCAGGGGCATCTATTAAGCTAACATTCCGCATTCAACCTTTGTCCAGATTACATTGCAATCCTTGCGCCAATAGTCTTTAGCCCCTTTTGCTGATACAGAGAAGCGAAGTCCCGCTTGTCAGCGACTAAATACGTGCGAATGCACCAAACTGAAGCAGGTGTTTCGATGCTCTTCGCCAAAACGGGGTGGCGGCAAATAGTACAGTTTTCAAGCAACCCCAGACTATTTACCGCATCATGATCAAATCTAGATTGCTCTTGGTCTGTTGCTCAAGCTATGCTGCGACCTTTATTACACCAATCTCTTTAGGAATTTGCACTAACATGAAGTTGATCAAAATTACCGCCCTTGCTGCTTTAGCGTCCCTCACTTTCACTGCACACGCAGCCTCAGTATGGAAAGTCAGCAATGACAAACACAGCCTTTACATCGGTGGCACCATTCACCTGCTCGCCCCAGAAGATTATCCTCTGCCAACTGAATATGACACGGCGTTTGCTCAGGCTGACAAAGTGGTATTTGAAACCGATATGGTGGCAGTCAACAGTGTTGAATTTCAACAACAAATGTTTGCCAGTTTAATGTATTCCGATGGCACCACGGTGGACAAGGTATTAACAGCCCAAACCTATGCTGCACTTAAACAACATCTTGCCGAGCGCAATATTCCCATTGAGGCCATGGCAAGTCTGAAACCAAGTTTAATTGCGGTCACGCTCAGCGTGATTGAAATGCAAGCCCTCGGATTTACCAGTGAAGGCGTCGACCAATTTTACTCGAATAAAGCCACAGTAGCGGGCAAACCCCAAGCATGGCTTGAAACCCCCGAGCAGCAAATTGCCTTTCTTGCTGATCTTGGCAAAGAAGATGAGAGTGGCATGATTGATTATTCATTGCGTGACATCAAGAAAATGCCAACCATGATCAATGACTTGCGCACAAGTTGGCGCGACGGAGACATGCAAACCATGGCAAAGGTTGCTATCGATAGTTTCAAAGCCGATTATCCACAAATCTATGAAGATTTATTGGTGGCGCGTAACCAAAACTGGTTACCACAAATCGAAACAATGTTGGGCGACCAAGCTGTTGAGTTCATTATGGTCGGTGCCCTGCACTTAGCCGGTCCAGACAGCGTACTGACCCAGCTTGCCGCCAAGGGTTATAAAATCGAAAAACTCTAGGTACTCTATCGCTTAATCTGGCTGCCAAGCATAATCCATTTGCCTGGCAGTTTTTATGGCTAACAATTGCCCAGCAAGGGTTGTCAGCAAATGCAAACTCATATCGATACCTGCGGAAATCCCGGCTGAGGTTATCACCCGTCCCTGTTCTACCCATCTTTGCTGCTCAACGACATGTAAGTTTGGATAGGCCTCGCGTAAATCGGCAATGTCTTCCCAATGTGTGGTCACGCTCAGGTTGTTAAGCACACCGGCTTGTGCCAATAAAAAAGCCCCCGTGCATACTGAAGCCACATAAGTAGATTGTGCCGCTGTATGTTTAATCCATTGAATCACTTGTGGTTTTTGTAGTTCAGCGCTGTGTATCCCACCCACGACTATTAACACATCAATGTGCGGATGTTGCTGGATGCTGAAATGCGGATTCACACTGTAGCTCGCGCGGGCAATAACAGGTGAAGTCGATTCAGCCACTAAAAACACCTGGCTTATGTTTGCCGCTGATTGAAGGCGCTTGGCCGTGGCAAACACCTCAAATGGTCCAGAAAAATCTAAAACTTCAGCGTGCTCATAAATGTAAATACCAATATTCATTGCCACCTAAACCCTGCGTCGTTTGCTCCTAACATACTAAAACTTACCCTATCGTCGAACGCGATTTTTTGCCATAGTACGCAGCTAAATTTTAGCTGAATAATAAAAATCCTGAGAATGTCTGTGAGTACAGTTGAACATTGTGAAATGCCTGGTCTGTTGCCCCTTAACGCAGCTATTCGCCGTATCGTTGAGCAAGTAGATGCGGTACTAGACACCGAGTATGTGTCGTTGTACGCCGCCAACAATCGAGTCATCGCCCACGATGTTGTGTCGACGATTAATGTGCCACCGGCGGATAACTCTGCCATGGACGGTTATGCCTTGCGGGCGGCCGATTTAAACACTCATGCAACACTCACCCAAGTAGGCACCGCTTTGGCTGGTTTACCCTTTGTGGGCGAGTTACAGACTGGGCAATGTGTGCGCATTATGACGGGGGCCATTATCCCTCATGGGGCAGACAGCGTTGAGATGCAAGAAAATACCGAAGTCAGGGATCAGCAAGTTAGGTTTTTACAAAACATCGACGTCGGTCAGAATATTCGTCGCTCGGGCAGTGACATTGCTAACCAGCAATTAGTCATTCAGGCAGGTACCCGCTTACACGGGGCTCACCTAGCCTTACTCGCGTCTATCGGCCAAGCACAAGTGCTACTGCGTCGTAAACTACGCGTGGCTCTCTTAGCCACTGGCGACGAATTAAAACCGCCGGGCATGCCCTTGACCCCCGGTGCGATTTTTGAAACCAACAGTTATGCCTTGCACGCATTATTGCAAGATCTCAATGTCGAGGTGCTCAATTATGGCATAGTCGGTGATGACAAAGACAGTTTACGGCAAGCTTTCAACACCGCTGACCAACAGTGTGATTTAGTGATTTCATGTGGTGGCGTATCAGTGGGTGATGCCGACTTTGTGAAAGATATTCTTGCTGAACTTGGCAACATCAATTTTTGGAAAGTCGCCATTAAACCGGGTAAACCTTTTGCTTTTGGGCGTCTCAGACAAGCTTGGTTCTGTGGTCTGCCAGGGAATCCCGTATCGAGTTTTGTGACATTTGAACAACTCGTTACCCCGTTGATCAAAGTATTGAGTGGTCAAAAAGACAGTGCCGCAATGCCACGTTACTATGCGGCTAAAGCAGCCACTACTATCCGTAAACGCCCTGGTCGCATGGATTTTCAGCGTGCGTGGAGTCAATACGACGAACTCGGAACACTTCGGGTAACGCCCGTGGGGAGTCAAAGTTCTGGGGTAATGAGTTCGTTAACCAATGCCAATTGCTACGTGGTGCTGGAGCAGGAACAAGGTGATGTAGAGGCCAACAGCATGGTGAATATCCTCCCTTTTAAGCATAATTAATGTTTAAGGTGACACCGGCAAAACATCAGTATCCACTTTTAACTCTGACTAATAAGAAGAATGGTGTGGCATTTAAATCTGAATTAAAAACCATTGTACAACTGGCTTGGCCCTTATTGATTGCGCAGATCACACAAACCTTGATGGGCGTATCTGATACCATTATGGCCGGTCGTTATTCGGCCGACGATATGGCCGCCGTTGCCATTGGTTTTGGTTTTACTCTCCCTGTCATTGTTTTTATCCAAGGTATCACCTTGGCTCTACCGCCAATTTTGTCGCGCTTTAATGGCGCCAAACAAGGTGACAAAGTGGCAAATTACACACAACAAATGGCTTGGTTAAGTCTGTTGTTTGCCAGTGGCGCCGTGTTATTTGCCTTCATGTTTGAGCCCATTTTGTATTGGGTGCCCATGGATGAACATTTACGTTCCATCACCATTAATTACATCCAATATTTGCTCTACAGCATGCCTGCTTTTGCTTTGTATCAGGTATTGCGCAATTACTGTGAAGGATTATCAATTACCAAACCCAGCATGATCATAATGGGCATTGGCTTATTGGTGAATATTCCCGCTAATTATGTGCTGATCTATGGCAAGTTTGGCTTACCTGAACTTGGCGGCGCTGGTTGTGGGCTGGCAACCGCGCTGGTGTTTGTGGCGATGCTTATCGCTACTTTGTTTTACAGTCTCGGCTCAACAACACTAAAGCCTTATGCACTGCTGACCAAACTCTACCTACCGAGTTGGCAACCACTGAGAGAATGTTTGGCACTCGGTTTACCCATCGCGATGACGATTTTGTTTGAAGTGACCTTGTTTGCTGTGGTGGCGGTGTTGCTCGCGCCCTTTGGCTCCACTGCCGTGGCGGCACATCAAATAGCCTTAAATTTCTCAGCCCTGATGTTTATGATCCCCTTAAGCATTGGTATGGCAACCAGCATTCGTATTGGTTTTCTATTGGGCGAACGGCGTGCCGACCAAGCTAAAGTCGCCACCCAGTGTGCTTTTGTCTTAGGCGTCAGTATTGCGTTGTTTACTGCATCGTTTACCGTGGTGGCGAGGCATTATATTGCGCGTTTATACAGCATTGATCTTGCTGTGGTTGAACTCGCCGCCAGTTTATTGCTATTGGCCTCTATGTTCCAATTCTCCGACGCTATTCAAGTGATTTCGGGTACCGCACTACGCGGTTACAAAGATACTAAGTGGATGTTTTATTTGAGTTTTATATCCTACTGGTTAGTAGGCATGACCATCGGATGTATTCTGGGCCTAACTGATTGGATTGTGCCGAAAATGGCGGGCGCTGGCTTCTGGATTGGATTTATCTGCGGTTTGAGCACCGCCGCCGTATTACTGGGTTTACGCCTTAAACATATTCAAAAACACCCTATGGAACATATCTATGCAGCTAATTGATATTGCCTATCGCCCGCAAGTCAAAGCCCCGATGCAAACGACAGCCGAGACCATGATTACTCGTATAATGGGCGTGAGTGGCGATGCACGGGGCAAACCAGGTAAACGTCAGATAACCGTTTTAAGTGTAGAGCAGTGGCAGCAAGCCTGTGCCGAGTTAAACATGGAACTCCCTTGGACAATACGCAGAGCCAACCTCTTGGTACAGGGCATGGTTTTTGGTCCGGAATCAGTGGGCAAACAGATAAAAATTGGTCAGGTAATTTTACTGGTGACGGGTGAAACCGATCCTTGCCACAAAATGGATGCGCAACAAGCAGGACTTAGACAAGCACTAACCCCGCATTGGCGAGGCGGTGTGTGTTGCACCGTGCTTGCTGATGGTCGGGTTTGTCGGGGTGATGCAGTGCAAGTCTACTAGTCGCTAGTATCCACCGCGCTTGACCCAGCTCCTTGGCTGATAATCGATAAAAAATCGCTGTTATGCCGATTTCGCATATTTGGGTGCATCGCATACTTGTACTCAAGAGAATCCAAGTTATACGAGCAAGTTAGCTATTAAGCGGAGTAATCGACGCCATCACCAACACAACTGATGTTGCCCATTCGAGCATGGAACAGCGCTGGTATTACGCACAAAAAATGAAAGTACCGTGAAAAAATTACAAACCGAGTGGAATTTATTGCAGCTCTCAAAAATTTGCAAAATGAAGAATGTATCACTAATCAGCACGTAGCGCCCATTGAGCCTGCGTGTTGCGGATAATATTGCGGTTGGTCTACTTGTTGCTAAGCTCTTGTATCTGCAAAAAAGCATCATCAAGCAAAAAGCTCGTTGAGTATCACCACAAAAGAGGAAAGGTCAAAATGACAAAACCATTAAAAACTATCTTTGCTGCGTCGTTATTAATCATAGGTTTAGGTCAAGCCACGGCGGGGGTTTATACTTCAGAACAGGCTATGGCAAGTCAACAACTGCAATACAATAAACAACAGGTGTTGGATTTAGTTGACCGCGTGGATGTGCAACAGAAACTGACCGATTTGGGTGTGAGTGCTGACGATGCTCGTTTGCGCGTAGAAAGCATGACCAATGCAGAATTGCTCGCCTTTAATCAACAAATGAACGAAACACCGGCTGGCGGAATCATTGGCACAATTGTGACGGTGATGGTGGTGGTGGCGGTACTGGATCTTATGGGCATTACCGACGTTTATCCTTTCATTCGCCCCATCTAAGGTTGTTTGTGCAGTGTATTCGTCTGATCGCTGGCCTGATGGCCAGCGTGTTTTTTTTAACCAGTTGTCAAACGCCTCCACAGACTAGCGCCTTATTGCTCGACCCGCCCAATATCGCCAAGCAACATGCAATTAAAAATGTGCCTTTTTATGCGCAACAAGCATTTTATTGTGGTCCCACAACCTTAGCCGAAGTGGCAAATTTCAACGGAGTAGCCAGCACCCCCAATGCCATTGCGCCACTGACCTTTGTTCCCGGTTTAGAAGGGAGTCTGCAGGTTGAGATGTTGGCGGCAACCCGGACACTAGGCATGGTGGCTTATTCTCAACGAGGTTCAATGGCGCTGCTGCTGCGCTTACTTGCCGACAATATCCCCGTCATTGTGCTGCAAAATAACGCCATCGCTTTGCTACCTCAGTGGCACTATGCGGTAATCACCGGTTACGACTTAGATGCGCAAGAGGTGATCATGCATAGCGTTATTACCGAAGACCACCGCCTGAACTTTTCGACTTTCGAGCGGACGTGGCAAAGGGGGAATTTTTGGATGTTAGCCATGTTACCTGCCGACAAAACCAGTGGATCACTTGAGCCATTTACCTACCTTAAAGCCTGTCAAGATCTACTCGACACAGGCCACGAAAGAACGGGACTAGAGGCACTGCATAGCGCTATCAGACAATGGCCAGATTATTGGTTGGGTTATTTCCTGTTGGGCAATCATTATTTACCTAGCGCTCCACAAAAGGCGGTAGAAGTCTACCGTGAAGGCTATTCAAGCGCGAAAAATGAAGCACTATATTTAAACAATTACGCCTACGCCCTCGGTGAACTGCATTGTTATACCAAGGCTGAAGCGATTATTTTAGAAGGCTTAGTGTTAAGCCCCGATGACGCCACTCTGCAAGACACGCAACAGCAACTGCTGCAAGCTAGCAAAAATAACCCCGACAAACACTGTGGTATGTTGTAAGCACCAGCGTTAACTGAGCCACTTTACACGTGTTCCTCTTTGAACCAGTAACGTGTGCGGTTAACAAACCATACCAGCGACAGCATCACAGGCACTTCCACCAACACGCCGACAACGGTGGCTAATGCTGCACCAGAATGCAATCCAAACAAGGAAATCGCCACCGCGACGGCTAATTCAAAAAAGTTAGAGGTGCCAATCATGCAGGCAGGAGCAGCGACCTTATGTGGCAGTTTCATTTGTTTTGCCATGAAATAAGCAAGGGCAAAAATACCATAAGTCTGGATCAGCAAAGGAATAGCAATCAGCACAATCGCTAGTGGTTTCGCTAAAATTAACTGTGACTGAAAGGCAAAGAGCAAAACGACCGTTGCCAGTAAGCTGATGATTGACCAAGGTTTCATTGTTGCTAAAAACTGTTGCAATCTTACGTGGTCATTTATCTTGTCTAATTTTTTACGTGTCAGCGCACCAGCAACAAGGGGGATAAGGACATATAAAACAACTGACAAAAACAGCGTAGCCCACGGTACTACAATATCCGTGACGCCCAACAACATCCCTGCAATCGGCGCAAAGGCGAAGATCATGATAATGTCGTTGATGGATACCTGCACTAGGGTGTAGTTGGCATCACCTTTTGTAAGCTGACTCCAGACAAACACCATAGCGGTACAAGGTGCAACGCCAAGAAGTATCATACCTGCGATGTATTCAGTTGCCGTTTGTGGGTCAACCCACTCAGCAAACAGTCCTTTAAAAAATAACCAGCCAAGAAACGCCATGGTGAATGGTTTGATTAACCAATTGATCACCAATGTGAGGGCAAGCCCCTTGGGGTTTTTACCCACATTTTTCAGCGAAGAAAAATCAATCTGTACCATCATGGGATAAATCATTAACCAGATCAGCACCGCCATGACTAAATTTACGTGCGCGAATTCAATCTTGGCAATGACAGTAAAGACCTCAGGCACTGCACTGCCAAGCAGGATCCCCACCACGATGGCAATAGCCACCCATAGCGATAAATAGCGTTCAAATAAACCCATAGTACCTCCTTAAGTTGTACGCTGACTAACACGCTGGTTTAGCTGCACAGCCTGTATGCTGTGGCATGTATCAAAGGTTGGGATCGCAGAAATTTGCAAGCGTGACGTCCTGACTGATTGTTTACTGGGCGCCCAACTTCGCTAATGCGCATTTAAGATCAGCTGGCGCAAGGTTTTTCTCTGCTATTGGAATTAATTGATTAACCCGCTCGGTAATTTTGGCAATACAAACATGGAAGCCTTGAGCTATGTCGGCTTCACTGCCTGCAATTTTGGAGGGATCAGCCAACCCCCAATGCACTTTGACAGCATGACCAAACCACACAGGGCAGACTTCTGCGGCTGCAGAATCACACACGGTGATCACCACATCAGGTTTGAACGCTTCAAACTCATCCCATGACTGACTTTGCAGGCCTTCGACAGGAATGTTGGCTTCTCGCAGGTACTGAATAGACAGAGGATGTACCCTGCCTGAAGGCTGACTTCCAGCACTTTTAGCGACAATTCGACCGCCAGCCACATGATTTGTGATGGCTTCCGATAAGATACTCCTGCAACGATTATGCGTGCAGATATAGAGAATTTTCATGTATAGACCATTTGCTTAACAAGATGCATCTTGTTGTTTGAAGAGACTCAGTTTTGTCAACGCATTAGCGATATAAAGAGGATTATTTTCCGCTGTTTGCCTGATTACGGCTCTCGCCCAGTCGGGTAACTGCTCATGGAGCTGGTAATATACCCACTTGCCTCGGCGCTCATCCCGCAAAATATTGGATTTGCGCAGCTCAGCTAAATGACGGGAAACCTTGGGTTGATCAAGCGCAAGGGCAGCCATCAGATCACACACACACGCTTCTTTGAGTTGATTGATAATCAGCACTGACTTCAGTCTGGTGTCATCAGACATACATTTAAAAAACGCTAGTGGATCCACATTTGCCACCTCAGCTTAATCACATGCGGATTATCATACATATGAAATATCACATGTCAACATCAGCCTCACCGCGCAGCGACACTCGCCAATGATTTGCCACCGTATTGATTGTGTGGCACAGACGTAGCAGACAAGAACAAGCCTAGCACAGGCCTTATTTATTGATTGATGTCGGAGGATATTAAGTGAGTTTAGTCTTGGGCGGGCACTAACACCGCAAGTCGTTTTTGTTCGTTTGCAGTAAACAGCGTGGAACGCAGTTGTTGTCTGGCCTCTTTGTCGTGCGCAGGTATTGCCGCCAACACGCGTTTAAAATCATCTACACGCTCGGCCCATTGCGCGTCTTCTTGTTGCAAGGCAAGTAATCGCTCCGCAGCCTCAGCGCCAAACTGCCCAGCTAACTCATTGTAATTCGCCTGACGTTGCAGCAACGAGGAGGCTTTTTGCAGTTGCAAAGTCGGCGCTATCGCTTGCTGAAGCGCTTCTGGCAAGCGTTGCAGTTGTTCCACTATCAGCGCTGATTTAGCTTGTTCAGATAAGGTAGCGTCTTGACGGATGGCCAATCGTTCAATGGCGTAGTTGTCCCAATCATCGTTAGCAAAAAATAAGCTGGCGATTTCTTCTGCTGAAAATAAGGTATTGCGCAGATGATTAATGCCTTCTTGACGACGATAAAAGTCATCTGCAGAGTTGATAACATCAGTATCAAAGCGCTGCAGTTGGGTTTTATAATCAACATAACGACTAAATAAATGCTGTAAGGCCGGGCAGTATAGCTTGCTTTGGCAATAGGCATTGAACTGCGCCCACATCTGCTCTTCGCCTTGCTCGTAAAAGCCTATAAAATAGGCAAATAAATCCTGTATTCCTGCATTGAGCCATGTTTCATCAGCCAGTGTTGCGTCTACGTCACTATCCATGGTGTGTTCATAAATTACGTCTCCATCAATGGCCGGTGAAATGTCTTCCTCCACTGTGACCAACTCAGACTTTGGCAGGTTGCCTTCCTCACGAGCTATCGTTGTAGTGTCTGCCTCAAAAGTTGGACGTAGCCACACAACAAGGCTAACAGCCATAAGCACAGCAAGCACTGTCAGCCAAAAACTACGGTTTAACATCCCATTACAAACCGCGTTGTTGCAGGCGATTTGCATGTTGGCGATACACCGTAACGGGGTCAGTTTCAAACAAGTGACGAATGCCAAAGGTATGGTTGACTTCATCAATGTGATTCATGCGGTAGTTGTCTTTTAGTACTTTACCTAGATGGCTGCTACAGGCAGACACTAAGCCGTCATTTGGTTCGTTAAAAGCGAGACTTGTGGCTAATAGTGGACCATCAAGTGGATCAAGAATATTGGTCCAAGGACTCGCGCCGCTCCACGAATAATACGTCACCCCATTGTTGGCCACTAAGCTACCACTGCCACAATAACTGCTTGGCACACCTTCAGGATATTTAGCATTAAAGGCTAAGGTTTTTTCGGTAGTGAGGGCTTCAACGGCAGCCAATGCGTTTTGCCCTAAATTGCCATTGCCCGATACAAAACTTAATACACTAGCTAGGGTGTTAGTGGTAGCGGCCAGCAGGGATTCTGGCACACTGCCGCGCGGCAATTTGTTACGCACGATATCTGCCACTCGCGACCCCCAATTTACACCACCAATACTGGTTACTGATGCAACTAGGTCAGGCCTCACGGAGGCAACATAACGTGCGGTGGGTGCGCCTTGGCTATGACCAAATAAATTAACTTTTTTGGCCCCACTGATGGCAAGAATTTGACGCACTTGCTGCAATAATTGTTCACCGCGGATTTCGGAACTATTCGCTGCCGAGACTGCTACGATGTAGACCTTGGCACCACTACGACTCAAGTTGTAGGGTACTTGATAAAAATAATCGATGCCGAATACGTCATCAAACCCGAATAAGCCATGCACCAGTACAATAGGGTATTTAGTTTGGGTATAGCCCGCAGCCTGTGATGAGGACGAAAAAAGCGTAAAAAATCCGAGCAGCAAAACAAACAAAAACTTCATATATGTGAACCAATTAGCTAATTAATGTTAACAAAATGTAACAGTTATTTACCTGAGTTCAATCCAACACACATTTTTGTGATGAATGTCGAGTATAGGCTTAACGTTTGAGTTGCTTTAAGGCTACAAATAATAACAGTTTACAGTTGTGAAGTTGTTTATAACTATGCATCTTGTATTGATAACCTTGGCTGATTATGAAAAAAATTGCGCTGTTTCTTGGTGTGTTAATGGCTTACTCGGGTATCGTTTTCTCGCAGCCCGCCTTCATCAAAACGCAGCAGACAAAGCAATTAACGTCCCCTGCCAATTCTAATGTTCTGCGTCAGGGGCAGCCGCGTAAATTACGTTATCAGGCTGAGGATTTTTGGCTGAATAGCGACCAACGCATGCCCAAACAGCAACTAAGTTTGCAAATTGACGATATCAATTTAGTGTTCAAACGTACACGCTATTTCACCCAAGCAAATGGCAAACTGCTGTGGCTGGGCAAGCTACAAGGTAAGCAAAGTGGATCGTTGGCCATTGTAGAGCACCATGGCAGTGTCACGGGAACCTTGTCCTATCAAGGGAAATTATGGCATCTAGTGCATGATCATCAAGGCGAGTTTTGGCTGATAGATCAAGCGGCAACACTGGCGACGATATCTCCAGATGATGCAAGTCGTGCGACATGGCCACTTTTGGCAAAAGGCTCGGCGGCTAGCTCAGAACAGAACATTACCACGGTAAAAAAACCACAAGGTTTTAGCGCAAGCGAACACATTAAGATGTTGGTCTACTACCCCAGCACCGCTACAGAGAGTTTTCCTGATTTACTCAATTTAATCGATATCGAAGTAGCCCAGGCGAATATGGCATTTGAAAATAATCAGTTGTCCTTGCGTCTATCCGTCACGGCCGTATTGCCCCTAGATATTCGTGATAGTGACGACATTTTGCCTTTAATGCTGCAGCGAAGCGGGCCTTTTCAAAATATGGAAAGGGTTCGAAACAAGTATCAGGCTGATCTTGTGCACTTTTTTACACCCAATATTATTACCATTGGCGATAATCGAGCATATTGCGGTTATGCCTACTATGCAGCTTTTCCCGACGGTAGCGTGAGTGCTGCATCGGCAGTAGGGGCCAGTTCACTTAACTGTGCAGGAAGTATGGTTTTTGCCCATGAAATTGGCCATAACTTGGGGGCTAAACACGATCGTTACCAAGAAAATGGTGGGGATGCTCGGGCGTCCAATTATGGCTATGTGAATTTAGAAGAAGGCGTCAGAACCATCATGTCCTACCCAGATGCCTGTGGCGCAAACGGCATTGACTGCCAACGACTAGATTATTTTTCTACACCTGATTTGCAGCCTGATGGTCATGTTATTGGTGTCGCGGAAGGCTCTCCAGATGCAGCTGACAATGCCGCGATGTTTAGGTTGTCAGCCTTGAGTGTCGCAAATTTTTCCGGCCCAGAGCGCCCCATTGGACTGACGGCAAGTAACGGGCAATTCGCTGATAAAATTGTTGTGGACTGGCAAGCTTATCCGGGTGCCGACGGTTATCAATTGACACGATTAACTGCCTTGAATCAAGGCTCTCAGGGTTTTCCCTGTACGTCCGGGTTTATTCCTGAAATTATTACGTTTTTTGTGGAGGGAACCCAGTACGTCGATGAAGATGTTGAGCAAGGTAAGCAATACTGTTATTGGCTGGAGGCGGTGAATAATAAACTACTACGTGGCGGTAATACCTCGCCTGGCAGCTTTGTAGATTCAGGTTACAGCGGTGTGAATCAGGGTGAGCAAATTGGCAAAATGCCTGATGTGCTGATAGACGATAACAGCGCTATTACGACCCTCAACATCCCAGTGGCTAAGCAGGTAGAGATCGTTTATTCCCTTGATCCACAGATGTCTTCGGTATTGCCAGACATTGACATTTCCCAAGATGAAGCGGGGCAACGTTTTATCACCATCAACAATACTCAAAGACAAAATGGCAGTGCGCAAATACTTCTTGCAAGCCCCGACCACTCGGAAATTTTCACCATCACCTACACAGGGTTCGAAGCAGTTTTGCCACAAATTAGTGCCATTGCCGAGCAAAATATTGCGCCTGCTGAGCCACTTGTTGTTGATTTTAACATTACGCCCTACGACAGCCGTTATCTCACTCCAGTGCAAATTTATAGCGATAATCATCAAGTGATTGATCCTAAGTTTATCCAGCTTGAAGAAGGCGACGCGGGCAGTTTTCGTTTACGTATTGAGCGCAATATCGTAAGCCCAGGTTCAGCCATGCTCACTCTTGTGGTGGGTAATTCGGAGCAAACCGTCAGTCAAAGTTTTGTCGTGAACTATGTACGTAACCAGTTCACTAAACCGATTGTGCAAAATATTGAATTGAGTGTGCAGCCAGGCAAAAGCCTGCAACGCTTGTTACCTGCCTTTGACGCAGATGACGACCGCTTGGATTTTGTTATTGTCACTCAACCACAACATGGCAGCTTAAACCTGTTGAAAGGCGGAGAGTTCACTTATCTCGCCAATGAGGATTTTAGCGCTGATAGCTTTCAGTTTTACGCGCTTGATGGCTTTGATGGGCAAACAGAAGTAGCCACGGTGTCCCTCGTTAAACCCAACAATAGTTTGCTGGCGCCGCAGCAGAACATTGTGGCAGCAAGTGGCAATGTGATGTTGCTGACTCACGCTGGTGATGTATGGAGCTGGGGCAAAAATGAAGTGAATACAGCAGGGATGGGACGAATGGGCCAGGCAGACAATATTCCGGTGAAAACTAACTTGTCTGCGATTGCCCAACTCGTGCCCGGGGAGCTGAGTTATTACATTAAACAAGACGGCACGTTATGGTTTATGGGGCAAACCTATGCCGAGCAGGGCCCCATTTATGTTGACGAACTAACCCAAGTGGGCACTGAAAATGATTGGGTAGACATGGCCTGTGTTGCCAATCAATGTATGTTACTCAAACAAGATGGCAGTGCGTGGCACATGGAAAGGTTTGCTGGTGAAGATGTGCGAGATGAAATACAGCATTATTTCATCCAACATAACCCCTTATATCACTGGCAGACCATTCATCTAACTAGCCAAGGTGGCGTATTGCAAAACGATGCTCACCAGCTCTGGTCGTGGGCCAATGCAGATCAAACACCGCCTGGCAGAACAAAAACGGTTGCAGCGCTTGCGCCGCTCAACTTACCCGCCCTACCCGCGCAGGTATATTTACATGAGCAAGGTGGCATCGTGCGCTACGCCTCAACAACGTGGGCCTGGGGGCAGGGTTTGCACTATTTAACTGGGCAAGATGAAGAGATATTGTTGCCAGAACAAATTGACAGTAGCGCTTGGCAAAGTGTTACCAGTGACGTACATGGTTTTGCTCGAATTATTAATGGAAAAATATCGACTTGGGGCTTGGAATCTGGGCGTTTACGTCCCCCCTATGCACATCTCGCCAGAGGTGAAGCACCTGATTTGTATGTTGCAGAGGTAGACAGCACTCAACAATGGCTTGAAGTGTTTATGCCCGATAGTGATCTTTTGTTCGCCATCAACCAGGATGGCAGTTTGTGGTCAGCGGGTGCGGTATTTGACGGCGTGATCATCTTTACGCAACCCGTCGGTTGGCAGGGAGGACCACAGTTGGGTATCGGTGAAAATGCAGAGATTGTTGACCAACTCACGCAACTTAGTAGCTTGGCGAGTGACCTGTTAGGCACCGACGATACCGACCATGACGGTTTATTTGACTATCAAGATTTAGACGATGATGCAGACGGCATAAACGATACACAAGACGCCAAACCCTATGATACCGATAACGATGGCCTCAATAACAGTGTCGACTTGGATGATGATAACGACGGGATACCTGACCTAAGTGATCCCTTTCCTCTTGATCCACTGCGTCCAGGTCCTCCCCCTGTAATGCTGCAACAGGGTGGAAGTCTCAACCACATAGTGTTTTTCATGCTTTCACTATTGTTAGTCATGCGGCTAAAACGCGGTAATAGCTGCAGGGACGCAACGCGCTACCCCACTTGAACATTGTTCAACAACTCAGCAATGCACAAACAGTTTGGGGCAGATTGTTCACCACATTCTACGTAGATTGGATCGAAGAGAATAAGCATCACTATGCAATCACATCAGCGGTGTTACCTACAGAAACGCTCAACGATCCAAGAGTAAATCCAAGGCTTATTTACCCAGTCCCAAGAGTTCTATGATGATTTCATAGGTGGTTGGCTGTGGATCGGGCTCTGCAGGTGGATCTTGTTTGGTTGGTCCAGCTACTACGCTGGTTGAAAGTAAACAAAATGCAAGTGAAATCAATGTAACTTTTAACTTTTTCATGAGTACATACCTTGTGTTAAATGTGGAACAATTTCCACATTATCAAGATTATGTCATGAAAATCATGAGGTTACTTATTGATTAAAATATAATCAACCATCACTAAAATTGTTTGCCTTGGCTTCAAGCCATTAGGTAAGATTTTGCCTTATAGTGAAAGAAAACCATAAAGATTACCGCCATGGTCGCCGCCGATAATAGGGCTGACAACACTGGAAACCAGGTATAAATGAGCAGCATATCTTTTTGCCCAAACAAATGACGGAGAAAATACTCTGACAAGTTTAAGTAATGCAGTATCAGGTAGGCCTTTAAGATAGCCGCCACGCGATAATCTAAGGCATTTCTGCCACTCAAATGCTTAAACCACTCTGCCATCAACTGTAAGCGCATGGACAATACTTGAATGGCTAAGTTGGTCATGGCGATCATGCCAACATAGTAATAAAGTCGGGCGTTTAATTGATAGTCAATGACATACCAGTAGACTTCAGTACACAGGGTGAATAAAACGAAAAACAGCGATACCTTGGCCAAGGTACGTCGCAAAAAGCTGCAACAGATCCACACGGAGAGAGCATAAACCATTACTTTGGCAAACCAACCCTGAGAGTCAAATAGCGCTTCAGAGCCTAACCAATAGAGCAGTAATATGCCTATACAGCTGAGGCTGTCCTTGTCATTAATACAAAAAAAACTCAGTACCAGCAGAGATATGGTGTAGATCCGATCAAAATATACGGGATTGTCACCAAATTGAAAAAACAGGAAGAGAATTATTGGGACAGTTAAATACATTAACCCAGTATTGAGTAAAAAAAGAAACCTCACTGCTTGTTGTTGAATTCAAAATTAAAAAAGTTGACGATATTTTGCGCAAACTGAGACTTGATTTTCTGTGAGGATGTTTTACCACACACACGCCACCACTTTTCGATGAGCTCAATGGACAAGCTCGCCACCGTCTCTGGTTTTTCATTTTCTATGGCTGAGATGGTTTCTCGACTCACACCAAGCCTGGTGGCTAACTCTGCTTGAGTTAAACCCGCCTCTTTGCGCATTATTTTGAGCAGTTGAATATTGATTTTCTTTTTACTCGCCACGCCCATGACCTCACAGATTAACGCTAATCGCGCAATGATATTGGATTGTCTGAGCTGAGTATAGGTAATTTTAAGACTCGTGTTGATTATTTAATGGGCTGCAATCCGGGTGACAGGCATGTGATGAGATGACAAGCCCTCACCCACGCTCAAGTGGGGCTTGTGAATTGTGTCTAACGTATCAATTAATCGAGATGGTTTGGTTTGCCTGCCACATAAACTTCATGTAAAGCGTACGAGTGCTTTCTTCCCAACGCATCGCGGCTTTGGACTCATCTAACACGCCAAGATCTGCCACTTGTGGCAGCGAGGCACTTATTGCGATGCCCTTAGCTTGTTGCTGTTGCAGATTTGCATGCTCCGTCACTTCAGCCTTTAGGGGTGGCGTCAACCAGTTATGCACAATTAAACGCACTTCACGCGCCGCTGGCATACCGTCGTAATGACCTTGGCGTTGCAGGGAAATTTTTAATTGTCCCTCTAAGTGTTCGGCATTAAAACTTAAGGTTTCATAGGCTTGACGACTAATAGCATGTGGGTCCTTGCCATCATCATCGTACATGGTGGCCGTCGTGTTTGTGACTGATTGTTCGGCATAATAATGCAGATCAAGCTGTTTGGTTGTGTAGTTGTCGGTGCTTTGTACCGCTTGTACCATAGGAACAAAGGCTCCGGCTTTAACCATAACTGGCAAATTCTCTAAGCTGGTTGCCAATTCAATACGCTGACCACCGCTGTATTGCTCATCACTCCAAAAATCAAACCACTGACCTGCTGGTAGATCAATACTCACCGCCTGAAGACCGGGTTGGGTAATGGGTTTGATTAAAAATGCGTCGCCCCACATATAGGCATTTTTTATGTCGATCAGGGCCAGATTGCTCTCGTCACTGAAAAATAGCGGGCGCATAAGTGGCATGCCCGTTAAGCTATTTTCGTAAGCCAAAGAATAATTATACGGCAGCATGGCATAACGTAATTTGATGTACTGTCGCACGATGTCTTTGGTTTGTTCATCGTGAAAAACCGGCTCAGAGGCAATATGATCCTGGCCATGAGGGCGAAAAACAGGTTGGAAGGCACCAAACTGTAACCAACGGGTGTAAAGTTTTGGCAAAAATTTCTCGCCACCCGCAAAACCACCCAAATCAGAATGGATATAACCCAGACCCAATAAGCCCATTTGTAAACCCAGTTCAACCTGCGGTTTTAGGCCTTCCCAGGAGCGACTTACATCCCCTGTCCAAGGGATCATGCCATAGCGTCCTGAACCAACAAATCCTGAGCGCATCATGATAAATGGGCGCTGCTGAGGGGCAATAGCCAGTTGATTTTCATACACGCGCTTAGCCCACATATGGCCATAAGCATTATGTATTTCGTCACCTAAAACAGGCTCGCCCAACTGATTATGTATACTGTCGGCGGGATGCACTTCTGGCTCACCTAAATCTCCCCACCAACCTGCCACACCTTGTTGGTACAGTGAGCTATAAATACCGTTAAACCATGCGCTGGCTTGTTCATCAAACACATCAATTAAACCTGTGTTACCAAAATAAAAGTCAAAGCGTTTTGCTTCCCCTCGCAAATTTTTCGCCAGTACTTGCTGCTCTATCGCCTCTTGCCAACGTTTCGAGGTAGACAAAATAAAGGGCTCAGTGATCAACACCGTTTTTACCCCTTGGTTTTTTAAATCAGCGAGCATTTTTTCTGGGGTAGGAAAGGTGGTAGCGTCCCAATCCAAATTCCCCATAAAACCTTTGATCTCATTGCCAAACCAATACAGATCTAACACCACGGCGTCCAAGGGAATATCTTCATCAAGGTATTTTTGCACCGTATCGCGTACTTCTTGCTCCGAACGATAACCAAAGCGTGAGGCAAAATTGCCCAAGGCCCAGCGCGGTGGCAAGGGTTGTCTGCCGGTCACTGCCGAAGTATTGCTGATCAACTCTGGATACGTGTCGCCAGCCACCACTATGTAGGCAGTACGACCAGCAACGGCATCAAATTGCATAATGTTGGCTTCACTGTGACCCAAGTCCATGTAACCGTTGGCAGCATTGTCGAAAATCAGGGTGTAATGCTGACTTGACATCACCGCCGACAAACCAAAATACATTTGTTTGGATTCAGTGGTGTAGCCGTAGTGCGCTTTATTATACAAGGGAAAGCGCTGACCACGCCTGTCCATACCCATGATCCTCTCTCCGCCACCAATTAATTTTTCACCGTCTTGTAATTTGAAGCGAAAACCACGTTTAGTGGCATAGTTGAACAATCCTTGTTCTTCTGCGAGTAATAATTTGCCATTCTGATAATAACTAATTTGCAAGGGTGACTTACTCACCACCGCATTTAACTTACCGGCATTAACTAACAAAAAATCAGGATGACTGGCAACATCTACCGGCGTTACTTGGGCACTTTCGGCAATAGCAAATGACATCATCTGCTTGGTGTCGCGTGGCTGGTAAAACACCTCTAGAGCCGACTCACCATAGGCACTAATGCGCACGGCCCCCTCATCGGTATTGATGAGCAATTGATTATTATCAATATGGTGATTGAGGTAGTTGGCCGCAAACGTTGACTGACTGCAAAAAATAACCCACAACAAAAACAGAAACTGGCAATGCCGGTTTTTGACTTGGCATAGTTGTCGTTGTTGTTTGGCGTGTTTTTGCCATTTGACCCACTGCATAACTGCACCATTAAACATGCAAACTTCCTTTAAAAGTACCTGTAACTCAGAGACAAGGGCTCTGATCTTATTCGCTGAATAACCATTGCACCGCATCGGCAAACTCCTGTCGCCACAAGGCTTCATTGTGTTCACCACCCGCCACTCGTTTGAATACCATGAGCTCGCGAGGATGGCCTTGGCTGAGCAATTGGCGCTGCATTTTACCTGTATCAACTATCATGCCGTCACCTTCTTCATCACCAAACATCACATAAAGACGGGCATCGAGAGCAACTTTATGCTCTTGTGTATAATCAAATACGCTGTCTGAGTACCAATAAGAGGGGGAAAATAGCCCAGCCTTACTAAATACTTGTGGATAGGCATGAATGGCATAATGAGAAATTAACGCCCCCATGGAACTGCCCATGATCGCCGTATGTTGTCGCTCTGGTTTGGTTCGATAATTTGTATCAATATAGGGTTTGACTACCTCGACTATAAAATCCATGTACTGCTTGCCTTGCGCTTCACCAAAGCGTTTGTTTGGCCACGGTGACAGTTCGTTCATGCGGTACTCGCCACCATTGTCAATGCCCACCACAATCAGCTTTAACTTCGCAGCCTGCGCTAGGCCGTCAAGGGTTTCATCAACACCCCACTCCCCCGCATAACTGCTTGCGGCATCAAATAAATTTTGCCCGTCGTGCATGTACAATACCGGATAACTGTCAGTGGACTCTGTGTAATCAGGGGGTAAATACAAACGGATGGTACGTTGCCTATCCAAACCATCAATTAAAAAAGCAAAGGGCAATACGCTCACAGACGCGCTAGCCGTTGACATTTTTAGCGGAGCCGGGCTTGCTGCGCTGTCTTTGGGGTCAATGTTATCACAAGCAGCGACAGCTAAAATGATGCTGCAAATCACAAAAAATCGTACGCTCATCAGGTAGTACAAGCTCATAGTTGGATAACCACCGATTGCACGGGGCCTAAAATCAGGCTGACCAAAGCTTGTTGGTTTGCCGCTTGCACGTCAATAGTTTCCCCCGTCAACAGATCGTGGCCACTGAGCACACCGCTGGGCAAGGTCAAGTTAACAAACGCTTGACCAATAATGGGCAGATCAAGTGCTACCCTTGCTGTCTGAGAAAAATGGCTGATAACCAGTAATTTACCCTTGGCTGAGGTGCGCACAAAGGCGATTAATTTGTCAGCATCGGCTTGAACAGCCCCTTGAACGCTGTTGTCATCGTGCAAAATACTGACATTTTCTTTGCGCACTGGCACAGGAACATAAGCCCCTAACATCGCCGGATGATAAGCAGAAATACGCATGACTTTGAGATAATACTCTCGTAAGGCGCTTTCTTCTGCACTGAGCTGGCCGCCATCAAATTTGCCACCATTCATCCACCGTTGGTGAGCAGGTACGCCACCATAATCAAAAATACTGGTACGACTGGGATCACCAAAACCTAAATCTTCACTGCCGTCTTCCCCTACTTCTTGGCCAAAATACAGCATAGTAGGAGAAGCACTGATCAGGGCAGATACCACTAATGCGGGTTTACCCATGCTGGCGCCCCCCACTTGACCAGCAAACTCTTGGCTGGCAATGCGTTGTTCATCATGGTTCTCGAGAAAATGCAGCATATGCGCTGAGATGTCTGCAACACCAGCTTGAACTTTATGCAAGGTGGCAGCACGCTCTTTGCCCTGCATGATGCCTTTGAGGCTGTCGTAAAAATCAACTTTGTCATACAGGTAATCCATCAAGCCCAATTGAATGTAGTCTCGATATAAATCTCGGTTGTACACTTCGGCCAACAAAAACGCCTTAGGGTTTTGCGTTTTAATGGCTGAATTTAAATAACTCCAAAACTCCACTGGCACCATCTCGGCCATGTCATAACGAAAACCGTCCACGCTTTTATCTAACCAATATAAAGCGATATCTCGAAACTTGCGCCACGAACTTGGCACATCTTTGTCACTCCAAAAAGCATGGTGTTCTGCATAAGCAAGTTTCATATATTGTTCTGGTAAGCGCACAAAATCGTAGCTACCGTCAGGACGCACACCATAGTTAACTTTGACAGTTTCATACCAATCGTCGGCATTCGGTTGGGCCAACCTAGAGCCATTGCCTGTCCATTTGGCCGGTGATTCAGCAAACTTACCATCAGCGAGTGGGTGAGCTTCCCCACCCAGAGCTTGGTAGCTATTTTTCCCTTCTGGCACCTTAAAATCCTGCCCCACAACATAATAAAAGTTGTTGTCTCTGGCGTACTCCACGCTGCTATCGTCACTGGCGCCAAAATCTTCCACCCCGGCAGGTTTGGCGAGACTTTGGTAACCGCGAGCCACATGATTGGGCACAATATCAATAATCACCTGCATACCGTGTTCATGGGTACGTTTAATCAGCGACTCAAATTCAGCCAGTCGATTGGCAGGATCATCGGCCAAATCAGGGTTAACAGTGTAATAGTCTTTCACCGCATAGGGTGAGCCGGCACGTCCCTTCACTACATCGGGATCATCCTGGCTAATGCCGATAGCGCTATAGTCGTTAATGACGGCGTGATGCGGTATGCCTGTATACCAAATGTGTGTTGTGCCTAATTCTTTGATACCTTGCAGCGCAGCATCGTTAAAGTCACTGAACTTTCCGACACCATTTTGTGCAATCGTACCCCAGGCTTGGTTAGTGGTATTTTTATTGCCAAATAAACGCGTGAACACCTGATATACCACCGCTTTGCCTTGTGGCTGCGTGGGTAATAAGGTTATGGGGTCAACAGCATTTGCCATGGTAGAGGTCGTATCCTGATTGGCGGGCTGGCATGCTAACAAACCACCCATGACACAGGCAGTAAGGGCCAACCAAGCGGGCGATAAGGGCTTTGCAGATCGTGTAACAGACATAATAGGTTCACTCTGTAAGTGGGCTTATGCTAACACGCCACTTCGATAGTTTAGTGGGCTTTTGTTAACAAAATAATCACAAATAATACCTGTCTCATTGCTTTTAAAACAGCGCCTTACATACGTATTCACCCCATAGATGGACTTATCTGTGAGATGCAGTGCCGTCTTGATCAACTTGCGCACGTTTAGGTATTACCTGATAGAATAGCGTCCAACCTTAGTAATGTGCCGCAAGAAAGCAAAGATGAAAATACTTGTCAGAAATTTAGATCGTGAAACCACAGACCAAGAGCTACGAGAGGCCTTTGCCCAATTTGGTAAAGTGCAATCGGCCACGGTTGTGCGTGAAAAATCCAACGACCTCTCGAAAGGCTTTGGCTTTGTGGAAATGCCCAAGCCCGGTGATGCAAAAGCCGCCATCAAAAACCTTAACAACAGCAAACTGGGCTTTAATGTCATCCGTGTTAAATATGCAGAGCCCACTAGCCCAGCGGCAACAACACCGCGCGACTTACCCAGTCAAGCCCCCAGTGACGGACAAGAGTGAAGGTCTTTAGTCAATAATCCTTACGTCGTGTTAGTTACGCATCAGAGAGTCGTATGAATAAGATTTTATCATTATCAATCAAAGGGTTAGTTGCAGTACTCCCCCTCAGTTTAACCTTGTATTTTGTCTACTGGTTTGTGGAAGGCACTGAAGGTTTGTTACAACCGTATGTGCCCGCCGAATTTTATTTTCCTGGCTTAGGCATCTTGTTAGCGGTGAGCATCATATTAGTGGCTGGGCTTTTGATGAATCTGTATTTCGTCAACGGCGTAGTGGCATTTTTCAATCGCCAAGTCGAAAAAATCCCCTTGGTAAAATCCGTTTACGGTGCCATCAAAGACATCATGACGGTCTTTTCAATCAAAGATAAAGGCAACAGTAAAGGTGTGGTGTCAGTTGAACTTAAACCTGGCATGCATGTAATAGGTTTTGTCACGGGTGAACAAACCGGGAGAGAATTGTTTGGTGATGAAAATAAGATTGGGGTCTATGTGCCTGTTAGCTACCAAATAGGTGGTTACACGGTGTACGTTGACCGTGAACTCGTCAGCCCCCTGAACATCAGCGTTGAGCAAGCCATGCGCATAGCCTTAACGGGTGGTGTTAAGGCGAAAGTTTAGGTAATACATAGACGACTTACCCACGAAGCTTGCAATTGACAACAACAAGCGCACAGATCTGGCGTTTCGATAGCTTGCTTTTTCTTGTTGCTCTGATGACAAAGCCGGTTGAATAGCATCCATTGCCTCGGTTTACGTTCCCGTCTATGCTGCCAAGTACTCATTTATAAGGGGCTTTATGCGTTTAACCTCACGCTCACTATTATATGTTGTTTGCCTAGTTTTATCATGGTGGACCGTGGCACAAGACATGTTGCAAACCAAGTTATTGGCCGTAGCTAACAATAGCAGCCAACTACAGTATTATGATAACGGTGAAAATAAAGACCCTTCCATTGGTATTCTTAAGGCCGTTTTACAACAAGCACAACTCGAGGCAAATGTTGAGTTTATGCCTTGGGTGCGGGCCTTTTCCATCGCCAAAAATAAGCCGAATACCCTGATTTTAAGCATGATTAGAACACCCGACAGAGAAGCGGATTTCCATTGGATTATTAAAGTCAGTAATTTATCCAGAGTATTTATTTCGCTGCGCGACAAACCCGAAAATAAAGTTGATGACATGCAGCAAGCCAAACAAAAACTGATAGCGGTAGTGCAAGGCTCAGCCAGTTATAACGAACTCACTGCCAATGGATTTTCCGAACAGCAAAACTTATATGTGGTGACAGATTCAGAATTGATGGTCACCTTACTCGAAAGCGGACGGGTTGACCTCGTGTATGATGATCCCATCAATATTAGGAGTACCCTAGACAAACGCGGTAAAAAAGACCTGGCTATTCGCTATAAAACCATTGAAGCAGAAAATGAACGTAGCAGTTACATCGCCATAAACAAGGCATCTGATATGCAGATTGTTAATCGATTAGAGCAAGCCGCCCGTGAATTTGAAAAAACCGCCGAATACACACGTTTGCTCTTAGAGTGACGTGCTGCTTAGGGTGCAGATTTAGCACGCAAATCAAGCATGTTGCCATGTACATGCCGTCACCTGAATTGCACACTTCGTGGCTTATGCCCCTATTTTCTGTGCGGCGTAATAATGATTGCCACCTCGATCTTGATAGGTACACAGCAGGCGCATGCCGGCCTCTTTCAGGAGTGAGACATAAGCCTGATGGCCCAGTGAAAGACTGTCGATACCCGTACTGAGATCTCGCCAACTAGCCACTTGGCTGGGCGCACTAAACAGCAAGTGGCCATGGGGTTTGAGAGCTGATGACATTTTCTGAAGCAATATTTTTTGCTCGTCCTCTGCCAGCAAAAAAATCAACCCAACCGCCACTGCTGCATCAAAGCGTTGACCAAAAAAATCGCTATCTTGGAAGCGCTCGCAGCGAATGGGAATGTCTGGAAAGCGTTGCTGAAATGCTGTGACGAGGGTCTTGGCTGAATCGATGGCCCAAAGTTTCAAATTTTTACGCTGTAATTCCCGGGTGATGGGTTCTCCTCCACCACAGGCCACTTCTAACACGCTGGCGCCACGGTGTAAGCAAGTTGCCCACTCTCCTATCACCTCAGCGCCAATGTTAGATGCATCGCGCTGGCGCAAAAACTCACGGGCATATAGCTCATAAGCCGTTGCAGCGTCCAGATTTACGCCGTTTTCTGCGCCAGGCTTTTTGCCCAAGGTTGACTGAGCATGTTCATCATCAGCCATCGATGGGTGCCAAGGGTGTCGGCAACATCAATTGATAAAAACCAACATCTAACCAACGGCCAAATTTAAACCCAGCCTGTTTAATGGTACCGGTGTGCACAAAACCAAATTTCTCGTGCAAGGCGATACTGACCGTATTTTCCATGTCAATACCCCCAATCATGGTGTGGTAATCCTGTTCAATGGCCTTGTTGATGATGGCGTCTAACAGTTGCTTACCCAAACCTTGACCGCGAAAATCCTGATGGACGTAGAGTGAATGCTCTACACAATATTTATAGGCCGGACGTGGTCGAAAACTGCCGTAACTGGCAAAACCAGCCAAGGTATTGGCCTCATCACACAGGCCAATAACCGGTTGGTTAGCGGCGTGTTTACTGGCAAACCATTCTGCCATGGTGGCCATGCTGCGCGGATGATAATCGTACAAGGCGGTGGAATTGATAATGGCCTCGTTGAAAATGGCTAAAATGGCCTGGGCATGGTTGTGGTAATCACAAGATATAAGCTGCATCGCCGACCTTGCTCAAAATAGGGTATAAATAAAGGTCGCCAGCGCAGACTGTTGCGTCGCCACAACCAAACCGCCTAACAAAGCTAAAATGACAATGATGGGCAATAACCAGACTTTTTTACGTACCCGCAAAAAGGCCCATAAATCTTGTACAAATTCCCACATTAAAAGGGCTTCTCCAAATCTTCTTTATTGTTGTTGTCTTGGCTATCTTGCCAAAAACTCGCATGACGTTTATTCCCGTACAGCCGACCTTGATACTGCAAATTGCCAAAAACACGCAATACCACGCCTATGGGAAAGATCAGCAAATAAAATGCTGCGGCCAGAATAATTCGTGTATTGATCCAGCCTACAATACTGGCGATGGCCATCCACAATCGATAAGGGTAAATGAGGGCGGGCGCATAGACTACACGCACACTCAACAAACTTAGACTGATTAACAGGGGCCAGCAATACCCTAGGCTTAACTCGGGGCTACGCGCAAACAACCACGGGATTAATCCCATAAACAACACGGGAAATACCCAGCTTAGGGTGATAGCAAAATCATCTAAGCTGGCTTTATCAACCTGTTTAAGGTGACTAAACATTGGGCCTAATCCTCCGCAAAGCTCACCGCTTTAGCGGCCGTAATGGCGGCAAAGGGCATGGCTTTTTTGTCGAGTACTATATTGTTCATGATCAAATAATCCATGTCAGTGGCCAGAAAACAACGAATAGCATCTTTTGGTGAACACACCGGCGGCTCACCGCGCACATTGAACGAGGTGTTGATCAGCACACCACAACCACTTAGCGTTTTAAAGGCTTGGAGCAGCGCATAAAATGCTGGATTGGTATGCTGGTGCACGGTCTGCACTCGTGCCGAATTATCAACATGAGTAATAGCGGGCAAGGTTGAGCGTATTTGATTGAGTTTGTCGATACCAAAAAAGCCTTCTACTTCACTTTTCACCCGCAAGTGCTCTTTCACATCTGCCACCAGCAACATGTAGGGGCTGGCGCAGCTTATATCAAAATATTCACTCACGTCTTCAGCCAATACAGCCGGGGCAAAGGGCCGAAATGATTCACGTTGTTTAATTTTAAGATTCATGATCGACTGCATCTTTTGGTTGCGTGGATCACCAATGATGGAGCGATTCCCCAGGGCTCGTGGTCCAAACTCCATACGCCCTTGAAACCAACCAATCACCGAACCAGCTTCAATGAGGGCGGCAGTGTGGTGAAATATGGTTGCCGTATCGATGACCTGATGACTCAACTGCTGCCTAGCCAGCTCATCAAGGATGGCCTCATTGCTGAATTGAGGACCGAGGTAAGCGCCTTGCATAGCATCGTTACTCAGGTCAATTTGCTGCGTTTTTCGTTCTGCACCGAAATATTGATGCCATGCGATGAGCGCTGCACCGAGCGCCCCGCCAGCATCACCCGCCGCCGGTTGAACCCAAATATTCGCAAATAAACCAGAACGTAAAATCCGCCCATTTGCCACACAGTTAAGGGCTACGCCCCCTGCTAAACACAGGTTTTTACACCCAGTTTTGCGTTGCGCGTGGCGAGCGATGTTTAATACGATGTTTTCTGTCACCACTTGAATGGAGCGCGCTAAATCCATTTCTTTTTGACTAACCGGGTAACGGCTTGATTTGGGCGGCCCGCCAAATAGTTCGGCAAAATGCTCATTCACCATGGTGGCACCCGCCGGATAATCAAAATAATGCATATTGAGGGCAAAGCTGCCGTCTTCCCGCACATCAATTAAATGCTGATAAATTAAGTCTGCATAGATGGGTTCACCATAGGGTGCCAAACCCATGAGCTTGTATTCACCCGAGTTGACTTTAAAACCACAATAATAGGTAAACGCGGAGTACAACAAACCCAACGAATGGGGAAATTGAATTTCCCACAATGCGGTGAGCTCTTTTCCCTTGCCCAGCCAAGCCGAAGAGGTAGCCCATTCACCAACCCCGTCTAAACACAATACCAAGGCTTCATCAAAAGGACTGGGGTAAAAAGCCGACGCAGCATGGCTACGATGATGCTCACTGAATAATAAGTTTGGCAGTGTTGGTTTTTTATCGTGCTGTATTTCCTCATCGAGACTGCTTTTATGGCGATGTGCGCGTTGTTGATGCACGAGCTTTCTGCACTCACAGCGCAATACCGACTTCAGATAGAGTTTCTCTTTTAACCACACAGGCATGGCACGCAAAAACGATAAAAAACCCTTAGGGGCAGTAGCGAGGTAGGTTTCTAATAAGCGTTCAAATTTTAATAAGGGTTTGTCGTAGAAAATGATGGCATCTAGTTCTTCTAATTCGCATTGCGCCTCTTGTAGACAGTATTCAATGGCCAGAGCCGGAAACGATGGGTCATGTTTAATTCGACTAAAACGCTCTTCCTGAGCCGCCGCGACAATTTTTCCATCTACCACGATACAGGCTGCGCTATCGTGGTAATAAGCAGAAATGCCCAAAATGCGCGTCATGAAATATGCTGTCTCACTGTTTAATTAGTCGCTCACTATGCCGTAAAAAAAGGTCTGGCTGCATTGAATACGATTGCAAAACAGTCAGCAGTGACCCCGGCCAAAAATTGATGATAATATGCCCGAGTGAATGAATACAAATATTTAAAATTCAAGGCGTTAATGCGATATTCCCATGACAATTAAAAAATCTCAGCGTCCTCCAGTAGCCTCTGATCCTAGGTCGCAGCCTAGCAACATGCGCAAGCCTAACCAAACCAAGCTTTTTTACATCATTATGCTGCTGATCCCCTTTGTTTTGCTGGGGACAGTGGAAGGCGTATTAAGGCTGACAGGCTTTGGACATAGCTATGCCTTATTTATTCCCGCCGCGGGCATTGCCGACTTTATGCAACCAAACCCCGAGTTAATTAAGCGCTATTTTCATCAGCCCGAACTCGCCCCCGATGTCAGCCCCGATACCGTATTGTTTAAACAACAAAAAAGTCCTAATAGCTTTCGTATTGTGATCCAAGGGGGCTCAACGGCAGCGGGCTTTCCCTTTGGCCGTTTTGGCTCACTCACAGGACAGCTGCAAACTCGGCTGAAACGTCTGTATCCTGATAAAAATATTGAAGTCATCTCTACCGCAATGGCCAGTATCAATAGCTATACCCTGCTCGACACAGTCGACGAGATCATCGCCATTCAACCTGATCTAGTATTGATTTATGCAGGGCATAACGAATATTTAGGCGTCATGGGGCTTGGCTCGGTTTATGCGGGTAAAGGCGGCCACGCTGCTAACTTACTGTTCTTGAAATTAAAAGAATTGCGTTTATTTCAATTGGTGCAACTTGCCTACTATCACCTTTTTGCCACTGCTGATGCCACTGGCATCACGACCGCCAAGGGCAGTTCACATACCTTGATGGCCCAGGTCGCCAAAGAAAAAAATATTCCCTACAACAGTCCACTCTATCAGGCCGGCCTAACACAATTTACCGACAACTTAGATCGCATCTTAAGCAAGTATCAGCAAGCAGACATTCCGGTCTTAATTGGCACCTTGGCGGCCAACGAGGTGGATCAAGCCCCCTTTGCCTCAGCCCCAGATTTGGATTTCTCAAAAGTGGATGCACTCTGGAAACAAGGGCAGTTAGCGGCGGCAAAACAGCAATTGCAACAACAGCTAAACGACCATCCTGATAATGCAGACAGTCATTTCATGCTAGCAAAAACCCTGATGTTTGAAGGCGATCTGCCTACTGCACAAACACACTTTACCGCGGCCATGGATCGCGATTTATTGCGCTTTCGCGCGCCGAGTGAATTTAACACCATCATTCGCCACCAAGCTAAGGCTCATGGGGCGTGGCTAGTCGACAGTCAAGCTTTTATCCGACAAAACAATCAAGGTTGGTTAGACAATCGGGTGATGTACGAACACCTTCATCCCAATCAATTGGGGTATTTTTTATTGGCTGAAGCCTACTTGCAGCATATTGTTGAACGGCAATTACTCGGCTCACCGCCACTAGCAGTGAGTACTCAACAAGCCTGGCAAGACATGCCCATCACCGACACCGACATCGTCTACGCTGATTTCAAAATCAAAAGCTTAAAAGCTGACTATCCCTTCTCGAAAACGCCACAAAAAGTCGAGTTTGGCGAAGCGACAAGTTTTGCCGAAAAAACCGCACTCAGCTGGCTCTCGGGGCGGGCTTGGTTGCAAATTCAGCAAGATCAACTGGCGTATTACCAGCAGCAACAACAACTGCCACAGGCAGCAAAAGTAGCGGGCATTCTGTTTGATGCCCTGCCCAATAACAGCAAAATTGCTGAGGTAGCGAGCTTGCTGTACCGCGATATTCAAGACCCAAACATGGCGTATTATTACGCACGTAAGGCCCATGAGCTGCAGCCCGACAATACCGAATACTTGATGAATCTGGCCCAAATGCAGTTTCAGTTGAAACGCCGAGAGGCGGCCATTAGCAGTTTACAACAGGTACTGCATATCGACCCAAACCATGCCAAGGCCCAATACTACTTGCGCCAATTGCAGGCTGAGCAATGAGTCAACATCACCACACCTCCCGCAAAAAAACTGGCGATACAAGAGCTAAAAAAAACGCGGATAAGCTAATCCAAAGCCCTGCATTAGCCCCACGGCGCAAAGCGCTCATGTGGTTAATTACCCTAAGCATTCCCATCGTATTTTTTGTTGTCAGTGAGCTGCTGTTACGGCTGTTTGCTTATGGTCAATCACTGCCGCTGTTTATTGCAAACCCAGCCAACAGCCATTACATATTGCCCCGTCCTGACATTGTTAGACGTTATTTTGCCCAAGATGCAGACCTGCCTAGCGTGACCATGGAAGCCAACTTTTTACTCAAAGAAAAACCCAGCAATGGCTATCGGGTGTTTGTGCAAGGAGGATCCACCGCGGCTGGTTTCCCTTACGGCTTGGGTGCTTCACTGGCCGGCATGTTAGACAAACGCTTACGTGCCAGTTTGCCGCAGCACCATGTGGAAGTGGTGAATACCGCCCTCGCCGCCGTGAACTCTTACACGGTATTAGACTTAGCTGACGAAATCATTGCCCAACAACCTGACGCCATTTTACTGTACATGGGCCACAACGAATATTTAGGCTTGCTGGGCGTTGGCTCAAATTACACCGCCGCCAATTCACAGGCCAGCACCCTGTTGTTTTTGCAACTCCAAGAGCTGCGACTCTTTCAACTGCTGCAAAACACTTATCAACAATTAAGCCATCAAGACCGTGATGCCGAGGCAAAAACCTCAAGCAGTCAATCTCGAACCTTTATGGCCAAAGTGGCCAAACACAAAGATATTGCCATGGATTCGGATCTTTACCGCGCTGGCCTTGAGCAGTTTTCCACCAATCTCACTCTGCTGCTCGACAAGTACCAGGCGGCGGGCATTCAGGTGTTCTTAGCCACCATAGCCAGCAATATTGCCGACCAAAAACCGTTTGCCAGTGCTGAATTGACCGCGCAGCAGCAGGCTGCTTTAGGCAATATTCAAAGCCTGGTCGCGGCACAACAAACTCAATCAGCCATCAGTGCCAGTGATGAGTTAGCTCAGCGCTGGAACAGCGATAACTCTGCCCTCGCCCACTTTGCCTTGGGACAAATCTACCGACAGCTTGGCCAAGCATCAGCAGCACAGCAACAGTTAACCCTTGCAAAAGATCTCGATTTGCTGCGATTTCGCGCCCCCAGTGAGATCAATCACATCATCAAACAACATGCTGCGCGATACAGCAATGTGGTGTTGGTAGATGTTGAATCCGGCTGGCAGCAGCAGTCACCCCTCGGGCTGATTGGTGACAACCTGATGTTGGAGCACCTCCACCCTAATGTGCAGGGCTATTTTTTATTGGCTGATACCTTTTACGCAGCCATGCAAACAAAACAGAATTTCGCTGACTGGCAGAGCATAGATACCGCGCAAGCGTGGAAGGAACGCCCGCTGTTACCCGCTGAGGAATATTTAGGTTTTGCGAAAATTTTACAGCTGAAGAACGACTACCCCTTTACTCAACTCAGTGCAGATCGAAAGGTACAAGCATTACGTTTGCCCCCAGCTGACGATTGGCAACTTGCCTTGGGCAAAAGCCATTTTTTAAAACAAATTGATTGGTTAACCATGATGCAGCGATGTCTCAGTCAATACCAAGCTGAAAATAACCTAGCCATGACCTTAAAAACGGCGGTGTTATTGGCTGATGCCCTGCCCCATGACCCAGTGATTAATGCCTTTGTGGCAAATTTGTACGTGGGTTTGAAACAACCTGCATTGGCCGACTATTACAAAAAGCGCAGTGAATTAGCGACACCTTCTAGCAACTCATAGTGATTGTATTAAAATTACCACCGCTCATAGCGCACTCAAACCAAGGATAGCTTTCATTTACATGGCCTTGCCATGTCAATATTCTTCCACTTGCAGACAAGTACACACACTTTATTTATGCTGGTAGTAATCGTGTAAAACTTGCCAAGCCTGTTTTTTAACACCCGTTTCAGACAGTATGCCTTTGCGATTCCAAAAATCTTGAATTTGCTGCAAAGGCCGCCGAGGTGAGCGGAAATCCTTGAGGATCCATGGGGTTAAACCCCTTAAAAAGCTTATGTTATCAATCATCTTAAGGTTGTTGCGGTAAACGTCTGCTTGATATTCCTCGGTCCAACGCTGCCCAGCCTCACCATGCAAACCTTGCAGTGCCCCCGCGCCTAACTCACTCATGATCATCGGTTTGTGGTACTCACTTTGCCATTGGATCTGTGCGCAACTTTGTGGAGTGCCGCCATACCAGCCGCAATAACTATTAATACCAATCACATCCACTACTGCGGCCAGCGGATCATCAATCAGCTTGCCCTTTGCGCTGTTACTTTGTGTATCGAGGGCGGCGGTGATAAGACGACTAGGATCAAGGGTTCGCGCGTGTGCCGCGAGTTTAGTGAGAAAATTTAAGCGCTAAGCGCCTTGAGGTGTTTCGTTGGCAACCGACCATAAAATAATGGCCGCGCGGTTTTTATCGCGACTGATCATGTCAGAAAGTTGCTGTTCGGCCAACAAATACACCGCTGGCTCAGCAAATAACACTGTCCAATAAACCAGGATTTCTGCCCACACCAGCAAACCCAATTCATCGGCCATGCGCAGCATGCTTTCATTGTGGGGATAATGGGCCAAACGCACAAAATTGCAGCCTAGTTCGAGGGCTGCTTGCAGTGTGGCGCGGGCGTCGGCTTCACTCCATTCACGCCCCGGGTGCAAGAAAGACTCCTCGTGAATGGCGATACCTTTGAGAAAAATCGCTTGGCCGTTAAGCAAAATATCTTCAGCTTGCGTGCTGATGTGGCGAAAGCCTATTTTATCACTGATAAGCTCTGATCCTGCCCGCAGCTGAATGTCATACAACTTAGGCGAAGATGGCGACCACAAGCTCGGCGTTGCCGAAATAACAACCTGTCCGTGACCCTGCTCATCAATAGCAATAGCTTGTTTGATGCCAAGTTCAGGGATGGTTATGTAAGCCTTATCTGGGTTTCCAGCCACACTGAGATTCAGTGAAATTTGATCGTAACGGCCGGGGCTAAGGGCAATTTGATAATCCTTAACATGAATGTTGTCGAGGGTAGTTAAACTCACTGAACGGGTGATGCCACCGTAATTCCACCAATCAGTATTCACGGTGGGGATCTGCTGGCGCTCACGTTTATTATCTACTTTCACCACCACAAAATTGTGACCTGCACGCAGGTGTTGACTGACATCAAATTCAAAAGGTGTGAAACCGCCCACATGCTCGCCCACGCGTTGACCATTTACGTAAACTATTGCGTGGTAGTTGACCGCAGCAAAATGTAACAGATAGGTTTTATCTTGTTGTGGAGTCAGGGTGAATGGCTTGTGGTACCACACCGTGCCTTCATAAAAAAACAATGTGTCATCTTGGCTATTCCAATCCCCCGGCACCTGCAGCTTTTGGGCTTTGTCAAAATTGTATTCAATTAAGTCACTGGGTGTTTTGGCGGTTTCAGCCAAAAAATAACCATCATCCTTGGCTTCATAGCGGTGATTGTAATAACCATTTTCATAGGGGTCAGGAATAATGTCCCATGCACCGTTGAGACTTACATGCACCCGATTATTGCTATTTTGCAGAAGGGAGTTACTCGACGCTGCCGCGACAAATGATGACAAAAACAAAACTAAGCAAAAACTTGTTACACGTATACCCAAGGAGATAATGTGAATCATTGCCGCACCCTTATCTAGGCTTTGATAGTCATGGCTTAACTATACACGGCGAGGCTGGCTAAACAATGTTAAGAAGAAAGATGGCATCACAGACCTTGCCATATCGTTCGAGTTTTAAGTTAAGCGTGACCCGAGTTATTTTAACCACGTAACACTAGCGCTCCTATCATCGTCGCTGGCAAAGATGACCTGCCGATTATTACCGCGCTGGATAATATGTTCAGGCACACCGGCTAACGACACTCTCGGTTTTCTTGGCATAACTCTCTACCGTCACCACTGGTGGTTTAATCGTTGTAGTAGTTAATTTGGAACTGACCCTGATGGAACCAAATCTAGCCCCCTGTCTCTCGCTCGAAGCTGACTGAAGTGTATGGCAAGTCCCATCCTCACGTATTAAGTGATCAGAGCATCTTTTAGCCACCTATAAAAGGCAATGCATTTGCATTACCTCTCTTTTGTGCATAAAATATCACAATTCGTTACGTAAACCTGTGGAGAACATTATGCTAGCGCAAATGGCATTAGAAGCAGAATCAACATTGACAGACCGTTTTCAGACCACAGTGCCAAGCCCTGTTCGTCAGGCTTTGCATTTGGGTAAGAAAGATAAGATTAAATACGTCATTCAATCTGATGGCAGTGTGCTTATGAAGCGCTTCGAAGCTGAGGATGGCGATCCTGTGCTTGATCAATTTCTATCCTTCTTGGCGGCTGATATGCAGAAGCACCCTGAAAAGCTACAACCACTAACTGACAGTATGCGTCAAAGCGTGGCATCGCTGGTTGCAGACGTTGATATTGATTTGGATACTGCGCTGTCTGATGAGGATGCATAAATTTGCCTGATAACGTCCCGATAGTAGTCAACGGTTGGACGCTATTTACCCATCCTCTTTTTGCTGAGCAATATCAAATACGGAAAGCAAAGGTCGAAGCGTTGAAGGCAAAAGATCCGAAGGGCTATACCAAGAAGAATGACACAAAACGCTTAGCAGCTATCCATAAACTGGCCTATGAAATTATTCCCCGAGACCCAACGTTACCGGATTATCGACAAGGGAAGACATTAGGCGAAAATAATAAACACTGGTTTCGAGCTAAGTTTTTTCAGCAGTATCGGCTGTTTTTTCGATACCACCTCGAATCCAAAATCATCGTTTATGCGTGGGTCAATGATGAAGGAAATAAACGAGCCTACGACAGCAAAACAGATGCTTACAAAGTGTTCGCAAAGATGCTTAAGTCAGGCGATCCCCCGGATGATTGGGATGCTCTTTTAAAAGCTGCCACGGACGCGAAAGTAGCACTTTAAGTATCTAACTTCCTCTTTTTCAAAAGAAAATAAATAAAAGGGAGCTGCCCCTGAGAGATCCACTGAGAGTTCCAAACTAAACCGACTGATTCGATTTCCGCCATCCAATCTGTCGACCTCGTTTTCCTTCTTGCAGTCGTTTTCCCGTTAGTGCTTCCACTTCTTCGATAAATCGCTCGTTACCTAATATCAATCCTTTGTTCGCAGCATTGCGGATATCGTCTAACAGTTTTCCTTCGACCTGATATTTAAATAGTTCAAGATAATGTGACTGCCTTTCTTCATCTGTCTTACCCAATCTTTGGTATAAGGTGTGAGGAGTATTACCTGCTTTCCCAAGCCATTACTTTGGTAACTAGACCAACTGTAGTGAGCCGGATCCTTCACCATAGCGGCTCTGACCGGATTTAACTCAATGTAGCGAATCTGCATAAAAAAACCGCTCGTTTGAGCGGCTTTTTGATGGGTAAGATTACTGGTTTATGGGGTAACTTCCGTAACCGTGACCTTTGGTGAGCTGGGGTCAGGGCCAGAGACTGTAAACTTATATGTGCCTGAATTTTCAATTGAAATGGCTAAGTTTGGTCCTGAGCGCCCGAGGCTGGTTGCATTGTCTAGGGTAACTGCGGTGTTGCCACCTAAGCCACCGAAGTCAACGGTTGACCAGTCAGATGAAGCCACTTTGAACTCATAGCTGCCTGCATCGATGGCTAATTCAGCCTCGTACGTGCTACTCCCTGTGTATGTTAAGGGATCGGATTCCCCCCAACCGTTCATGCCACCACGAATAAACACAGTCGTATCACCAAACATCTTGGCATTAAACACGGCCACGGTGGGTGCCGTTAAATCAGCAGCATTAAACAAGAAGGTGTACTCGCCATCCACTGGGATAGTAATAGCTAAGTTACTTGCTCCACGGGCTAGATCTTTAGGTTCGCCAACTGTGGTTGTATTGTCACTATCCGCAGAGCCAAAGTCGACGGTTGACCAATCTGATGAAGCGACTTTGAATTCGTAAGAGCCAGCAGCGATTTCCATACTTGCTGTATACTGGCCACCAACGGCATAAGTCATGGGATTACCTTCACCCCAGCCATTCATGCCACCACGAATAAATACTGTGGTACCAAAGAAAGGCTCTTCATTGTCAACGGTCAATATTGGCGCTTCTGGTTCTGAAGCATCCACACTGAACTTCAAGGTACGCTCTTCCGCTAAGGTAAGTTTCAGGTTAGGACCGCCACGTGACAATTGTTTATCTTCACCCAAGGTTACGTCTTGAACGCTAGAGCTAAAGTCAACTGTAGACCAGTCGGAAGACGCGATCTTAAATTCATAAGAACCCGGTGCGATGGTAATAACAGATTCATACACGCCGCTACCTGCATAGGTCATCGGATTGCCTTCACCCCAACCATTCATACTTCCGCGTACAAATACAGTAGTACTGCCGTAAGGTACGACATCTGGCGCGCCTGAGGTTGCGTATGCAGACAAGCCCATGCCCTGGGCACCGCTTTGTGCTTTAACAAATACCGCCGTCGTTAGCGCTGGAACAGTAAACGTACCCTCGCCTTCACCGGCTGTAAAATAAGCACCACGTACGGTGGGGTCAACCGAACTCGCTTGGGTTGAGTGCAAGGTAAAACCTGCTGCGGTAGCCACTGTATGACTTTGCTCTTCGTAACTACTGTTAATGACCACAACTAGGGCGTCGACCATGGGATCTAGATCAGCACGTGGTGCTGTTTCATCCATCGACATACCGTCATCAATGCTCATCACAATCAGCCCTTGAGTTTGACGTTTACCAATATTGTGGAAGCCAACGCGGTCGATAATATCGGCACCCGTTGTCAACTTAAACAACGGTGAACCGCTGCGAATACTGAGCATTTCATCAAATACAGCAGAGGCAAACTCAATATCAGTCATGGCTGCAGCACGTTCTGGGCTGTTAGCAAATTGACCGATTTCGTTCCACTTACTTTGATTATCTTCAGCTAATGGTAAACCGACATTCCAGTTATTGGTGGCAAACGTGAAATCAACGTAACTAAACCAGTCGCCTGAATCATAGGTGTTTCTGTCCATTGACTTGGAGCGTAAGAAGTCACCGCCAACTTGTAAGAATGGTATACCTTGGGCCATCAATGGAATTGTTGCCCCGATATTTTGCGCTCTAACCCGTTGTGCCAAGGTTAAATCAGCTGGCAACACATAGTTAAATTGATCCCATAAGGTTTCATTATCATGTTTCGACACATAGTTAATGATATCGGCTGGATCAGTGGCGTAACCGCCGATGCTGCTGGTGGTTGAGGCGATACCATTAAAATCTTCCAACACATAATCAGTAAGTGTACCTGCCAAACTCATTTTCACTTTGTCTTGGGCGGCGAGTGCACCGTCACTGGCGGTTTTGCTGAAGATTTGCCCTTGACGCACGGCTTCACGAATACGGTCGTTGTAAGTACCGATTTGTGTGCCAGCCATATTTGGCTGATTTGCTTGCTCATAACCACGGTCAGTACGAGTCCAACCTTCACCATAGAAATACGTGTCTTCATCAACGGCTTTTACCACGTCAAATAAACGCACCATGGTCGCTTTTGATGCCTGGCTCATGATATCAAAACGGAAAGAATCGAATTTATATTGCGTGGCCCACTGAGTCAGCGAGTCTTGCATCAATTTTTCCATCATGGCATTACGTGGTTCTGTGTCGTCACAACAGGTCTCACGCACTATGGCACCTGAGTCCGTTTCATAACGATGGTAGTAACCGGGCACTACTTTATCTAATACTGATTTTGCATTCAGTTCAGAGGCGTTGGTATGGTTGTACACCACATCAAGTGCCACGCGTAAGCCCATCTCATGTAAAGCTTGGTTCATGGCGCGCATTTCTTTGATGCGAGCTACGCCTTCTGGATCACTGGCATAGCTGCCTTCTGGCACGCTGAAATGGAAGGGATCATAACCCCAGTTGAATTGATCATAACCACGCATAGCCTGAGCTAACTCTTGGGCTTTACCGGCTTCTGACACAGGGTCGAAACTTGCAAATAAATCGCCTAATGTGATGGTTTTAGCAATTGATGCATCTTTACAAATCGCTGCACTCTTGTTGAGTTTACATAAATCTGCAAAGGTACTGTCGAAGTTAACGGTTTTACTGACGTCTTCTTCAATGGTTGCAATGTCGTTAGCTGGCAACATATGAAAATGCGTTAAGCCTTTTTCAGCCAGTTTCTTCAAGTGCATAACAGGGGCTGAATCTGCTTCTGTGAAAGCCAGATATTTGCCACGATTTGTTGAGCTGGTGCTTTCATCACGTACGCTGAAATCACGAATCGACCCTTCATAAATCACTGCATCTTCATAATGTGCAATCGTCGGTATCGTCTGGGTATCCCAGCCCTCTGGTTTGAGATCATCATCATTTAAATTAACAAACTGCGAGAAGCGGCTGTTAGTAGACAAACTCACAGAATAAGGGTCAGTGACCAATAACGTTTGTAGGCCTTTGGCTTTTGGATGATACACCACCACTTCAAAACGGTAGTACGTGCGGTCTAATGCACTGCTGCCTGTATAAGACCAGATCCCCGTTGCATCGTCGTACATCATGTCTTGGGTGGACGCTAAGGTTTTGTCGTTATTGTACAGCTTCAATTTAACTGACTGAGCGGTTGGTGCCCATAACGCGGCGGTAATGGTACCGTCGGCATTATAAATCGGACCCAACTGGGCTTCGTCGGCATCATCTTCACCTGCGGTGTATAACTGATCAAGGGCGTTAGCCAGCTGTATGCCGGTTGCGGCGGTAATCTTGCCTTCATTGTCATAGGTGGCGATAACCGCTTGCGTTTTCATCACTTGTTTAGCATCTGCAACCGACCATTCACCATGGAAAGCATGCAAATTGGCTAAATGCGGTGCGATGGATTTTTGCTCGTCAGTTAAGCTTATTTCTTCAAGCTCTACCGCCGTGCCGTTTAGACCAGTGTCTAAATCTGCAACCAAGTCAGCGGCCGCTGAGTAATGTAATTTAACCGCGCCGACATTGCTTAAATCTACATCCCACAACAAGGTGTTGGCATCTAACCAATGAGCAGCCTGACCGTCAATCTTGACAGGTTGTGGGCCCAAAGACACGATGGGATATTCGAAAATTGATGCAACACCTGAGAAAGTAAAGTTCATGCGTGCAAACGTTGGATCATCTTGGGATAACGGCATTTTAAAGTCGCCGCCGCCCAACTCTTTACCCGCATCGTCGGTGCCAATGTGAATAATGAAGTTACCGCAGGCTCCTGCTGTACCTGCATAACCAGGCTTCAGATCTAAAATCCAGTACGCACCATAGTTAGGGTCAACACCGTTGTGCACACGACCGTTCGCCCAATCAGTATCTGACGCTGAATAGGCATTACAGGCATCATTGCTCCAGGTATGTAAGCGATAGCCTTCGTAAGAAGGATCACCTGAGGCATTTGTAGCCCCCACTGCTGCGCGGTTGTAGTAAAGCACCGCTTGATTTTCACCCGGGAAAACTGAGGGTGCAGGCGCGTTAGGATCAGCCCCCACCACACAAGCGTCGTTGGTTTCATTTGGTACTGTAGGTGGCGCACAAGCAATAGGCGGTGGCGCCACACACATGGTGCCAGCCGCATTGGGTACCGTTGGCACACTACAAGTTAATAATTGGTTGGTGCCAGATTCAATACCTGACCCACCACATCCTGCTAGTATAAAAGCAGTCAACATTAGGCCAAACAGGCCGAATGTTTTAGTTGGTTTAAACATAGGTTGTTGCTCCGATGTCACATTTTTTCCGACTATGGTCATTTTGCTGGGGCGCAAGGAGGTCAAACGTAAACGTGACAACATTGCACTGGCTGAGTTTAAGAATTGAATGTTCATAGTGAATACGTTACCCCTAAGAAGTACTGGGTACCGAAAAACTGTACCGTGCCCGTTAAGTCTTCTTGACCAAAATAACTCTTAGTAGGCTCATCTGTTAAGTTGTTGATCTGGAATACCACTCCCAACTCTTCACTAATGTCATAAGACATTTGGAAATCCATAACGACCTCTGAGTCAAAATTAACTGTTTGGTCGTTAACGGCTACCTGTTTAGATACAAAGGCATCACGATAACGGGTACTCAAACGCGTTTCGAAGCCTTCGTAAGTCCAAAATACCGTGGCTTGTGCCACGTTTTCAGATAGACCGGGTAACTGGATAGAAAAGACCGAATCCGTGAGCGTGCGGGTAATTTCACTCTCAGTGAATGAATAACTTGCGCTCACACCTAAGCCGGACCAAGCACCGGGAAGGAAGTCATAAATCTGCGTATAGGTTAATTCTAATCCGCGAATATAACCGCCGTTAGCGTTGTTCACAGCCGTGTCATAACGACCATTTTCAGTCGGTACAATCACTGACAAGGGATCACCATTGGCATCCACTGCGCGTACCGGTGTTTCACCAGGTGCATCAGGCTCAACAAACACTGGTACCGATACTTCTGTGGGCACAATAAAGCCGTTACCCGCAAAGTCATAAGGTTCTAGTGATACATCATCAATGAAGGACTTAATGTCTTTGTAGAATACTGCCGCAACAAAGGCACCTTCGGTCTCCTCGAAATAATATTCATAAGATAGATCGTACTGGTCTGCGTAAAACGGCCGTAAATATGGACTATTTCGGCTGTTACCACTGATCTTAGCCGTTGGCGTTGACAAACTAATTTCGCCAGTATCTGGGTTTTGGCTTGCCGTAACGGTGGCAACGGTGGTGGTGGTATTGGCCGCAAAACGGTTAATTGGCGCACGCCCCATTACTTTCGCTGCAGCAAAACGCAACTGCTGGTTAGTGGTCAATTTGAAGTTTAAGTTTAATGAAGGTAGATAATCCGTGTATGTATCAGACAATAAAGCTGGGCGATAGAAACTGTTGATCAAACCAGCATCATCGGTAATGTATTGCGCACCGCGAGTTGGGTCGCCTACCGTGACTTGGACTTCATCACCGTTTTCATCAAATACCGTTACCGTGGTACTCACGTCTTGCAAGGTAGTCGAACTTTGTTTGGACTCAACACGACGAATACCGACGTTACCAGAAATAGGCAGTCCGGCTATTTCCATATCCAGATTTGCCATAATGTATGCGGCGGTTACTTCTTCAAACACATCGCCACTTTCTTGCACAGACCAAGCAGTATTGGGGCCTTCGTTACCCGTTGGGCTATTAATTACGCCAGGATGGCCCACACCCCAGGTTTGCACCGGCTGTGGAATACCACTTGGGAACCAAGCGTTTAATGCTTTATCTAGGTCAATAGACAAGTAACTTGGAAAATAGCCAAATTCACCCTGCCAGTCGACAACTTGCACCATGTCTTGGGTCAAGCGTAAGGGCGGTTGACTGACTGAAAACGCAGAGTCGTTACCATACTCATATACGGAACGATCGTTGTTGTATTCACGATCTGAGTAACGCACACCAAATTCAATGGACGAAACATATTCATTATCGAGATCGTATTTTAAATCAAAGCGATACGCTTTCAGTTCGTCTTTGTTTTCATAGGGATAAATGCCGTATTTACTGACCATCACGCGATCAATATCGGCAAAGGCACCCTGCTGATTAAAGGCCAAATCCGGTAGATCCAAACCATTCAATAAATAGGAAATCGAGATATTTTCATCAAACTGCGGGTTGCCCGCATTGGCGTCTTCACCCACCAAGCTCCATAACAAACCATTGCGGAAGTTACTCTCGGCTTTAGACAAACTCACATCAAAGGTCATCGACAAATTGTCTGTTGCTTGCCAATCCGCTTTAATCCCTGCACTAAACACTTGGTCAAAATCTTGGTTGTCGTCATTCACCAACTCAACACGGGTAAAGCTGTTGGCCGTGCGATTGAAGGTACCACCAATCACATTGTTCCCAGACAATATCGGGTTTGTAATGGAAACCTGATTGCCACCGAGTTTTACCCGAAAACCGCGCGCAAATTCCTTAGAATCAAACTTAGACAGGAATACATCGGTTTTTAAGGTGAAATTATCCGTCGGTGCCCACTGTAAGGCCGCCATATAACCGTTACGGGTTTCTTCGCCACCTTGGTGTTGCATCTCGAAGCCTTCACTGATTTTTTCACAGTTCGGACAGGTGGCGGAGCCATCGGTATCGTTTGGTTTATTGTCAACGTCTACTTCGGCGTTATAGGCCAAACCGATAAACTGGGTAGATACACTCGGTTGAAATAAACGCGCATAACCTAAGGCTAAACCTAAGGTGTCATCCAAAAACTTAGTTTGAAAAGAGACACTTAAGCGATTACCAAACTCTTTGGCATCTGATACTTCACTCGCACGGTCATTAAACATACCACGCGCATTTAAACTGAGTTTGTACGGCTCACTGATGCTTAAAGGGTTGGCCGTTTCTAGTTCGACAGTACCTGCAACACCGCCTTCAATCAGCGAAGCCTTGGGTGATTTATATACGGCTGCTGAACTGATCAATTCAGAAGGATACTGGTCAAACTCGATGGAACGGGAACCACTTGTGGATACTTGCTCACGACCGTTTAAGGTTGAAAAGACAAAATCCCCCGACAAACCACGTATGTTAATTTCTGCTGCTTGTCCGCCAGTTCGCACTGCGGAAATACCCGGCAAACGGGTTAAGGCATCGGCCATAGATACATCAGGCAAGCCACCCAGATCGTCGGCTGATATCTGTTCTGATACCGTATCACCAAAACGCTTTTGGTTGAGTGATTGAATAAGGCTCGTAGCAAAACCACGTACCTCAATTTTTTCAATTTCATTACCGGCTTGCTCTGGGGCAGCTTGTTCTACTTCGACTGCGGCTTCTTGTGCGAGCAAAGGCAAGCTAGCAAAAGCAAAGCCACTGGTCATTAACGCAGCGGTAATTAAACTGGGTCTGAATTTTCTCATTTGTGTGTCCCGTTCCCGTTGTAATCAGCTAATCACAGATTTTTAGCTTAGCTAAAAAATTGTAACTAACCCTATTTTTCAGTGTCGAATATTAACGCTGAGTTAACAAATGACACAATGTCATGCATACGTATTCAATAATGATAAATTACAAATGATTAACAATACGGGGGTTGACGGGCATTATCTGGCACATGAAGCAGACTAAAAGTTTGTCATGTTTTTACGCACTGTTACAGCTTGTTAACAACTAGGCTTTGTACTGCTTAGCCCTCAACTGCTGCAAATTATGCTGATGTGATTGAAAATTGAGAGCACAGCCGTGTAAAAGTTTAGCGATGTGTTGTTCTTTATACAGATCCCCCTGCCCTGGCTGTTTGGCGGCAAGAGCGGGAAATGCGCCATAACCAGCCAGTAAACAGTGCCAAGATAGGCTGCTAAAATGCTCGCCGATGTTCTGCCGCTGAATTTCTTGCTCCAAATCATCACGTCGATACCATGTTTCAAGCAATTGGATCAATGAATCAGACAAGGTTTCATTGTTACGATTGGCCTGCCAATAGTCACTATCGGTGCGGGTATTCAATTTGTAGTGGGCAACAATGTAGTCCCGCACCCGTGCATAACGTTCGGCTACTTGCTGGTTATAGGTTTGTTGCTGTGAGCGCGTGAAATTCCCTGCCTCAAAATGCTCCATGAATAACTCAATGCTAATTTGCACCAAGTGCAAGGCGGTGGCTTCTAAAGGCTCGATGAATCCCTGAGTTAGACCAAGGGCGACACAGTTGTGATGCCACTGCTTTTCTAGACACCCTACTTGCATTCGCAATCTTCGGCATTCTTGCTCAGCATCGAGTAAACCTAAATGTTGCCGAAATTGCAGTTCGGCAGCTTCGTGATCAATAAAATCACTGCTATACACATAACCATTGCCCGTGCGATTTTGCAGCGGTATGCGCCAACACCAACCATGACTTAATGCCGTTGCCGTTGTCTCTACTGGTAGGGGTTCTTGCACAGGTGTTGGCATGACCAAGGCCGAATCATTAAATAAATTGGCTTTATAAGGCGTGAATTTCACACCCAGTTGTTGTTGCATCAGTAGGGCCGCGAATCCCGAACAATCAACAAACCAGTCGGCGGTGATACGTTGTTGCTGATCGGTGATAACAGCTGCGATATCACCATTGGTGGCGCGTTCAACATCAGTTATTTCGGCTTGAACATGCTCAACGCCATGCTGTCTAGCTCGTTCGGCCAAAAAGCTGCCAAGCAAATAAGCATCAAAGTGATAGCCGTATTCCATGCGAAAAGGAAAGTTGTCGGGTGCAAGAGGTCCTTTGTTTTGTTTGGCTAATATACCATTCAATAAAAAATCTTCTGGATAAGTATTGGTATCCAATCCCAAACGACGGGTACGACAATTGACCACAAAGGCACGTTGCGTGAGTGTATCTACCTGTGAAATAAAGGGATGACTGTAACTGCTGATCCCAGATTGAGGGCTCCAATCGTTGAACCGAATATTGAGTTTATAGGTAGCATTACAGCGTGACATCCACTGCTCTTCGCTGATACCTAAGAGTTGAAAAAAGCGTTTTAACGTTGGTGTCGAGCCTTCGCCTACCCCAATAATGCCGATTTCAGGTGATTCAACTAAGACTATTTCAAGCTGTTGACCTGACCACTGATTGGCAAATAAATTGGCAGCCATCCAGCCCGCGGTGCCACCACCAACGATACAAATTCTAAGCAAAATCTTGTGTCCTGACTAAACGAAATAAGGGCAAGGTTGGCAATACAATAAACAAGGGTGTCTCGCTGAGCAAATCAATTAACCAAATAAGCCCATCTTCGTCTTAACCAACTGAACAAAAGTGATAGGTGCTAAAAATAAAGGACCTCAGTCGTCGTTTGACGACTGAAGTCCCAACGGGAACGCGGTTTAGTAGAACGAGTAGTTGAAGTTCAGCATGTACGATGGGC
>JAACSL010000006.1 GCA_009993955.1 Paraglaciecola sp.
AGAAAGTGTCTCGGCTTTAAGCAACCTGTTGCAGTATTCAATGAATTACGCAAGGCTGCTTAATTTAGCGAGTGGTGCACTTCGGAGTTGAATTCGCGATTCATTTAATTATGAAAAATGATTTGCACATGGTTTTTAATGGGAAGCGTAGTAAGTCTCATTAAATCTGGGGACCTTTTGTTTTTGTAATTGTTTCAATATGGGGCGATTTAAAACCTAAAATACGTAATAAAATCAAAAGGTAAGCACTGAAAATGACGGAAGAAACAATCAAATCGAGCAGTTGCAAATGCGCTTTGCTCGTTAATAAGCGTTATGCGCAAATATGAATTTACAACGCTATAAAGTTAAATTAACTCCGCCAGGTTCAGGAGAAACAAAATTTGAGTTTCTAGGAACATGGATTGGGTTTGCTGGCATGCTGCTTATTTTTGCCAATATATCGCTGGCTGTAAGCGCAAAGTCTGCATTTGGTGCCTCTGTCGTATTTATTGGCGTGGCCTATGGCTTGTATTGGTTTGCCACGCAAATAAGAATATTTTTGTATTTGCTCTGTTTGTTGGCTCTAGTATTCGCAGCTTTTTTTGGTGCAGCAGTATTTTTAAATGATGTTGATTGCAATACAGTTATAAATACTTATCAACATAATCTCTGTGTTAGTAAACAAGCCACACCATTTTTTATCATGCTTTACCAAGTATCAATATTCTTCGTAGCGCTGTATTTTATAATCAGGTCTAAAAATAATGGCGCATAACAAAAAAATCATGGTGGGAATTTCACTCGCTGAAAAAGCGCTCGTAAAATCCCCATATGTTAAGCGTTAATCTCCGCTTTTTGTTTACAGCCAATAAATATTTGAACAAGTCTACTGCGAAATTATTCCTCACATTAGCTAAGTCAGGGCATCCCTTAAGCATCTTCTTTTTGCTAGTAATGTTCGTTTACTGACCTAATCGGCTATGTCTTCCATTGGCACAAAGACGTAATACGAATTGCCTGGTTGCAAGTACCGCTATTCGTTTTGAAGGTAAATAAAACAGGCCTTATCCAACCTGACAATGCAGATAGCCCTATTTATTTAAGTTTTCACTCACTACTGAGTCTATCTTGTCTTTAAATTGTTTTAGTTCGTCTTCGTTCATTAGTTTGTAGAGCAAATGTTTCATCTTAACTGGCTCAAACAATGCCATGGCTCGGCTACCACTAGTATTTTTAAATGCATAGCGGTGGCGATTATTGGCCGAGAATACACTGACATAAAAGAGGTGGTTATAGGCTATGTAGTCATCTGTCGGTAGGGCAAGCAACTGCTCGCCAAATACTGCTTTATCACAAGCCCTGTATTTGGGCAGAATGAGATCACAATGGTGGTTGCTAAACAGGGCGGTTATGACTAAACGCGCCAAAAATATGGGGTTATCAAAAACACTTTCATGGGAGATAACAGGATTTTTTATGTAGCTAACACCCTCATAGTTAAACGGTATATCAGCCTCGGTTGATAACGTGATAAGCGTGTTTATTTTGCCCTTTTGGCGTGAAGCCACCGAGCAGTCAGGGTGGTGATAATAGACAAAATCACTTTGCTGCTGAATATGCTCTGCTGCTTGCGACGAGACAAAGCTGACGTTTTTCAACCATGGAAACTGATCTTGAATGACAAATTTTGCACTCGCAACAAAAGTGGGGCTGTCGCTCACCACAAGCAGCGAGGCCGAGGCATAGTTTCTTTGTAAACTCTGCGTTTCCCGTTTAAGGATATTAAACGAAGAGGTGTCAAAACTCTCTACGCCTTCAAGTGATAACTGCTTTGTGATCTTTTGCAGGGTGGCTAACCATAGGGTTTTAGCTTGCTGATAGGCAGACGATACCTGGCCACTGCTGGTTTTTGCACTTTGCAGTTTAGAAAGCACGGCGTTGGCATAGTTTAAGGTGCCGTACAAATAATAGAACAATAATGAGCGACTGTTTTGGTAGGAGGCAAAGAGTAATTCTTTTTGTTTGTTCACTAACAATACGTCTTCATCACTGTTATCTAAGCTGTTTTCTACTAAGGCTTGCAAAGCGGCGAGTTCTTCAATTAACAATGGTTTGGAAAATTTACCATCAAATTTTTTGATAAATTTAGCATTGTGTGCAGTCGAAAAAACCGCTGTTTTAAAGGTAGTCATTGCCGCCGCTTTTTGGCTGGCGGTAGACATAATTAACAAATTATCTACCCGCAACGGGTGGGTGACGGAAATTTTGGCGCCATCGCTGCAGTTATAAAACGTTTGTAACTTAAATTTTTTCAGGGTGACCTGTTCAATTATTTGTCTGGAAATTTTGAACTCATGTTTTGTATTAACTTTGGGACGGAAATTGCCCGGCACAATGAGGGAGGTATTATTGTTTTCCGCATAATCGAAGGTTTCTTGCCCATTTTCTTGGTAATAACCCGATGAACGCGAATGGTGATGTTTGACATCAACAAAACCTAAATCTACACCCATAAAATAAATATGATTAAAACCCACCACACTGACTAAATTAGTAGCAAAGTTACTGACAGTGGGAAACGCGTGTTGCAATACTTCGAATGGATTTTGACCTAATACACTGGTCGCCGATACGGTGGAGGATTCTCCTTCCTTAAAGGCAATCAATACGTCTTTGTAAAGCTCACAGGTGTCTGGATGAATACCATTACACGATAACAGTGTGATGTTTTTCAAATACGCCAAGTCATCAATTAGCACTGCCCAATCATAGGTGCTGCGGTTTTGTTCGATCTCGGCATGGAAGTCAGGCGTGATGCCATGTCGATGCAGTGCTTGCAGAGCGGTGCCACAGCTTATAATTATGGCTTGGGACTGCCATTCTTTAATGGCTTCAATCGATAGATCTAACGATGGTCCGTTGCCAACAATAAAAACCGGTACCTCTTTATCGTCATAGCTCAATTGTTTGGCGGGATCTTTGGTTAAAATCGGAATATTGCGTCTGAAGCCTTCTTTTGTATGGGCGATGCCATAGTAGGCGTGATCAAAATATTCGCCCATTGAGATCACAATTTGCAGCTGCTCACGTAATTGCGCAATGGCGATATTTAACGACGCGTTGTAATAACTTTGATAAAAATAGGTATTGTTGAGTACGTAGGGGCCAATGGAATGAAATTGACTCAATAAGTCTCTAAACAGGTGAGTACCGTCATCACCGATATTTAAATAAATGCGCCCTTGATTGTCGTTGACTGTTGTAAAAATATGCGCCCAATCTATGGCAAAGAGCGAGGCATAAAAAAAATCGCTATTGGGTTCACAAATAAACAGTTTGTCTACTGAGTGATGCGTGAGAAGGCTCTCAAGTTGATAGCCCACACCTAGGCCAAATAAGATAATGGATTCGATTTTCTCAGGTAAGGCACCTACTTCATCTTCGGCGTCTTGCAATAACTTCTCGGTTTCTTTGACAAATTGATAATGTAAATAGTGCGCCAGTTTTGTGCCTCTATAACCGAGGATCAAACCGTCTTTGTGGGGTTGCTCGTTATAGTTTTCGTAATTTAATAAACAATCATGCTTCGAGTTATCGCTGTACCAAGGGGTAAGGGAATCTGCCTTGATAAGATTTATGTGTTGTTGACTATTTTCAACGGGCAGCCAAATTTGAGCTTGGTAGTCTTTAAATTCTTCGTGAATGTTTGGAAAATATTTCGCTAGGGCGGCTAAATTACGCTGAAATAAAGAAGATTCTTGCGAGCAGCTGCTATAAGCCGCGATATCGACAGAGGGTGTCCAGGTTGGAAGATAATGATGGTAATGTTCATTAAAACTAAACGAAATGCCATTTTCCCTCAGTTCACTCCAAGACTTGCCCGCCAGATCTTTGACGATACTGTTAAACACAGGGTGGTTGTAATGTTTGTAAACATGGAAGTGATTGATGTGCTCAAACTCCACCAACTCATCAATATCGGCTACAAGATTGCGCCCGTCTTTTTCAATCTGCAAAAATAATTTGGTGCCTTTTTGTTTGGCTAATTGAAATATTTCATGCCATTTAGCCACTAACACTGAGCAATGGAAATATTGAATTTCTGGCTCATAAATAATCATGCAGTTGATGGATTTTTGTTCCATTAGCGCCAGTATGTGGGTGGCCAATCCACAACCTAACACCACCAAACAGTCAATCTGGGAGGGGGCAGGCGCATAGGCTGCATACTGTTGATAAGCCCTTGAATTTTTAAAGTAGTCTGGCGCGTGAGTATTGGCAGCCGGATCCTCTGGTGTACTGGTGGGCTTGCCATCCAATTTTACCAATGGGGCATGGGCGTTAAAGTCATCAACTTGTTTGAGGATCTCCTCTCTTGGATGGAATCCATATAGGGTTCTACCTACGCCATAATCAACAACATTGATCTCACCAAATTTATTACAAAATAAAGAATAATTTTGTAGATTCGGCTTTTGGATTAAGGGCAGCAAGGAAGGAATATTACGGGTAAAACTGTTTATGTTGTCTTTTTGACAAGTCAGAATGTGCTGGGCTAACTGTGCTTCTAATACTTGTTGTTTTTCTTCATCTTTTTCGATGTGCAGGCGAATATTTTTTAGCATGATGACAACATGTTTCTCTTAGGTTGAATGTGGCGAGCAAGAATCAAGCCGAGGCAACAATAAATAAGATGTAGATGAGTCTACCGAAGCCCTTGGATAAAAAACAGTAGGCTTTACTGACTTCTGCTTTATTACCACTCCTTGGTTACATGGCATCAATTGCTAATCAATAGACTGATAAATCGGGTAGCCACAAACTTTTGCCTGCCCTTACATCACTTGGTTGCGACCCGCTTGTTTAGCTTGATACAGGGCTTGGTCAGCCTGCTGAATTAAATCAGCAGCGGTAATATCTAAATGCCCTTCGTTGCAAGCAATACCAGCGCTGAGGGTCAAGGTGTTTGTGGCGGGCAACAAAGAACCCTTATGTTCAAATTGCAACGCGGTTAATGCCGATAGCAAGGCTTGAACAAGGTGTTTAGCACGGGGGTAAGTGGCATTGGGTAAAATCACCGCAAATTCTTCACCACCGTAACGCGCAACAAAATCACCACCGCGATTAAAGGTTTTGCTCAACAGCTCTGCTACTTTTTGCAAACATTCGTCACCAGCTTGATGGCCATATAAATCATTGTATTGTTTAAAATAATCGATATCGATTAGCACCAAACTGACAGCTTGTGCACTACGACATGCCCGGCGCAACTCGGCATCAAGCTGGTGGTCAAAAAACCGTCGATTGGCTAAGCCGGTTAAGGCGTCTTGGCGTGATAGGGCCAATAACTGCTTTTGTATTTTACTGCGTTCATCGATTTCTTCACTCAATTGGACATTCAAGGCCACAGATTGTTTGATGATGCGATTTACCGGCATGAGTGCGCGCACAATCACGACACTGTAAAGCATCACAGCCAGCGCTAAACCTACATTGAAACTACCACCCACCACCAGCAAGGCGATAAAACCTGGCACCACAATAGGCATAAAAAATGCGAACAATTCTTTTAAGTTAGCGGCATAACCCACTACCGCACAGGCACTTAAGCCAGTCATCCATATCACCGCGAGGGCACTATTTATGGGCACATCTTGCAGGATCAAAATGACCCAAACGATGGCGTAAATACTGGCTTGCAAGATGGACTGTAGGGCAAACATGTTGTCCCAAAAAAGTCGCCGTTGATCACTGCGTTTATAACGTAAAAAAGTGAAATAACGCCATGCGGCCAACACGAGGGTGCTTGTTAACCAATACACCTTAAAACTCAGACTAAGTTCACTCCAAAAACTCCATAGCGCTAAACACGTTGCAAGAGGATGAGCTATCACTAAGGTCTTGGTCTGTCGATACAAACTATCGACTTGTTCTGCATATATCTGCTGATTGCGCATTGAGGCATCCAAGGTACGACTTTGGCAAAACGAATTTGACAAAAAGGCTGCAATAAAAATGAAGACAGAGTATATCGTTGTTCGTTTGCCACCACCACGCATAGCAAGTGCTAACAGGCGATTTTGTGTATTATTGACGGATTAGGTATGCTGCAGATAGCCTTGGTATCAGAATCTATCACTAACATTGTCTGGCGGTTTTTCAATCTGTTCGAGACTCTGCTAAACTAAGCGAAAATTGGAGGGGCGTATGATCAACCTTAATACAAATTCTAATGCATCGTTGTTGTCACAAGTTCAACAGAAGCAAGAGTCAATTCTCGAAAAGTTAGCCTCTGGTAAACGGATTAACAGTGCTGCAGATGGCGCCGCCGCGCAACAAATCATTGATCGCTTAACTTCGCAGGTAGAAGGCAATCGCCAAGCCATTTCCAATAGCTTTGACGGTATTTCTTTGGCTCAGGTAGCTGAGGGCGGATTGGCGGGCATTAATAATGATGTTAATCGTATTCGGGAACTCTCTGTGCAAGCGGGCAACGGTTTATTGACAGACGGTGATCGCAAGTCCCTGCAAGCTGAGGTGTCGCAGCTGCAGCAAAATATCCAACAAACCATCAAACAAACTGAATTTGCCGGTAAACCCTTATTAAGTGGCAATGGCAGTATTGATTTTCAGGTAGGGGCCAATGCTGGCCAAAAAATTGGCGTACAGACCCAAGATGTTGCAAGTCGTTTAAGTGACATCCTGAATGTGGATTTAAGCACCAGTCAAGGTGCCGCTGATGCCTTAGCCGCCAGTGATGCAGCATTAGACGTTGTTGGTGGTGCGCGGTCTGACTTAGGTGCAATCCAAAATCGCTTTGAGAGCGCGGCACGCAATCTTACTCAAGCCGATGTTAATGTTGCCGCTGCAAGAAGCCGGATCCAAGATACCGATTATGCGCAAGCCAGTGTAGAAAGAGCGTCTGCTGATATTTTGAGTCAAACAAGTTTGGCCGTACAAAGGCAGGCTAACCAGCAACAAGGTCAAGTATTAACGTTATTAAACGGCTAATCGGAGTTGATTTAAAAAAAGAGCAAGCACCTTGCTCTTTTTTTATGCCTGAATAATGCCAGGCTATATTCAGGTATTATGTGCCGCTGATAATATCTATTGCTATCCGTTTTTGAAACGTTAAAATCGTTGACATTACATTGACTTATAATAAGAAAAAGCATTGAGGAAGGCATGAGCACAATAGCGATTATTAGTTCTGACGTCGGGAGAGCCAATAATCTTCGTACTATATTAACCTTCCTTGGCGAAAGCTGTACTTCGCTGACTTTTCAAAACGCGATGGCGAGTTTGAAGGGTGAATCACACAACCTTGCTGTGTTTGTTGATGCTGATCAAGCCGAACTTGCTTTGGATCTGAGTGAAAAATTCCCCGCTTTACCGTTTGTGTTTATTAATCCTCATGGTGATTTTGTCAGTGCCGGTAATGTCGTAGGTACATTAGTTGATCCTGTTACTTATCCAGCCTTGATGCAAGTGCTGCATCGATGCCAAGAATATCGGAAGCAACAGCCAACTGGCAGAACAACCGCCCAGCAGAAAAATGTGTTGTTTCGCAGCCTCGTAGGTAAAAGTACCCATATTCAACACGTACGGCATTTAATTGAACAAGTCGCCCCCACCGATGCCAACGTTTTGATACTAGGCGAGTCTGGTACCGGCAAAGAAGTCATTGCCCGTAATTTGCACTACTTGTCAAAACGCAGCGAAGCCATTTTCATCCCGGTAAATTGTGGGGCGATTCCCGGTGAATTGTTAGAAAGCGAATTGTTTGGTCATGAAAAAGGCGCCTTCACTGGCGCGGTTAATTCGCGAAAAGGACGTTTTGAATTGGCCGAGGGTGGCACATTATTTCTTGATGAAATAGGGGACATGCCGCTGCAAATGCAAGTTAAATTGTTGCGCGTATTGCAAGAGCGTACCTACGAGCGGGTAGGCGGCAACAAAGCCATAAAATGTGATGTACGCATAGTGGCAGCCACGCACCGAGACTTGGAAACCATGATCGCTCAGGGCCAATTTCGTGAAGATCTTTATTATCGTCTGAATGTATTCCCCATCGAAAGCCCTGCGCTGCGTGAGCGCAAGGAAGATATCCCTTTGTTATTACAGGAATTAATTTCACGCATGCAAGGGGACAATGCACAGATCCGTTTTACCGAAAATGCGTTGATATCCTTGATGGAGCATAATTGGGCGGGCAACGTACGTGAACTGTCCAACTTGGTTGAGCGCTTAATGATTTTGTTTCCTAACCAGCTCATCGATCTGCACGACTTGCCGCAAAAGTACCGACATTTAGATGTAGAGCCTTATACGCCGGATTATCCGCAAGAACTGCAAGAACGTGAAGCCATCAATGCTTTATTTGGTGAAAGCGCAGACCTTGATGACGATAGTCAAGAAAGTGAGTTTGACGGTCTCGGCAGTTCGACCTTGCCAGAAGAAGGTCTTAACCTGAAAGAATACATTTCTGACTTAGAAATTAGTCTGATCACTCAGGCGCTAGAACAACAAGATTGGGTGGTAGCACGAGCGGCAGATGTGTTGGGTATGCGCCGCACCACCTTGGTAGAGAAAATGCGCAAATACGATATTGGTAAAACCTAAAAGTCGCTTTTTTATGTACAAGCGTCAGATGATTGACGCTCTATCCTTTGGTTTATTTCATTTAACTTATTGAAAAATAAATAAAAATTACTTGGCATGGCCTGTGCTATGTCTAGCTTGTGACTTTTTTGTCCAAGTTTTGACATGAGGTAAGTATGACAAGTAACGCACGTGCAACGAATGAGTTAACCATGCCAACTGTGAGCAGTCAGGGCCGTTTAATTTCATCGGCATGCTTAGTAGAAAAAGCAGCAGCATCTTCATCACTACCCAGTCATCAACCATCAGATACCAACACCAGACCAACAGAGCAACGTGATGAATTGACCGTTTTGCGTCTGCAAGCCAATCGGCTCAATCATATATTACAAGTTATGCCCGCAGGTATCGTCATCATTGATGGTAAAGGTATGGTGAAACAAGCCAACCAGTTGGCCAGTGCTTTGTTAGGGGAACCCTTGGAAGGACAACTCTGGCGGGCAATCATTCAGCGTTCGTTTAAACCGCAAGCCGATGATGGTCACGAAGTATCGCTCATTGATGGCCGCAAAGTTAAACTGTCAATCACCCCTTTAGTGAATGAACCGGGGCAGTTGATTGTATTAACCGATTTAACTGAAACTCGCCAGCTGCAGCAACGCATTAGCCATCTGCAAAAATTATCCTCGTTGGGTAAGATGGTGGCGTCGTTAGCTCATCAAATCCGCACCCCTTTGTCTGCTGCCATGTTATACGCAGCAAATTTATCCAATAATGCACTGAATAAAGAAGCGCGCGGCCAATTTGCTGAAAAATTATTGTCGCGCTTGCGAGACTTAGAAAGCCAAGTCAATGACATGCTGTTATTTGCCAAAAGTGGCAATGAACAAGTCGTCGGCCAAGTATCTTTGCAAAGTTTGCTGAGTGAAGTGCAAGCTGGGGCTGAGGCTATGTTGAGTCGACAGCAAGCGCAGTTGACGGTGAATTTGCCTGAACCCGATATTCTGATATTAGGCAACAAGGTGGCCTTGGCCGGTGCCCTGCAAAATCTGATTCACAACGCCTTAATTTTTAAACCCAGTGGCGCTCAGATTATTTTGCAAGCCAGTCGAGACAGCAGTCAGCCAAAGTGGGTGAAGTTAAGTGTTGCCGACAATGGCCCAGGTGTTGACAAAGCTAATCTAAAACATATTTTTGAACCTTTTTTTACCACACGCAGCCAAGGCACAGGGCTTGGATTGGCCGTCGTGCAGAGTGTTGCGCAATCCCATGGCGGAAAAGTATCAGTCACCAATGTGCCCGCAGGTGGGGCTAAATTCACCTTACGTCTACCAGTGTTAAGCCTAGAGCAAAACGCCAGCAAGAGCGCGGATCACACTTTAAAAAATCAACCTTTAGTCGCCGAAATGGCGGGGAGCTGAACCATGTCGCAAGCAAAAATTCTAATCGTGGAAGACGATGCAGGTTTACGCGAAGCCTTAGTGGATACGTTATTACTGGGTGGCTACAAAGTTGTTGAGGCAGACAGTGCCGAGCAAGCTTTGCTGAAATTGCAGGATCAAGTTGTCGACTTAGTGGTCAGTGATATCCAAATGGGTGACATGAATGGCTTAAGTTTATTGCGCAATATCAAGCACCGCTATCCGCAATTGCCGACGCTGCTGATGACAGCTTATGCCACCATTAATGACGCTGTACAAGCCATGCGTGATGGTGCTACCGATTATCTCTCGAAGCCTTTTGCCCCCGAAGTATTGTTGAATCTGGTCGGGCGGTACGCGCCGGCGCAAAAAGTGGAATCGCGGCAGCCAGTGGTGGGGGACCCAAGCAGTATTCAATTGTTAGAACTGGCGCAAAAAGTAGCACGCTCCGATGCCTCTGTTATGGTCTTAGGGCCAAGTGGCTCGGGCAAAGAAGTGTTAGCGCGTTACATTCACGACCAATCATTGCGGGCAAGTGGACCCTTTGTGGCAATTAACTGCGCGGCTATTCCAGAAAATATGTTGGAAGCTACTTTGTTCGGTTACGACAAAGGCGCCTTTACCGGCGCAATTCAGGCTTGTCCGGGTAAATTTGAGCAAGCCCAAGGCGGCACCATCTTACTCGATGAAATCAGTGAAATGGATTTGAGTTTGCAAGCCAAGTTGTTGCGGGTATTACAAGAGAAAGAAGTGGAACGTTTAGGCAGTCGCAAGACCATTGCTTTGGATGTGCGGGTCATTGCCACCAGTAACCGAAATCTAAAGAAAACCGTCGAAACAGGCGATTTTCGTGAAGACCTATATTACCGACTGAACGTGTTTCCACTGACCTGGCAGCCACTGGACAAACGTGGTGGAGACATCATTCCCTTGGCTGAACATTTGATCGAACGCCATTGTCAAAAACGTGGAAATAAAATTCCCAAGCTCAGTGCTGCCGCGCGCAGCAAGTTACTGCAGCATGCATGGCCGGGCAATGTACGTGAGTTAGAAAATGTTATTCAGCGCGCTTTGATCCTCGCTGATCCCGAACAAATTGATGCCGTTGATTTAATGATTGAGGCAGATCAACTCAGCCAATCCACTAGCAGTGGTTTGGCAGCAGAGCGTATTGAAGACGATAGCAAGTTAGGCTCTGAACTGCGCCAACAAGAGCACCAAATTATTCTTGATACACTACACAGTTGCAATGGCCGACGTAAAGATGTAGCCGAGCGACTCGGCATAAGCCCCAGAACGTTGCGTTACAAATTGGCCAGAATGCGCGATGTAGGTATCGATTTGCCGGCTTAGTCGGCTCTTGTTTTGTTAAACAAGCCCAAGTGAAAGATGAGTTTTAGAGCGTCAGCGGTACTTCAGGTCGTCATGTTGACGACCTTTTTTTTAGTGGCTGGTTCGCTAAAATTTTACTGCTTTACTGCATCCAACATCGCTATATACTCTCGCTTTTTTTTCACAAAGGAAGGTTGGAATGAAGCTTATCGCAAAAACTAAAGGGGCGGTGTTGGTCGCTACCACGTTATTGGCTTGTCAGCAGGTCGTTGCACAAGAGCAACAAGACATAACACATGCTTGGGAGTTTGCTGGCCATGTGGCGTTCGCCGCTCTTGATAAAAAAGTCGCGTTGTCTCAGGGCATAGACGACTATGCCTTTACAGTGGGATTCAGTGTTGATTACTTGCAAAACGGTTGGGTAACTAGCGGTAAAATCGACATATTGGTGTATGACGACAACGCAGGTTTTACTCAAGAGGTAGAGGGGCAGGGGGTGTTTAATAATGGCGATCGTTCCACCGCCTCTTCCAACGCTACTGCTGCATTACTTTCGCTGGCCAGTGGCTATCAGTGGTATTTGGGTGAAGAGCAAGAGGCTGCAGTGAGATTACAAGCTGGGTTCTCGGTGGTAACTGCTTCTGAACGTGCGATTGAGCTGTGTACCGACTGTTACAGTGAGAAAATTGACATCAATGGCGGTGTATTTGTCAGTGCCTCGGCGCAGCGACATGTAGGAAGTGTTGTCTTGGGTGTCTATTTTCAACAATTTTTAAGTGGCGATATTAATAATCAACTTGGCTTAACCATTTCTAGTGGCTTTTAAGCGCTGAGGTTAATTCACTGAGCGTCTTGCTCAGTGAATTTTGCCATGAATGGTGCAAGCGCATCGCTGTTGCAATTTCAGCCAGTGGGTGTTGCCATGTTGCAGCGGGACCGGGACGTCGTCGTTTTAGACCTTATTCACTTAGTCCATACAGCATCTGACTCAGTACAGCATTCCCAAAGAATTTCCCTATTGTCAATTTTCTGACACACATTCCACCACCTAATCAATAATCAACCTATTGAAAAATATAGAAATTATACTTTTTGAAAGTGGATTAACTTGGCACTTTGCTTGCTACATCAGCTTATGAAGTTATTTTCATACGCCATGTGGGTGGATGAAACGCGGAGCAAGACCATGGATATTAAAGCACAGTCGTTATATCAAGAAATGCAAGGTATGGCGCTACAAAGCAAGATGGGAATAGGCGAACTGCCCGGTTTGCAAGAAAACCCCTCAGCCAGTAACTTTGCCGAGATGCTGGGTAACGCCCTGAACACAGTCAACAGCATGCAGAAGGAGTCCAAGGCCACCTCTGAAGCGTTTGAGATGGGCGACCCTAGCCTTAGTTTGGCTGATGTGATGGTGGTTAAGGAAAAAGCGGGCATAGCCTTTGAAGCAACGATTCAGGTGCGAAACAAAGTCTTAGAAGCCTATAAAACCATCATGAATATGCCGGTGTAGGAGTATAATTCGTGGCAGAAGCAACGGGTACAGAATTAGCCATGAGTGGCATGGGAGCAGACTCCTATGGCAATGACAATGTGGCTGAACAAAAATCTGGGTTTATGGATTCCATTGGTGGCACAGATACCATGCGTCAGTTGGTCTTGGTTGCAGCCTTGGTTATCTGTGTGGCCATCGCTATTCTCATTTATTTATGGGCACGTCAACCGGAATACCGCCCCTTGGGTAAGATGCAAACCCAAGAAATGGTTGAAACCTTAGACTACTTCGACCAAAACCAGATCGACTATCGCCTCGAAGGCAACACCGTATTGGTGAACAGTGAACAATATCAAAGTATAAAACTTGGCATGACACGTCAGGGGATCTCGCAAAGCGACTCTGAAGGCACAGACATTATCATGCAAGACATGGGTTTTGGTGTCAGTCAACGTGTGGAAAAAGAACGCCTCAAACATGCCCGTGAAAAACAAATTGCCAGCACCATTGAAGAAATGTCAGGGATCACCCGTGCCAAAGTATTGTTAGCGTTGCCGGTTGAAAACGTGTTTGCACGGCGCGAGAAAAAAGCCAGCGCTACCGTGGTGGTAACGGCACGGCGTGGATCCGTTATATCGAGTGAAGAGGTTAATTCTATCGTTGATATCGTGGCCTCCGCGGTGCAAGGCATGGAGCCCCAACGTGTTACAGTAACCGATAGTAATGGGCGTTTATTAAACTCTGGATCGCAAGATGCTGAATCAGCTCGCTCACGCAAAGAATATGAATTAGAAAAACAGCGGGAAGATGAATATTTAGCCAAAATCGACTCCATCTTGATCCCTGTACTCGGTTTAGGTAATTACACCGCACAAGCTGACGTCACCATGGATTTTACTGCCGTTGAGCAAACCCAACGCAGCTACAATCCTGATTTACCTGCTATTCGCAGTGAAATGACAGTTGAAGACAACAGCATCGGTGGTGTGATTGCTGGGATCCCGGGGGCACTGACCAATCAACCACCATTAGATTCTTCGATACCGGAAAGAGCTAGCGGTAGCAGTGCACAGGCAAGCACACCTGGTCGTAACCTGAAAGAGGCAACCCGAAACTACGAACTCGATACCACCGTGAGTCACACCAAACAGCAAACCGGTGTTATTCGTCGTTTAAGTGTGTCAGTGGCCTTAGATTATGTGAGCACTACCGCAGCCGATGGCAGCGTCACTTCAGCCCCTCGTGCGCAAGCAGAATTATTAGATATTCGTCGACTCTTGCAAGGGGGCATCGGTTTTGATGTAACCCGCGGTGACTCACTTGAAGTGGTGAGCATTCCCTTTAGTCGCGAAGGAGAATATATCCCAGAAGAACTGCCCTTCTGGAAAGATCCTGATATGTACCCCATTATTAAGCTAGGGGGAAGTCTACTGGTCATTGCTTCACTTCTCGCCTTTGTGGTGGGTCCATTAGTGAAGAAATTGATCCACCCTGACGAAGTGAAGAATGATGATTACGACGCTGATGATGGCCTCGATCTGGGTGACGAAGGCATTACCATGCTCGCTCAAGAATTTGATGAGTCGCAGGTTGGTTTTGCCGCCGATGGTACCTTTAGACTACCTGATTTACATAAAGATGAAGATCTGTTGCGCGCCGTTAGAGCTTTGGTGGCGAATGAGCCAGAATTGTCTTCACAAGTGGTTAAAAATTGGTTGATGCAAGATGAATAAGCCCTTTAATCTGTTAAACACACACCGCACCCTCAGCCAACTAGATTGTCCGGAGTAAGCCATGGCAGAAGCAAATGCACCAGAAAAAACCGGTTATGATGTTGGCAAACTAGAAGGTGTCGACAAGGCAGCGATTTTACTGCTGAGTTTAACTGAAGATGATGCGGCGCAGATTTTAAAACATCTGGAGCCTAAACAAGTACAACGTCTTGGTCAGGCCATGGCGCAAATTGACGATATGACCCAAGCCAAGATCACGGCAGTGCATCGGCATTTTATTGAAGAGATCCAAAACTACAGCACCATTGGATTCCAAAGTCATGACTTCGTAAAACGTGCCCTAACATCGGCCTTGGGCGAAGACAAAGCGGCTAACTTAATTGATCAAATCCTCATGGGTAGTGGCGCCAAAGGTCTCGACTCCTTGAAATGGATGGATTCTAAGCAGGTGGCAAGTATTATTCGCAACGAACACCCGCAGATCCAAACCATTGTTATGTCTTACCTAGACGCCGAGCAAAGTGCTGAAATTCTGAGTCAGTTCCCTGAAAAAGTGCGTCTTGACTTAATGATGCGGGTGGCCAACTTAGAAGAAGTACAACCCGCAGCCTTGCAAGAATTAAATGAAATCATGGAAAAACAATTTGCCGGTCAAGCCGGTACTCAAGCGGCGAAAATGGGCGGCTTGAAATCAGCGGCAGACATCATGAACTACCTCGATACCAATATTGAAGGGCAGTTAATGGATGCAATCCGTGAGCAAGACGAGGAAATGAGTCAACAAATCCAAGACCTGATGTTTGTCTTTGACAACTTGGCTGACGTGGATGATCGAGCGATTCAAGCCATTCTGCGTGAAGTGCAACAAGATGCCTTGCTCAAAGCTATCAAAGGTGCGGATGAAGAATTGCGTACCAAAATTACCAAAAACATGTCTAAGCGGGCAGCAGAAATGCTACTTGATGATCTCGAAGCCATGGGCCCAGTGCGCATCAGTGAAGTGGAAACGGCACAGAAAGAAATTCTGTCGGTGGCAAGACGTTTGGCTGACGCCGGTGAAATTATGCTTGGCGGTGGCGGCGGCGATGAGTTCTTATAATAGCAGGGCTGTTAGGCTAACAAGGGTTGCACATTTATGAGCGCGGGTAGCGATGCAAACGTAAAATCGTGGGAATTGCCGCATATTGAAAAAAATCAAAGCGCCAAAGAAAACGCCAAAACCGATGTTTTCAATCGTCGTCACGATTGGAAATATGAACCTCCTGAAGAGGACATAGAGGTACTGCCCCCTACGGCTGAAGAGATTGAAGCGATCCGTGCACAAGCGCATGCAGAGGGCTTTGCCCAAGGACAACAAGAAGGGCATGAAGCAGGGCGTTTGGCTGGCCATCAAGAGGGGCTGGAGCAAGGGCTTGCCGAAGGGAAAGAGCAAGGCCATGCCCAAGGAATAGCTGCGGCCCAAGAGCAAATTGCTGAAAATACTGCATCACTTGTTGCCCTCATTAGCCACTTACAAAAGCCGGTGAGCAAAGTAGACAAAGTATTAGAGCGGGAACTGGTTACCTTGGCGGTAAGTCTCGCTAGAGCGGTGATCCGCAGTGAAGTGAAAACCAACGAAAATCTTATTTTTCAAGCCTTAAGTGAGGGCTTGAAAGTATTGCCTATTCAAGAAAGTAGCTATCAAATCTACCTGCATCCCGAAGACATCAACCTCATTCAAACCCATTTCAGCGCAGATGAAATCACCAGACAGGCGTGGAATTTAATAGAAAACCCCAGTATGGCGCGTGGTGGTTGTGAAATTATCACCCAAAGTAACGCGGTGGATGTCAGTATTGAACGGCGGGTACGTGATGTGCTTGACCGCTTTTTATTGGAGCAGGGCTTAAAACAAATAAAGCCCAGTGACGACGATTAATTATGAGTCTATCCATTACCGATAAAGTGCGGGCTTTGCAGGATCAAGTGCCTCATCCACCTATTGTGGCAGCGGGCAAACTCGTTAGAGGAATTGGTTTAACCCTTGAGGCTGTGGGTTGCCAAATGCCTGTGGGTAGTCAGTGTTTAATTCAAACCGTTGACGGCGAAATCGAAGCTGAAGTAGTGGGGTTTGGCGACAGTATCACCTACTTGATGCCCACTACGGCGGTGAAAGGCATCGTGCCAGGATCACGTGTTCACCCCCTTAATCGTGAACAAGGTTTAGCGGTTGGCATGGGCTTGTTGGGGCGTGTTGTTGATGGCAATGGCCAACCACTTGATGGTTTGGGGGCGATTAAAGCAGAAAAGCGCGTCCCCACCTCTCGACCACCGATGAATCCCCTGAGCCGTAGGCCTATTACCCAACCCATTGACGTGGGTGTGCGAGCGATCAATAGCATTGTTACCGTCGGCTCTGGTCAACGTATGGGTTTGTTTGCCGGCAGTGGAGTAGGCAAAAGTGTGTTGTTAGGCATGATGACGCGTGGCACGAGTGCCGACGTAGTGGTCGTGGGACTCGTCGGAGAGCGGGGTCGTGAGGTTAAAGAATTCATTGAAGATATCCTCGGTGAGGAGGAACGCAAAAAGGCCGTGGTGGTTGCCGCGCCAGCGGATACTTCACCCTTAATGCGACTTAAGGGCTGTGAGACCGCCGTGACTATTGCCGAGTATTTTCGCGACAAAGGCATGAACGTCTTATTGCTGATTGACTCATTAACCCGGTATGCCATGGCTCAGCGTGAGATTGCCCTTGCGGTTGGCGAGCCCCCCGCAACCAAAGGTTATCCGCCATCAGTGTTTGCCCGTTTACCGGCCTTGGTTGAACGTGCGGGCAATGGCAATGAAAATCAGGGCTCTATCACGGCGTTTTATACGGTATTAACCGAAGGGGATGATTTACAAGATCCCATCGCTGACGCTGCTCGCGCGATACTAGACGGTCACATTGTATTGTCGCGTAATCTGGCTGATTCGGGGCACTACCCAGCCATTGATATTGAGGCATCCATCAGTCGCGTCATGCCTATGGTGGTATCACCTGAACATGTGCAACAAGCGAGACGGGTGCGTCAGGTCTATTCCACTTATCAGCGTAATCGTGATCTCATCAGCATTGGTGCCTACACCCGTGGTAATGATCCACGTATCGATTTAGCCATTAATGCCGAGCCGGCGATTAACGCCTTTTTGCAACAAGGCATGCAACAAACCATTGCCTATGCGGATTCAATCAATGCCATGCAAAGTTTGGCGAGCGGTTTAGGTAAGGGCTAATACCATGCAACGCCAAAGGATTTTTTTGAGATACAAGCATGTCAATTAGTCAGCTAAAAATGGTGGCTGAATGGGAAGAGCAAAAGGAACAAAAGCTTATCCGTGACTTTCAGTTGGCCCAGCAATATTTGCAAGAGCACAAGCGTAAGTTGGCCGGTTTGGAACAATATCGTTTGGATTATTTACGTCAAGCTCAGCAAAAAGCCAAAGTTGGCGTGGCAGCCTCTACCTTCAATCAACACCAACAATTCATTGGTAAACTCGACAAAGCCTGTGAACAGCAAAGCATGGTCGTCAGGAAAGCAATGCTGGTGGCAGACCAGCGTCGCATGACGTGGTTAGCTCAGCAGAAAAAGCGTAAAGCAGTAGAGATGTTGTTGGAAAAACAACAGCACCAAGCGTTTTTACTCGGCGAAAAACGCGAGCAACACATGTTGGATGAGCTTGCCCTGCAAAAATTTGTGAGACAAAAAGTTTAATTTCCCCCTAACTAGCGGGGCTTGAAGAACAAACGCTACAACTTGGAACAGACCTTGCTCTACTTCGCTGACTAAGGGTCGTACATCACGATCGCGGGATAAAAAACGGTGAAATAGCCATGAAAACAGCACCTAGCTCGCCCAAAACAACCTCAATCATCTTGGTTGAAAATCGTTTATTCAATATAAATCAAGAGGTTAAGCTTTAATGATGCAATATGTTGCCACCTCTAAAACGGAACTTGCCGCTCTTGCCACCATCGGTGCTATTGAACAAAGTGGTGGCAATGAATCAAGTTCACTAGCCAGTGCAGGTGCGTTTGAATTGGCGATGCGCCAGCAGTCTACTGCTGCATCAAGCAAACGTCAGCTCAATAAAGATGCGCAGGACATCAAGTCAAGTGAGGGTGTCGCCACTAACAAGGTCGTCAGCAAACAAAGTGATAAACCTGGTGATGGCGTGCAAGCCGAGTCCATTGAAGCGAGTAGCTCAACCACGGCCGCAGACAAACCGACAACCCAGCGCGCAACAGCAGCGACTCATAGTCTGGACAAGAGCAGGGCAAACGAGCAAAACCCCAAAAGCCAGCCAGTCGACGAACAGACAATTACACAAGTTGATGTGCCACAGCAAAATGCCGTAGACCAGTCGCAGCAGCAGGCGCTGGGCGAAGAAACATCACCAGAGGTAGACGACATCAATGCCGATAGCCCTGACGAGTGGATCAGTTTGGTCGGGCAACTACAATCCCTCAATGTTGGGGAAGCAAACAACCAAGTTGTTGATTTGAGTCATCTCGAAAAATGGTTAAAGCACTTCAATAAGTCTGACGCACAACTGGCCGACATCTTAAAAAACAATCCGCAGTTACAGCAGTTTTTGCACGAACTCGAAAAATCCGAGCTAGATAGCCAAGGGTTGTTGCTTGAGCAGTTGGCGGGCAAAGATACACTGAAAGACACACTAAGTCTTAGAGACAGGCAAGCCATGCTCAGTTCACTCAAGCATGACTTAGCTCAGCTACAATCCATGCAACAAGGTGGAGGCAGCACACAAAGTATTGAGACGGGTGAGGGACAAACCAAGTTGAATTTGACGCCAGCACTGGCTGCAGCAAACAAAACCAAGCTTGCAGACATGCCTGCTAAGCCGCCCCTGACTCAGGCTGAACAACAGGTATTAACAAGCCAAAATGAAGGAATTGCTGAGTTAACTGCTGACGTTATGCCAACAAAAGCGCCAAACCAAAACAAGGCTGATGAAAATCGTCAAACAATGAGTGCGGCAGGGCTAAAAACTGCCACACTTGACGGGGCGAAGACAGACTTACTAAGCGCTGCTGGCAAACAAGATGGCACTGCGGATGAAACGTTATTAACCAATAATAGTGTATTAGCCGCAGGCTCCACCAATCGAACAGCCAGTCAAGATGTGGGACAACTCAATCAGGGAATGGCACAAAATGCCATTGCCGATGGAGTAAAACAAGCTCTCGATGATACTAAATCCAGCGGCCTTGTTATTGGCCATACTGGCATAGCCGATGAAAGCTTAAGTGATGCGGCACTGCTAGACAGCACTGATTTACAGAAGAACGTTGCGAAGATACTCCCAGACAAAACCTCGTTAACTCAGATCACAGCAATAGATAGCCAAGCAAAACCGGCAGTTGAAGTGAAAAGTAAAGACGGTTTATCTGGCCAATTGCATACTCAACAGGGCGAACTGACAAAAAGCGTTGAGTTTTCGGCCCAAGCAAGCCAAGTACTGCAAGCCCTAAGTGAACTTAGCCCTTCCAAGCAAGAACAAGTTATCCAGGCACTCGCTGTGCAAATTCGTCGTAGTGCGAGCCAACAAGACATGGCAGATACACGGGCACTGAGTCTTCAGGATAAAACGCAAGTGTTGGCGATGGCTGAGCTGCTAAATGCGCAGAGCGGTACTCAAGCCAACAGTAAAGATTTTGTCGCGGCCTTAAAAGCTGGGCTAAGTGAGTTTAAAAAACAGTTGGCAGCGGGGCACCACCCTAGCTTCGATCTAAAAAGTGTGGTGAATGACGCTCTTGCTAACCTGTCCAGTGACAACAATTCCGCGCGGGGCACCGGTGAACGCAATGTGAATGCTACGGCACTTATCAGTCAATTATCTGACTTAGTCAACCACGTGCATGACCATCCTGATGCGGCAAAATCTCAAGGACTCAGTCATCAACCTAAAGACAGTGGTGCCGTGCTCGATTTTGCTAAACAGCAAGTCAGCCAATTTGATAAAGCCCTGAATTTACATAAACCAGAAGCGCAACAGATCTTAGCGGAAAAAGTGCGCTGGATGGTTAATAGTGGGAATTTAATTGCTGAAATGCGCCTTGATCCAGCTGAACTGGGTTCGGTAAAAGTCAAGGTAGCAATGTCGTCTGACTCAGCACAAGTGAGTTTTGTGGTGCAATCCCATCATGCTCGTGATGCCCTCGAGGCTGCCACGCCAAAATTACGTGAAATGTTGGCAGAAAAAGGCATTGAGTTAGGACAATCGTCGGTGCGAGAAGAGCACCAAACCAAGCAAGACAGTAATGCCAAACAACAGGGTAATGGATCTGCTCAGGGCGGGGAAAATACCCAAATGCTAGCTGAAACCGAATCATTTTCAGCACCAGAACGCAACACAACTAAGGCGCGTCAAGGATCCATTGACTATTTTGTGTAAAAACAGAATTGGAAAATCCTTGGCCATTTGTGTGTTGCATCTGATAATACGACCACATGTGCAAATTAAGCAGAGAGCGGTATGGCTGACGAAGAACTAAAAATGGAAGATGGCGGTAAAAAGCGGAAAATGATGATCATCATCATTGCTGCTGTTGTCTTGATTGTGGGTGGCGCGGGCGCATTCTTTTTACTCAGTGGTGATGATCAAGCGAGTAGAGAAACGATGGAATCTGGCATGGAAAATGCTGATGGTTCTGGTGCACCGGCCACGGCGACGCCTGCGGTTAAAACGGGCAGTGCGTTATATGTCGCCATGCCCAGACCTTTTGTATTTAACGTACCGGGTTCTTCGAGAGATCGCTTAGTCGAAATCAAAGTACAATTGATGTTACGTGGTTCTGACAATGAAGAACAAGTGAAGATGCACGTGCCTTCTATTGAAGGTGCCTTATTAAGAGTGTTTAGTACGGCGAATGCTGATGATTTAGTGACAGAAGCGGGTAAAACCGCCATCCGTGACAGTGCGTTAAAAGAAGTACAGAAAAAGATGCAAGAAATTACGGGTCAAACTTTGGTGGAAGACGTGTTGTTCACCGGCTTTGTCATGCAATAGTGCCTAAGAGAGAGAGACTTTGAGCGACTTATTATCCCAAGACGAAATTGATGCCCTCTTACACGGCGTTGATGACGTTGAGGAAGACGATCCCAATGATTTACCCTCCGATGGTTCGTTATTGGAATATGATTTTTCCTCCCAAGACCGAATTGTTCGTGGACGAATGCCTACCTTGGAAATCGTCAATGAACGTTTCGCGCGTCATATGCGGGTTAGCCTGTTCAACATGATGCGGCGCTCGGCTGAGGTGTCTATTAACGGCATTCAGATGATTAAATTCGGTGAGTACATCCACACATTATTTGTACCGACCAGTTTAAACATGGTGCGTTTCAGACCCCTCAAAGGCACGGGCTTGATCACCATGGAAGCACGCTTGGTGTTTATTTTGGTGGATAACTTTTTTGGTGGCGACGGTCGTTATCACGCCAAAATTGAAGGCCGTGAATTTACGCCAACTGAGCGACGTATTATTCAGATGCTTCTGAAATTAATTTTTGAAGATTATAAAGAAGCATGGGCACCGGTAATGGACGTATCTTTTGAATATTTAGACTCAGAAGTAAACCCTGCCATGGCGAATATTGTGAGTCCCACCGAAGTGGTGGTTATCAGTTCATTCCACATAGAATTAGACGGTGGCGGCGGCGATTTTCACGTATCGTTACCGTACTCCATGTTGGAACCGATCCGCGAATTACTTGACGCTGGTGTACAGAGTGATAAAGAAGACACCGATTTGCGCTGGAGCAAGGCCTTACGCGACGAAATCATGGATGTGAAGGTTGAACTTACCACACACATGCTAGATATCGATTTACCTTTACGCAAAATCATGGAATTGAAGCCAGGTGACATTATTCCCATCGACATGCCAGAACACATTACGGTGTTGATCGAGGAGCTACCTACTTTTAGAGCCAAATTAGGTCGATCGCGAGACAATGTTGCCTTGAAGATTACCGATAAGATCCCGCGTCCGACTTCAGTGAAGTCAGAACTGCAGTTATTAACTAAAGGCGGTCGCCGCATTGACAGCGACACCGAATTACAGGGTCTAGAGGTAGATCTGTAACACGAAGGAGTATAGCGATGAGTGGTGATGATGATTTAGATGATTGGGCAGCAGCCATGGCTGAGCAGGCAGACGAAGAAGCCAAAGCAAGCAGCGATAAAGGTGCCCGTGTAGCCGAGTTTGACGAATTAGAAGATGACAATGAAATCAGTCCTTCTGAAAAACGCAAACTAGATACCATACTGGATATTCCCGTGACCATCTCCATGGAGGTAGGGCGCAGCAATATAAGTATTCGTAATTTACTGCAGTTAAATCAAGGTTCTGTCGTGGAATTAGAGCGTGTTGCAGGTGAACCGTTAGACGTACTCGTAAATGGCACGTTGATTGCTCATGGTGAGGTAGTAGTCGTTAACGATAAATTTGGTATCCGCCTCACCGATGTTATTAGTCAATTGGAAAGAATCAAAAAGCTCAGATAAGCAAAACCCTTTTAAATCAAAGGCCTGGCTTAGTCTGGGCCTGTGTCTCACTACCTCGTTTAGCGCGTATTGTGAACCACAAAACGTCACCAATCCCACCTCTATAGTGTCAATTTTCCTCTCACTTTTATTAGTGGTTGGGGTTGTTTTTATGCTGGCGTTTCTCATGCGTCGGTTTAACGTCACTCAACATGGTTCTGGCCAACTCAAGGTTGTGACCTCGATGATGGCAGGCACACGTGAACGGGTGATGGTTATTGATGTTGGCGGGGAGCAACATTTAATTGGCGTAACGGCCCACAACATCAATCACCTCGCCAAGTTAGCGCAACCTTTGGCCGATACAAAATTGGCCAGTGGTGACAATTTTAAAGATAAGCTGGCGATGTTTATGGCTGGCAAGCTCACTCCAAACAAATCAACTCAAGATCCCTCATCTGCAGGTAAACACCATGAATAAATATATTGGCTGGCTGCTCGGCTTGCTCCTGCTGAGTGTATCAGGTGCAGCGTTAGCCCAGGGCGGAATTCCTGCCTTAACGGTCACTGACAATGGCAATGGTGGCCAGGATTACACCATGACCTTGCAAGTACTGGCGATCATGACGTCGCTGAGTCTCTTGCCAGCTTTTGTGATGATGATGACCTCGTTCACCCGCATTATTATTGTGCTGTCAATTTTACGTCAGGCGATTGGTTTACAGCAGTCACCGTCAAATCAAATACTCATCGGTGTCAGTTTATTTTTATCGATGTTTATCATGGCGCCGGTGTTCGACAAAATTAATGAAACAGCCTTGCAACCTTATTTAAATGAAGAAATTACCTCCTTGCAAGCCTATGAATTAGGTAAGCAACCGTTGCGTGCCTTTATGTTGGCACAAACCCGCGTCAAAGATTTAGAGACCTTTGTGCAAATTGGTGGCATGGATGATCAGTTCCAAGATCCACAAGATGTACCCATGAATGTCTTGATCCCAGCCTTTGTCACCAGCGAGTTAAAAACCGCGTTCCAAATCGGTTTTATGTTGTTTATTCCTTTTTTGATCCTCGATTTGGTGGTGGCATCAATATTGATGGCCATGGGTATGATGATGCTGTCACCGATGATCGTTTCGTTGCCATTTAAATTGATGTTATTTGTATTGGTGGATGGCTGGAACCTGATTTTTGGCACCTTAGCCAATAGCTTTGGGATGGGTTAAGCCATGTCTTGTTGGTTGAGTACGTTAAGGAGCGCAAGATGAGTCCAGAGGTATTTGTTGAGATCTTAAAAGAAGCGTTGCATATGGTGATCTTATTAGTGTCGGCCATCATTTTGCCCAGTTTGTTTGTGGGTTTGATTGTTGCGGTTTTTCAAGCAGCTACGTCAATCAACGAACAAACCATGAGTTTTTTACCACGTTTGATTGTCACCTTGTTGGCCTTGAGTTGGGGTGGCCATTGGTTGGTTCAGCAACTGATGGATTTTACCTTCACCATGGTTGAACGTATTCCTGAGGTGGTGGGTTAGGTGTTAGAACTATCCACCACCACCATTATGCAGTTTATGGCAGATTTATTGCTGCCGTTTATGCGTATTGCCGGCATGTTTGCCGCCATGGTGGGTATGAGTGCGAAGTCTATCCAACCCAGTGTGAGAGCCTTACTTGTATTATTTTTAACTATCTTGGTGATGCCGATGGTGCCACCCTCCCCCATCATCGATCTTTTTTCAGTGGGCACCTTCTTAGTGGTTATGCAACAGCTGATTTTGGGCATTGCCATCGGTTTTATTTCCAACATGGTACTGAATACCTTTGTCCTCGCTGGTCAAATCGTGGCGATGCAAACCGGTTTAGGTTTTGCGTCGATGGTAGATCCGGTTAATGGCATCAACGTTCCGGCGGTTGGTCAATTTTATCTCATCTTGGCTACCCTGATTTTCTGGGCATTAGATGGCCACTTAGCCATGATCAAAATGATAGTGTTAAGTTTTCAAGCTCTGCCCATCGGTGAAGTTTGGTTAACGGGAGCACAGTTCAATGAAATTGCTTTGTGGGCCGGGTGGATGTTTATCTCCGCCGTGACCTTATCGCTAGCGCCCATTATTTCGTTACTCATTGTTAATTTAGCCTTTGGGGTAATGACCAAAGCGGCCCCGCAATTAAACGTTTTCAGTATCGGTTTTTCCATCGCACAAATTATGGGTATGGTCATTATGTGGTTGACCTTGGATAACTTTACTTATCATTTCGAAATGCAGTGGGATAGGGCACAACAACTGATGTGTGAACTCTTGCGAGTTTGTCAGTAATGGAGCAGAGCCATGGCTGATCAGAGCGATAAGACCGAAGACCCCACGGGGAAGAAGCTCGAGGACACCCGTAAGAAAGGCCAAATAGCCAGGTCTCGGGAATTGTCCACTGCTTTGGTTTTGGTGAGCAGTGGCATTGGTTTGTTAGTCATGGGCGCTGATATTGCCAAGGCCATTTATCTAGTGACTCAGCGCACTTTGACCTTATCACGGGACGAAACCTATGATTACAATCATATGTTTCAAGCATGGGGATCAGCCTTAGAGACCATTAGTTTTCCAGTCATACTGTTTTTGGTGATTGTGACCATTGCGGGTATTTATGGCAACATTGCCCTCGGTGGATATAACTTTACTTGGGAGTCTGCCGCACCCAAAGCCAGTAAATTAAATCCACTTAACGGATTTAAACGCATGTTTGGTATGAACGGGGTAGTAGAACTGCTCAAAGCCTTAGCAAAGTTCTTCATCGTAGCTAGCATGGCGTACATGGCGATGGCCATATTTCAAGATGAAGCCTTGCAGATTGATCTTGAGCTTTACCCAAGGAATTTATTTCATGCCATGGATCTCGTGGCATGGGGCTTCTTACTGATGTGCTGTGCCTTAATTCCCATTGCCGCTTTTGATGTGCCGTATCAAGCCTACAAACACAACAAAGAATTGAAGATGTCCAAACAAGAAGTGAAGGACGAACGCAAGAACTCTGATGGTGATCCACAAATAAAGAGTCGAATCAGACGTTTGCAGTATCAAGCGGCCGCTCGACGCATGATGCAACAAGTACCCACCGCCGACGTGGTGGTGACCAACCCTACCCACTATTCCGTTGCCATCAAGTATGAACAAACAGGCAAACGAGCCCCCGTTGTGGTGGCAAAAGGCATGGATGAAATGGCCATGCATATTCGAAAAATTGCCAATGCACACGAAGTACCCATCGTCGAATCCCCCATGCTAGCCCGTGCGATTTATTACTCTACGGAAGCAGAGCAGGAAATTCCCGAAAAACTGTTTATGGCAGTTGCTCAAGTACTCGCTTATGTATATCAGCTCAAAGCTTACAAAAAAGGCAAGGGAAAACGCCCCAAAGCGGTACCCAAAAACCTGCCTATTCCAGTAGAACTAAGACGTTAAGTTATTGTTATTAATGATTTAAATTTTAGTTTTGCGCGGTAAGTAGCCAGTTAATTGTGTGGCAATGAAACTTGGCTTACTAGTTGCAAAAGCCTAACAAAGTCGTTTAGGTGTCAAACTTTCGTCGATGGAACTAGCCTCGTATTTTAATCAGATTGACCAGAAGCAAATTAAATCCATTGCTTCTGGCTTGGGTGCGCCAATTGTGCTGTTGGCCATCATGGGCATGGTTATCTTGCCGATGCCTGCTTTCCTGCTCGATATCCTATTTAGTTTCAACATTGCCTTGTCGTTAGTGGTGATTTTGGTGTCGATGTTTACCAAAAAACCCGTTGATTTTGGCATATTTCCCTTAGTACTGCTCATCGCCACCGTATTGCGATTGGCCCTAAATGTGGCGTCTACACGCATTGTATTGTTAGAGGGACACGAGGGAGGCGATGCAGCAGGTAAGGTAATTGAAGCCTTTGGTGCCGTGGTTATTGGCGGTAACTACGCCGTAGGTATCGTGGTATTTGCTATCTTGCTGATCATCAACTTTAAGGTGGTTACAGCTGGTGCAGGGCGAATTTCCGAAGTTAGCGCTCGGTTTACCCTCGACGCAATGCCCGGCAAACAAATGGCCATCGATGCGGATTTGAATGCAGGATTCATCGATCAGGATGAAGCACGCAAACGACGCATGGAAATCACCAGTGAGGCTGACTTCTATGGCTCCATGGACGGTGCGTCCAAGTTTGTCAAAGGCGATGCCGTTGCCGGTCTGTTTATCATGTTAATCAACATCGTCGGTGGTTTATTCATCGGCATGATCCAACATGATTTGCCATTTGGTCAAGCTATTGAAATATATACATTATTAACCATTGGTGATGGCTTGGTAGCACAAATTCCTTCGCTACTTTTATCCATCGCTACTGCGATCATTGTGACCCGTGAAAATGATTCACAAGAGATGGGGCAGGAGATTACACGGCAATTGGGTAATCAGCAGGCACTGTACATTACCTGCGGTATTCTTTTTGTAATGGGCATTGTGCCAGGTATGCCGCATATCGCCTTTTTAGGTTTTAGTGCCGTGGTCGGGGGCTATGCTTATTATAACCATTGGCGCGCCCAGAAATTGGCCAACGAACCAGAGGTCATCACCAACCTCCCAGAACAAAACCGCCAACCAGCGGAAATCAAAGAACTGGGTTGGGACGATGTTCAGCACGTGGATACCATTGGTTTGGAAGTTGGCTATCGCTTGATCCCACTGGTGGACAAAGCCCAAGGTGGCGAATTGTTGACACGTATTAAAGGTGTGCGCAAAAAGCTCTCACAAGAACTGGGTTTTCTTATCCCACCCGTGCATATTCGTGACAATTTGGACTTAAATCCCAACAGCTACACCATATCAATGCTGGGTGTCACCGTCGGTGAGTCAGAATTAAGTCATGACGATGAATTGGCGATTAACCCCGGTCAAGTTTTTGGCAAAGTAGAAGGCAAGCCAACCAAAGATCCTGCTTTTGGCTTGGATGCGGTATGGATCAGAGCCAGTCAGCGCGAACATGCTCAGACTTTAGGCTACACCGTGGTTGATGCAGCGACCGTGGTTGCCACTCACCTCAGTCAATTACTCACCAACAATGCTTACCAGCTGCTGGGTTATGAAGAAGTTCAGCAACTTCTTGATTTACTTGCGAAAAATAGTCCAAAACTGGTGGAAGGTTTGGTGCCAGATATTCTGCCTCTTGGCACAGTAGTGAAAATTTTGCAGACCTTGTTATCTGAGGGCGTACCTATTCGCGATATGCGCAGCATCGTGCAAACCCTCTGCGAATATGGGCCTAAGAGCCAAGATCCTGACGTGCTGGTCTCAGCAGTGCGCATTGCGCTTAAACGCTTGATTATTCAACAAATTAACGGCGGAACCAATGAGATCCCAGTGATCACCTTGGCACCCGAGTTGGAACAGATGTTGCACCAATCATTGCAAGCAGGTGGTGCAGATGGTGCGGGTATTGAACCGGGTTTAGCTGAGCGTCTGCAAAGTTCCCTCAGTGAAGCTGCCCAGCAGCAAGAATTAGCCGGAGAACCAGCAGTATTGCTGACCTCAGGTATGTTAAGACCCGTGTTATCAAAATTTTTGAAGCAAGCCGTCAGTGGCTTACATGTGCTGTCATATCAGGAAATCCCGGATGACAAACAAATCAGAATTGTTAGTGCAGTTGGCAAGTAAAACGATGCACATGGCAAATAAGGGGGTAGTGTGAAAATCAGACGTTTCTACGGTAAAGACATGCGGGATGTGCTCAAACAAGTCAAAGATGAGTTGGGCGGTGACGCGGTCATTATGTCGAATAAAAAGCATGCTGAAGGTATTGAGATCGTTGCAGCCTATGATAAAGAACCGGTGGCGAGCTTAAAACCTGCATCCACGCCGACGAAATCGCCGGCTTTTAAAGGCAAAACCCCAACGCTGAGTGAGATCATCGGTGATTCTGGCCCTGACAGTTTACGTGCCTTATTGGAAAAACAGGCGCAGCAGAGTTCGCCGAATACGCAACCTAAGGCCGCGCCAGCCATTCAGAGCGAGCAAAAGAAAAACAGTCCTACCCCAGAAGTTGCTACTAGAAAATCTGAATTAGACGACATGCGTCAAGAATTGTCTTCCCTGCGCAATATTCTGCAGTTTCAAGTGGCTGGTTTGCTGAAACAAGATAAGGAACGCCGTCATCCCTTGCACGGTTACCTCGTTTCACGTTTACAGCAGATGGGCCTGCCCAGTGATTTGGCCGAAGATGTGGTGACCTATGCGCCGGCTAATGCTAACGAGCGTGAAGCTTGGTTGTTTGTCTTGAGGTTGTTGGCTAATAAATTACAAACACGTCCTGATGACATACTCACCCACGGTGGAGTGGTGGCGTTGATGGGACCCACCGGCACGGGTAAGACTACCACGGCTGCTAAGTTGGCCGCGCAAGCCGCACAGAGATTTGGTGCTGATCAAGTGGCTATTATCACCCTCGATAACTACCGCATTGCCGCATTTGAACAAGTGGCAACTTATGCACGCATTATCGGCTGTAGCGTAAAACAAGCACAAAGCGCCAATGAATTGTCAGATTTACTTTTTCAATTTCGCAATAAACGTTTAGTGATTATTGATACGGCGGGCTTTGGTCAAAGAGATGTGAGACTAATCAAGCAGTTAGAGACTTTAAATCAGAGTAACTGTGCTACTATCAAAAAATACTTAGTATTGCAGGCAAACTGTCAATATCAGGTCTTGCAACAGAGTATCAAGGTATATCGACAGGTTTCTCTGCATGGGTGTATATTGACTAAGTTGGACGAGTGTTACAGTCTTGGCGAAGCGGTCAGTGCAGCCATAGAATTTAAACTGCCTGTCTGTTATTTAACCAATGGACAGCGGGTTCCAGAAGATATTCAAGTGGCTGATGCAAAATTTTTGATTAGCAGTGCCGCTAAGCTTTATAAAAAATATGGTTTAATTCATACTACTGAAAATTACGCTCAAAACGCAGTGGCAGTATGATTGAGGATCAAGCGAGTAGCTTACGAAGAATGAATCAATCTCGATTAATAAAAGTAATTGCAGTAACCGGTGGTAAAGGCGGCGTTGGTAAAACCAATGTCACCCTTAATACTGCCATTTCTCTTGCCCAGCAGGGCAAACGTGTCATGGTATTGGATGCGGACCTTGGTCTGGCTAACGTCGATGTACTGCTTGGTCTACGCGTTGAAAAAAATCTTTCTCATGTTTTGTCCGGGGAATGCACCCTTGATGAAGTGTTAGTTGAAGGCCCTTACGGCATTAAAATAGCGCCGGCTACTTCAGGCAGTCAATCCATGACTGAACTGACTTCTGTTGAACACGCTGGTTTAATTCGAGCATTCAGTGAATTGCAATCACAAATTGACGTATTAATCGTTGACACTGCCGCTGGTATTTCTGACATGGTGTTGAGTTTTTCACGAGCCTCTCAAGACATTTTGATGGTGGTATGTGACGAACCTACCTCACTCACAGACGCCTACGCGTTGATTAAAATCTTAAACAAAGACCACGGTATTTTTCGCTTCAAGATTGTGGCGAACATGGTGAGAAGTGCACGTGAAGGTGACGAACTTTTTGCCAAACTAACCAAAGTCACCAACCGCTTTTTGGATGTTGCACTTGAACTGGTTGCGGTCATTCCTTTTGATGAAAATGTACGTAAATCTGTACGCAAGCAAAAAGCCATCGTTGAAGCTTATCCCACTTCACCCGCCGCTATGGCGATACGAAAGCTAGCTAAAAAAGCCATCGAGTGGCCAATTCCAACTCAACCTGGTGGTCACCTTGAGTTCTTTTTAGAACAATTGGTGAGCAAAAAAGCGGTAGGCGAACGCCGGTGAACAGTAAAGCTGCTGCCTATCAACAGTTAGCCGATAAAAATGAATTGGTCGAACGTCATGCGCCTTTGGTCAAACGTATTGCCCATCATTTGTTAGCCCGCCTGCCTGCCAGCGTCTTAGTCGATGACTTAATCCAAGCAGGCATGATTGGTTTACTTGAAGCATCGCGCAATTTTGATGGCAGTAAGGGCGCAAGTTTTGAGACTTTCGCCGGTATCCGTATTCGCGGTTCCATGCTTGATGAAATTCGTAAAGGTGATTGGACCCCGCGCTCCGTGCACAAAAATGGTCGCGCCATCAGTGAAGCGATTCGTCAGGTAGAACGCGAAACCGGACGTGATGCCCGCGACGTTGATGTGGCTGAAAAACTGCAAGTTGGCATTGATGAATATCACCAGATGTTGCTTGAGGTAAATTCAGGCAAACTCATTGGCATTGAAGATCTTGGGGTCACGGAAGATGTGGTCAGCAGCGAAGAAAGTAAGGGGCACGATTCTCCCTTTGAAGATTTGTTGCAAGGTTCATTTCAAAAAGCCTTGGCTCATGCTATTACTACGTTGCCAGAGAGAGAAGCAATCGTGCTCTCCCTGTATTATGATGAAGAATTGAATTTGCGAGAAATTGGTGAAGTTCTGGATGTCAGTGAGTCACGAGTCAGTCAAATACATAGTCAGGCCATGTTGAAACTTAAAGTACGCATGCAATCTTGGCGTTCTAACGAAAATTAAAATAGTAAAAAAACGGGTTTGTACCCTCACCGGAGGTAGTTTTGGATAAGAATATGAAGATTCTTGTTGTTGATGATTTCTCAACAATGCGTCGGATTATCAAGAACTTACTTAAAGATCTTGGCTTTACGAATATACAAGAAGCAGATGATGGCAGCACGGCGCTCCCCATGTTACAGCAAGGCGATTTTGACTTTGTTGTTACTGATTGGAACATGCCGGGGATGCAAGGAATTGATTTGCTGAGGGCGATCCGTTCCAACCCCAGTTTAAAACATATTCCGGTCTTGATGGTAACGGCAGAAGCGAAAAAAGAGCAGATCGTCGCAGCGGCACAAGCGGGGGTAAATGGTTACGTTATCAAACCGTTCACCGCAGCCACACTTAAAGAGAAATTGGCAAAAATATTTGAACGCTTAGGTTAATTTCAGGCTGCCCTGATCAAGAGGAAAGACAGTATGAAAACCGCAAGCTCAGCGCCTATTTCGTTGGATGATGCCAAGCAACTCGTTGTGTTATTGGAAAATAATGACAACCAAGGAGCCAGAGACCTATTAGACTCTGTGGGTGTGCAAAATTCAGTAGAGTTGTTTGCCGAAGTGGGTAAATTGACTCGCCAGTTACATGATTCATTGAACAATTTTCAACTCGATGATCGCATCGTCAATATGGCAAAGGAAGATATTCCTGATGCTCAAACACGCTTGAATTACGTGATTCAAGCAACAGAAGATGCGGCCAATAAAACCATGGATTTGGTGGATTCTTGTATGCCTTTGGCAGAAAGAGTGCACAGTGGCATGATTGAATTGCTACCTGAATGGAAAAAGTTAATGTCTCGGCAGCTTAAGTTGGGAGAATTTAACCAACTTTGCCATCGTATGGACGACTTTTTGCAGCATGGCAGCGAGGATACGGAAAAACTGACTGGATTGTTAACTGAAGTGCTCATGGCTCAAGGTTATCAAGACTTAACAGGTCAAGTAATACGGCGTGTTATCGACTTAGTCAAAGAAGTTGAAGACAATTTGGTATACATGCTAACCATGTTTGGTGGTGTCGACGGTAAAGACGGCAAACCACGCAAAGAAAAGGCTAAGAAATCAGATACTAAGGCCGATATGATAAAAGCTGAAGGGCCTATTTTAGATGCAGAAAGTCGCGAAGATGTAGCATCAGACCAGGTTGATGTTGATGATTTACTTTCGAGTCTTGGATTTTAGGGGTAGAGCGTATGGCTTTTGATGTTGATGAGGATATTTTACAAGACTTTCTAGTTGAAGCTGGTGAGATCTTAGAACAGCTACAAGAGCAATTAGTCGACCTTGAAAATAATCCAGACGATGCTGCCTTGTTAAATGCCATCTTTCGCGGCTACCACACGGTAAAAGGTGGGGCTGGTTTTCTGTCCTTAACCGAGCTTGTTGATATTTGCCATGGTGCAGAAAACGTCTTTGACGTCATGCGAAATGGACAACGCACGCTGACGCCAGAATTGATGGACGTCATCTTACAAGCCACCGATGAAGTGGTGAAGATGTTTGACAGTGTCAAAGCGGGTCAACCTCTGGTTGCTGCAGGACAAGACTTGTTGGATACCTTACATCGCCTCAGCCGGCCTGAATCTGAAGATGAAGACACCGGCGCCCATGCCAGTGAAGCGCCATCTGCAAGCGCGGCTGTCAGTGCGGCCGTGCCAGAAACACAAAGCTCCCCCAGTGAAGGTGATGATTTTAGTGAGGCCGAGTTTGAAGCTTTACTCGATGAATTACACGGTAACGCTGCACCAGCCTCTGTAGAGAAAGCCACATCAGCATCAGTAACGGGTGCTGCTGATGAAGACATTAGTGATGATGAATTTGAAGCCTTACTCGACCAATTGCACGGTAAAGGCCAATTTAAAGCTGAAGCTGAAGTCGAGGCTGCACCTAAACCTGCTAATAAACCCGCGGCCAATGCACTCAAAAGCAATAGTACTGCTGCGGCCAGTGATGAAATTACCGACGATGAATTTGAAGCATTACTCGATGAATTACATGGTAAGGGTAACGCGCCAAAACTGGCCGACGAGGGCAAATCTGCAGTAGACGAACCTGTCAAACCAGTGAGTGCCAAACCAGTGGTGGCGAAGACCCCCGCGCCTGCAGCAAAACCAGAGCCAGCTCCTGCTGCGAAAAAAGCGCCTGAAAGCAAACCAGCAGCAGACGCTGATTCCAAAGAAGATAAAAAGGGTGGTGCTGCGCCACAAGCCGAAACTACAGTTCGAGTAGATACTAAACGCCTAGACCAGATTATGAACATGGTGGGCGAACTGGTTTTAGTGCGGAATCGTTTGATCAGTTTAGGTATTAATATCAACGATGAAAGTATGTCTAAAGCCATTGCCAACTTAGACGTAGTGACCGGTGATTTGCAAGGTGCGGTGATGAAAACCCGCATGCAACCCATTAAAAAGGTATTTGGCCGTTTTCCACGGGTTGTTCGTGACTTAGCACGCACCTTGAAAAAAGAAATTACCCTTGAATTAGAGGGTGAAGAAACTGATTTAGATAAAAACTTGGTTGAAGCCCTCGCCGATCCCTTAGTGCATTTGGTGCGCAATTCGGTGGATCATGGCATTGAATCACCAGAAGATCGCAAAGCTGCCGGTAAACCCACTATGGGCACGGTTAAGTTAGCCGCCTCACAAGAGGGTGATCATATTCTGTTAACCATCACTGATGATGGTAAGGGTATGGATCCAGAAAAACTCAAAGAAATCGCCATTAAGCGTGGTGTCATGGATGCCGACACAGCCGCGCGAATGACCGATGTAGAAGCCTTTAACCTTATTTTTGCTCCCGGTTTTTCAACAAAAACTGAGATCTCTGAGGTGTCTGGCCGTGGTGTTGGAATGGACGTGGTTAAAACCAAAATTAACCAACTAAACGGTACAGTTAAAATTGATTCTAAGCTTGGTATCGGCACAACCTTAGAAATTAAAGTTCCGCTAACCTTGGCTATTTTACCGACCTTAATGATTGTTGTCGGTGAACAAACTTTTGCCTTGCCTTTAGGTTCAGTTAACGAAATTATCAACGTCGACGTGAGTAAAACCAATACCGTTGATGGGCAGTTAACCATGATCGTGCGTTCTAAAGCGATTCCGTTATTTTACTTACGTGAATGGTTAACGCGCACACCTGGTAAACACGGGATAATTGATAAGACAAAAGGCCATGTGGTTGTTGTGCAAATTGGCACCAAGCAACTTGGCTTTGTGGTTGATGCATTGATAGGTCAAGAGGAAGTGGTGATCAAACCGCTTGACGAATTATTGCAGGGCACACCAGGTATGGCTGGTGCAACCATTACTAGTGATGGTGGTATCGCGTTAATACTAGATGTCCCGGGGCTACTGAAGCGTTATGCTGCCAAAAAATCCTAGTGCCATTAGACTGAGTAACATTGTATGAGGTTCCAAAAAGTTTAGATGGCATATCGGATTCTCATCGTTGATGATTCTACTTTTTTTAGACGTCGTATTTCGCAAATTCTACAACAGGACCCTGAGCTGGTTGTAGTTGGTGAAGCACGAGATGGTCTTGAGGCCATTGAATTAGTCAAGACCCTCAAACCAGATGTTGTCACCATGGATATTGAGATGCCAGTGATGGATGGCATTACCGCCGTGAAAAAAATCATGGCGCAGAGCCCTGTTCCCATCATTATGTTTTCCTCCTTGACTCAGGAAGGTGCGCAAGCAACTCTCGATGCCTTGGATGCTGGCGCAGTAGATTTTTTACCTAAGAAATTTGAAGACATCGCCCTTAATAAAAAAGAAGTCGTGGCGCTGTTACAAGATAGGGTAAAAACCTTAGGCCGCAAAAAGAGCTACTCAAGTCCGCTGACAAGTCGTTTTTCCACTAGTTTGCCGCCAATTTCTGCAAATACTGCAAGCACTCACAGCGCACCAGCTGCCGTTATCAGCAGACCCTACAGTCCTCATTCTGGCCTTAAAAAACATTACAAGTGTTTAGCCATTGGCACGTCAACGGGTGGTCCGGTTGCCTTGCAAAAAATATTAATCGAGCTTCCTGCTGATTTCCCTTTACCCATTGTGATGGTGCAGCATATGCCTGCCGCTTTCACCAAGGCTTTTGCCAGCCGTCTGAATGATCTATGTAAGATTCAGGTAAAAGAAGCGGAGCACGGTGATGTGCTCAAGGCGGGTACAGCTTATCTTGCTCCAGGCGGTCAACAGATGGTGATTGAAGGTCGTGCTACCCACGCCCAGATTAAGATATCGGCTGCTGAAATGTACCCACATGCTGCTTACAAACCCAGTGTTGATTTGACTTTTGAATCACTTGCCAGTGTTTATGGTGGTGATGTGTTGGGTATTATTTTGACGGGCATGGGGGCTGACGGCAGAGAGGGTTGCAAGGCCTTAAAAGACAAGGGGGCTCGAATTTGGGCGCAAGATGAAAAAAGCTCAGTTGTATATGGCATGCCCCAAGCAGTGACGGTGGCCAATATTGCCGAACATAATTTTGATATTGCTCAAATGGCGACCCAAATAAAATCTGAGATCGTATAGTTTTTTGGTGGATCGATAATTTTTATTTTCCTATTGCGGTACAAATACGCATCCATTGAGCAGTGTGTATGAACTATGAGGCTTCGACTTGATCGTTTGGACAGTTGCTAATCACAAAGGGGGCGTTGGTAAAACCACCACAACCGTGACGATGGGCGGCTTGTTAGCACAAGCTGGCAACAAAGTGATCCTGGTTGATACTGATCCACAAGCTTCCATGAGTTACTACTTTGGCGTAGATTCAGAACAACTGGCGAGTAGTTTGTTTGATGTATTCATGCAGGCCAAAACGCTCACCAAAGACAATGTTTTGGATTGTCTGTGCCCCACCAAATTAGATTCACTGTTCATCTTGCCGGCAACGATGGCCTTAGCAACATTGGATAGAAAACTAGGTACCCAAACAGGCATGGGCTTAATCTTAAAGCGCGCCCTGAATTTGGTTGCCGACGAATTCGACTGTGCCATCATAGACTGTCCGCCTGTGCTGGGCGTTTTGATGATCAATGCCTTGGCGGCCTGTGAACGCGTCGTAATACCAGTACAAACAGAATTTTTGGCCTTAAAAGGCCTTGAACGAATGATGCATTCACTTGAACTGATGCAAACCTCGTTGGGCAAGCAATTCGCCTACACAATAGTACCAACTATGTATGATAGACGTGTTAATGCAGCGACAGATGCATATAAAACATTAAAAGACACCTATGGTGCGGCGGTATGGCCTGGCGTGATTCCGGTGGATACTCGATTTCGTGATGCGAGTCAGGCACAAAGCCCGCCTTCACTGTACTGCCCTAAATCGCGAGGTGTATTTGCCTACGCGAAGTTACTGAAATTTATTTTGGATTTGGATAGAAAAGTATGACAGGCAAACCATTTGCCAATGAAAACGTAATGGAAGACTACATGTCAGCGCTGTTGACAGAGACGACCCTTGCCGAAGATTTACAAAAACAGGCTATTTCCCGTCTGCTTGAGACAGCCAAACCAGCAGCACGCAGTGAACCTTATGTTGCGCCTGCTGAGCCTATCAACATTGAGATTAAAGTTCCCGCGTCAGAGGTCGACAAACAGGCTATCACTGCAAGTAAAAAGCTCAAGACAAAAAAGTTGCCTGTTGTTGACAGTGAGTTCCAGGCCTTATTTTTTGAAACAGCGGGCTTAACCCTCGCGGTGCCTTTGACAGAATTAGGTGGAATTCATCAGCTTGAAACTGTGAATCCCTTGTTTGGTAAACCGAGTTGGTTTAAAGGCGTGATGTTGCACAAAGAAGAAAAATTCAATGTAGTGGATAGTGCAAAATGGATAATGCCAGAAAAATCTGCTGAAAAGCTGGCAGAAACCACAAAATATCAATATCTTATACTATTAGATAACAGTGGTTGGGGACTCGCTTGCGAACGCCTAATCAGTACATCTGTGTTATTGCCAAGTGACGTTAAATGGCGAAGTGATGATGCCAAACGTCCATGGTTGGCAGGAATGGTTAAAAATAAAATGTGCGCCTTGATTAATGTGCAACAATTAGTTGCCATGTTGAATCAGGGGCTGAGCAGTAATGATTAGCCCACACTAGGGTTGGAGCAAGTGCAATGAGTGAGAAAAAAACCACAAGTAACAAAGTGACTGCTGGTGATGACGTATTGCAATGGGTTACCTATAAATTAGGTGAAGAAACCTATGGTATTAACGTTATGCAAGTGCAGGAAGTGCTGCGTTATACCGAAATTGCCCCGGTACCAGGTGCCCCAGATTATGTGCTCGGTATTATTAACCTGCGTGGCAATGTGGTAACGGTCATCGACACCCGTTCACGTTTTGGTTTACCACCTTCTGAAATATCTGATAACAGCCGGATTGTGATCATCGAGTCAGATGATCAAGTGGTTGGTATCATGGTGGATAGTGTGGCTGAAGTGGTTTATCTGCGCTCCTCGGAAATTGACAGTGCGCCGAATGTGGGCACAGAAGAAAGCGCTAAATTCATTCAAGGCGTCAGTAATCGCGATGGACAGTTATTGATCTTGGTGGATTTGAATAAGCTTCTCAGTGACGATGAATGGGAAGAAATTACTAATATCTAAACATGGGCAAGGCAGTCTTAAATCAACTGAACTTGCGCAGTGTACTTTGTAATTCAACAGCTGAGGCATTGATGATGCAATCCGAGAGTCCGAGTGCATATTGGTGTTTCAGTCACGTCAAAATTAAGCAAGCACCATGTCTTTGACTTTGTTTATTGCCTTGGGTTTATTGATTGTTGCGGCCTTAGGTCTCCTTTTTTTCATCACATCAAAACAAAAATTCGCAATTTTGCAGAAACAACATGTACAAGATAGCCAAGCTCTCGCTACCTTAAAAAGTCAAATTGCTGTTCTGCAGGACGAGATGCACGAAATGCACAGTGGCAATCACGCCATGAGCAAGAAACTTAAAACGCTAATGACAGAGCTGCAAGCTTTGAATGAAAAGCAGCAGCAATTAGCGGAACAAGATCCACAAAGCCGCTTTTACCAATCAGCCGCCAAACTTATCGCTTCTGGTGCTAGCCTCGAACAAGTCATGCAAGAATGTGATATTCCCCGCGCCGAAGCAGAATTACTGTTTAGCCTACACCAACGCTAAAACGCTAAAACGCTAATTCGTTAAACTGGTTTAATCCCGCAGCACAGCATTGTTGTCAAGGTGTATGCCTTGGTTTTCCAATTTCACTAACACAGACGTAGGTAAAATTCATTTAGACGTCTAGACGTAAAGATGTTGACTTTTGCAGGCGATTAAGCGACATTCCCGTCATTGCTTTTAGCTCCTTGGAGTCCTTATGCCTATTCGTATCCCCGCTGAACTACCTGCACAAAATGTCTTAAGTAATGAAAACATCTTTGTCATGGATTCGATGCGGGCGGCACATCAGGATATTCGGCCGCTGGAAGTGGGCATATTAAATTTGATGCCAAATAAAGAAGAGACGGAAGTACAGTTTTTGCGCTTGCTGTCAAATACACCTTTGCAAATCAATATCGATTTAATTCGCATCGATGATCAAGCACCGAAAAATACCTCAAAAGCGCACATGGATGCCTTCTATCGAAATTTTGAAGAAGTAGCGAACAAAAAATACGATGGTTTGATTGTTACCGGTGCGCCCTTGGCTCACCTTGCTTATGAAGATGTGAAGTATTGGGACAGAATGCAGGTTGTTCTTGATTGGGCGCGACGTCATGTACAATCTACTCTGTTTTCATGTTGGGCCGCCCATGCCGCCATTTATCACTTTTATGGCATTAATCGGTATTTGCGTGCAGATAAACTCAGTGGCGTGTTTCCTTTGCAGGTACAGGATGAGCACGATGAATTATTACGCGGTTTTGACCCAACCTTTTATGCACCACATTCACGTTTTGGCGAGATTTCAATTGAGCAGTACGAGAGTGTTAAAGAGCTCAAAGTTCTGGCTAGTTCAGCCCAAGTCGGCGCCTATGTGATTGCTAGTCAGGATAAACGCTTAGTATTTGTTACTGGGCATCCCGAATATGATCCAGACAGTTTGAGGCAGGAGTATCAGCGAGATCTGGCGGCAGGCCTGGCACCGCAAGTGCCCGCTAACTATTTTCCTGACGACGATCCAAATCAAACTCCATTGGTGAAATGGCGCGCCCATGGCAGTTTGCTGTTCACCAACTGGTTGAATTATTATGTGTACCAAAACACGCCTTATGATTTAGCGTCTTTGTCCGCTTAACTTATGTGCTTTACTGTTACCTTATTTTAGTAGGAAGGCTTTTTTGACTGAACTAACCAAGCTCCAACAACTTCAGCGAGCTGCAGAGCAGCGTATTTTGATCTTGGATGGAGCCATGGGCACCATGATCCAGCAACACCAATTGCAGGAACAAGATTATCGCGGTGAACGCTTCGCAGATTGGAACTCAGATTTAAAGGGCAACAACGATTTGTTGAGCCTAACTCAGCCACAAATTATCTATGATATTCACTGCGCCTATCTGACTGCCGGTGCGGATATCATCGAAACCAATACCTTCAATGCCACCACGATTTCCATGGCTGACTATCACATGCAGTCACTTGCCAAGGAAATCAATATCGAAGCTGCTAAGATCGCCCGTAAGGCTGCGGATACCTTCACTGCACAAACTCCAGATAAACCACGTTTTGTTGCAGGTGTGTTGGGCCCAACCAGCCGTACGGCTTCCATTTCTCCCGACGTTAACGACCCTGGTAAGCGTAATGTTAGTTTTGATGAGCTAGTGGAAGCGTATGTCGAAGCTACTCATGGCTTGATCGCAGGTGGTAGCGATTTAATCTTAATCGAGACCATCTTCGATACCTTAAATGCTAAGGCCGCCGCTTTTGCCGTCGAGACCGTGTTTGAAGCACTAGGCTTGCGCTTACCGGTGATGATATCCGGAACCATTACCGATGCTTCAGGCCGCACCTTGTCAGGTCAAACAGCCGAGGCATTTTATTATTCGATGAACCACATCAGTCCATTTTCCATGGGCTTGAATTGTGCCTTGGGCCCCGATTTACTGCGGCAATATGTGGATGATATTGCCCAAGTTGCTGAATGTTTAGTGTCTGCTCACCCTAATGCAGGTCTGCCCAATGAATTTGGTGAGTACGATATGCAAAGTGCTGAAATGGCAAGCCACATTCAAGAGTGGGCCGAGTCAGGTTTATTAAATATTGTGGGCGGTTGCTGCGGTAGCACCCCAGAACATATCGCCGCGATGGCTCAGGCCGTCAAACATTGTTCACCACGAAAGGTAGTGCAACTGCCTGTAAGAATGCGTTTATCTGGCCTTGAGCCCTTCGTCCACTAGGTCATATTCATGTCTTATACTGAGTTAGAAAATACCCCAGTCGAACCAGTCGTCAGCGCCTTTATTAACGTGGGTGAACGAACCAACGTGACAGGCTCGGCGATGTTCAAACGACTCATTTTAGATGGCAATTACGAACAAGCATTGGATGTTGCCCGCCAACAAGTTGAAAACGGTGCGCAAATCATCGACATCAACATGGATGAGGCCATGTTGGATTCCCAAGCAGCAATGACACGCTTTTTGAATCTGATTGCCTCAGAACCCGACATTTCGCGTGTACCCATCATGATTGATTCGTCTAAATGGTCGGTGATTGAAGCGGGATTAAAATGCGTGCAGGGCAAATGTATTGTTAATTCCATCAGCTTAAAAGAAGGCGAAGCAAGCTTTCTGCATCAAGCCAAATTGATAAAACGCTACGGAGCCGCTGCGGTAGTGATGGCTTTTGATGAAGTAGGGCAGGCGGATACCGAAGCGCGCAAAGTCGAAATCTGTCAACGCAGCTACAAGATCTTAACTGAAAAAGTCGGTTTTCCTCCTCAAGATATTATCTTCGATCCGAATATTTTTGCCGTGGCCACTGGGATTGAAGAACACAACAATTACGCGTTAGATTTTATTAATGCTACCCGCCGCATCAAACAAACACTACCCCATGCCCATGTTTCCGGTGGCTTGTCGAATGTATCGTTCTCCTTTCGTGGCAATAACCCTGTGCGCGAAGCCATGCACTCGGTATTTTTGTATCATGCCATCAAAGCGGGGATGGATATGGCCATTGTCAACGCGGGACAATTGGCGGTTTACGATGAAATTCCTGAAGAATTACGCATTGCCGTAGAGGATGTGATTTTAAATCGTCATCCGCAAGCGACCGATAATCTGCTGGCCTTGGCACCCAAATACCAAGGGGCAGGGATCAGTCAAGTAAAAGACAATCTTGAATGGCGTGAATTGCCCGTCAACAAACGTCTCGAATATGCCTTAGTGCGCGGTATCATGGACTTTATCGAGCAAGATACCGAAGAAGCGAGGCTTGCGGCCGACAAACCCTTGCACGTTATTGAAGGCCCATTAATGGATGGCATGAACGTGGTGGGTGACTTGTTTGGTGAGGGCAAGATGTTCCTCCCGCAGGTGGTAAAATCTGCACGTGTCATGAAAAAAGCCGTGGCCTATCTCAATCCCTTTATTGAACTAGAAAAAGATCAAGGGAGTTCAAACGGTAAGATCCTCTTGGCGACGGTGAAGGGGGATGTACACGACATCGGCAAAAATATTGTGGGCGTGGTGTTGCAGTGCAATAACTTTGAGATTATCGACCTCGGTGTCATGGTGCCTTGTGCAAAAATTCTGCAGGTGGCCAAAGATGAAAATGTCGACATGATTGGTTTATCTGGCCTTATTACCCCGTCCTTGGATGAGATGGTGCATGTGGCCAAAGAAATGCAGCGTTTGAATTTTGACTTGCCCCTATTAATCGGTGGTGCCACTACTTCTAAGGCGCATACAGCGGTTAAAATTGAAGAGCATTATCATGCCCCTGTTGTTTATGTACCTAACGCAAGCCGCGCGGTTGGGGTGTGCCAAAAGTTGATCAAAGCTGAGAGTCGCGCCGAATTTGCCGCTTATCTAAGTGAAGATTACACCAAGGTGCGTATTCAACACGCCAACAAACAACCTCGCACCTTACCGGTGACCTTGGAACACGCAAGAGCCAACGCCTTCAGCTGTGACTGGGCGAATTACACGCCGCCGCAGCCAGCGTTTACTGGCCGTCGAGAGGTGAAGGTCGACTTGGATACGCTGCGTCCTTATATTGATTGGACGCCGTTTTTCTTAACGTGGTCACTGGCCGGAAAGTACCCGCGCATTTTGCAAGACGAGGTGGTGGGTAAAGAGGCACAAAGTTTATTTAACGATGCCCAGGCACTGCTTAATGAGTTGTGCGCCAATCAGCAGTTACAAGCCAAAGGTGCTGTGGGGATTTTTCCGGCTAACAGCATCGGTGATGACATAGAAATTTACGCGGATGAACAGCGCCAAACGGTGTTACATACCGCCCATCATTTGCGCCAGCAAACCCACAAGCCAAATGGTCCCAATTACTGCTTGAGCGATTTTATTGCACCAAAAACATCAGGTAAGGCCGATTACCTTGGCGCCTTCGCGGTAACTGCTGGGATCGGTGAAGATGAGTTGGCCCAAGGTTATATTGATCATGGTGACGACTACAATGGCATTATGGTGAAGGCCATTGCTGACCGTTTAGCAGAAGCCTTTGCTGAATATTTACATGAGCAAGTACGCAAAGAATTGTGGGCGTATGCGCAACAAGAAGCGCTTTCCAATGACGAACTCATTCGTGAAAAATATCAGGGTATTCGTCCTGCACCTGGCTATGCAGCCTGTCCAGAACACACTGAAAAACAGCTCATTTGGGATCTACTCGACGCCGAGCAGCTAACCGGTATGCGTTTAACGGAAAGTTACGCTATGTGGCCGGGGGCTTCGGTGTCTGGTTTCTATTTTTCACACCCGCAGAGTCGTTATTTTGCCGTGGCGCAAATCCAAGCTGACCAGCTTCAAGACTATGCAAAACGTAAAAAATGGAGCATAGATGAGGCGCAAAAATGGCTTGCACCGAATTTAGCCTAATCAGGGGGCAGAAGCATGGAAAAGCCCTTTAGCCAAGCATGTGAAAACAACAAAGCCCCCATTTTGGCGGTGCTCAAAGAAGTATTAAAGTATGCAAATGCAGTGTTAGAAATTGGTTCCGGCACGGGGCAGCATGCTGTACATTTTGCCCCATGTTTGCCACATTTGCGTTGGTATTGCAGTGATGTAGAAGCTAATCACGCAGGCATTAATGCTTGGTTTAATGAATTTCCTGCCGCCAATTTAATCGCTCCATGTCGTTTGATGCTGGGTCTCGATCCTTGGCCAAACCTCGATGTGGATGCCATTTATACCGCCAATACCACCCACATTATGCAAAACCATGAAGTCAAATTAATGATGGAATTGGTGCAACAACACTTGCCTATCGGCGGTGTGTTTTGCCAATACGGACCGTTTCGTCAAGGTGGTGAGTTTTCTAGTCAAAGTAACCGTGATTTTGATCAAAGTTTACGTGAACGAGGATACGGTGGGGTACAAGATGTTGACACCCTAAAAGGGTGGGCTAAAGGCTTAGCCCTCACGGCTAAAATGGCCATGCCGGCTAATAATCTATGCCTGATTTGGCATAAGGTTTAGTCTTAGCAATCCTTTAACCGTAAAACGCAAGTCAAGCTAATCGTCACTTTCCTCACCACTGCTTTTTCTAAACGGCAGCAGTTTGTCTGCATCTTGTTTATACGCCTGAATTTCTGGCGTTTCGCTGTCAATAAAACGTGAAACAGCATCATGAAAGGCTAATTCTTTGAGATGATGGTTGGAATAGCAATATGTGGGTTCAAAACCGCGCAGAATTTTATGTTCTCCTTGGGTGCCGGGATTGAAACAGCTTATGTTTTGCTCAATACAAAACTCAATTCCTTGGTAGTAACAACATTCAAAATGCAGTTGATCTATGTCTTCAATTGCCCCCCAATAACGACCATTAAGCTGATGTTGGTCATATAGAAACAGCGCACCAGCCAGCGGACAATTATCTCGATAGGCCAACACTAATAGTAAATTATCGCTCATGCTTGAGAGCAGTTGCGTGAAAAAAGCTTGGTTTAGATAACCTTGGTGGCCACTGCGTTTAAGATACGTTTGCTGATAACATTGGTAAAAAAAGTCCATGTCGTCTGCCATTATCGCTGCGCCATGCATGCGTTTAATAACGATGCCTTGGTTGTCAACTTTCCTGCGTTCCGCGCGAATGCTTTTGCGCTTCCTAGCATTCAAACCGAGCAAAAATTCGTCAAAACTAGTGTAATTACGGTTGTACCATTGGAATTGCACAGATAAACGCATCAATTGTTGTTGTGCCTGAAGCAACTCACTAAGGGGGTTATCCACAAACAGCCAATGCATGGATGATAGACCCTCAGCAATCAACTTCTCATCCAAAATTTTACAAGCATAAGCTACGATAGCACTCAGGTCTTGCCGCACACTGAGAATTCGCGGACCCGTCACCGGAGTAAAGGGAATGGCGCATATCAGTTTGGGATAATAGTTCAGACCATACTGGCGATAGGTATTTGCCCAAGCAAAATCGAATACGTACTCACCGTAGCTGTGGGTTTTTTTGTATAGTGGTAAGATGGCAACAGGTCGTTTGTGTTGGAATATGATCAAGTGCGAAGGGGACCATCCAGTGTTTGCGCCCACTGAACCTGAGGCTTCAATGGCATGCAGAAAAGAATATTGGCACAGGGGGCTCGCAAACGCCGCGCAAGCTTGCCAGGTGTCTCGGCCGATTTGCTCGATACTGTGCACAAACTGATGACTGTAAGCGTCTTTCAAATTAGCGAATCTCTCTGAATATATGAACAACTAAAATGATGATAAATGACCCGAGTGATCCCCAGACTATAAAGTATACCATTACACGTTTGCTAGCTAGCCGTGAACATAGCCGTCATGAACTGCTGATAAAATTACAACAGCGTCAATTCGATACTCAAACGTGCATAGAATGGATCGAAAAATTTGCCGACGCAGATATTCAAAGTGACCATCGTTTTGCCGAAATGTTATTGCGTAGCCGTGTGCAAAAGGGGCAGGGAGAGCTCGCTTTGCGCCAAGAGTGTGCCTCACACAAATTGCCCGAAGATTTAGTGCAAACGCTGCTTGACGCTATGCAAATAGATTGGTTTGAACAAGCGTTAGCGGTGGCGCAGAAAAAAACCAAAGGACAGCTGCTGCCCTCTCTTAAAGATCAGCAAAAGCTTTATCGGTTTATGGCGCAACGAGGCTTTTCGTCGGAACAAATTCGCTATGCAATTCAAAACATTAAGCAGTGAATTAAGGCCTTAACAACGCGCCCTGAAACATGATACTGTTATGCCCTCCAACGCCGTGTCTAGGCATCAGCTCAGCACGCCGGGTAAGCCTTTTAACCCAATTGAACTATGCACTTGTCAGGATTGTAAATGAGTATGACCACCGCCGATATTCGCGGCGCATTTCTAAAATATTTTGCTTCTAATGGCCACGAAATCGTCAGCAGTTCATCGCTGGTGCCTGGTGATGATCCCACCTTGTTGTTTACCAATGCTGGAATGAATCAATTTAAAGATGTCTTTCTTGGCAATGAAAAACGCAATTATGTGCGAGCAGTGTCGTCGCAGCGTTGTGTAAGAGCGGGTGGTAAACACAATGATCTTGAAAATGTTGGTTATACCGCAAGACATCACACCTTTTTCGAAATGCTCGGTAATTTTAGCTTTGGTGATTATTTCAAACATGACGCTATCCGTTTTGCTTGGGAGTTTTTGACCGAAACCCTCAAGTTACCCAAAGAAAAACTGCTGGTAACCGTTTACGCAGAAGACGATGAAGCCTTTGACATTTGGGCCAATGAAATTGGTGTACCCAAAGAAAAAATTATCCGTATTGCCACATCAGACAATTTCTGGTCAATGGGTGATACAGGACCATGTGGGCCCTGTTCGGAAATATTTTATGATCACGGCGAACATATTTGGGGGGGGCCACCAGGATCTCCTGAAGAAGATGGTGACCGATTCATTGAAATTTGGAACCTAGTATTCATGCAATTTAACCGTCAAAGTGACGGGACAATGTTGCCTTTACCGAAGCCATCAATCGACACAGGCATGGGCTTAGAGCGCATTTCGGCGATCATGCAGCATGTGCACAGCAACTACGAAATAGATATTTTTACGCAATTAATTGAATCTGCTGCACAGGTAGTGGGCACAACGGAATTACAAGACAAATCGTTACGGGTAATTGCCGACCATATTCGTTCTTGTGGCTTTCTGATTTGTGATGGCGTGGTGCCATCGAATGAAGGGCGTGGTTACGTATTACGGCGGATTATTCGTCGCGCGGTACGTCACGGTAATAAGCTAGGTGCTAGCAGTTTGTTTTTTTATCGCCTGGTTGCCGAGCTGGTTAAACAAATGGGATCGGCTTACCCAGAGTTAATTCAAAATCAAAGTATTATCGAAAAGGTGTTGAAAACCGAAGAAGAGCAATTTTCGCGGACTTTAGAACGTGGCATGGCCATCTTAAATGATGAATTAGCTCAGTTGTCTGGCACCGTTATTCCAGGTTCCGTGGTGTTTAAACTGTATGACACCTATGGTTTTCCAGCCGATTTAACCAATGATGTTGCCCGTGAGCGGGGATTGAGTATTGATGAAGTCGGATTTGCTGCCGCCATGGCGGAACAACGAAAACGCGCACAGCAAGCCAGTCAATTCGATACAGACTACAATGACCAACTCAAATCTGAGCAGAAGTCTGACTTTATTGGTTATGACTCAGTCATAGGTCGCGCCAAGGTGATTGAATTGTTTACTCAAAACCAGAGTGTGCAAAGCATCGCTGACGGCGACACTGCAGTAGTTATTCTCGATAGAAGCCCTTTTTATGCAGAGTCTGGCGGACAAATTGGTGACACGGGTTCACTCGTTGGTGAGCACGGCACGTTTACCGTGACTGATACAGTTAAGCTTGCTCATGCCATCGCTCACAAGGGCAAAATGCAAGGGCGTTTTGCCCTAGGTGACACAGTCGAAGCGAAATTTGACGTTGCGCGACGAGACGCAATCAAATTGAACCACAGCGCCACGCATTTGTTGCATGCAGCCCTCAAAAAAGTCTTGGGTGAACATGTTAATCAAAAAGGTTCTTTGGTCACGGCAGAACGCTTACGGTTTGACTTTGCCCATTTTGAAGCAATGAGCAAAACACAACTTACCGAAGTCGAAACCTTAGTGAATGAACAAGTTCGTGCTAACCATGGCTTGCATACAAAAGTCATGGCATTAGATGAAGCCAAGGCTGCTGGCGCCATGGCCTTGTTTGGTGAGAAATACGATGATGATGTGCGTGTGGTAGCCATGGGAGCGTTCTCTATGGAGCTTTGTGGCGGCACTCACGTTGCTAGTACCGGTGACATTGGACTTTTCAAAATAGTCGCTGAAAGTGGCATTGCAGCAGGCGTTAGACGGATAGAAGCGGTAACCGGAGCGGCTGCTCTTGAATTGGTGCAGCGTCAAACGCATGAACTGAGCCAATTGGCCAACTTATTGAAAACTGAACCTAACCAAATTGCTGCGCGTATCAGTCAAATATTGGAGCAAACCAAAGCCCAAGAAAAAGAGTTGCTTAAGCTTAAGCAGCAGGCAGCTAGCAGCAAAGGCAATGATTTGTTGAGTCAGGTAAAAGACGTCAACGGTCATAAGCTGTTGTGTGTCAAATTAGATGGTGTTGAAGCACAAGCCTTACGCGCCATGGTTGATGACCTAAAAAATCAACTGCAAAGTGCGATTATTGTATTAGCCGTGGCTGAAAGCCAAAAAGTAAGCTTGATTGTGGGCGTGACCAAAGACTTAAGCAACAAGGTTAAGGCCGGTGAATTGGTGAATTTCATCGCTCAACAGGTAGGTGGAAAGGGCGGCGGTCGACCCGATATGGCACAGGCTGGAGGCACTCAGCCTGAAAATCTAGATAGCGCCTTGAACTCGGTTGATAGTTGGTTATCTAAGGTTTTGTAAGGCCAATCAATTAAATTTTCGGTTAATTTTTGCAGTGACAACAAAAATAAGGAGTAACCGACAGTGAAATATTCTGGTCGTACAGAATAATTCCACTACTGTTAAAAAGGGACTCAAACTAGTGAATAACGGAGAAGGAGCAATAGAATGCTAATTTTAACTCGTCGTGTGGGTGAAACTTTAATGGTTGGTGATGATGTCACCGTGACTGTTCTGGGTGTAAAAGGTAATCAAGTTCGAATTGGTGTGAATGCACCAAAAGAAGTGTCTGTGCATCGTGAAGAAATTTATATGCGCATTCAAGCAGAAAAAAATGGCCAGTCGGGTTCTCATGAACGTTCAACTGAGCAAGACGACTAATTTTTTACAGATTGCACGTTAATTTGTTGAAAAACAAGTTCAAAAAAAGCTGGCTGGTCCAGCTTTTTTTATTGACGCTTGGTAAAGCGATTTTTGTAGAAAATTGCGCAAAGTGTCGGGCTGATTTGCGCGATAAAAATACAAAATGCAAGGTATCGTTCAAAATGCCAGCAAGCAGTGTCAAACTTAATAAAAAATGTTTGACTTACGATTGGGGATCAGTAAACTTCCGCTCCACATTTAGGAGAGGTGGCCGAGTGGCTGAAGGCGCTCCCCTGCTAAGGGAGTATAGGGTTTATAGCCCTATCGAGGGTTCGAATCCCTCCCTCTCCGCCATAAATGTGATGTAGTAAATGTAATTGAAATACGCGTGTGTAGCTCAGCTGGATAGAGTACCTGGCTACGAACCAGGCGGTCGGAGGTTCGAATCCTTCCACACGCGCCATTTCAACTTTACTACCTGATTTATAGAGCAACGCGTGTGTAGCTCAGCTGGATAGAGTACCTGGCTACGAACCAGGCGGTCGGAGGTTCGAATCCTTCCACACGCGCCATTTCTTTTTACTGCCTGCTTATTATCCTCTTTCTACACGTATTTATTCTGCCGTATCACACTGTGTATCTGCTCAGTGTGCCAATTTATACCTCGATTTTCATTGACCTTTCTGACTTAATTTTGTGTTGGATAAAAATGCATAAAATATGCATTTAATTTCATCGCGTTTGACCTTTATCTCTCTGTTTTTTATTGAAATAACGTATTTTGCATGGTACTAACTATGTCATAATTATTCATTTAGGAAGACTGAGGATGGCAGTGAGCAGTGTGTTAGCAGAAGCCGCGTACTTGTTATTGGTGGGAATGACCGTGGTTTACGGCTTTTTAGCCTTGATGATCCTGACCATCAAGCTTGTCGAGAGGCTTGACAAAAAGTGGCCAGTGTCGCTTGTATCCAACTCAGCGACAACCATGGCAGTCAAACCAACCACCGACTCGTTGCCTGTAAACGAATCGACCTCCATTGTTGTCGCCATCACAGCCGCCATCCATCAATATCGCTAAACCCACTAGCTTTGAAACTCTGAGATTTTATTTATGTCAAAACCCTTAGCCATTACCGATGTGGTGTTACGCGACGCGCATCAGAGCCTTCTCGCTACACGTTTACGCCTAGCTAATATGTTGCCCATTGCCGCTAAACTTGACAACGTTGGCTATTGGTCCCTTGAGACGTGGGGAGGTGCGACCTTTGATGCCTGCATCCGCTATCTTGGTGAAGACCCATGGGAGCGAATTCGTGCCCTCAAACAAGCCATGCCTAAGACCAAACAACAAATGTTGTTACGTGGCCAGAATTTATTGGGATATCGCCACTATGCGGATGATGTGGTGGAAAAATTTGTTGAACGTGCCCACCAAAACGGGGTGGATGTGTTTCGTATTTTTGATGCAATGAATGATGTACGCAATTTACAAACAGCGATAAAAGCCACCATCAAACAGGGCGCCCATGCACAAGGCACCCTCGCGTACACGGTTTCTCCGGTGCATAACCTGTAAACATGGTTAGATATGGCCAAACGCCTTCAGGACCTCGGTGTGCACTCCATTTGTATTAAAGACATGGCGGGTTTACTTAAACCCTACGTCTGTGAAGAATTGGTAATCCGTCTTAAAGAGAGCGTTGACGTGCCGCTAGCCATGCAATGTCATGCTACAACAGGCTTAAGTACGGCGACCTACCAGAAGGCGATTGACGCCGGTATTGATATGTTGGATACCTCTATATCGTCCATGAGCATGACTTACGGTCATACCGCGACGGAAACCATTGTGGCCATGGTAGAAGATACCCCTCGCGATACAGGGCTTGATTTAACACTGATGGAAGAGATTGCTACCTATTTTCGTGAGATCCGTCTTAAATACGCGCAATATGAAGGTAGTTTGAAAGGCATTGATGCACGAATTTTGGCGGCGCAGGTACCCGGCGGCATGCTGACCAATATGGAAAGTCAATTGAAGGAGCAAACTGCTTTAGACCGACTTGATGATGTGCTTAAGGAAATCCCCAAAGTACGTAAGGATCTCGGTTTTATTCCCTTGGTTACGCCTACGTCGCAGATAGTTGGTACCCAGTCGGTGCTCAATGTACTGGCCAATGAGCGCTATAAAACGATTACCAAAGAAACCACAGGCGTGCTGAAAGGGGAATACGGTGCCACGGCAGCACCGGTGAATAGTGCATTGCAACAACGCGTGTTAGCTGGAGCAGAGGCGATTACATGTCGACCGGCAGATCTGTTGGCAGCAGAGATGCAAACATTAAGCGCTGAACTGCAAGGGCTAAGCAAACAGCACGCCATTACCTTGGCTGAAAACACAGAAGACGATGTGCTCACTTATGCTTTGTTTCCGCAAGTTGGCCTGAAATTTTTGCAAAATCGCCATAATCCCGACGCTTTTGAGAGGGCACCTAGCACACTTGCACAAGGTGCATCGTCAGACGCTAGTCAAGCAACCTTGCAAAAGCCCACAAAAGCCAGTGGCGCTGCCGTATATGCCGTTAGAGTTAATGGTCAACTGTTTCAGGTTGAAGTGGCCCCCGATGGTGAGCTGACGCATATCGCCCCAACCACGCAAGCCAGCAGTGCTGCATTGAGCCATACTACGCAAAGTGCAGGACAATCTATGCCATGTCCTCTATCGGGGAGTATTTTCAAAGTATTGCTCAAGGTCGGTGATAAGGTTAGTGAAGGACAAGTTGTGGTGATCATGGAAGCCATGAAAATGGAGACCGAAATCCGTGCAAACAGCTCAGGTAGCGTGCTGTCCATTGATGTTAAAGAAGGCGATGTGGTGCAAGCCGGCCAGTCTTTGTTCACGTTTCGCTAGGAAGCTCAACGATGGAAAAGTTTTTATTACTCTGGGATAGCACGGCCATTGCACACTTCACCGTCGAGCAATTGATCATGATGGCGGTGGGGAGTCTTCTGCTGTATCTGGCTATCGTCAAAAAGTTTGAGCCACTGTTGCTTTTACCCATTGGTTTTGGTGCCATTCTCACTCATATCCCTTTGGCTGGGTTCAGCGAACCCGGCGGTTTGTTGTATTACATTTATCATGTAGGCATTGAAACAGGTGTCTTTCCCCTATTAATTTTTATGGGGGTAGGGGCCATGACAGACTTTAGTGCACTCATTGCTAATCCAAGAATGTTACTGCTCGGCGCTGCCGCCCAGTTTGGTATATTTGGCACCCTCTTTGGCGCGATTGCCCTAAATTTTGTGCCGGGTTTTGAATTTAGTTTACAGGATGCCGCCGCGATTGCCATCATCGGCGGAGCGGACGGGCCGACCACCATTTTCTTGGCATCAAGATTGGCTCCAGATTTACTCGGCGCGATTGCAGTTGCCGCATACTCCTATATGACCCTTGTGCCGATTATTCAGCCACCCATCATGCGGCTGTTAACCACAGAAGCAGAGCGTAGAATTGAAATGGCGCAATTACGTCAAGTCAGTAAACGCGAAAAAATCGTCTTCCCTTTGGCTGTATTGCTCCTAACCATTTTATTATTACCCAGTGCCACACCCTTGGTGGGCATGTTTTGTCTGGGTAATTTGATGAAAGAATCTGGGGTGGTAGATCGCTTGAGCAATAGTGCGCAAAACGAACTGATCAATATTGTCACCATCTTTCTTGGTTTGGCTGTGGGATCTAAATTATCAGCGGATAATTTTCTCACCCATGAAACGTTGGGCATACTCGCCCTTGGTGCCATAGCCTTTTCAATTGGCACAGCAGCAGGGGTGTTAATGGCAAAGCTAATGGGCAAGATGAGCTCCCAAGCCATCAATCCTTTAATCGGTGCTGCAGGTGTGTCTGCGGTGCCTATGGCGGCGCGCGTTGTTAACAAGGTAGGCTTAGCTGCCAATCATCATAATTTCTTGCTGATGCATGCTATGGGGCCAAATGTAGCAGGTGTTTTAGGGTCTGCAGTAGCGGCAGGGATTTTACTCGCCTTAGTCGGCTAGATTACTACTTAGGTATTTTGTCGATTGATCAAAGCCTGATGAGAATGCACAAGTTTCTGGGTGTATTCTTCTTTGGGCCAGGTAAAGATGACTTCGGTTTTGCCCGTTTCAATAATTTGCCCACGGCGCATCACAATTATTTTGTCGCTGACATGGCGCACAATGCCCAAATTGTGTGAGATAAAAATAAAACCCAAGCCCAACTCACGTTGAATTTTCATCAACAAATTTACGATTTGTGAGCGTACCGAAGGGTCGAGTGCCGCAAAGGGCTCATCTGCCACCAACACTTGTGGGTTTAAGATAAGCGCCCGCGCGAGTGCAACCCGCTGACGTTGACCGTCAGATAACATGTGCCGATAGAAAAACTGGTGTTCCGGCATGAGACCTACTTGCACCAGTGTTTGTTCTATCTTAACCAAGCGCTGTGCTGGGCTAAGATCGGTATTCAAACGCAATGGTTCATCTAAAATCGAGCCTAAAGTAATGCCGGGATTCAGAGACTCATTGCTGTTTTGAAAAATCATTCTTACGTTGAGGCAGCGCTGGCGTTGATTCGCCTTGGTAAGCGGCTCACCATTTAACAGGATCTGACCACTTTGGGGGCTTTCAAGCCCCACCAATAATTTGGCTAAAAAAGATTTACCCGAACTATTGCCGCCAACAATGGCCAAAGTTTCTCCCGCTTTTAGAGTGAAACTAACGGGGCCCAGTTCAAAATCCGTGGGGGCTTTAAACCAGCCTTGTTTTCTATTGCGGTTATAAAAAGCCAAATTTTCTACGCTAAGTAAATCGGTCATATTTTGTCCCAATGTAGTGGAAAATGACAACTGTAATAGTGTTCATGCACACGCCGCACCGCAGGAACCACCACACATTCGCGCCTCGCCCGAGGGCAGCGCGGACCTAAACGGCAACCTGTGGGCAAATGTTGCAAAGTAGGGATGGTGCCGTCCAATGAGCTAAGGGTAGATTTAGGCGGCAGATCCTTACGAAAGCTAGGAGCACTATCGAGCAATGCTTGAGTGTAAGGGTGCAGAGCTCGTTTTTTAAGCTGCAACATATTGCCGCTTTCCACACTCTGCCCGCAGTACAATACGGTCATGTAATGGGCCATACTGGAAATCGCCAATAAGTCATGACTAACAAACAAAATACTGAGTTTTCTGACCTGATTAACGCGGGTCAACAGCTTTAATATTTGCGACTTGGCCGTTATTTCCATGCCTCGGGTAGGGTCATCGGCAATGATTAACTTAGGCTCAGACGCCAAGGCCATAGCGATCATGAATTTTTGACACACATCATTGGATATTTGATGGGGATAACTGCGCATGCACAAATCATGATCTTTGATGCCCACTCGGTGCAACAACTCAATCGCTAAGCGTTGTTTTTCAGAACGGCTGGGCCAGAACCACTTGGCTTCGCAGCTGCTGTCGGGGATGATTTCTTTTAATTGTTCCCCCAAAGTTAACAGGGGATCAAGGGAGCCTTTTGGGTTTTGAAAAATAACCGAGATATCGTTGCGGATTAAATCTCGCCGAGCGCTTGCCGACATGGTGAGTAAGTTCTGACCTCGCCACGTCATGCGGTCTGCCGTTATCCGCCAACGTTGTGGTAAGGCACCCACGATGGCTTTAACAATCAAGCTTTTACCGGAACCCGATTCACCCACCAAAGCATGAATCTGCCCTTCAAAAATGACTAAATTCACTTTATCTAAGGCTTTGACCCATTGCCCAGCGACATCGATCTCAAGGGTGAGATTTTTGATATCCAAAAGGTTCATCAGTGCAATAACCTGTTTCGTAAAGCAGAACGCAAGCCGTCACCCACTAAGTTGATGGATATCATCATTAAGAATATAGCAAAACCCGGTAAGGCAATACTCCAAGGGGCGATGTATGCCACTTCTATGCCCTCAGACAACATGGTGCCCAGCTCTGGAGAAGGGGGTTGTGCTCCTAAATTAAGGAAACCTAGCGCACTAATATCGAGTATGGCAATTGACAAGGCGAGGGTGCCTTGCACCACCAATATTTCGCCCATGTTAGGTAAAATCGAACGAGTGACAATCTGCAATGGTGTAGCACCATCCAACTTGGCTGCCATCACATATTCTTTTTTTCGTTCTTGTTTAACAAAGTCTCGGGTGTGATGGATAAATTGAGGAGTAAGAGCCAGGACGATGGCCCACATACTATTGACCAAACCGGTGCCTACAATGGCAATAATAATGATGGCAATCAGCAAGGTGGGGATGGCCATCACTGAGTCCAAGGTGTGATTCACCACACTTGAGCGCACCCCTTTGCTCATGCCGGCAATGGCGCCTAAAGTCACACCGATAATCATGGCCACCAGCACCAATAAGATACTAATCCCAAAGGTCATACGACAGCCATACATCACCCGCGACAATAAATCGCGACCTAAGGCATCAGTGCCAAATAAATTCATTATGCCGCCATTATCATCCCAGGCAGGGGGAATAAGAATCGCATCAATATTCTGGGTGAGCGGGTTATAGGGTGCCAAGATAGGACACAACACAATCACAATCACAAAAAAGAGAAAACACAACAAACCCACTACGGCAATATGGTTTTCTCTGAACTCCAACCACGTATGTTGAAGCGGCGAGGGATGGAATTCTTCTTGATAAAGATTAAATCGCGACACGTTCCACCTTGCTCTTTTTAGGATCAATTAAGCGAATACCAAGATCGATGGTCATGGTAAAAATAACCACTAAAGCGGATACCGCGAGCATACCCACACGAATAGCTGGGAAATCGCGCTGATAAATGGCTTGGATTAACCAATTGCCAATGCCAGGCCACGAAAAAATCACTTCCACTATCATGGCATTGGTCAACAAGGTCGTAAATTGCATCGCCAACAGCGGCAGTATCGGCATGATGGCATTTCTGATCCCATGGCGAAACAATACTTGGCGCGCATTTAGGCCTCGTGCATACGCCGCCTGAATATAGTCACTGTTCATGGTTTCAATCACTGAGCGGCGAGTAATTCGTAGAATGACTGTGGTGGTAAACGCAGCAATGGATAAAGTCGGCAGGATCAGATGACGAAAGGCATCCAATAATACTTCCGATTTATTGCTCACATCGGACCACACTATATCTAAGAGAATAAAACCACTCACTCGTGGGATCTCATACAACAAACTGATACGTCCAGACAAAGGAAACCAACCAAGTTGTAGAGCAAAGGTTAGGATCAGTATCATGGCTAGCCAAAACACTGGGATGGAATAACCCAAAACACTCATTGACAGCAGGGCATAATCTGTATTGCGGTGGTGGCGCAAACCAGCAATAAAACCCAAGGGTAAGCCAACAGCAAAGGAAACTAACAAGGCATAAGTACTGAGCTCAATACTGGCTGGCAGGGTGCGTGCCACTTCTTCATACAAGGGTAAACCAGAACTAAAACTTTGGCCCCAGTCGCCGCGGTACAGATCCATCAAGTAGTACCAATATTGCACAAAAATATTACTGTCTAATTGATAGCGAGCCTTTAATTGCTCGAGGTTTGCCGGGTCGTGCTGTTGCACCCCCGACAGATTGGCGAGGACATCGCCTGGAAATAGATAAGCCAACATAAAGGAAAAAAAGCTTAACACTAACAGCGTCAGTACGACCAGATTGGTGTAGCGCAACAGCACCTTATTCATCAGTCTTTCACCACGCCAGCAAATTTGACACCGCCAAGTGCATTAATTTCAAAGCCCTTTAATTCACTGCGAAAGGCTTGGTATTTAGACGCATGAGCAATGGGCAGCAAGGGCACTTGCTCGGCAATCAAATCATTGGCTTTAAAGTAGAAATATTGACGATCTTCGATACTGGTAAATTGCAGAGCCTGATTGATCAATACGTCATATTCAGGTGAACACCAAAAAGCACGATTGGTACCTGACTTAATCGCTCCACATGACAGTAAAGGTCGGTAAAAATTGTCTGGGTCGCCATTATCAGCCGACCAGCCAATTAAAACCGAATCGTGAATACCCTGTTTAAGACGTTCTCTAAACGTTGACCATTCAAAACTCACGATATCAACTTTGACTCCCACTGCTTGCAAGTATCCCTGAATCAGTTCTGCCATTTTAATCGCATTAGGATTGTAAGCGCGTTCCACCGGCATGGCCCATATTTCCATGGTAAAACCGGGTTTTATGCCATTGTCGGTGAGTAATTTTTTTGCACCAGAGGGATTGTAACTTATGCCTTTCTGTTCTGCTTGAAACGCCCAAGAGGTGGGGGGCACAATATTTTTGGCTGGTACGGCGCTGTCAAAATAAATCGCTTCTATTAACGCGTTTTTATCAACCGCCATGGCTAATGCGCGTCGCACTTCGGCTTTGTCAAAGGGCGGTTTAGCGGTATTGAAGGCCCAAAAACCGACATTCAGTCCAGGTTTTTCGTCCAACACTAAACCTTTTGATTGGCGAATAATATCTAGTTCGCTGTGCGCTGGCAGCCCGATGGCGTCACATTCGCCGGTGATAAGTTTGGCGAAACGTAAGGAACTGGAGGGGGTAATATCAAAAATAAGTTTTTCAGTCAGGCGAAGGGGTTGCCAATAGTTGTCATTACGAACATACCTGACATAACTGTCTTGACGAAAACTGACAAATTTATAAGGGCCGGTGCCTACAGGAAAATTATCAATGCGCTCTTGTTGATGGCTTTCTAGTAGTTTTTCGCCGTATTCGGCGGATAAGATGACCGCAAAGTCGGTGGCTAAATTAGCCAGAAAAGAGCTTTGAGGTTTGTTTAAAATAAACTCAACACGATAATCATTGATCCGGTTGATACTCACAATCAACTTATCTAACGATAAACTATCAACATAAGGATAGGCGCCGCCAGAAACAAAATGATAAGGGTGATCAAGCAGTCGCCAACGATCAAAACTAAAAATCACATCTTCAGCGTTAAATTCACGGCTAGGGGTGAAATACGCGGTATGGTGAAATTCAACATTTTTACGCAACTGAAAGGTGTAACGCAGCCCGTCTTCACTGATCTCCCAACTGCTGGCTAAGCCAAGTAATACGTTGCCACTCAAGGGATCAAAATCTAATAAGCGGTCATAAACTTGGTGGGATGAGGCATCAACGGTGGTGCCAGAGGTATCAAGCTGAGGATTAAAGCCGGTAGGGCTGCCTTCAGAACAATAGACAATGCCAGATGGGTTGGGTTTTGATGTAATTAAACCATCACACGCCGTTAAATTAAAACACATCAACATCACTGAACAGCGCATCACCGATGCATACATAGCGGGGTTTACTCTGCTCATTTTGTTCATCACGGTTTAGTTCACTTCCTCATCATTACCATCTAAGAGGTTATATTTTTTTAGATAACCCCGCAGTTGATGATAAGTCAGTCCCAATTTTTCCGCTGTTTTCTTTTGATTGAAATGGCTATCTGCCAGTGCTTGATTAATTAAATCAATTTCGAAGTCTTGCGATAACTGTTTCAAATCCACGGGAAAAGCAAAATCTTTATTTGTTGGAGCAGGAGCAGTGATCGTTGTTTCTACTTTACTGAGCGCATTGGACTCTGTTGGTATGGGGCTTACTTGCGACTGCGCAGGACTGATCCTGTCGTGAGTTTTTACTCTTTTTGTGGGTCGAAAAACCGATTCGAAAGGATCAAGTACAATATTGTGCACCGGGAGGTCGGGGTTGTTGCTGCGATATACAGCACGCTCCACCACATTCTTCAGTTCTCGAATATTCCCCGGCCAATGATATTCAAGCAGGGCACGTTTGGCTTTTTCAGTGAAACCGCTAAACAGTTCCATTTCCAGCTCACGCGCCATATTGATGGCAAACGTTTCCGCTAACATCATGATGTCTTCCTTGCGTTCCCGTAATGGTGGCAGGGTAATGACATCAAAGGCCAAGCGGTCGAGCAAATCGGCGCGAAATTCCCCCGACTCAGCTAAACTCGGCAAGTCTTCATTGGTGGCCGCCACAATACGTACGTCCACTTTGATACTGCGTGAACCACCGACCCGTTCAAATTCACCGTATTCAATCACCCGTAGCAGCTTTTCTTGGATCATGCCTGAGGTATTGGCCAATTCATCAAGAAACAAGGTGCCGTTGTTGGCGGTTTCAAATCGCCCCTCGCGGCGTTTGGCAGCACCAGTGAAAGCCCCTGCCTCGTAACCAAACAGTTCACTTTCTAACAAACTTTCGTTTAGTGCGGCACAGTTGAGTTTTAAATAGGTTTGTTCCCAACGTTTTGATAAAAAATGCAAACGTGCAGCTACTAGCTCTTTGCCGGTGCCTCGTTCACCAATAATGAGTACAGGTTTATTTAGCGGCGCAATTTGCGATATCTGCTCAAGAACCTCTAAAAAACTATTGGATTGCCCTAACAAATTATCTTGTTGGCGAAAGCGACTCATTAATGTCCTCAAAAAGTGGTCGGAATGGCTAAAAAATAGCGCAGATTTAAGTTATTGTAGAGAGCTCATAATCTGATGTAAATATTTTTTCTTTAAAATCATGTGTTTAGTTGATTTTCAGGATTGGCCTGCAAATTGAATATGATTATGCAGTCAATCGGTTAAGTAATAGTATTTAACTTTTAATCAACAAAGAGGTAATAGTGATGGGTATCTTCTCTCGTTTCAGCGACATAGTGAACTCAAATATTAATGCCATTTTGGATAAAGCTGAAGATCCAGAAAAAATGGTACGTTTGATTATCCAAGAAATGGAAGACACATTAGTTGAAGTGCGGTCTGCTTCGGCTAAAACCTTGGCAAACAAAAAGGAAATTGCCAATCAAATTAGTAAATTGCAAGCGGAAGCCTTGGATTGGAAAGCCAAAGCCGAATTGGCCATTAGCAAAGATCGTGAAGACCTAGCAAGAGCCGCGTTGCAAGAAAAGAAAAAATGTGATGACCATGCCAATGTATTGGTCAACGAACTGAAGTTGGTTGAAGAACAAATTGGGAAGTTACAGAGTGAAGTAGGGCAGTTACAAGACAAACTTGCCGATGCAAAAACTCGCCAAAAAGCGATCATCATGCGCCAGAAAACGGTGAGTTCACGGTTAGAAGTAAAACGCACTCTGGACAGTACCAAAGTTGATGCGGCAATGGGACGTTTTGAGCAATATGAACGCAAAATTGATGACTTGGAGTCACAAGTGGATGCTTATGACCTAGGTAAGAAAACCCTAGCGGATGAGTTTGCTGAATTGGAGTCTGGTCAAGAAATTGAAAATGAATTAGCTGCATTAAAGAAAAAAATGCAAGCTAAAACACCGGCAACTAAAAAGTAACAAACTCAACGGAAAAAGGAGATAAATCGTGGAAGGTATCATTGCAATTGTTGTTGCGCCAATCATCATTTTCATGATCTTTGTGGCCCCGATTTGGTTGATTATGCATTATCGCAGCAAAAAACAAATGAATCAGGGCCTCACCAGGGAAGAGTACCTTACGTTGCAGGAACTGGCAGACCGAGCAGAAAAAATGGCTGACCGGATCAATACCTTGGAATCTATTTTGGATGCTGAGGCACCACAGTGGAGAAACAAAGTATGAAGACCCACAAAGACTTATATCGTGATCCAGAAAAAGGCAAAATTGCCGGCGTCTGCGCCGGACTTGCCGACTACTTTGGCATGGAGTTGTGGTTAGTCAGAATCATTTTTGTCAGCGCATTCTTTCTCACCGCCGGTACATTTGTATTGGTCAGTTATGTAGCCGCCTGGTTTATCTTAGAAAAGAAAGACGCAGTGCCTAAAGCCAACCGCGATGTGCCGTTTCAGACTTCATTCAAAAAACATGGCAAAGGCTGGCACAATACGCCTGAAGAAGACAAAGTGGTGGTGAAGTCTAAGATTTGGCAGGCTGGCGAGCCACCCAAACAAGCTTTTTTTGATATTCAACAACGCTTCGCCAAAAATGAATCGCGTTTACGCAAAGTGGAAAGCTACGTTACCTCTGCTGAATTTCAGTTAAACCGAGAAATAAACCAGTTGTAACGCTAGTATTGATGAAACAGAAAAAAGCAGATGATTTTCTGCTTTTTTTGTTTAATCCCCCTGTTTATGTGTGCAACCTAGTTCAACCTAAAGATGGATAACATGCCTGCAGAAAAGTCAGCTCAAGCTCGGCGTTTATTAAATAAAGCGAAATCTAGTTTAGAGCTTGCCGGGGCTAGGTTAAGTGACAAACATCTAAAACTCGCCGTGACGGGTTTAAGTAAAAGTGGCAAAACGGCTTTTATTACATCTTTATTAAATCAATTGTTAGAAAGTAATGGTGAGGCAACTTTACCTTTTTTGTCGGTGGTGCGTGAACAACGCATAATCGGCGTTAAACGTGCCGTGCAGGAAGATCTCACCACCAAACGTTTCGCTTACGAGGATGCCTTGCGTGATTTAGCCAAAGAACCCGCGCAATGGCCGCAGTCTACTTCTGGTATTTCGCAGGTGCGTTTAATCATTCGTTATCATAAAAAGCGAGGACTCAGTAAGCTACTGATGGCGGATGCCCAGCTCATTTTAGATATCACTGATTATCCCGGCGAGTGGCTGCTCGATTTACCCTTATTAAGCATGAGTTATGCTCAGTGGTGTGAACAATGTCAACGTGAAATGCTCAGCCCTAAACGCCAAGTGCTTGCACAAGCTCTGATGGAAAAAATCGCTGCCTTAGACATCAACGCGCCTGCCGATGAAGTTGTCATGCAAACCCTTGCTGGCGAATATGCCCAATACCTGCATGCCTGCCAGCAGGCGGGATTTCAATTGCTTCAGCCCGGGCGTTTTTTGCTACCAGGCGAATTACACGATGCACCCGTGTTACACTTTTTTCCGCTCAGTGACGCACAACTTAATCATTATATCAGTCATCGCCAACAATCCGTGGCAGGCAGCTATCTAGACTTGCTGGAGCGTCGCTTTACGGAATACAAAAAGAAGGTAGTAGCACCGTTTTATGAACAACACTTTAAACGTTTTGATCGGCAAATTATTTTAGTCGATTGTCTCAGTGCATTGAATTTTGGCGCTCACAGTTTTGCTGACTTACAGCTCGCCTTAACATGGATTATGCGCAGTTTTAATTACGGTAAATCGAGCATCGTGCAACGTTTGTTTAACCCAAAAATTGATAAACTGGTGTTTGCCGCAAGCAAGGCTGACCACATTGGGGCTGACCAACAAATTAATTTAGTTAAATTGTTAGATTCTCTGCTGCATGAGGCACGTCAGCAGTTGCAATTTGCTGGGGTAGTGACGGAATCCACCGCAATTGCCGCCATCCGCGCTACAAAAAATGCCAGCGCCGAAGTAAACGGTGAAAGGGTGCAAGTCGTGCAGGGCAGAAATTTACAAGGTGAATCCGTGACCTTATTTCCTGGTGATGTACCCAGCCACTGCCCACAAGACCGTTTTTGGCAAGAGCAAGGGTTTGATTTTCCTCAATTTTCTCCTCCACCATTGCATAATAAACACGTAATAGAGCACATCAGAATGGATCAAATTATCGAATTTATTCTCGCGGATAAACTGCAATGAATCGTGAACAAGCAAGTAATACCACGCCAATTGCATTGACGGGTGATTTGCCACCCCTGCGCAAATCCTTTGTATTGGATAATCAACACGTGCAACAAGCCGTGCTGCCGCCTCTAAAAGCAGGCTTGAAACTCGATGAGCAAGACATTAGCCACGATCCGCTGCAACAGTTAGCGACTGAGGCCGAGCAAGCTGCTGACGTGGTTAACACCACCAAAAAACGCAAAAAAAGACGCAATTGGTTATTGTTTGGCGCTTTGGTAGGAGCCTTAAGTTTGAGTGAATTGGGCTTGGCGATAGCCCAGATTTATACCAGTAATAATTGGTTGGGCGCTTTGTGGTTGATAGCCTTAGGTGTAGCAGTGATTGGTGTTGCACGACTCATCTACCGTGAATTACGGGCCTTGCGGCACTTAAAAAACCAGAGCGAAACGCGCCAGCATTCCGTTGATTTATTCAACACCCCCGCTATAGGTGAAGGCTTGAGTCACTGTCAATGTGTTGCCAAGCAATTGCCCAGTGAATTCCAAACGTTGGTGCAAACTTGGCAACATGGTGTGGATGATCATTACACCAATAACGAAGTTATCGCTTTGTTTGAACACAAGGTACTTGCTGCCGTAGACCAACAAGCGCTGAGCTTAATTGGTCAACATGCGTCCGCCTCAGCGGTGATGATTGCCGTTAGCCCTTTTGCCTTGATGGATATGCTAATTGTATTGTGGCGAAACCTGCGAATGCTGAGTCAACTCAGCGAGTTATATGGTGTGCCGCTGGGGTACTGGGGCAGGATTGCCTTGATCAAACAAATTTTCCGCAGCATGTTAATTGCGGGTGCCGCTGAACTTGTCAGTGATGCTGGGAATTATGCTTTGAGCGCTGGGATCACGGGTAAGTTGTCCACGCGCGTAGCCCAAGGACTCGGCGCAGGGGTGATGACCAGTCGTATTGGTTTGAAAGCCATGGCAGCGTGTCGCCCAATGCCTTGGTTAGCGTTGCCAGCGCCAGGGCTGTCGACATTAAGCAATAAACTCATGCACGATCTGGCCAAATACATTAAGTGATGAGCTTTTACAGTGAGCGGCAAAAAGAGGTGAAAGGTAAGCTTGTTAGCCAAGCAAAGCCGATGGTTTGCCCGCTTGTGTAAACCCTTGTAATCCTTTCTTTACATAAAATTCACATGGCTTCACGAGCCTCACCCTTTAGATTTGGATGACAGTCAGTAGACTATAAACATAAAGTCATCAACCTAATTGATTATGTCAAAAGCGACGAAGTACGTATCACATCAGCCAGATGAGCATGGCAATATCCTATGGTCAGCCGAAGAAAACGCTATTTGGAAAACATTAGTCGACAGACAAATGCAGGTGCTGCCTGGGCGCGCCTGTCATGAATTTATGCAAGGCTTGGAGAAATTAGCGCTGCCGCATGAGCGTATTCCACAGTTACATGATGTTAACGAGGTACTGCAGGCCACTACTGGGTGGCGGGTAACCCAAGTGCCATCCCTGATTAATTTTGATCGTTTTTTTGCGCTATTAGCCAATAAAGAGTTTCCCGTCGCTACGTTTATTCGTACTCGCGGTGATCTTGACTATTTGCAGGAGCCGGACATTTTCCACGAAATATTTGGCCACTGTCCCTTGTTGACTAACCCGGCATTTGCCCATTTCACGCATACCTACGGCAAGCTAGGTATGCAAGCCAGTAAAGAAGACCGGGCTTATTTAGCCAGATTGTATTGGTTTACCATTGAGTTCGGCTTACTCAACACTCCTGAGGGGCTGCGCATCTACGGTGGTGGAATTTTGTCTTCCCCCAGTGAGACCCTGCATGCCTTGCATGATCCAAGCTGCACACGTGAAAAAATGGATGCCATTGAGGCCCTGCGCACACCGTATCGCATAGATATTATGCAACCGGTCTATTTTGTATTGGCGCAATTTGAAGAATTATTTACCCTAGCCGAGTTAGATATCATGAGTCTGGTTGCTAAAGCCAAACGTATGGGTTTACACCCAGCTAAATTTCCCCCAAAACAAAGCCTAGCCAGTTAGCCTGGCGCAGAATGTCAGTGCGTTAATACTGTTTATGCTTACGTTTTTGTAATAATATCTTTACATCTTACCTTTAGGGGCATTCTGCCCCTGCATCTCTGCGAGAGTAATTATGCGTCTGGAAATAAGTTGTCAGGACCGTTTGGGGATCACCCAAGACGTGCTCGATATTCTGGTTAGGCATCACATTGATTTGCGTGGCATTGAAATTGATGAAGTCGGTAAAATTTACCTGAATTTTCCCACCCTAGAATTCACGGATTTTCAGCATCTCATGCCAAAAATTCGCAAAATCGCTGGCATTGATGACGTAAAAACCACGGCTTTCATGCCCCTCGAACGTGAACAAAATCAGCTTAAAGCCTTATTAAAAACCTTGCCTGATCCTGTGTTTTCGGTTGATCCCAAAGGTCGCATTATATTGGTCAATGAAGTGGCGTTGAACTACCTCGACAAAGCTAAAGAAGAAGTCGTGGGTATGGATATCGCCGACTTAATCAAAGGCTTTCACGTGGTTAAGTGGCTAGAAAGTAAAAAAATCAGTGCACAAAGTCAGAAAGTCACGTTCTTGGATCAAGATTATTTGGTGGATATGCTGCCGGTTATGATCCCGGATACGAGTCACGTTAAAGGCAGTGGTAATGCTGATAACAGCACTTCGTCCCCAGCAACGCAAATAGTAGCGGGAGCGGTGTTTATGTTGAAGTCTGAATTACGCTTAGGCCAACAGTTAACCGTTTTTCATCAGGCCAAAGTTGATAGCTTTCAAAGCATTCAAGCCAATAGCAAAATCATGAAAAAAGTGATTGATGAAGCGCAGCGTATGGCGCAATTAGATGGGCCTATGATTATCTTTGGCGAAACCGGAACAGGTAAAGAGCTGGTTGCCAAAGCATGTCATGAGGCTAGTCGTCGCTCAGAGGGAAAATTTTTGGTGCTCAATTGTGGCTCACTGCCAGATAATGTTGCTGAAACAGAACTGTTTGGTTACGCAGAGGGCGCTTTTGGGCAAGCGAACAGCAAAGCAGGATTATTGGAGTTAGCACAGGGTGGCACCTTGTTTTTGGATGAAGTGGCTGATATGTCTGCACAGTTACAAGTTAAGTTGTTACGTGTTTTGCAAAATGGCAGCTACCGTCGCGTGGGTGATATCAACGAAAAAGCAGTGGATGTAAGGATCATTTGTACCACGCAAAAAGATCTCGGTAAGCTGGTGCAACAAGGCTTATTTCGTGAAGATCTTTATTATCGATTAAATGTATTGAGTATTGCCTTGCCAGCTTTGCGCGAGCGTAAAGCTGACATCTTGGCTCTGGCTGAACGTTTTCTAAAACAACACAGTGCAAAGTTAGGTCGCCCTAGCCCCAAAATCAGTAAAACATGTGCAGACTACCTGAGTGTCTACCCATGGCCCGGCAACGTGCGACAATTGGAGAATGCCCTTTACCGCGCGGTCTCATTGTTAGAAGGGAATGAGTTAGAAAAGCACCATATCCAAGTGCCTAGCTGCGCCACCAGTGCCAGTTTTGTCGGCGAAGATTTCACTGGCAATCTCGACGAAGAAGTAAAACGTTACGAAAAAGATATTCTTGCCAGACTTTATCCAAGTTTTCCAAGTACCCGCCAACTTGCTAAAAAGCTCGGATTGAGTCATACCGCCGTGGCAAATAAACTGCGGGAATATGGCATCAACAAACACAGTGTAAATTTATAATTACGCTCATGTGCGCGGTGCTTGACGTTTAGCCAAGCAAAGCGCGACATCCCTTCATGAAAAATAGCAAAGTGTACGTTTGTACACTTTTTGCTACAAAAACCGCGAACTACTGATTTTCACCATTGTTGCGGCAGGGCTTTAAATAACAGGGGTTTTGCTGTCTATTACTGCGCAAGTAACGCAACAGAGAAGCCATTATGAGTCAAGTTAATCTAACCAATCCCTTACAGACCGATGGGTTTGAATTCGTCGAATATACCGCCGCTGATGAAAAGGGCATTGAGCAACTCAAAGAATTGTTCACCTCCCTAGGATTTGCAGAAGTCGCCCAACATCGTTCAAAACGCGTGTGGTTGTTCAAACAAGGTGATATTCACTTTATTGTTAACGCTGAGCCCGCTTCACAAGCTGAAGAATTTGCGCGTCTTAGAGGGCCAAGTGTTTGTGGTATGGCGTTTCGCGTAAAAGATGCAGCCAAAGCGTTGCAACATGCCATCAACAACGGTGCTAAGCAGTTTATTGGTAACTTAGGTGCCATGGAGCTCAATTTACCGGCCATCTATGGCATTGGTGAGAGTACCTTGTATTTCATCGATCGCTACGGTGATAGCTCCATCTATGATGTAGATTTTAAATTTTATCCAAACTGGCAACAGAAGTTAGCTGCAGCGGGTGTCGGCTTAAATACCCTTGACCACCTTACCCACAATGTCAAACGTGGCAACATGGCGGTGTGGGCAAACTTCTATGAAAGAATTGGCAACTTCCGTGAAATTCGTTATTTCGATATTGAAGGAAAACTCACTGGCTTAGTCAGCAAAGCCATGACATCACCGTGTGGCAAAATTCGTATTCCCATCAATGAGTCTTCTGACGATAAATCACAAATTGAAGAGTTTATTCGTCAATATAATGGTGAAGGTATTCAGCATATTGCCTTGGCCAGTGACGACATCTACGAAACCGTGCGTGCCCTGAAAAAACGCGGTGTACGTTTTATGGATACCCCGGATACTTACTTCGACAATGTGAACAAACGCGTACCCGGTCACAGTGAAGACTTGGCCATGTTACGTGAGTTAAAAATACTCATCGACGGCCACCCCATGCAAGATGGTATTTTATTGCAAATTTTCACCGATACGGTGATTGGTCCGATTTTCTTTGAAATCATTCAACGTAAAGGCAATGAAGGATTTGGTGAAGGGAACTTCAAGGCCTTGTTTGAATCCATTGAGCAAGATCAAATTAAACGGGGTGTACTGAGCGACGCCGATGACAGTGAAGCCAGTGCCCAGCGAGTGGAGCAACACTAAATGCGCAACTGGATCCAATTTCCTCGTCAACAAGGTACTAGCTCACGCCAAGCCCATGCCGACTTGCCTGCCGAAGGCATCTACGAGCGAGAGATAGGACGCAGTGGCTTTTTTGGCCCCGCTACACACATGCATCACAAACATGCACCTACAGGCTGGATAGATTGGCAGGGGGATCTGCGTCCGCGTGCCTTTGACCTTAATCGTTTGCCCAAGACCGAATACAAACCGGCCACCCAGAGTCCATGGTCTGCGCCGGTTATTCTGGCTAACGTACACTGTCAGTATCGTTTGTGGCACTGCGACACGGCGATGCGCAACTTGGTTCGCAACGCTGATGGTGATGATTTGTTGTTTATTCACCAAGGTAAGGGACAACTGTTTTGTGACTATGGTCACCTCAGTGTCAACGAAGGCGACTATATTGTCATTCCTCGCGCTACTATGTGGCGTCTTGAACCCTTCGAACCCATGCAGTTGTTGATGATAGAAGCCACCAACGACAGTTATCAGTTGCCAGAGAAAGGTTTAGTGGGTGGCCATGCGATCTTTGATCCTGCAGTGCTTGATACACCAGAACTCAATGAAGCCTTCAAAGCTCAGCAGAGCGAAACGCCTTGGCAAGTAGAAGTGAAACGACACAACTCGGTGTCGGAGATCACCTATCCATTTAATCCTTTGGATGCCATTGGTTGGCACGGTGATCTATCGGTAGTACGCCTCAATTGGCGAGATATTCGTCCCTTGATGAGTCATCGCTATCATTTGCCGCCATCGGCACACACCACGTTTGTGGCCAATCGTTTTGTGATCTGTACGTTTGTGCCCAGACCCATTGAAAGCGACCCACAGGCTTTGAAAGTACCGTTTTACCACAATAATGATGACTACGATGAAGTGCTGTTTTATCACCACGGCAATTTCTTCAGTCGCGATAATATTGAAAAAGGCATGGTAACCTTTCATCCGGCTGGTTTTACCCATGGTCCTCACCCTAAAGCATTTCAAGCGAGTCAAAGCAATACAAAAACCTTCACAGATGAGGTGGCAGTAATGTTAGACACCCGTGATGCTTTGCATATAGGTGAGGCGGCGTTTCGGGTTGAAAACACTGACTATGTGAACAGTTGGCAAATAAAAGGCTAAGCATCTGCTGGTGCGAAACAAGGGGTAGTAATGAAATTAGCAAGTTTAAAAAGCCGTAGCCGTGATGGAGAACTTATCGTGGTGAGCCGTGATCTGAGCCGAGCTGTCAAGGTCACAGACATCGCCCAGACCATGCAACAAGCCTTAGACAATTGGCAAGCAACCTCACCGAGTTTGCGTGAGGTTTATGACATACTCTGCAGCCATGACATCGAGGGCAGTTTTGCCTTTGTTGAGCAAGATTGTGTATCGCCCTTACCACGAGCCTATCAATGGGCTGATGGCAGTGCCTATGTTAACCATGTTGAGTTGGTTAGACGCGCAAGGGGCGCTGAGATCCCAGACAGTTTCTGGCATGATCCCTTGATGTACCAAGGTGGCTCTGACGACTTTCTGGGACCGCAACAAGATATCGCCTTACCCACCACCGAATGGGGAGTGGATTTTGAAGCGGAAGTGGCGGTGATCACCGATGACGTGCCTATGGGAGTGAGCGCCGAGGCTGCTGCGCAACATATTCGTTTGTTGATGTTGGTCAACGACGTGTCACTGCGTGGATTAATACCGGGTGAATTGGCCAAAGGTTTCGGTTTTTACCAAAGTAAACCGGCATCTGCCTTTTCTCCCGTGGCTATTACTCCGGATGAACTCGGTGACAAGTGGGCTGACACAAAAGTGCATTTACCCTTGGAGTCATATTTAAATACCGCCTTATTTGGTCAACCCAATGCTGGTCAAGATATGACCTTTAACTTTGCCCAACTACTTGCTCATGCTGCCAAAACACGGAATTTAGGCAGTGGCACCATCATTGGCTCAGGCACAGTGTCGAATAAACAAGGTACCGAACATGGCAGTGCCGTGGCGGATGGGGGAGTAGGTTATTCCTGTATTGCCGAAGTTCGCATGATAGAAACCATTCGAGACGGCAAACCCAGTACACCATTTATGCAGTTTGGTGATCGCATTAAAATCCAAATGTTGGACACCCAAGGCAAGAGCATTTTTGGTTGTATTGATCAACAAGTGGTCAAAGCGTAAACGAACACTAGGGCGAAACATGGCACTAACACTGCACGGCTATTGGCGATCTTCTGCGACTTATAGGGTGCGTATCGCACTCAATTTAAAACAGTTAGCCTATCAATATGAGCCAGTGCATTTGGTGAAAGACGGTGGTAAGCAACATCAAGCTGCTTATCGTCGCTTGAACCCCAGTGCCCTAGTACCAACCTTAGTGGACGATCAACGTGGCGTGCAGCTAAACCAAAGTTTATCCATCATCGAATATCTTGAAGAGTGCTATCCTGATACGCTGTCATTATTGCCCACAGATCCTTACCAACGCGCCCAGGTGCGGACCATGGCCATGGACATTGCCTGTGATATCCAACCCTTGGCGAATCTGCGTGTTATGCAATATTTAAAAAATGAGGCGGCGGTCAATCCTGCCGCCCAGCAAGCCTGGCCCCTGCATTGGATGCACATCGGTTTTCAAACGTTTGAACAGCGTTTACAGCAATCAGCGGGCACTTATTGTAACGGTGATACACTGAGTTTGGCGGACGTATGCTTGGTCCCTCAGGTTTATAATGCCTTGCGATTTGGTTTGCCCTTGACTGATTTTCCGTTACTGCATGGCATTGCACACAGGTGTAATAGTTTAGCGGCTTTTATTGCCGCTAAACCTGAAAACCAGAGTGATGCTGAGTTATAGATTTTTAATGGGCAGAGCGGTGGTATTCTTCACCTGCTTTAAGGCAAAGGTTGAGCTCAGGTGATCCACTAAGGGCAAATGGGTTAACTTGGTTTTTAACAAGTGTTCGTATTCTTCAATACTTTCCACAATCACTTTCAATAAATAGTCTTTTTCGCCGCTGGTGGTATGACACTCCACAATGGCATCAATATTCTGCACCGCTTTTTCAAAATCGTTGAGGGATTCGCCGTCATGATTTTTCAGGCTCACATAAATAAAAACCGACACACCTAGATTCAGTTTTTTGTTATCTAACAGCGTGACTTTTTGCAGGATCACTTTTTCGGCTTCTAGGCGTTTAACCCTGCGCCAGCATGGCGTATGGGACAGGCCGACTTTTTGACTGAGATCAGCCATAGAAATGGTGGCGTCTTTTTGTAAGACTCGCAAAATTTCTCTATCGAATTTATCTAACTTGACGCGACTCATATAAGTTCAGTGTGATACCGAGAGTAAATTGGGCGTAGCATGCTTAAAAATTTCATCTTTTTCAAGGGTAATTTTGAGGATATCTGTCCTAGTATTAGCGTCGTAGTTGGCAATTCAATGCAAGATATTTAACAGCGTGGCGTACTTCGTTAAAGTTATCCTCAGCGACCTACTATATCATCTGCGCCCTGAATATTTATTAGTCAACCAATCAAGCCTGAGACCCACTATGTCTGTATTTCAACACAATGAGTTTGATGATCACGAACACCTTGCTTTTCACTTTGATAAAGAAACCGGCTTAAAAGCCATTATCGCCATTCATAATACTAACTTAGGGCCATCACTAGGCGGTTGCAGAATGTGGCCCTATGCCTCAGATGAAGAAGCCTTAAATGATGTGTTGAGGTTATCCAAGGGCATGACCTACAAAGCAGCCATGGCTGGCTTAAATCAAGGTGGCGGCAAGGCAGTGATTATAGGCGAACCACGCAAAGTGAAAACCGAGGCGATGATGCGCGCCATGGGGCGTTTTGTTGATAGTTTAGGGGGTAAATATATCAGTGCTGAAGATTCGGGCATGTCGGTAGCAGATCTTAAAATTATGGCGGAGCATTCTCAGCACATTGCGGGCACTCAGGCTAAGTATCATGTATTTGGCGAAGAAGCGGATGGTAATCCAGCACCATCAACCGCCTACGGCGTGTTTGTTGGCTTACGCAGCTCAGTGTCGTTTGCCCTTGGCCGTGACTTACAAGGTGTGAAAGTCGCTATTCAAGGTTTAGGTCATGTTGGCATGCGTTTAGCGGCCCATTTGCATAAAGCCGGTGCACAACTTTTTGTCACCGACATTTACCCAGAAAACATCGACAACGCGGTGGCGCTCTTTGCTGCTACGCCGGTTAGTCCGGAAGAAATCTATGCCCTAGATGTTGATGTGTTTGCGCCCTGTGCCATGGGGGCCATATTAAACCCCAGCAGCATTGCGTCCTTGCGAGCCAAGGTCGTGGCAGGCGCCGCCAACAATCAGCTTGCGACAGAAAGTATGGGGCAAGTTTTGCGTGATAAAGGCATATTATATGCGCCGGATTATGTCATCAATGCTGGTGGCATTATTGATATTTATCATCAAAAAATTCCTAGCTCCCATGAAGCCATGCGGGCACATGTCGAGCGGATCAGCAACACCTTATTGGAAGTCTATGAACGTGCCAATGCACTGAATTTGCCGACCAATATGGTGGCCAATCAAATCGCGGAAGAACGTTTTGGTCGTTAAGCCAGAGTAAGGCGTCAGCATACAGGCTGGCGCAGTTTATTTTAAAAGTGGGTTGCACTGTGCCTTGCCTTTGTAGATAATGCGCCCGCTTTGACAATACACACGTTGTTACACGATGTGCAAAGCAATGTTTCTATGGTGACCTTTCGGTCCCCTCGCAATGATAGTTTGTGAACCCGGTCAGGCCTGGAAGGGAGCAGCCGTAGCAAAGGACTCATGTGCCGAGGTGTGGCTGAAGGGTCGCCACCCAACGCTTGCCGTTATCCTCTTTACCTCACGCCCACCGCTAAATCTTACACCCGCTAAATCTTAAACATTGACCACTGAAATCGAAGCAGCACGCACTGGTTTATCGTCATTCACGTAAAATTGCTCAGGATCTGCCGCATGCCACCACTGTTGCCATACGCCGCTTGCATGCAAATTAACCAGTTGCTCATGGCTCAATTCTGGGGCGATGTGGTGCACAGATTCAAGTAAACCCTCTGAGGTACGGCGTTTCAACATGTTAGCTTGCAACAGTGCCGGGTCGTCTAGACCCATGCTGCCCACCAGTTCAAATAAACTATGCAGGGTGGCATGTTGGAATTGCTTTACTCGCAAACTTTTAGCTTGCACATCTAAGGCTTTCGCTCGTTTCGGATCTTGAGTCGCGATACCCGTGGGACAATGATTGGTATTGCATGACAACGATTGCACACAGCCCAATGCCATCATCATGGTGCGCGCCGCATTCACGAGGTCTGCGCCCATGGCCATTTTACACAACATGTCAAAACTGCTGGCAGTTTTACCGGCGGCGATAATTTTAATTTTATCGCGTAAGCCGCAGCCGACTAAGGCTTGGTGAACCAGATATGTGCCCTCCAGACACATCATGCCCAAACGATTGCTAAATTCTACTGGGGCCGCTCCCGTGCCACCTTCAGCGCCGTCTACGGTGATAAAATCCAACACGATGCCGCTGTCTAACATCGCTTTACAAATACTTAAAAATTCAGCAGGGTGACCAATACACAACTTAATACCAACCGGTTTACCTCCACTGAGTTCACGCAAACGCGCGGCAAATTGCAAGAGCGCCATGGGGGTGGTGCACTCGGGATTTACTGCCGGGGATATACAGTCTTCATCCGGTGAAACACCGCGGATTTCAGCAATTTCTGCGCTTAATTTTGCCTTGGGTAATACACCACCATGCCCTGGTTTTGCCCCTTGGCTCAGTTTGATTTCAAGCATTTTTATGTTGGCTTTGCTGGCCATGTTGGCAAAGATATCGGGGGCAAATTTTCCGTCTGGGGTGCGACAACCAAATAAGCCTGAACCGATTTGCCATACTAGATCACCCCCATGTTTTAGATGCGCCTTACTCACGCCACCCTCGCCAGTGTTGTGATAAAAACCACCCATCTTTGCCCCTAAATTCAGGGCTTCAATGGCGTTTGCGCTCAGTGCGCCATAACTCATGGCAGAAATATTCAATAAAGCGGCGTCATAAGGTTGTTTGCATTGCTCGTTACCAATCGTAATGCGCTTAGCTTCATTACACACTGTTTTAGGTGACAGAGAATGCCAAATGCTCAAGTAGTTGGTCTGCATTAAGTCGCGTTGGGTACCAAAAGGCAGGGTGTCATTGACACCTTTGGCGCGACGATACACCAAATTGCGCTGTTCTCGATTGAAGGGTTTTTCTGCGGTGTCACTGGCAATCAGATATTGCTGAATTTCGGGGCGGATGAATTCAAAAAAATACCGGAAATAGGCAAGGCAAGGATATAAACGGTTTAAGGTATGGTTACTGAAATATAGGTCATGTAAGCCAACAATACTATACGTCAGCGTCAGCACCCCTAGGGTGATGGTCCAACCGTTGGGCAAAAACCAACACAAGGTGAAAACACATAAATTGCCCAGGGTGGCGATGAGCCAGAATACTTGTTGCACAGGTGTCATAACAATGTTGCTCGGCCTTATATAAAACTCTGAGACTATTAAGCCATAATTTTTGCAGTCTGTAAGCCAAGTAAATAGATCGCTAAGCATTAAAATTCAGGCTACACCGTCATCCAGTTTGTGAACTAAGCCTGAAAAACTCAGGGTATCAGCGCGGGTCAGCAGTGATAGTGACAGGGGCTGACAGACTGTTATAGGTACTGGGTTTGTCTATATGCGTGGCCACTAGCGGTTGCGGTAGGTGGGCCTTGAGCAGATGATCAAATACCCTAACATCTTGGATGGTCGGGGACAGCCACATAGCCAAAGTCGCATCATCTTGGGGCAAAATTAGCGGGCTGGATTTACTATGGTAGGCGTGTAATTTAGGGTGGGGTGGTAAGGTAATCACCGAGCATGAATACATGTGCTCACCCGTCTGAGAATGTTGCCACTGACGGTACAAGCCCCCTAAGGCGAGTGCTTCGCCATGTGCGGCAGAAAAGTCAGTGTATACCGTGCTTTTGCCTTTACCTTCGGTTTCGCCAAATCCTTTCACCGGAATGATACAACGGGCACTGCGATAGGCCCTAAAACCAGCACTGTGTGGAACGTTTAATTTATCGTAGCGGGTATTAAAGCTGGTGTAGCGTGAGGGGGTGAAACCAGTGCTGGTTTCGTCGAGTAATAACCACCACGTTGCTTGTAGTAGTCTGCGCTGCTCCCCTTGTTGGCATATAAATGCAATGGTATCGCTTGCCCGCACAAATCGCTCAAAACGCAATGTTTGTTGTTGTTCAAGGTGTTCACTCTCAGGCCAAAGCGTAAGGCCCAAGGCCTCACACAAGGCCACTACAGCCGGATCATCAGTAATATTGAGTCGACCGCACATTGATACTCACTCCTTAACGTGACGCACTGCCTGTTAAACGTCTGGGCAAATCCATACAAACCCAAGCAAAGTTAAACAGCGGGTTTAAATCCTTTGCCTACTAGATAGACTTCTCGCGAGCGAGGCCGCGAGGCCGCAGGTTTACGCACTAAAACTTTGTCAAAAGACTTACGTACCTCTTTGGCGTATTCCTCATAACCCACACCCTGAAAGACTTTTGCACAAAAATTGCCACCGGGCTTGAGGACGTTGCGCGCCATGTCTAAGGCTAATTCCACCAAATACATGGATGAATACTGGTCGGTGGTATTTACGCCACTCATGTTGGGGGCCATGTCAGAAATCACGGTGTCGACTTTTTCACCGTTTAGTACATGCAGAATTTGTTCGTATACGGCTTCTTCTGTGAAATCCCCTTGAATAAAGGTTACATCAATGATGCTATCCATAGGGAGTATATCGGATGCAATGACACGTCCTGAACGACCGACAATTGGCGCAACAATTTGTGACCATCCACCCGGTGCTGAGCCGAGATCCATGACCACACTGCCAGCGCGAAACAGTTTGTCTTTTTCGTTAATTTCAATCAGTTTATAACTGGCTCGAGAGCGGTAACCGTCTGCCTGGGCTTTTTTCACATAAGGATCGTTAACGTGCTCATCTAACCATTGTTTACTGGTTTTTGATCGTGCCATGTTGTGTCGCTGCTATTCGTATCGAGAAACGGCGGCTATTGTAAGCGTGTAGAGTGGATTTGCAAATTCACTTGCCGCTGAAAAATACCTCCTTATTGGTGACAACGATGGGTTTAACCTGACTTAAATAAGGCAACAGGTTACAATTATCCGCAATCAACACACAGTGTTTCAACGGTCATGACTGAGCTTGAACCACACAAACGGCGCACAGAACCAGCGCTTTTTCAGTCATTCACTGGGAATTAAGGCAATCGTAAATGAAATTGGCTGATGTCAAAAAGCTCCATCAAAAAAAATACCGCAGTCAGTTGGGCTACTATTTAGTGGAGGGTGAGCACCTCATTCTTGAACTCAGCCAAGCCGCGAAATCACAGCCCAGTTTATCCAAGGCCATCATTTACGCCACTGAAGACTATAGCAACTGGATAAACGAGTTAAATACGCCATTTAGCGTGGTCAGTGTCGATGCCAAACAAATGGCCTACATCAGCGATACCGAGACACCCCAAGGTATTGTGGCCTGCGTACCTATGCCAAGCGCTGTGCAAGGTGATCCATCGACAAGGCATTCATCCACTGAGCGCACGATATATTTACATGAGGTGCAAGATCCTGGAAATCTTGGCACTATCTTAAGAACCTTGGCCTGGTTCGGTCACTTTCGACTATTGCTTAGCAAAAACAGTGTTGATCCTTTTAATCCCAAAGTGGTGAGAGCCAGTATGGGCGCAATATTCCATGTACCCATGGAGTTAGGTGTTGAGCTCACTGAGCTACCAAAGCGATTCAAACGGTTTGCTTATTTGGATATGCAAGGTGAAACGATCAGTCACACAACATTTGCTGACTACGATTGCTACTTATTTGGCAATGAAGCCCGTGGTGTGCCGCGTGAAACTTTGTCAGCCTGTCAGGCAGATGCCTTTACCATCAAAGGCAAGGGCGATATCGAATCACTTAATTTAGCCAGTGCCGTGAATATTTGTGTATATCAGCTCTCACTGTAAGCATGGCTGCAGTCTACTTGTTGCTCGTCACCATTAAGCATAGAGTGGTGTGCAACACAGAAGCTGCGCAATGTTTATTTGTTGATGTCGTCGCTGCCTGTTAGTTCATCAATCTCAGAGGAATCGTCATGACGGCTAATGAATCTGCAAACTCAGCACTTAGCACGGCCATGCCCCCCAGTATATTTAATGACGCGATTGGCCCGGTGATGAGCGGACCGTCGAGTTCACATTGCGCCGCTGCCCATCGAATTGGTCGACTCTGCCGAGACTTAATGGCAGGTAACCTTAGCCGGCTCATCGCCGAATACGACACCAATGGCGCGCTGGTGTCTACCCATAAAGGGCAGGGCACCGACATGGGACTGTATGCTGGTATTCTTGGTTACGAAGTAGACGACGATAGACTCCAACACTTTAATACAGGCATTGTTGAGGCCGGTATCAAGGTGGACGTTCACTACGTAGATTATGGCGCAAGCCATCCCAATAATTATCGCCTGACCATTGCCAATGCCAAAGAAAGTCACGTCATTGAAGCTATTTCCACGGGCGGTGGCATGATTGAAGTACAAAAAATTGACGGGGCCAATGTATCAATCGCCGGTGATTATTACGAACTACTGATATTTTGTAAGGACGAGGCACAGCGCATCGTTGAGCAACTAAATCAGGCGTTGGTGTATGAGTTTTTGCATATCCATCAGGCTGCTGACACCTTGCTTATCGAGGTTAAATCCAGCGTGGATTTCGACACATCGTTTGTGCAAAAGCTCAAAATAAACCCCTTAATTCAATCAGTGAATGTGCTGCAACCAGTGTTACCGATTCTCGCTCGCGCTGACTTGCAAGTACCGTTTCGCTCTTGCGCGCAAATGCTTGAATACAACCAAACAAAAGACTTATCGCTCTGGCAACTGGCGCTGAAATATGAAAGCCAGCGTGGCGGTATTTCTGAAGAGACTGTGCTGCAGAAAATGCACGATATTGCCAGAATCATGCGACAGGCGATTGAGACTGGCATTGCAGGTACCGCCTACGCCGACCGTATTTTACCGCCTCAGGCACCCTTGTTAAAAGCGGCTACCGATAACAAGGTCATTCCTGATGATATAGTCAATCGCATGACGTTATTTACCACGGCCACCATGGATGTAAAAAGTGCCATGGGGGTGATCGTAGCCGCGCCCACCGCAGGCTCGTGCGGCACGCTGCCCGGCGCGATTTTTGGGGCGGCAGCTTATTTGCAAAAAAATGACGATGAGATTGTCAAAGCATTGTTGGCGGCGGGTTTAATTGGTGTGTTCATTGCCGCGCGCTCAACCTTTGCCGCCGAAGTTGCAGGCTGCATGGCAGAAACCGGCAGCGGTGGCGCCATGGCTGCCGCGGGATTAACGCACTTACTCGGTGGCAATCTCAATCAAGCGTTAAATGCCGCAGCGCGCACCTTAGGGGCTTCTTTGGGGCTGGTATGTGACATGATAGGCGACAGAGTAGAGGTACCTTGCCTAGACAAAAACATCTCAGCGGCCAGTAAGGCCTATGCCAACACCTTGACTGCTATCGCCGCTTATACCGATGTGATCCCCCTCGACGAAGTTATTGATTCAATGGCACAGGTGGGCAAAATGATGCCCCGTGAACTGTGCTGCACGGGCTTGGGAGGCTTGGCGATGTCGCCCACTGGTTTAATCGTGTTGCAAAAACTTAATGCCACCTCAGCCCAAGATCGAGAGCCCGGTCAATTTTGGAAAACATGTTAAGGCCCTTGGTTGTCTGACGGCGGTTTTTTATCTGATGCAACAAGAATTATAGTATTGGTGGCCGTCACACGGTGGCCGTCACACGGTGGCCGTCACACGGTGGCCGTCACACGGTGGCCGTCACCAAAAGGTTAGCAGTAGAGGGGGCACCCAGTCGGTTAATACTTAGTAAAATCCTGTCTATTTTTTCGTTTTGCTAGGCTTAGCACAAGGAGCCACATGGAACTCGTACATTTAACCCTTGAACAGGGGCATGAGTTGGCGATGCGCTGTTTACTCGTCAGCGGCTGTGATCGTGAAAACGCCACGGCGGTTGCCCAGCGGATGATCCAAGCAGAGGGAGACAAGTGTCATTCACACGGTCTGTTTCGACTCCCTTGGTATTGTCATGCGGTGAAATCAGGGCGCGCCAATGGCAAAGCCAGACCGCGGATTGAACAATTAGCCCCCGCTGTCATTCGTGTCGATGGTGACAATGGATTTGCTCCCTTGGGGCAAACCCTTGGTCATCCAGCCTTGGTTGCCTGTGCGCGACAAAACGGTATTGCGTCTTTAGCCTTGGTTAATATGTTTCACATTGCGGCAATGTGGCCCGAAGTGGAAGCCTTGGCCATAGACGGTTTATGTGCCTTTGCGTTTACCGCGTCTTATCCCTATATGGCTCCTGCTGGTGGTAAGACACCGCTGTACGGCACCAATCCCATGGGCTTCGCTTGGCCAAGACAAGACCAACCGCCGTTAGTGTTTGATCAGGCTTCGTCCGCCATGGCACGTGGCGAAATTGAGATCTGCGCCCGTGACGGTCGGTCCGTACCAGAAACAGCGGGTGTTGGTCCAGATGGAAAGCCGACTACCGAACCGAATGAGGTTTTAGCGGGCGCCCAACTTGGTTTTGGTGGCTATAAAGGGGCGTCTTTAGCCCTCATGATCGAGCTGTTGGCTGGGGCCTTAATTGGTGATTTCCTAAGCTTCGAATCACTAGCCGATGACGCTGGCATGGCAGGGCCACCCAAAGGCGGCGAATTCATGATTGCCATCGATCCAGCCAAACACGGTGATCCCCACGGTTTTTTGCAACGTGGCGAAAGATTGTTTAGCGCAATATTGGCCCAACAAGGAACCAGGTTGCCAAGTAGCCGACGATTTACCAATCGAGTGGTAACCGCCCAACATGGATTCCATATTCCCCAGCGTTTGTATCAGCAAATTATGGCGTTGCAGTGATTAGGCATGATTGCAGACTTGAGCAAAACGAGAGAATTTATATACGTTCCACACATGCGCTTTTGTAAGAGGTTTCTGATAGCTAGTAAACCCGAGCGCGGCTTCGCACCCACCAACTCCCAAATACAAAAAGGCCCATTATTGCTAATGGGCCTTTTATGTGTTTGGTGGAGCTGGCGGGAATTGAAAATTAAATTTAACTATATGAAAAATATATAGTTAAATTTGTTTTTATTTATCATGTACCACTACTTGTACCACTAAAAGTGTAGGTCACTACCTTTTTGTATATCTACTAGGTGCGAATTTGCATATCTATTTTCTTATCTGGCTGGCGTTTTTGGAGGATTGAATTTGATTGTGTAAAAACAGCAGGTGACAAGTGAAAACAGTTAGTGTGGCATTGTGCCAAGAGGTAATTCAAAAATACAGGCATCAAAAAGTTATACTCCGGGATGTCAAAGTTCCAATGTTATTTTTTCGGTACTCAAGGTCGAATAATCATGAAGGAAGCTTTCAAGTAAATTTTACTAATAATGGAAAAACTACAAGTCGAGTATTAGGGCGATGTCCTCTGCTAAGTGTCAAAGAAGCCAGAAAAGCAGCAATTACGAAATGGCAATCTATTGAAGCGGCAAAATTTAGTGCAACCAAAGGTAAGCATTTTAAAAACTGCGGGGAATTACTGGTACCAAGAGTTTCGATTTGCAGACTCCGAAATATCGTTCAACACAAAAAGGAATATCGAGCATCATATAGTTAAAGTATTGATGCCAATTCTTAACAGCAAAATATTTGAAGAATTAACGCCTGGATTTATGTCAGAAGTTTGGCTTACGAAGGGACTTGATAATTATGAGATATCAACCTTAAAAAGTGGCTTTCAATGCTTGACAGCTGCGTTTAATCGAGCAGGCAAGATGGGATACATAGACTTTAATCCCTTAGATAGAGTTGGTTTTGGCGATCTAACTACAATCAAAATTAGACCGAGAGAGAATAAAATTCAGTTTTGGTCTTTGACTAAATTGAAAGGGGTTATTGAGAGTCTTCCAACAGAACTTAAAATATTGAGTTATTTGTGCCTGGGGTATTTGACCAGAAACCAAGAAACAGTCAGTGCCAAGTGGGAACATTTCGATTTCAAAAACTTGCTTTGGCACATACCAGCTGAGAACACTAAAACTGGGCAAGACGTTGCGCACCCACTTACCTTTCCAATGGTAGAGTTGTTAAAAAAATACAGGAAATGGCAGTTACATAAAACAAAATCAAAATACCTATTTCCTCAACAACGAGGCTATAAAGCAATTTCTGCTTCTCAAGCCGCTAAGAAAATAGCCATACACACTGACGGTAAATACAGGCTTCACGATTTGAGAAAATTTGGTTCAACCTTACTCAAAGATATGGGAGTAGATTATTACATTGTTGAACGTATATTGAATCACAAAATGACGCGGTTAGATCAAACATATATTCAAACGAGTAGCAGAAATATAATCACAGATAGTTTAAATGTATGGCATCGGGATTTATTGATTAATAGATAGTCGTTGGACCGGAACATTTCATTTTGTAGTGGTCAATTCATTTTGACCGAGAGTTGCAGCTGTTTCAGCAACGCTGCTGTGATTCATTCGGTGTTAAACTACCGTCTTATGGTATCCAAACGGATTGTTGTTTCAGAAGTTTCCTATGCGGCTTCTTTGTTTGTATAACCCTTGTCGATGACCAGTTGTGCTGACACGAGTTTGTATGTAGAACTGAAATTCGGACCATTCTTAATAGCCATCTTGCCATCTAACGTCGCTAGGCTGCAATGATAGCAGCTCTAATTAGGTGGCCAAACTCCGTGTACCACTAAACTTAGTAAAGTGACCACTCTTGCTGCTACAACTTTGCTGCTACAACGAATACAACTAAAAAATCGCTGCACGAGTTTCCGTTTCAATGAGGTCGTCTTTCGAAACAATTTGCAAATAACTTCACAGTATTTTCACACTCTACAGTATTTAATTCAGTTTTGTGTTTAGACCTGAAGGCTTTGCGACATGTACCTCAAACAATTTTTCTATGCCGCTGATTCGAAAATAAGCCTCTATTAACTTGTTCCAATAATAGTACATCTCGTTGGGACAAAGGAGGGAGTATGTTAAATTTAAAAAACATTAATAAAACTTATGCCGATGGCACACATGCGTTAAAACAAGTCTCTATGGACTTGGGAACGGGCATGGTGGGATTGTTGGGCCCAAATGGTGCTGGCAAATCAAGTTTGATGCGCACTATCGCAACGATACAAGACGTTGATAGTGGCTCATATTACTTTGGCGGCATTAATGTTCTTGATAGACCAAAATTATTAAGAAAGCAGCTTGGATATTTACCCCAGCATTTTGGTGTCTATCCCCGGGTTTCTTGCCGCGATTTACTTGAGCATCTGGCGATACTAAAAGGGCTTAACAACAAAGCGGAACGACATAAGCAAATTGACGAGCTATTGAACTTAACTAATCTTAGTGATGTTGCTCACCGAACCGTAATAGATTTTTCCGGAGGGATGTTACAACGTTTTGGGGTTGCCCAAGCATTACTCGGTGATCCGAAAGTATTAATTTTGGATGAACCTACCTCAGGTTTAGATCCTGCTGAAAGGCTCCGTCTTCACAAAATTCTGCATGAAGTCGCCAAGACCAGAGTTTTGCTCCTATCGACACACATAGTGGAGGATATAGAGCATCTGTGTGCCAATACCTATATTCTAATTTCTGGAAGCATTGTTGCTAGCGGGTCAACAACGTCACTATATCAGTGTTTAACAGGAAAAGTTTGGCAAGGGCGTATTGATGCTTCAGAGCTACCAGATACAGCATATGTTCTGAGCGAAAGCTTACAATTTGGCGTGCCAATTTGTCGTGTTTTTTCTGAAATACCATTAAATTCGACAATGGAGCAAGTAACACCCTGCTTGCAGGACCGCTATTTTATGCACCTCTATGGAAAATTCCAGTGAGGTATCTGATGTTTAAACAACAAATCTGGTCTGAGTTGAAGCTGCAATGCTTTCATCCTTTGTTTATCACCTTGTTAATATTCGCACCGATATTCGGCTTTTTTGTCGGTAAAGGAGTCAGTGCGTCGCAAATTGAATTGTTTCAAGACCATAACTTACATAAAGTGATTGGGATTCTTAACATGCTGGCTCTTCCCTGGGCAGCAGTGATTCTGGCTGCTTCAGTACTGTTTAGAGAGATAAAAACTGGCATCGCAGGGTTGATTAGTGCCCTACCACCAACCAAGGTGCAGCATCAGGGGCTTATTGTAACTGGTGTAATATTATCATTGTATTTATTGTGTATATTATCCGTGTCCGGGTTGTTTCTTGGTCTTCTTTCGCAGGCGGTGGCATTACCCAGTTTCAATATCTTGCTGATAATTTTTGTGAAAATGCAACAGCTGCAATTTATGCTCAGCGTTCCTTCTTTATTGTTTTTCGTGGCAATATTTTGGCTGCTTAAAAATATTGGCTCTCCGTTGATCGGGCTTTATCTTGTTACACTAATGTTGTTCGCTTCTTATATGGCTTTGGCTAGTGCCAGTGGCTCACCTCTGATGGCCAGCGAACATACGCCATCTCCTTTACTGGTAGAGGTAATGAATTATCTGGACTGGTTTGGATTGACGGCTTTCGTTGTCAGAGATTTAAATTGGGATATCATCTATCTCAACCGCCTGATTATTGCTATTGCCTCGATATTGATAGCTTTTGTTGCTTGTTTATCGGCTAACTCACCCCAGAAAAAAAATAACGCTAAGCTCAAACTAACACAGCAAGTGCCAACCAAAATACATCCACAGGTTGCATTTACATTCAGAAAAGTTTCACTTAAATTTTTTGTTCAGTTTATCTCTTCGCTCAGCTTTCAATTAAAGCAGTTTCTGATACATCCGGGAACATTCTTCATTTCAATTCTATGGTTCGGTATTGTGGTGGCAGAGATTTACCCTTCCTTGAATGTTGCTGAAACAGGATCCACATTAAATAGTTTAAGTATGGACGCAATTAATCGGTTCATGTGGGATCTGGTGCCGATGTTTGGCTCAGTACTTTGTATTTATCTAAGCTATACCTTTACGTGGCGAGATCAGCACGCTAACTTTCACTTGATCACAAGATCGCTTCCCGTTTCATTCGCAACAATTTTTTTGTCACGTGTCATCTTGCTAAATATTGTTGTTTTTTTGTTCTTGTTTATAGCTTGCCTGGCTGGAGTTGTGGCTCAGTATCTGCGTAACAGCCCGGTTGATTTTGCCGAGTATGTGCGGTTTATCTACAATGCTGGCCTGCCACTTATGGCAAAATCAATCGCCTTTATTGCAATACAGTCCATTTTAAAACAACGAATCGTTGCTACAACAATTTGCATTTTTTTAGTAGTACTTGAGTTGTCACCGTTAACAACGGTTATTGGCTTGTATCATCCAGTTTTCCGTCCATTCTCAACACCACTGGATAATATTGATTCTTTGTTAAATTACAGTCATGTCGACTCTGGTTTTTGGGCATTCACTTTATTTTGGTTTATTGTAAGTTTATTGCTCTCGTATGTGGCATTGCTGGTGAATAAAGTTGGCGGTGTTAGACCGTTTATCAAGCTAGCAGAGGCACTACTGTTTGTATTCTTGATAGTTGCTGCGGCTCTCCAGTTACAATTCATAAACCGCCAAATGCTAAAAGATGGTAAATCTATCTCTATAGCCTCTCAAATGGAACTTCTTGCAAACTATGAAATAGAGTACAAAAAATTCGAAAATCAGCCGCAGCCAACAATCCAATACGTGAAAACGGAAGTTCACATTTACCCGCAAGAGCGTAAAACGATCATTAAAGGGAATTACACTCTACTCAACCCACACAAAGTAGCGATTGACAGTATTTTACTGGGAGAGGATTGGCGAACACCGCTGCAAGAAGTATCGCTTTCGCATCCGTCTATGATGACTTACGACGCTTTGCAAGGACAAAGAATTTTCCAGTTAACTTCCTCTTTAGAGCCAGGACAAGAAGTCGAACTTCAATTTTCCCTAATTCTAGAGCAGAGTGGATATCAGAAAATACCTAATCACAAAGTTTTGACTTCTGGTTTTGTTTATATCAGGGGAGTGCCTATTTTGCCTGAATTGGGATATCAGCCGGTTAGAGAAATCTCCGATAACGACTGGCGTCAAAAGTATGGTTTAGCCAAAGTTCATCACGAAGCTTTTGAAACATTGTTAGGCAATAGAGACCGTGCAAAAGACATATACCAGTGGACAACACTCAGTACGATTATTTCAACGCCGGAAGATTTCCAGAGCTTTAGCCAGGGCGAATTGATTTCTGAAAAGAAAATAGATGGACGCGTTTTCAGACACTTTGAAACACGTTCTGCGGTAAGACGATTACAAGCATTTGTCGCATTGCCAGCTCAAATTTCTGAACGTAAAACTGGCGATGTGTTACTTCGGGTTGCTCATAAAGAAATGCATTATCAAAATGTCGAAATGACACTAGATGCTATGCAGCAAACTGTAGAATTCTTGACAGAGCATCTAGGGCCATTTCCTGGAAAATCATTGACGGTAGTTGAAAAACCGGATTTCGGCCCCGGAGGTTATGCGCTACCACAACTTACACTAATTAGCAGTAAAATTGGATTTAGAGTTGATCAGAATGATGAGCATTCCTTCAGCCATGTATATCGGCGCGCTGCACACGAAACTGCCCATCAGTGGTTTGGTCATTTGCTCGGAAATGGTGTTAAGCAGGACAGTGCGTTTTTAGTGGAATCCATGGCCAAATATATTGAACTTGTAATGCTAGAGCGACACCATGGGTCTTATGCGATGCAATCTCTGATTGATCACGAAACTAGGCGCTATCTTAATGCTGAAAAGCATAATCGAAAGCCACCTTCTAGCCTTGTCGGTGCTGAAAATGCACATGACAAGTATTCCAGAGCCACTCTGGCATTCGCAAAATTAAGGGCAGAAATTGGTGATGACCCTATCTTGGCAGCGTTGTCTGAATTAACTGCAAAACATCGATTTCCTAAAGCTCCTGCAAGCTCATTAGACTTTGTTGATATTCTGCTTGCGAAAGCGCCAGCTCACAAAGAACTGATTGAAATGCTATTGCTAGTGCCCGTGCCTGCGACAAGTTGGTTAAGGCAAGCGGTCGATTAGAATTAATACTCATGAATTTGGTTCAATAGACATCGATATGTTCGGTGGCTGCTAGCAGCTAGTGATTACTCATTTTTCTATAACGGCAGATCTAATGATGTCGCTCAAGGGATAGTATATTCGACAATTGTAAGAGGTTTTCTTTAATGTCTAAGTCGGTTTTGTTTTATCTGTTATTCGCGTTTTTATCAGCCACTCATTTCGGTTTTACTAAGGAGACAGATGAAGTTGATTATGCCTTATTACAAGGCGATACCACTAAGTTACAAGCGTTGCTTGAGGGCAGTAAACAGCCTGCCAGCCCAAAGTTTATAGAGTTAGAGGTTATTTATCATCTGATACTTGGTAACACCGAAAATGCTATAAATCGGCTCAATGAATACGAAAAGAGATTTGGCGATATAGCGGATACTCACGCTTTTGCTGCGGAAGCGTGGCGTAGAGTTGGACATCAATCAAGTATCTTCAGTAAACGTAAATACTACAACAAAGCCTTAGCTTCAAAATGGCGTGCCGGAGAGCTGGCTCCCGGGAATCCCAAATGGCTGGTGTTGCAGGCTTCTGCAGCTGCTCAACTAGATAATAGAAACAAAAAGAACTCAGATGAGGTTGCCCTGACAAAGCAGGTTATGTCTCTTGACGAAAAGTGGGGCTTTATTGCTCAAATGAACCTTGCACAAAATACTGACGATGTAGAGGAAGGATTGAGCTTGACGGAACTGGCAAATGAGCGGTTTCCCGATGACTTTTTTGTTCAGGAACGGATTGCTCAGTTTTTCTGGAGATTGGGCAAAAATGCACAATCTCAGCAGCATTTTTTTCAAGCCTGTAAAAACTATCCTTATGGTTCATGGTTTGACAAGGTGAAATGGTTGAATGCCTGCCAGCAAGTGGCTGTATTTTCCGACAAATACGGCATGGATCGTGAGGTTGGTGCACAGGCTCTCTCAGTACTGTTAAGTTCATTTACGCTGCCAACGAAAGACAATCTGGATCTTGCAATTATGCTAATTCAATTAGCTCAAGGGGATAAAGCTCAACCGGCATGGGATTTTCTCAATAATATCATCCAGACTTCAGACGACCCAGATTTGGTAAAAACGGCTAAAAAAGTGCTTGATAAAAATACTTAATGCTTTGCATCCTTGTGTTTAGCAGCCACAAATTGACATATCGAACCTTAAACCAACATTTTTGGCCAAGCAGCGTTTCACTGTATTTTCACTCTTAATAGTATTCAGCAGACGGTAGCCAACTGATTAATACGAATACGTAGTCTGTGTCTTAATTTTTTCTTTTAACGTTCTTGTTCTTGTTTAACATGCGCGCAAATTTCAGCTTTATCGTTATGGCTCCTTTTCTTGTCGAAGATCATCATAGTTACCGATCAAAGCTTGCTGAGGCCAATGCTGATCGCTTATTTCAAACAGACTACTACGACAGCATTTTTGCTGACATCACTGAGGCAGGCCTGTAAACAGTGTCAATTATGTCTTTTCATTAGTGTGGCGGATATATCGGTAACGTTCGTGACGTCCCAATTGCTGGTTGGATCCAGCAGCTTTACCAGTACAAAGGCTTAACTGAACAAAATCTTCGGTATAAAAATGAATGTGGCAACTACTCGCTAGAGATAGTACCGCTGTGCGCCGAGACTTATGTGTTGTCGACCTGTGCCAGTAGGGTGTCGAGTTTTTCGGCGATAACTTTTTGTTCGGCTAGTGGGGGGAGTGGAAATTTAAAGCTTTCAACAAACGCCCTAGGTATTCGACGAAGCCCAACCACACCGGTCATATTCTCTGCGCCGTTTTGAGCAAATGAGTGCGTCTTGATCAGTGCAAATAATATCCGGTTCAAAACTGCATCGGCATGTGGTCTTAAAACGTAAAACTCAGAACTACCGGCCCCGATACCATTTGGCAAACTATCGACAATCGCAGCTTTTCCATTTTCAAAACATGGGGTTACCTTTGCAAAAATTACATCACCATTTTGAAAGTTGGTGTAGGACTTCTGAATTTCGCCCCACGCCTTTTCTTCAAACTGTAATTTGCTGTGGAAGTCTGTCGGCGCATGTGACATTGGTACGAATCCAGTAACCAAGTCAGCATCAGCAACAATTTTCTTTGGATTCACACTGGCAACGTCTGAAATTGTGCAAATAGCCCACTCTACAGGTAGATTATCAAGCTGCATCACACCGCCCCTTCCAGCGCCTTCAGCAACCCATCCAGCTCATTGAGCGCGGCTTCCAGCTCGTCTTTTGCTTCGCGCGCCAGTACGTCGGGTTCTGGCAAGTTTGCGGCATCGACGCTGTCTTTGTCTTTTAACCAGCTAATATCCAGCGAGTCGGCTTTATGCTCGCGTATCCAGCCGCGGCTGAATTTGCGCCAGCGACTATGGGCTAAACGCTCGTCTACGCCGTCGTTCTCTTCCGTCGGTGCCACTTCAACCTGTTCAGCATTAAAGCTGTATTCGCCCTCGTCGCGTGGGCTTTGGCCATTTGCGTCATCACCATATACCTGCTCAAACGGTGTTAAGTGGCTATCGCCAAAGGGTGTGCGTTTGCCAAAGCTGGGCATATTGGTGCGCAGGTCGTACACCCACACATTCTCAGTGCAGTTTTCTTGCTGGTGTTTATCGTTAGCGCTGCCTTTGGTAAAAAACAACACGTTGGTTTTAACGCCCTGAGCGTAAAAAATACCGGTGGGCAGGCGTAAGATAGTGTGCAGGTTGCACTTGTTCATCAGGTCGCGGCGTACGTCGGTGCCGACACCGGCTTCAAACAATACGTTATCGGGCAGTACCACCGCAGCGCGGCCACCAGGTTTTAGGTTACGGTAAATATGCTGTAAAAACGCCAGCTGTTTGTTGCTGGTTTTATAGGTTAAATCGTCACGGGTATTGCTGGCCTCGCCGCCTTTGCTGGTGCCAAACGGCGGATTGGCTAAAATAATATGGGCCTGCTCTAAAGATTTTCCTGCTTCGCCAAGCGCATTACCTAAATGCACCACACCCTCGGCGTCACCCTCCATACCATGTAACAAGCAATTCATCAGCGCTAAACGGCGGGTGCCGGGCACCAGTTCAATGCCAACAAAGGCGTTATTGCGCTGGAAGGTTTGCTCTATAGCGGGTAAATCATACAAATCGTCGGTATGCTGTTTAATGTAGGCATCTGCGGCAATTAAAAAGCCTGCCGTACCGGCGGCCGGGTCTTGTATTACTTCGCCCGGCTGCGGCTTTATGCAGCGCACCATGCTGTTAATTAAGGCCCGTGGCGTAAAGTACTGGCCAGCGCCCGATTTGGTTTCACCGGCGTTTTTCTCTAATAAGCCTTCGTATAAATCGCCCAGACCGTCTTTAGCGGCACTAAACCAGTCGATTTGATCCAGGGTTTTAATCATCTGCTCTAAATGCCGAGGCTCACGCAGGCGGGTTTGCGCATCGGCGTATATGGCGCTGATAAGTGGGTCTTCATGTACTTGCTCTTCTTTTGTTTCTCCTGGTTTAGCGGGGTCGGCGACCCGACGTTTGCCGGTCGACAAGGCCAGTAAAATCACTTTGTAATCGTTCAGCAGGTTAATGCCCGACTTAGCGTTAATATCGGTCCAGCGGCAGCCCACCGGTAGCGGGTGTTTTTTTAAGGTGCCGGCTTCGGTGTTTTCATGCACCATTTTAATAAACAGTAGCAGTACTAACTCGGTCACGTAATCGCTGTAGTTAATGCCGTCGTCACGCAGTACGTCACACAGGTTCCAGAGTTTTTGTACAATGTCGTTGTTGGTCATGTTAATCCTGATTCAAAATTTCAATATAGGCACGGTATGCAAATATCCGGTTACGTTTTTGGCCGGTTAACTCTTGCACCCAGGCTAATTCGGGTTGTAGCAGTTTATCCATCACCTTACCCACGGTTGCGGCCGTTAAGCCGCTGTGTGCTACCAGGGTATTAATATTGGCGATGGGGTATTCAAATAACACATCCAGCACCTGCTGGGCTGATGGCGCAATGCGGCCAAAGCTGGACAAGGCAGCCCGGTGCTGACTGCGCAAGCTATTTAGCTGCTGCGCCATCTGCACCGCCTGAGTTGCAGTGGCTGCCACGGCATCAACAAAAAACAGCAGCCAGCTTTCCCAATCACCGGTGGTGCGTACTTGTTGTAAGCGGTCGTAATAGGTTTGCCGGTGCTTTTTAAAAAACACCGACAGGTATAACAGCGGCTGGCTTAATACCTTAGCCTGCACCAAAATCAGCGGAATAAGTAAGCGCCCCAGCCGGCCATTACCATCCATAAAGGGGTGAATGGTTTCAAACTGTACATGGGCCAGCGCCGCTTTAATTAAAGGATCGGTTTGTTGTGGTACGTCATTTAAAAAGCGCTCTAAGTCGGCCCAGCACTGTGCCAGTTCCTGCGCCGGCGTGGGCACAAAGGTGGCTTCATCTGCCCGGTAGCCGCCAATCCAGACCTGATTTTTGCGAAACTCTCCTGGGCCTTTGCTAATACCACGTCCAGAGGTCATTAACGCCCGGTGTAATTCGGTCAGCAGCCGAAAGGTAATGGGATGCCCTTCGTTAATACGGGTGACGCCCAGCTCCAGCGCACTGACGTAGCAAGACACTTCCTGCACATCGTCCATCGGCACGCCGGGCATGCCTTCCATTTCGTAAAGCATTAAATCACTGAGTGACGATTGGGTGCCTTCAATCTGAGAAGACATGACCGCCTCTTTACGCACATAGCTGTATAAAAACAAGCGGGCGTCGGGCAGCAAGGTGCTGATGGCATCCAACCTACCCAGCGCCAGCATAGCCTGATTAATGCGCCCTTGTAGTTTGCTATCAAGCTGCAGCGCCGGCTCAGGGGGCAAAGGGGCAGGCACAAAAGCCTGGCAGCTAACTCCGCCGGCAATACTGGCTACATAATGCCCTGTGCTTCCACGCTGCATAATTTGTCCTGAAGTTAAAATAAAACTGGCCGCTAATTTAACTTAACTGCGAACTTAAAATAAGCCCTATGCTTAATTTAACTTGGTTTAGTTACAATAAACCCTGCTGCAACCAAATGCCCTCGCTTAACTCTCCCAGTACTGTGTCTAACTGTTCATCCAGCACTGCATTAAGCCGCTTGGCACCGCCGTCGTTGGCAAAGGAATTATTGACAAACTCACGGTCTACCACCACTTCATGTACCAGTTGCTTAGCCAGGCGCTCTAACCATTTTCGTTGGTTGGGGGTAAAATTATGCTGCTGATACAAACGCTGCATGGCCTGGGCAACACGCTGTTCAAACGGCACAAGTGGTTCGCCAAGTGCGGCACGGCGAATATGGCCAATAATGCTGGCGGCAATGTCTTGATTGGTTTGGTTGCGCACCGCGCTTTGCAGTTTGGCTTCAGAATAACCCGCTCCATCCAGCAATAGCTTTACTTCTTTTAACTGCTCGCGGGTGAGATCACGTGGTTTATTTACCACTACTGCCAGTGCAGCCGACTGGTTAAGCTGGTCTTTTACGAATTGGTTAAAGCTGTCCAGATAATCTGCTGGCTTTTCGCGCACACCATAGGTCTGTGCGCGGCTGGTGAGCTCGTCATAATGCTCAGATATGATCGGTTGGCGTTCACTGCCGAGTAGGCTGCTCACTTCAGATAACTGATTCAACAGGCCGCTGTGCTGAGTGATAAAGGCAGCTGCTTGCTTGGGGCCTAGCTCGTGTAGGTGTTTATGCAGGCTTTTGGGTTCAACACCCCACAAACCTTGCAGCTCATGTAACTTTTGTTTTAAGGCGGGTTTGTTATCGGCTTTATTTTCAGCTTTGCGCAGTATGCGCATTACTTTTTGGCTTAACTGACTTAACACCACATCGGCATGGCTTTCGCCTTGTTGTTCGCCGGGGCTGGCCAACGCCTGTTGCAGTTTGTCGGGTGTGGTCAGCTCATCAACCAACTGTTCCAGCGTGATGTTAGGATCTTTTACCAGCGGCTTCATGCTATTCACGTCTTGCAGCGCGGCGTAGATATCGACCGGATCGTAAATGCGAAACACGGTTTTACCAATGTCGTCACAACGGCGGGTGGCGCGGCCAATCATTTGCTCGTATAAAATGCGCGATTTTACCCGGCGCATAAACACCAGGTTGCAGATTGTTGGCACGTCAATGCCGGTGGTGAGTAGATCTACAGTAATGGCAATATTAGGGTAGCGCTCGTTTTTGTACTGGCGAATAAGCTGTTCCACTTTGTCGCTCTGGCCACTTCTATTTCACCGGTTTGGGTGTTAATGGCGTTAACTTTGGTGCCTTTTTCAAACTTAATGCCGTTTTGGGTGAGAAGTGTTTCATAACGAATGGGCGGTTCATGGTCGATTAACCAGTCATCTGCTACTGCTTCACGATACGAATAGGTGTAAACGGGCTTGCCAAAAATCTCGCTGGTATGTTTGGCTGGCGTGGCTGTTAACGCCACTTTAAAGGCGTCGAAATATTCCAGCACTCGCCGGTAGCTGGATAGATATTGACTGGCATCACGCGTAGCCAACTCGCCTTCGGTCATTTCCTGGTCCAGGGTGTAACCACGGTGTGCTTCATCAATAATAATGCAGTCAAACTGATCCAGTGCTGGCGGGTTATCGCTCATAAAGATGCGTTTTACCATGGCCTGCACAGTGGCGACCTGAATGCGGGTTTCAGCTTCGGCGGCCATATCACCCAGCTCAGCAATGTTGTAAATTTTGGCTAGAGTATGGTTTTGCTCCAGCGGCGCTTCGTTAAAAGCATCCAGTGCTTGCTGGCCGAGGGCAGTGCGGTCGACTAAAAACAAGATACGCTTAAAGCGCTCGGCTTTTAAAAAGCGATACATCAAGCCAATGATAGTGCGGGTTTTGCCTGTACCAGTTGCCATCGCCAGCAGCGCGCTGCGGCGGTTTTCAAGCAATACCTTTTCTACTGCTTCTATCGCTTTTTGCTGATAGGGCCTTATTTTTAAGTAACCAAAGGGTTCTTGTTTAAGCTGTTTTTCTGCTTCTTCTTTGCTGCGCTTTAACAGATCAAGCAGGCCATCGGGTGTGTGAAAGCCTGGCAGAGCACGTTTTAAATTGCTGCGTTGTCTGACATCACGAAACCAGGTGCCCGATTGTTCTGCCAGTTGCGGCACATAGGGCCGGCCGTTACAGGAGTAAACAAAAGGCACTTTGTAGTGGCCATCGTGTTCATCCGGCCAAGCGACGGTCATACCTGCCAGTTCCCAAGCTCCCAACATAGGTGTGACAACAACTAAACCTTTACTGTAGCGCTCTGCTTGGGAGATCTTGCCTGCAACGTTGGTATTCTCTTTTTTAGCTTCAACCACAGCAATCGGTGTTAAACCTGCAAATAATAGGTAATCTGCTCGACCCTTTTGGCCCTGCCACTGGGTTGGCCACTCTGCAATTGCGATATTTTTACCTTTTTCGGGCCTTGTACCATTTTGATAAGTCAATGCTTCGCTATCGGTATGCCAACCAGCTTCGACTAATTGCTGATCTATCAAAATGCGGGTTAAGGCTTCATCCAGCACAATATGTTGTGTTGCTGCCTGGGTGTTTTTGTTAATTTGACTGCGATGTGCATTTTTAGTCTTTTCATCTGCTGCAGCCAACCGCACCTGAAGCGCCTTAATTTTTGTTTCATAGTCCTTGCGCTGAGCCTGCAATGCTTTCTCATGCTCAGCGGCTTGTCGGGCTAATAAGCGCGACTCTTCATCCATTGAAAGTGCAAGTGCTTCATATTCGGTTTTTTCTTGCGCCACCAGTTCATTGAGTTGTTGGCTGGTATGCAGGTCGATATTAGCCTGCTGAAAATCATTTTTCAGTTGGGTGATTTCAGTTTGTAATTTGCGTAACTGTTCACTGGGATCTGCAGGGGGGACAAATGGTCCGGGTTTAAATTGCGAGCCAGATTTGCCAAATGACTGGTGAAACCAAATAGCTAATTTACGAGCAACCAACAAGCCATTGATGGCTTCTTTATGTTGTGTTTTGAACTGATGAGTGGCTTTATTTCCTTCCAGCCGTAAGATGTGGAACATCTCTTTAACTACTGGCTCTAATTTGAATTCGCGATGGATTTTATAGATTAGATCGGCCTGAGTTGTTTTGTCATCGAATTCAATGCCGGCTAGGGCGGCTATATGCTGCGCAAGGGCCTCTCCGAGTTGCCGAAGTTTAATTAGGGTGGTGTTAGGGTCACTAAAAAAAGCGTTCTCTGCAGCGGAGGCAAGTTGCACAAATAGCGGATCATTGTCTGCCAGAAACCCAAAATTGACCGATGAGTTTTTTGTTGCAGCTTTCAAATGACAACCTCCGTGTGCACGGACATTCTTAGTAATCAAAAATTAAGTAAGATACTGATTTGCAAGTTATTCCGCACTTTAATCCATAGCAAGCAGAAATGTCTAGTTTATCGACGAAAGAGGTTTAAGAAACTCAAATCAGTAAAAATATGAAAATGTGGGCTTTATGAAGGGCTGGCGGGATTGTCCTCAAGGCCGTCCGTGGCCTTGCCCCTTCGGGCGCCTGTGGCGGTACCCGATGTTCCAGACATCGGGTGAACCCGTGCGCGGCTTCGCACCCACCAGCAGCCAAATACAAAAGAGGCCCATTATTGCTAATGGGCCTTTTATGTATTTGGTGGTGCTGTAGGACGCGGGTTCAACTCCCAAAACGGGAACTGAATTGGTCCATTAAACCGGCGCTTTCACCTGAGCCAAACTCTTGCCTGCAAATGCCCTAAATAGCTTGCAACCCTTCCTGCTACGAGCGTTCATGGCCTCCCGCAAACAACAACGAGGTGAACGAAATGGAGGTATTGCATATGAACCAACGGCAACTGGCCAACCGATGGGGAGTCAGTGAGGCTTGCCTTGAGCGCTGGCGCTCGGAGGGCATTGGTCCGCAATTCCTGAAGCTGCGCGGCCGAGTGATGTATCGCCAGGTTGACGTTGAAGCCTTTGAGGAAAGCTGCCTCAGGCAGTCTACCAGCAGTCCCAAACCCAATCAGCAGATCCGTTCGGTGTCTTCCGTTTAGGAGCGCACCGCAGCTAAGGATCGCTGGCGCAATGGCGGACCGGCAAAGAGAGCTAAATAACCAGAAAAGCAACATTTGTGTTGCTTTTTCTGCTTCTGGTGTAATGAATCGCATAAAAGCAACGAATAAGTTGCCTTTAGAGTCATAAGCAACTAATATGTTGCTAACGGCTGCAAAAGCAACATATGTGTTTACTATGACGAATTCGATACTCCACCAAATAAAACAGCGGCGACTGACACTTGGCCTCAAACAGAACGACATGATGTTGCGTGTAGGTGTATCTCGTCAGCAATATCAGCGCCTGGAATCCAAAGGAAACCCTAGGCTAGACACCTTGGAGTTGATCGCGAAGGGCTTGAATAGCGAACTTATGCTCATACCAAAGGAAAAGCTTGGCGCTGTTATGGCGCTGCTTGAACAGGAGAGTTCCGAGCCAGGCAAAGCGCATGTGTCCCAGGCGAAAAAACCCGCAAAGGAAGATGCAAAGAAAAGTCTTTCAGATAATCCATGGCAGGATTTACTGGGGGATGAGTCATGAGCGATAGCCGTGTCGATGAAATAAACGTACTCAAGTTGAGCTTGCACGAAAGGCTATTTGGCTATTTGGCTGGCTTTCAAGGCGGTAGAAATGTGCTGAGCTTTGCCGATGAATTCAGAAGTGATGCAGGTCGTCCTACATTTAGTTTGATTACCCACCCAGCGTTTCCTCATTCTGAAAAAATAATGTCGGAGCCGTGGGCAAGAAATCAAAGATTGCATCCTACGTTGTCTAATTTACTTCCGGAGGGATCCTTGCGAGAGTTGATTGCGCAAGGACTCAAAGTCCATGTCGACAATGAGTTCCATATTCTCTCATATTTAGGTGCGGACCTCCCTGGCGCTTTGGTCGCTGAGCCGATGGAACCTGACGATGTTCCAGATAGTGTTCTCAATACTCACGGCAAAGCTCGTGCAATAAGGTTTGACAAAGTATCACCGGAAAATAAATTTTCGTTGGCCGGCGTTCAGATGAAATTTTCCATGAAGGAAAAGGATGGACGCTACAATCTTTCCAAAGGCGACGTCTTGGGGGATTGGATAGTAAAAACCCCTTCGACAAAACATAAAGATGTGCCTGTGAACGAATACACCGCAATGAAACTTGCGGAATTAGTTGGGGTCGAAATTCCAGAAATTAAGCTGGTCGAGCTGAACAAGCTCGACAATCTTCCTCAGATAAACCTGCCCGACGAGAAGCTAGCCTTCGCAATCAAACGTTTTGATCGCGATGATGATGTACGCATCCATATGGAAGACTTTGCCCAGGTACTTGTGAAGTATGCCCATGAAAAATACAACTCAGCAAACTACGAGCAAATCGGCAGAATCATCTACAGTTACTCTGGTGACGGCTTGGCCGATGCACAACAATTCGCTAGGCGATTGCTAGTTAACATTCTTCTTGCTAACGGTGATGCACATCTAAAAAATTGGAGTTTGATTTATTCAGATAAAATCACACCGAGGCTTTCGCCAGCATACGATATCGTTACCACGAGCGTATATATCGATGGCGAAAGGAATTACGCGCTCAATTTAGGAAAGACTAAAGATTGGTATGGCGTCTCAATGGCACATTTTCAGTCATGGGCTGATCGTGCCGAGATTCCATGGAGAGTAATTAAACCTCACTTAGATGACGTTATGGACAAGGCCAGAACTCTTTGGCGAGAAGCCATTGAAGATCTTCCAATGAATGAGACACACAAGAAAAAATTGAAGGACCATTGGGGCAATTTACATGAGGATTTTCGAATTAAATAGATTTTGAAAATGCCACGATTACTAAACGCTGGGTCTAGCAATCGACAATATTTCAAATCATGAGCTTTTCCTGTTATTCAAATCACGGTCTTGAAAAGGCGCTAGCAAACCAAGCTGGATTGCATTAATAGGTAGGGAGTGATCCATATATGGCTTCGACAAAGTGAACAGATGATGAATGGACTAATTCCCCTATATGACGAAATTAAGCAGTGCGATATTTGCGCGGCCCAATTGCCTTTAGGGCCGCGCCCCATTGTACGTGGCTCAGAACAAGCGAAGATATTAATCATCGGCCAGGCACCGGGCACCAAGGTGCACGCCAGTGGCATCCCGTGGGACGATGCCAGCGGAAAACGTCTGCGCCAGTGGATGGGCCTGACGGATAAAGCTTTTTACGATGAATCTTTGGTAGCAATCATGCCCATGGGTTTTTGCTATCCAGGCAAGGGTCGCTCGGGCGACCTGCCGCCGCGTCCTGAGTGTGCACCCAAATGGCATGAGCCTATGCTCGCCGCTCTACCCAATGTCCAACTCACGTTACTCATTGGTCAGTACGCGCAGAAATATTATTTAAAGGAAAGCTTCTCCAGTCTTACCGACACAGTCAAACATTGGGAAGACTATTTACCTCGCTACTTTTCTCTGCCGCACCCATCGCCACGCAACCAAATCTGGTTAAAACAAAACCCTTGGTTTGAACAAAATGCAATTCCAGAACTGCAGCGTCGAATTACTGCATGTTTGCCCGCTTGCGATACTCGCCGGGGCGACAATCAAACTGTTTAGAAAAGGCCAAACTGAATGCGGCTTCACTTTGGTAGCCCACCATTTCGGCAATTTGTGCCAAGGAATGATCGCTTTCAATTAATAAGCGACTGGCGCGATTGAGCCGAATAAACATCACGTATTGCAGAGGTGACATTTGCGTGAGTTCGGAAAATCGATTGGAAAAGGCCGAGCGCGACATGTTGGCAATTTGCCCTAAGCTTTCAACACTCCACTTGTACTGCGGATCGGCGTGAATGCGTGATAACACCGTACTGATTCGGTTGTCGGCAAAGGCTGACAGAAATGGAATATTGTGCGGGCTATTGTCGAGCAGTAAACGAATCGCCTGAATAAAAATAATATCGGAAAGGCGGTGAATAATGGCGTGTGCACCTGGGCGCATTTGTGCGGCCTCATGCGCAACAAAACCCATAACGGCATCAAGCCACTTCGCATGATGTCCTTGGTCTGCGGTAATGGAAAGCACCGAAGGTAGATTATCAAGCAAGGGATGGGTCTCGCGTTCGTCAAAAGCAAACTCACCACAGACTAAGGTGCAACCTGCGCCTCCGCCACCATAGACCAAAGGCCCCTCACCGGTATATTGCGTTTCGGAGAGTACATCTGCCAAGGGTTTGGCCGCCGTTTCTTGAGTATCGCCCATTACATGAGCAGCGCCATGAGGAATGATCACCAAATCGCCGTTGGCTAAAAACAAAGGCTTACTTTCCCTTTCCACACGCAACCAGCACTGCCCGCGTATGGCAATGTGGAATCGCGCCACCTTGCCCTTTGCTGGGACGGCGACGCCCCAGGGTGCGCTCATCTCGGTGCGGAAGTAAAGGCTGCTTCGCATGCGCAGGGTGTTCAGGATATCGGTTAAGGCGTCCACGACAAGTCTCGCTATTGGAGTGTTGGCGCTATTCTCCCTTCATGAGTCATATAAAACAATACAAAATACGATTTAGTGTAAAAGATAGACTTTAAAATATTAAACGTGCAGTTTTTATGGGTGATTATATGCACATGGACGTAATGTTCCATATCCTTTAATCAATCAGGAGAAACACTATGGCTCGTATTCCCACCCTTCCCGTAGGCGAGGCTGAGGGCAAAACCAAAAGTCTTTATGAGGCGGTGCAGCGCCAGCTTGGCATTGTTCCCAATATTTTTCTTACCTTTGGCCAAGCGCCCGCGGTGTTAGAGGCCTATTTAGGCCAGGTTTCTGCACTTGCTGGCGGTGCTCTGTCGCCCGATTTGCGGGAGCAAATTGCGGTGGCAACGGCTGCATTAAATGCGTGTGACTACTGTGCATCGGCTCATACCTTATTAGGTAAAAAAGCAGGCGTTAGCGATGCTGAACTCAGCGCTAACCTCGCACTGCGCTCAGACAATCCGCACACTCAAGCCGTCCTCACCTTCGTAAAAGCGATTGTCACCCAGCGCGGGCATATTGCCGACAGCGATCTTCACGCCATTCGTACCGCGAATTACAGCGAAGAAGAAATTGTAGAAATCATCGCCCATGTCGGATTGAACATGTTTACCAACTACTTCAATCACATCGCGCAAACCGATATTGATTTTCCCTTAGTGGAAACTCAAAAATCGAAAGTCGCTTAACTCAATCAAAGAGGAATGATCATGAAAAAAGTTGCATTAAGTTTATTGATGGTAAGCACCTTGTTCTCTGGCCTAGCGTTGGCAGAAGGCGCTAGCGGAACGGGAGGAAAGGCCGCTGGCGAAGGTACGGGTACAAAAGGCGCTGGCAACGGTACGGGCGGCAAAGTCAACGAAGGTGGCACCGGTGGTAAAGCTTACGCAACCGATACCGGACGAGTGTTTGAGTTCACTTATGATCTAGCGCCATAAATTCAGCAAACAACATAGGTATCGCCACCAACAGCGAAATTGCGCTCGTGGCGATACTCATCAACAAATTTTATTTAAAGGTAATGTTATGAATATCAAAAATTTTGTATTTGGATTAATTGCAAGTGTGTTTTTTTCTGCCGCTGCCAATGCCGGCAGTGCAGATCATAGTGCGCCTGCCGTGCAAGGCTACGATGTTGTGTCGTATCACACCGAAAAGCGCCCGGCTAAAGGTAATGGCCATTATGTCGCAACACATAATGGCGCCACCTATTTATTTTCGAGCGAAGAAAACCTTGCCGAATTTAAAAAGACGCCAGAAAAATATGTGCCCGCGTATAACGGCTACTGCGCGTTTGGGGTGTCGGTGAGTAAGAAATTTATCGGCGACCCAGAGGTTTGGCGCATTGTCGATGGCAAGCTCTACCTTAACCTGGATGCCAATATTCAAGCTGAATGGCTAAAAGACGTGCCGGGTAAAATCAAAGAGGCTGACAAGAACTGGAAGCGTATTGCTAATAAATCACCAGAGTCGCTCTAAGCACACCAATATCACAATTACCGTTTAAGAAACGGGAGGAAAACATGATTATGTCATTACTTCACAGCAGAAATATCGCACTTGCATTTGGGTATACTTTTATAGTTGTGGCGGCACTCGGCTTTGTTCCTAACCCCTTGGTATCACCGCATGGCGTATTTGCAGTGAACCTGGCGCATAACTTGGTTCATCTGTTAACAGGTGCGGCCTTTGTTGCAGGCGCTTATGTGTTTAGAGGAAAAGAACAGTCTGTCATACTCGCACTGGGTACTTTGTACTTTGCCGTTGCAATTCTAGGATTTTTTACCAAAGGTGACATGCTGTTAGGTATTGTGCATATTAATGAAGCCGACCGCTGGCTACATCTCGGTCTGGCGATAGTGATAATCGCTTCTGGCATGATATTTAAGCCAATTAAATGATGCAAAGGGGCAAGTAGTTCTTGCCCCATTTTTATAGGGCAAAATATGAATGAAATACAGTTTAAACCGCTTTGTGATGTCGACCTCAATGAGCTATCTAACATCCTAAATAAGCAAAAAATTCGCATACACCTAATTCAGCATGATCAATTCAACGCAGAATCGATAAACGCGTGGGTGAACGAAAAAATACGCGTAGATCAGCAGCCTGGGTGTCGCGTTCGAGCTGTTTTTATCGATGAAAAACTGGCGGGTTGGTGTGGCATACAACCGGATGGAGATAGTTACGAAGTCGCCATTGTGATTGATGATCAATACTGGGGAACGGGGTTAACCATATTTAAACAGGTTATGCAGTGGGCAACGGAGTTCGGTCTTGAGCGCGTGATGATTCACCTCCTTGAAACGAGAAAGAACTATAAGTTTCTGAATAAAATGGCAGTTAAAAAAATTACAACCCATATGTTAGGCCACGATTTTGTCACTTACATACTAGCAGTTTGAACGACCTGTTCCATAACCTCGGCAATAGTCAATATATGCCGGCGTTATGGAACAGGTCGAAGATGCTTATAAGTGAAGTATTCCTACCCTGTCGCGCTGTTCCGACCACAGCCTTGGAGGGTCCACCGCCAGGTCAAACAGGGTGATATTAGGCGGCAAACAGTCGTCCAAAATGGCCTCGACGATATCCGGCGCCAACGTGGTCAGGTTAACCATCCGGCTGATGTAGCTATTGTCGAGCCCCTCCAATTGGGCAATCTCGCGCAAAGAGCTGACTTCGCCCGTTTCCAGCATCTGCAACCAGCGATGCCCTCGAGCCAGCGCCAGCTGCAGTGGGGTTGGCTGGGTATCCCAAGGTCTGGGCTCCTGGACGGTTCCGTCTGGCAAGGTGATCAAGCGCCGCCCGCTGCGGCGCTTCAGGTTGATGGGGACGTTGATGCTCAGCTTGCCGTCACTGGACTCGACCACACTGGCCGCACCGGGTCGCTCAAGCTCAAAGGGGTAGCCGCTACCTTTGTTGCTCACCCCGTCCTTGGGGTTCTCCGCTGCGCGGCCCGCAGAGCGGTCCAAATTTTTTCCAGAAAACTTTGTCATGCCACATCCTCCTGCTTGTAGGAGTCGGTGATTTCTAGGGCTAGTCGCTCAATACCGTTATCCCTCAGGCGCACATCCACGCTATCGGGGCTGACCACCACTTTCTCGACCATCAATCGAATGATCCGAGCCTGCTCCTCTGTGAAAAGCTGATCCCACACTTTGTCGATCTGGTTGAGGGCTACTGCCACTTGAGCCTCATCCATGGCATCTTCCCGCTGGCCGGTGACGGCCGCGATTCGCTCTCTGACTGGTGGCGTTTGTAGCAGGCCACGAATCTGATCGACCACCACCGACTCAAGCTCGGCAGCCGGTATTCTCGGTAGGCCGGAAGCCCCTGAAAACTCCTTCGTATCCCGGGTGCTGATGTAATACCGGTACCGGCGCCCGCTTTTCTTCTTGGCCGAGGTCCAGCATGTCAGAGCGCGGCCATCCTCGCCGAAAATCATGCCCTTTAGTAAAAACGGGATTTTGCCTTTGGTGTAGTTACCACGCGTCCGGAAGTTAACAGCCAGGATGGAGTGCACATCGTCCCAGAGCTTTTTGTCGATAATCGGTTCGTGTTTACCGTCGTACCATTGGTCCTTGTGCCGAAGCTCACCAAGGTAGGTCCGGTTGTTTAACAGCTTGTATATCAGCCCTCGATCAATCGGCTTGCTTGGGCGATGACGACCGTCTTGCGTGGTCCACGACTTGCTCGTGACATTCTCCAATCTGAGCTCTTTGTATAGAAGTGTGGTGGAGGCTATTTCAGTGAACCGCTTAAAGATGTGCTTGATGAGCTTGGCTTCCTGCGGATTGACCACCAGGCAGCGATCGACGACATCGTAGCCAAGCGGCGGAATGCCACCCATCCAGAGTCCTTTTTTCTTGCTGGCGGTAATTTTGTCGCGGATACGCTCGCCGGTGACTTCCCGTTCGAACTGAGCGAAGGATAGTAAGATATTCAGCATCAACCGGCCCATTGAATTGGTGGTATTGAACTGCTGAGTGACCGACACAAAAGAGGCGCCGTGGCGCTCAAACACTTCGATCATTTTGGAAAAATCCATCAGGCTGCGAGTCAGACGGTCAATCTTGTAGACCACCACGACGTCGATCCTGCCTTCCATAATATCGGCCAGCAGGCGTTGCATCGCTGGCCGGTCCATATTGCCGCCGGAGTATGCCGGGTCGTCATAGTCGTTTTCGACAGGGATCCAGCCTTCAGCGCGTTGACTGGCGATATAGGCATGGCCAGCGTCTCTTTGGGCGTCAATGGAGTTGTATTCCTGGTCGAGCCCTTCATCGGTTGATTTACGTGTGTAGACGGCGCACCGCAGGCGCTTTTTGATTTCGGAACTCATCAGCCTTTTCTCCCCTTGGCTTTGCTCTTGTAGACTTCCTTGCGCAAGCCAAAGAACAGTGGACCGGACCATTGTGTGCCGGTAATTTCTCGGGCGATGACAGACAGGCTTTTATAGATACGGCCCTCAAACTCATACTGTCCGTCATGAGTGACGGTCACGCGATACTCTTCATCGCGGTAAAGCCGAGATAGCACTGTCCCAGGGATGGGCTGTGGATAGCGATCGCGTAACGGCTTCTTGCCCGTCTGCATGATGGCCGCAATTCGGCGGTCGTTTTTATCAGCTTCGGTCTGGTGGGCACGCCTGAATTCTTGTTCTTGCAGCCGGTAAGCCAGCCTTCGTTCAAGAAAGGTTCGAATATGGGTAGGTGGTTCACTGCGATAGACTTTCCGCCACAGCGATTTAATCTCCTCGATATCCATATCAGGAAGTTGCGCGATTTGCGCAACGACCGATTTCGAGGGTTGAAAGATTACTTTTTTGCTCATTCTGCCTCCGATTGGTTGGTACTCTCAGCGTTTGCATGAACGCTTCGGTAGGCAGGTATAGCAAGTGAAATATCGCTATCTGAGTCCGAATCTGGCCGCAGTTTTTGGGCGGGCATTCGCAAGCGAATAATCCCTTCAGCCATGATATTAGCGACTTCCATAAGCCGCTTATCTTGTGTCATTCGCTCAGGCGATAATGAGTTCGTATTGTGCATTTTGGGTACCACTCTGACTGTTCAATTCACCGTTGAACATTGTCGATTCAGAGTGGCTGGCGATCCATGAGGGAGTTTCAGGCTACTTCGTGCGGCTGCGGGCAACAGCAAATACCGCTATCAAATTATGATAGGAGATAGCTCGTCAGATACCGATTTTTTGAATTTATCCATTGTCTTTGCGTCAGTCATTATGGATGACATCTGCTCAAGATACGCCGCAATCCGGTCGGTAAGCTCAGGCTGAGTTATCAGTTTGTTGTAATCCTCAATAAGCGGTTCGAACCGCGCATAGCTCTTCTGTTGGAAAATTGCCTGGTACTCATCAACCATGTCACCCTTTGCCTCATGCCCAGTAAACGGATCAATAATTTTCGGTAGGTAAACCATGTTCCAAGGCGCCGTGAACGTATAAACGTTTTTTGTTCGACCGAAGATATGAGAAATCTGATAATTGCGTATTGCCTCGTGTTTGGCGCTTGGGCTTTTGGAGTACCCGGTCAGATCACGGATGATTTTGGTCGGGATGGTGTTGTTGGTTGGGTCAACGGCGACATGCTCGTTGCCAAACACTTCCTTGTAGAAGTTCTGAAACAGATGAGTCCCGTTTGAATTGCGGCCAAAGCCTCGAATATGCACTGGCTGGTTATTCTGGATTCTGTGTTTCAGCTTCTGCCACTCATGCTCAGCCTTTTCAAGCGGAGCATAGATCGTTTCACTCAGGCCAAATTCAAAGAACTGCTCCTTCGTGATAAGGCCTTGTGAAAAAAATCGCTGATAAGAATCTCTCATAATCTCAGTACGGCTTCTGCCCGTTGTTAATAAAGTTCGAATAGGTGTCGGTCAGGAGTTCAGCATATTCATCAAAGTCATCCGGATCTTGGTAGCCACCAATATCATCCAGCAGCAGAACGGTCAGTGTTTTGCCGTATTCTTCCGAGTAGATGCTGTGCTCGACCACTTCTTCATCGAACCAGATTCCGGCTTTGTGCCGCACACCATCCCGCGCATGAAATGAAAACTGTTCCTGGGCAGCCAGCGAAAGCTCAGGCACTTCGTTGAAACCTTGGCGGGTAGCGAAGTAGCGGCCAGACCGAAACGCTTTGTCGCTGGATTTCGCCCAGTGCATGCAGCCTTCCTCGGACAATACGGTCACGGCGCGACGCTTGGTAAAGTCGAGCCATTTCAACACGGCAGCAGTCAGCGAGACGCCATAGCGGTCGGCGCAGTGACTCATCAGATCAAAACTGAAGGCCTGGCTATCGGCCTGCGCTCGAAAATCATGGTTAGGCATAAGGAGGTTGGCGGCAAAGGCGTTGGCCTCTACTTCTATGATCTTCTGGCCCTGATCTTCATCGCGCATGTCCTGCTCGCCACACTCAAAACGATCACCGACCAGAGACTTGCGGTGGACCAAGTAATGGCCGAGTTCGTGAGCCAGGGTGAAATTCACCCGGCCGACGTGGGTGATGCTGTCATTGAAGAGAATTGCCCACTGGTCCTGATTGGGATGACGAACCAAAGCACCGTCGATGCTCGAAAAAGTATTACCCTGAACGGCAGTGATAGGGTCAGGGTTGAAAGATGGCGTCAGGTCCAGTGCCACGGCTTTGACATCGACCGGATAGCGGTCAGTGCCGCTCCGGACCAGATCAAGTAGTTTGGTTATTCTGTTGGATTCCTTAAGTGGGCTTAGCTTCTCGGTCAAGATTTCTTGCTCCACATATCTATCATGTCGAGGATCTTCTCCTGATCCCCCTTATTCAGCTGACCCAGCTTGCGAAAAAACACTTCTTGGGTCAGTCCTTCGCTGACTTCCGTCTGCTCGTTGTCCAATAAATAGTCAGTGGTGACGTCCAGCGCCTTGGCGATGGCGGCTAATTTTTCGGCAGATGGGCGCTTCACTCCCTTGTTTTCCAGCTCCCAGATGTAGCTCTTGCCGGACCCAATAATCTCTGCAAGTTGTTCTAATGTAAGGCCTTTTTCCTTGCGGAGCTCTTTGATTTTGGCCCCTAACAGATTGGCCATTGTGGTCTCCTTGGTGGTTGGGTTTAAAAAGTTCATTATAGACATACATTTTTTACTTGAAAATGATTATATCCGCCCTTATCTTTGAAGTTCGCTATCTTGAACTTTCTGTATGTTGATACCGATAGTTTGCCGTTTACTATCACTTGATGAGGATTTGAGCCTATGCCAATCGTTCGTAACTTTATCCGCCACTCTTCACCCCAGGGTCTGGAGGAGTATTTCACCACCAAAAATATCGCAGTCTTGGGCGTAGATTGGTCTTTGGACCAGGCTACCGTCGCCGGCAATGTGATCCAACTGATTGACCATCTGCCGCCCGAGGATCAAGCCAGGCTGCGGGTGGATGCTGAGCGGATTAATCACATGGCGGACGAAGTTGGCCAGGCCGCCTTACTGAGTGTTGTGACAAATCCGACACAACTGAGTCTTATGCCATCGGCACTGGAACGCAGTCGATGGGTGTATCTGCATCAGCCGGACAAGTTCCGACATGCCGAGGATATTCGGTACGCAGACCAATACCGGCATGGTCGCAATTGGAGCGGCTATCAGCTCCCACCATCACTGCCGCTGCATACCGATCCGGTGTCGTTGGATACCTTCAAAGAAAAAATGAAGTCGCTATTTGGCTTGGGCGACAAGGTCAAAATTGAGCTGTTTGACCGGACACTACCGGATGACGACGGGAACGATGTCGATGTGGTGCAGGTAATGATCTATCAGGAAGGTCTGCCAGATGCTTACCTGGAGTTTGAAGGTGATGAGAACATTGTTTCCCGTATTCGCCGACCAGTCTCCGAGCATGCCATTACCTATTCGCCGGATACCGGAACGGTGGAGATTGTCGCGGCCAAACGTGAACGTCGCGAGGTCATTGCCAAGGCATTCACGGAGGACTTACTCAAGCAGACAGTGGAGGCGGATAAGGTACCACTGCGCCAATTTTGCCTTGATCCGCTGTTGAATGGGCAGGCACTAGACTGGGACACCGACGACTGCATTGACTCAGTTCAGCTGGTGATGATGAAACTGAAGGATCTGGCCGGCGATGGGCGTATCCAGATTGAAGTGCCCGCCAAAAACGAGACGGATTTTCATGACTACTGCCGAGAGCATTTCAGCGATTTTAACCCGCTAATATCCAATGCCTTCGTGCCAATCCAGGCGATCATCAGCATCCGCTTTCAACCGGAGGAAGGCTCAAATCGCAAAAAGGTCCTGCCAGTAAAGATTTCTTTGCCCAATGGCTGTGATCTGCGCAGCCGCACAGAACGTGAGCGATTAATCGGTGAAAAATACCTGAAGCGTTGGGGTTTGGTGCGGGAAATTAATCCATGATTTCGTCTTCGCCTAAGATCAGCAGGAGCGCACTCGCGCTTCTGTTTGATTTGCTGAGCACACCAAAGATGGAACTCTCTGCAGAGCAATTTAATGCTCGGGAGGAATACCGTGAGCTGCTGGCCGCACGATTGCTAACGCCAGTCAGCTCAACGCCAACGTCGGTATGCATCGATGGCCGTGACCACGATATCCTCCCAAATGCCACCGGCCCGGGTTTTGGATATTTCTCCACCGGCGCCGGGTGGGTGAGCGTGCCAATAGAAGCGCTACAACGCTATCGGGCTGACCCTTTGCGGGTGTTTGCTGTTTTACGGCAATGGCTGGACATATCCGATCGGTCGGCGATAGCTGTCTTGCAGCACGATGCGATTTGGGACTTGGGGGATACTTGGGTGGGGAAACGGAAACTGGCCGTTTTGTTCCTGCGCAGAGCCCATATTCCCAAATCAGTTCAACAGCTCCAGCAGACGCTCAAGGTATTTCCCAGACGAAAGTCTGCCATGGTGTTGACTGATGTGCCGATAAACACCCTCGGACCAGATCTTCTGGGTGAGCCACTCAGCATTGATCTCATGGGCTTGATTCCACCGGGTGAGGAGATGGTTGGCGCGATTGACAAGGATTTGATTGCTGACCTGCTTGGACTGGGTATTCCTAAACGAAACCAGACCGGTCCGGTGTATTGCACGGAGGATGGCGGCGAACTGGTGGTGAATGGAGTTACCTACAGGTTCAATGGATTGATACATCGCTCAATCGTGCGCCAGCTCTATGAGGCATGGGACGGAGGTGAACCTCGGGTGAGAAAAGAGGTGTTGCTGGAAACGGCAGAGTCCAAGTCGAACACAATAAGCCAAGCGTTCAGCGGCTGTAAAACCGATTGGCGCAAGGTAATTGACTACGGTGATGGCTGCGGCTGGCTCATCGTCAACGATTAAATCTGTCGTTGCTTGCAAAAGGCTGGTGTCATTCGTGGCACCGGCCTTTTTTGCTTTCAGATCGCCGCTTTTATCCCGCAGCCAAAAATATTCCGAGAAATTAATCCTTCCTAACCTCCGGCCTAACTTCCGCCTAAACGGCTCCTAACCGGCCGAATCACATCATTACACCACGTTTCCGCAACAACCCTAAGGAGCAAAACGTGAGTGTAAACCATATGAATCAACGGCAATTAGCCAACCGCTGGGGCGTGAGTGAAGCCTGTCTGGAACGCTGGCGTTCCGAAGGTATCGGCCCTGTTTTTCTAAAACTGCGTGGCCGGGTGATGTACCGCCTGGAAGACGTCGAAGCCTATGAAGCGTCTTGCCTGCGCAAGAGCACTTCAGAGCGTGTGTCCGGAGGTGCGGCATGAGCCTATCCCTCGAACACGCTCAGCTGATGAGCATTGGCGATCTGGCTTCGGCCACTGCCGCTGACCTGCAGCAAGTGCAAGCCGAAGCCTCGGAATTGCTGCGCAAATCGAAAGCGCTGAAGGACTGGATCGATGGTGCTGTCGCGCTCAAGTACGAGCAGCGAGCACAAGCGATCCGTCTGGAGCAAGGCAAGGACACCGGCAAAGTGCACTTCATGGATGACGGCATCCGAGTCACTTCTGAGCTTTCCAAACGACCTGAATGGGATCAGCAAAAGCTCGCTGATATCGCCAAGCGAATCGCTGAGGCGGGCGACGATCCAGCTGAGTTCATTGACGTTGCCTACAAGGTTTCCGAGCGCAAATACACCGCTTGGCCTGAGTCACTGCGCGCCGCTTTCGAGCCGGCCAGAACTCTGAAAACCGGCAAGCCCACTTTCCATCTTGAAACGGTTAAGGAGTAACGACCATGACCATTTTTACCAAAGAAACTGACTTTCTGAACGCGCTGCGAAAGAGCAGCTATTCCATGGAAAAGCTGCCAGACGAAATCACGATACCAGCTCTGCGTGATGGCGATGAGGCTGAGTGCAAGCCCTTGTTGCTGGCCACGGTCGATGACGTCGCTTTTGCCCAGCAAGGGCTTAATAAAGAAATGAGCCGGATGGTGGAAAAGATGGATGCTTTGCGCCGCCTGCATGACATGGCTCGTGGTCTTGGCGCCAAGGGATCTGATTATTCGCTGGAATTTGTCCGTGAGCATGGGGAGGTGAAGCCATGAGTTTCCCCATCATCACAGCCGATCAACGATTGGCTGAAAAGCGCGGCATCAAAGGCTGCATCCTCGGGCCATCCGGTATCGGTAAGACCAGCTTGCTCTGGTCTGTGGATGCTGACTCCACATTGTTCTTTGACCTGGAAGCGGGCGACCTGGCCGTCGAAGGCTGGCTTGGCGATGCCATTCGGCCTCGCACCTGGCAGGAGTGTCGTGACTTTGCCGTGTACATCGGTGGACCGAATCCGGCCCTGCGCGAAGACCAGCCCTACAGTCAGGCGCACTTTGACGCGGTATGCGCGAAGTTTGGCGATCCCGCCAGCCTCGACAAGTACGACACGGTGTTTGTCGATTCCATCACCGTTGCCGGCCGCTTGTGTTTGCAGTGGTGCAAAGGTCAGCCGCAGGCATTCAGTGATCGCACCGGAAAACCGGATACACGCGGTGCATACGGCCTGCATGGTCAAGAAATGATTGCTTGGCTGACGCACCTTCAGCACACCCGCAACAAAAACATCTGGTTCGTCGGCATTCTCGACGAAAAAGTCGATGACTTTAATCGCAAGGTTTTCACGCCGCAGATCGATGGTTCCAAAACCGCGCTTGAGCTGCCCGGCATCGTTGATCAGGTCATCACCCTAGCGGAAATCAAAAGCGAGGACGGCGGCAGTTACCGCGCCTTCATCAACCACACGCTCAATCCCTTTGGCTATCCCGCCAAGGACCGCAGTGGCCGCTTGGATCTGATTGAGGAGCCGCACCTCGGCAAGCTGATGGCAAAGATTCGTGGGCCAGTGAAGCCCGCTGCCGATCGCCTGAGCTTTGGTGGCCCCGACCACACCACGGTGTTGCACGCCACCAATAACCTGAACAACGAATCCCTAGTTACTGAAGCTCGCTCTTCTGCATCCATGCAGCCGCGAGATACCGATCATCCTGATCATAAAGGAGCCAAATAATGAACACTTGGAATGATTTCAACTCAGCCGACGATCAGAACAGCTTTAACCTGATCCCGAAAGGCACATTAGTCAAAGTCCGTATGACCATTCGCCCCGGTGGCTATGACGATGCCTCGCAAGGCTGGACCGGTGGTTACGCCACCCAAAGCAACACCACAGGATCGATTTACCTCAATTGCGAATTCGTGGTTCTTGATGGCCCTTACGCGAAGCGCAAGATGTGGAGCCTGATTGGTCTGCACAGTCCGAAAGGTCCTGAATGGGCGAACATGGGCCGCGCATTTATCAAAGGCATTTTGAATTCGGCTCGAGGACTGCACCCTCAGGACAACACACCCCAGGCACAACAGGCGCGTCGCATTCAGGGCTTTGCTGATCTGGATGGCATTGAGTTTGTTGCTAAAGTGGACATGGAGAAGGATCAAAACGGCGACGATAAAAACGTCGTCAAGACCGCCATTACCCCGGACAGCAAAGACTATGCGGCGGTAATGGGATGCGTCACTTCGCAACCCACCGCACCCGCATCCAAGCCTGCCACTACCGCCGCACCTTCCGGCCGGCCCAGCTGGGCACAATAAGGGGGGCGGCGCATGATATTAAGACCTCGTCAAAAGCTGTTTGTGGAGCGCAGTCTGACTGCGCTTAAACAGCACCAAAATACGCTGGGAGTGGCGCCTACGGGCGCCGGCAAAACCATCATGCTGTCCGGTGTTACCGGGCAGTGGTTGGCCGGTGAAGATGCCAAGGCCTGCGTGCTGGCCCATCGCGATGAGCTCACCACTCAGAACGAAGCCAAGTTCCGGCGCGTAAATCCGTCGGTCAGCACTTCTGTATTTGATGCCCAAGCAAAGTCCTGGGATGGTCAGGCCACCTTTGCCATGGTGCAAACACTGGGCAGAGACAGCAACCTAAAAAACATGCCCACGCTGGATCTGCTGGTGATTGATGAAGCGCACCATGCGGCGGCGCCAACCTACCGCCGCATTATCGATCATGTTCGAGATCGCAATCCGAAGGTTGCCATTTTCGGCGTAACGGCTACACCCAACCGGGGTGACAAGAAAGGCCTGCGACCGATATTCAGCAACGTGTCGGATCAAATCACGCTGGCGGAGCTGATTTCGTCAGGCCACTTGGTCCCACCACGTACCTTCGTCATTGATGTGGGCACACAGGGAGAGCTTTCTCAGGTAAAACGCGCGGCCGACGATTTCGACATGACGGCGGTCGACGCCATCATGAACAAGGCGCCGATCACCGATGCCGTTATCCGTCACTGGAAAGACAAAGCGCACGATCGCCCCACCGTGGTGTTCTGCTCCACCGTGAATCACGCTCGCAATGTGGCAGAAGCATTCATTGCTGCAGGATTTTCAGCAGAGCTGATCCACGGCGAGCTGACCACCGCTGAACGGCAGGCGGCGTTGGGACGTTTTCAATCTGGCGAATCCCAGATCATCGTGAATGTGGCTGTCTTGACTGAAGGCTGGGACTTTCCGCCCACCAGCTGTGTGATTTTGCTTCGACCCAGCTCTTACAAATCCACGCTGATCCAGATGATTGGTCGAGGATTGCGTACCGTCGATCCGAACGAACATCCCGGTGTCACCAAGAGTGACTGCATTGTGCTGGATTTTGGTACCAGCACCTTGCTGCATGGCTCGCTGGAGCAGGATGTCAATCTGGATGGCCACGAAGGATTGGGTGAGGCGCCACAAAAGGAATGCCCTGGATGCGGTGCCATGGTGCCGGCGGCAACACGCGAGTGTTCACTCTGTGGTCACGTATGGGAGCGCACAGAAAGCGAAGGTAAAGTCGATCTCTCCGATTTTATCATGTCGGAAATCGATCTGCTGAAACGCTCATCGTTTCGTTGGTGTGATCTGTTTGGTGACGACGCGGCGCTGATGGCGACGGGATTCGAAGCCTGGGCAGGCGTATTTTTTCTGGCGGGCCATTGGTACGGCATGGGCGGCGGTAAGAAGCAACCGGCGCGTCTGCTTGCCAAAGGCGATCGAACAGTGTGTTTAGCTGCAGCCGACGACTGGCTTAACGAGCATGAGACCGAAGATGCCGCCAACAAATCGCGTAAGTGGCTCAATCAAACGGTTACTGCACAGCAATTGCGCTATCTACCACCGGCTTATCGCAAAGACTTCGGCTTGACCCGCTATCAAGCCTCCTGCCTGTTGGCATTCCAGTTCAACAAACGCGATATCCAGTCACGCATTTTTAACGCAGCAGAACGCAGGGAGGCGGCTTGATGTGCACTACCGATGTTTTATATGCCACCGCCCACCGCGAGGCTTTGGCTGGCTGGACCCCGACCGCAAACAAGCACCCGAGCAACGGCGAGCCAGCTACAAGCGGTTCTGCTCCAAGCTCTGCCAAGACATTCACTATCAATTGCAGCGCAAGGGGGTGGCAATGAGCCGAACCGATCTTGAACAAAAAGCAGCCGAATCTGTGTTGGGTCCACTGGCGGATTACGTTGTCAGCGTGGGTATGAATAAAGGCTTGGGTGACTACACCAAGGCTGAAATTACCGGTCTGGTCGATGCCGTATTGAACGCTTATCACGCGACCTTGCAGGAGCTGTACAAAGACGAGGTGCCGTTCTGATGCTGGACTTCAATCATCAACCCAACCTGTCTGAGCAGATTTGCGCGCGCATTGATGGCGCCTTGCAGTCGGCTCAGGCTCAACAAACACCACGCAATTATTTGGGTGCATCACGCCTCGGCGTCGCCTGTGATCGAGCCTTGCAGTTTGAGTATCTGAAAGCGCCAGTGGATGAAGGTCGAGAGTTCTCCGGTCAAACGCTGCGCATCTTCGCAGCTGGGCATGTGTTTGAATCGCTCGCTATCGACTGGCTGCGCGCAGCGGGATTTGATTTGCACACCGAAACCTTTATCGGTGGGCAATACGGCTTTTCTGCTGTAGATGGCCGTTTGCGTGGTCATGTCGATGGCATTTTGGCGGCAGGACCAGACGTGATTACCGCTCAATATCCGGCGCTGTGGGAATGCAAATCGCTGAACAGCAAATCCTGGAAGGATACCGTGAAGCGAGGGCTGACCTTGTCCAAGCCGATTTATGCGGCACAGGTTGCGCTGTATCAGGCGTACATGGAACCGCAAATTCCCGGCATTGCGAGCAACCCAGCGCTGTTTACGGCCATCAATAAAGATACCGCCGAAATCTATTTCGAATGGGTGCCGTTTAACGGTGAACTGGCGCAGCGTGCGTCCGATCGAGGCGTGCGTGTTCTGCAGTCCTGTGATGCCGGTGAACTGCTGCCCAGAGTGAGCCATGACCCAACGCATTACGAGTGCCGGTTCTGTCCTTGGCAGGATCGCTGCTGGCGGGAGGTGTCACCATGACCAATGTCGTTTGGCTCGACTTTAACGACGCTCCTGATCAGGAGTTTGCTACCAAACCACGGCTTGAGTCCTCAGAGGTGAAGGCGCAATTGCTGGCGCGATTGCCCGCCGTATTGCACTACCTGTTTCCCGCAGGCAAACAACGTGGCAAGCAATATGTTGTCGGCTATCTGGATGGCAATGCCGGCAAGAGTCTGGTGATTGAACTGGATGGTGCGCGTGCGGGCATGTGGATCGACTTTGCCACCGGTGAAGGTGGCGATATTTTGGATGCTTGGGCGCGTGTCATGCATCTGGATGCGCGGCACGATTTTCCAGCCGTGATGTCATCCGTTGCACAGTGGCTGGGTGTGCCTGACCATATCCCATTGAAAGGCGCCACCAAAAGTCCTTTACCATCGCACACTAAATCTATTCCGGTGGATGAACTTGGGCCGGCGACAGCCAAGTGGGACTACCGCGATCAACATGGAAAATTGATTGCCTGCGTTTACCGCTATGACACGCCCAATGGTAAGGAGTTTAGGCCTTGGGATGTGCTGGCCAGGGCAATGCGCGTTCCGGATCCACGCCCTCTGTATAACCAGCCTCAGATAGCATCGGCCTCACACATCATTTTGGTGGAAGGTGAAAAAGCAGCGGATGCACTGATCATTGAAGGACTGGTGGCCACCACAGCCATGAACGGCGCACAAGCGCCAGTGGGTAAAACGGACTGGTCGCCGCTTAAAGGTAAGCAGGTGTTGATCTGGCCGGATAACGACGAGGCCGGTCAGCAGTATGCCGGTCGCGCTGCGCAGGCAATTGTTCAAGCCGGTGCCATTACCGTGGCCGTCCTCCATTTACCCGACGACAAACCTGAAAAGTGGGATGCCGCAGATGCAGTGGCCGAAGGCATGGACGTCTGGGCTATTGTGCGGGATAGCCAGCGCACGACTCTGAAAGACGCACCGGTCATTCCCGTTCACTCGTTGGGTGACTTGCTGGCGGATACCTCGCCGATGCCAGATGACCTGATTGCGCCCAGGGTACTGACTCCGGGTGGCATGGTCGTTTTCGGTGGCGCACCCAAGGTCGGCAAGAGTGACTTTCTGTTGTCGTGGTTAGCGCACATGGCCGCCGGCGAACCCTTCTTGGAACTTTCACCCTCCAGACCGCTACGCGTGTTCTATTTGCAGGCAGAAGTGCAGTACCACTATCTGCGCGAGCGCATTCAGTCGATGGGTTTGCCGGCCACGCTTTGTCACAAAGCCGCGAACAATCTATTGGTCACGCCTCAGTTGCGGCTGGTACTCAACGATGAGGGTGTCGAGCAAGTGATTGAGGCACTGAGGCTGGCGGCAGCGAACGGAGGTATGGATGTGCTGGTGATTGATCCGATCCGCAATGTGTTTGATGGCGGTCCGGATGGCAGCAGTGAAAACGACAACAACGCCATGCTGTTTTTCTTGCGTGAGCGCGTTGAGCGTTTGCGCGATGCGGTCAATCCCGAGGCCGGTATTATCCTCGCGCATCACACCAAGAAGATCAGCAAAAAGCAGGTCGAGGAAGATCCCTTTTTAGCGCTATCCGGTGCGGGCAGTCTGCGTGGTTATTACACCACCGGCATGCTGCTGTACCGACCAGATGAATCCCGTACCGACCGGGTGCTGGTGTTTGAGCTGCGTAATGGCGCCGGCTTACCCACCAAGCACGTCGATAAAAGCCAAGGGCGCTGGATTGAGCTGGACCCCAATCACGATCGACTGGTGAATCAGGACTACGCCGCAAAACTGGATGCCGAGCGTCTGCGCAAACGTGATGTCATTGTGCAAATGCTCTATGACGAGGCTGCGCTGGGACGCGTCTATACCGCCACCAGTTTGCGGAAACCTTCGAAGGACACGCTGGCCTCGGCGCCAATCGCACCATCAACGAGCGGATCTCTGTGTTGTCCAGCAAAGGCGACATCAAGGTCTTTCGTAACCCTGAGGACTATGGCCTGCCCGAACTGACGCGCAGCAAGTACGGCTACTTGTGTGTAGAGGGGATGCTCATCCCCGGGCCTGAAACCGTGGACACGAATACAGGGGAGCTTACGCAGTCCTGCTACGCCATCAAACCCACTCATTACAAATGCCCGCAAACCGGTGCCGTTCTCCCCGTCGAGAACCCGGATGTGTGGGTTTACCAGGAGGTACCTTCGGTATGAAAAACACCCCAAAAGCCAGTCTGCAATCTGCCCCAGTTTGCTGCAAACTGCAATCTGTCTGCAAACTGGAATCCAGCAAAAACAACCACTTAGAGCAGTTTGCAGATTGCAGAACCCAGATTGCAGATACCCCCTGCAATCTACCCACAAACCCAGCAATGACGGGGCTTGCAGGGGTAATTCCAGATTGCACGCAGACTCCCTCTCCCTACGGGAGAGGAGAGCCCCAAAGGGTGGCTCTCCATCCCGGGGCGGAGGGTTTGGCAAACACGACCGGTCCAGTGATGCTCTGTTTGGATCTCGGGACCACCAGCGGCTGGGCTATCCGGACTGCACAAGGACTCGTCATCAGTGGCTCTGCCAGTTTCAAAAACGATCGCTGGCAAGGCGGTGGTATGCGCTTTGTGAAGTTCACTCAGTTTTTGAACGAGCTGAATCAATCTGCTGGCCCAATCCGTCTGGTCTTTTTCGAGGAAGTTCGTCGCCATTTGGGCGTCGATGCGGCCCACGCCTACGGTGGCTTCATGGCACACCTGACGGCCTGGTGTGAACAACACGCGATTGCCTATGAGGCGGTACCGGTCGGGACCATCAAACGGCACGCCACCGGCAAAGGCAATGCCAGTAAGGACATGATGCTGGACGCCGCGCGGCGCCGTGGCCATCAGCCTGTCGACGATAACGAGGCCGATGCGTTGGCCTTGCTGTACTGGGCGATGGAGCATCGCCAAGGAGGTCTGTGATGACGCACTGGCAAACCGAACAGGTAGCGGCGCGCTTTGAGGAATGTGTGGCTACGCTACGCAAGCTTCCCGGCGATCGTTCGTTGGGCTACGTGAGCTACTGGCCCGATATCAAATACGAACCGTGCGAACTGGCTCGGCAAGAGCCGCAGCCCATTCGGTTGCGCGCCACGCCGGATCAGATCACACGCATGGAGGAAACCCTGACTTGGATAACATGGATCAATCAGGGTGAACGAAATCTGGTGTGGCTCAGAGCTTACCGGACGCCTTGGCGTGTGATTGCGCGGGAAACCGGCTTCCCCAAAACTTCTGCCCAGCGCTATTGGCATGGGGCGTTACTAAAAATAGCGGCACGTTTAGAACAGGAGCGTAAGTCTGCGTGAGAATGCCAAAACCACCGGTGGGACAAAAGCCGCGTTTTGAGCGAGAATACTTGCTAATCTCACGAGTGAACTGCACACAAGCCACGGCCACCACACCGTGGCTTTTATGTTTAGGACGAACGGTATGTCGCGGGTGCATGGATGCACAGGAGCGACTTCATTTCTGCATCCCCATCCCATGGGTCCTTCCTGGCCGATGAGCAATACGGGGGGCGTGAGCGCGGCATTTCGCTAGCGTCAGGGTGTGAACTCGGGTTCGCAGGGTTCGCGGTTCGCACACCTATATTTCCAAGGTATCTCATGTTATCTGTCAGCGTTGAAACGGTGGAGCATTGGCCGCTCCAGCGATTGATTCCCTATGCCAAAAATGCGCGCACTCATGACGATGCGCAGGTCTCTCAAATTGCCGGATCCATTGCCGAGTTTGGATTTGTTAATCCGATTCTGGTTGGGGATGACAACGTCATCATCGCAGGACATGGCCGACTCATGGCGGCCCAGCAATTAGGGCTGCGTGAAGTTCCGGTGATTGTGCTGGCCCATCTGTCCGCAGCTCAGCGCCGCGCGTTAGTGATTGCGGATAACAAGATTGCCGAGAATGCCGGCTGGAATGAAGACCTGCTGAAGCTTGAACTCGCCGACTTGAAAGACATCGGCTTCGATCTGGACCTCATTGGTTTCTCCGACGAGGAACTGGATGAGCTGCTCGGTGGCGATGATGATGCCGGCGAGTCAGACGAAGATGCGGTGCCTGAAATCGAACAGGAGCCCGTCAGTCAGAACGGCGATTTATGGCTCTTGGGTGATCACCGCCTTCTGTGTGGTGACTCCACCAATGCTCAGGATCTCGCCCGATTAATGGATGGCGGTCTGGCCGATATGGCGTTTACCGATCCTCCCTACAACGTCGATTATGGCAACAACGCCAAAGACAAAATGCGAGGCAAAGACCGGCGCATTCTGAATGATAATCTGGGCGATGATTTCTACGCGTTCTTGAAGGCAGCGCTTTCCAATATGCTGACGGTGACCAAGGGCGCCTGTTATGTGGCCATGTCCTCCAGCGAATTGGATACGCTGCAAAAAGCGTTCAGGGATGCTGGCGGCAAATGGTCGACATTCATCGTCTGGGCCAAGAATACCTTTACCTTGGGCCGCTCGGATTACCAGCGTCAGTACGAACCGATTTTGTACGGCTGGCGCGAAGGCAACGACCATTACTGGTGTGGTGCCCGGGATCAAGGCGATGTCTGGTTTTTCAATAAGCCGGTCAAGAATGATCTGCATCCCACCATGAAACCAGTGGAGCTGGTCGAGCGGGCCATCCGCAATTCCAGCAAAAGTCGGGATGTGGTGTTGGATCTGTTTGGCGGTTCTGGGAGCACACTCATTGCCTGCGAGAAAACCCATCGATCAGCCAGGCTCATCGAGCTGGATCCGAAGTACGTGGATGTGATCGTGCGGCGTTGGCAGGACTATTCTGGAAAGCAGGCCACCCGAGCGTCGGATGGTCGGCCATTTGATGAAGTGGCGTTGGACGCTCAATCGGTAGTCGTATCCGATTGAGGCAAATTAAAGTCGGTGAACTGTGATTCGAAAGCTTCGATTAAATCGCAAACCCGCTCCATGCGTAGTCGATTGACTGGTGTGACTGGCAGCGCCATAAGCTGCTCGCCTTCAACCAGTGCCTCTCGATATTCTTCCTCGGAAATTTCCTCCGGTGGAAGCTGCGCATCCAGGTCAACATCGATATCTCCGACCAATGCGCGGATCTTTTCAAGAAGCTCACGCGATGCTGGAACTGACTCACTCAATAGTTGAGTGAAGCCGTTGGATTGAGTCTGTGAGTCGTTAATTTTTTAAGTTCCTAAGATATTTCACCAGTTCATGAACTTCGGTTGACGGATTCTGTTCACCGGTTGCTTGTGCATCCCGCTGAGCTCTTTCAGCGTTCTGTATATCTGCGTCAAGGTTAGGAAGCAGTGCATCAAATATGCCTCGCATTCCTTTTGTATAGGCTGGCAACTCAGCTTTAAGCGATGACTGGCAGAGCTGAGCACCCGTCCTGCCATGGGCTGGATGAAACGGTGGCCTCTGATAACCGAAATGAAGCAATAGCCAGAACTCAAAGCAAGGCCAGGAGCGGGCAGAAACAATGTCACCGGCATTCAGCTGGCTTGATGCTGCATCAAAGTTGGTATGCTCATCGCGGTCGAATACACAGTAGACTTTGTCGAACTTTTCGCCCTGTTTGGATTCATCCTTTAGGAGCTTTTTCGCATGCTTCACGACTGACACCGGATCAGAACCGTGAGCCGGCGTCACTGCAATATTGGCAGTGCTGAGGCCATAGTGATTTCTGAGATCCTCGAAATATACGGGTTCTGTTTTTTCGCCTTCACAGACAATTAAGACACGGTCGTATGGCTCTCGCTTGGGTGCTTTACGTCTTAAATCAGCAGGATTTCTTGGCTTCCGTGGCATGCGCTATCCTCCAAAATTCTGAGTGATAGCGCGCAAAAACGGAAGTGCTCCGTACCGACCAGACAGATAAGCTCGTTCGAGATTGTCGACACCCTTGCGAGGGCTGAATTCTGTCAGAGGATAAAGCCTGGTATTTTGCTCTGCTTCTCGCTCGCAAAACCAAATCTGATCTCTTCGGAAAACATCCTGACTCAGGATTGATGTTTCGTGCGTAGAGAAAACCAGCTGCGCTTGATTCGGATTGCTTTCGCTGTTGTGAAATAGCTGAACCAGAAACTTAACCAGCAACGGATGAAGGTTGTCGTGCAATTCATCAATAAAAAGCACGTGACCTTTTTCCAAGGAATCTAACCAAGGACCTGCGAAGCTGAACATTTTCCGAGTGCCATCAGATTCTTCATCCAAATCGAGCTCCACCAAATCGCCGGAATCGGATTTATGAAACGTGGTTAAACGAAGTTTTTTCTTTCCCTGAAATTCATATTCAAGAAACTTGCGAACATGACTAGGCAATTCAGAGGGCAATGAATCTGATGAGAAATCTTCTTCATTAACGTGCACATCGGAGATGGCGAAGTCGGCTGCCTTAAGAAAATTTAGAACCTCGCTTTTACGATTATCTTGGCACCACTCAATCGAAAAATGAGGTGACCAACCACGAACGCCAGCAATACGAAGTTTGTTTGAAAACCAGTTAAAAACCGGTTGCAACTGCTGGCTATTCAACTGAATCGCAGTTGATAAAAACAAGGCATTGGAACGGGTCGCCCTTTTCCAGACATCTTTGTCACCGGTCAGTTTGTCGCCAAAACTGTACTCATATTCACCATCAGACTTAAGGGAGCGCTCAAACCACGTTTGAGTCCGTCCTTTGGGGAAAGCAAACAGCCACTCCTCATGAATGGCAGCAGACGTTGCCGAAAAGCCATATTGGTAGCGAATACCATCGGCGAGAATGGTGACTTCGAACACTGAGGGAGCTGAGCTGGTCTCCTCGCTGAACTTGAACGGCGTAACAGGCAGATCTTCCAGGTTTTGACTGGAAGTCATGACAATGCGCTGCATGGTGGCAAGGGCTTTAATCAAGTTGGATTTGCCGCCAGCGTTAGGGCCGTACAATGCTGCAGAGCGCAATAAGGGGATGTTCTTCACCCCCTTGGGTAGTAGTGGCTCCGTGACATTGGTGTTATAAAGCTCATTTCCTGTGCCGGCAACCAAGCTTAAACGCGCCTCCTCTCGGACGGAACGGAAATTCTCCACTGAAAACTCTATAAGCATGGCAGTACCTTATTAAATATCGAAAAACGTCAAATAAATGCAAAAATAGCATTTAAATCAAGTTTTGTCATCAATTATCTGGTAATGGCGAGGCTGGCCTTCATTTTTGTAAGAGGTAAGCGTCAACCCCAGGCGCTTTTTCAGAGTGTTGGAAAAGACGCCGCGCACCGTGTGCTTTTGCCAGCCGGTTTCCTGACAGATGTCCTCGATGCTGGCGCCTTCCGGGCGCTGTAGCAGCGTAATCATCCGGGCTTGCTTGGTGCCTTCTCGCAGGTTTACTCCGGCTTCAGCGTTTGTGGTATTGGGCTCAGGCTCAAGACCGATGGCCTGGTAGCCGAGTGGCGCTATGGCATGGCCGTTTTCGTTGGTAATGATCAGCTCGCGCGTTAGCAGCCCCTGGATCACCCGGGGTTTGATCCCGGCATTGATGTTGTCGGGCATGGGTTCGATGTTGCCATCGGGCCGCTTTGCAGCGGCGGTCAGGATGGTGATTTGGGTGGGTGTGAGTTGGCTCATGGTGGGCTCCTTTATTCGTCGGCCGCTCTCAGGCATCCATGCCTTTCGCGGCACTTGAACGTCCTGGTTCGTCGTACTCGCCTTCTTGGAAGGCAAAATCGGTCAGTTCTTTCAGCTTTTCGGCGATGTAGCCGAGGCTGCCGGCGTGCCCCCAGTTGATTTCATCGGGGTGGGCGTTGAAGTGGTCGTCGCTCAGTGCTTGCAGGCGGGCTAGTGCTTCGTCGATCTCCGCTTTGCGGGCCAAAAAGGTGTCGAGGGCGGTAGGTTTGCGGCTCATTTTGTTGTCTCCGTGTGCGCTTTCGTTAAGCACATGAACGCTTCCTTCGGAGCACTTATCAACTCAATTCCGCTTAATAATTCGATTAAAAACAGTAGGTTATGGCGTGGGCGTATCATTGCGGGCGTATGCCAAACATCGCGGAGTTTCTGATACGGCGGTGCGCAAGGCCGTCAAGGCTGGGCGCATATCGTTGGAACCTGACGGCAGTGTCGACATTGCCAAGGCCGATCGCCAATGGACACTCAATACCGACCAATCCCAACAACGAAAACCAGCAGCTGCGACCAAAGCAGTCCCCAAGGCTGCGTTGGATGCGGTTGACGAGACACTCAAGGAAAGTGGTGGTCCGGCCGCCGGCACCACCTATATGCAGGCGCGAACGGCCAACGAAGTGCTCAAGGCGCAGACCAATCGGGTCAAGCTGCAGCAGCTAAAACAGGAACTGGTGGATCGCTCCAAGGCCATCGCCCACGTGTTCAAGCTGGCCCGCTCAGAACGTGATGCCTGGCTTAACTGGCCATCGCGGGTGTCAGCACAGATGGCGGCCCGTCTCGAAGTAGACCCTCATACGATGCACGTCGTATTGGAAGCGTCAGTGCGAGAGCACTTGCAGGAGCTGGGTGAGATTCAATCGAGAGTGGACTAGCCGCACTAAACAAAATTAATGGGCTGTTGTTTTACCGCGCCTACTTCGGTTCGCAAAATAGATAGCCACAAGAAAGATCGAGATGCTTATCGATGATTATGACGGCGCGCTGGACATCGACCGAGCATGGCGAGAAGGACTGACCCCCGATCCACTGTTATCCGTTTCCGAATGGTCAGACCGGCATCGCATGCTGTCGAGCAAAGCCTCAGCGGAACCGGGTCGCTGGCGCACCAGCCGGACTCCCTACTTAAAAGCCATCATGGATTGCCTGTCGCCAACCTCGCCCATTGAGCGGGTCGCGTTTATGATTGCAAGAGCCCAACAACCTAGGCGACCTGCTCAAGTATGAGGCGCCCAACCTGTATTCACGCGATCTCGCCACCGTCGCGGCCGGACAGCAACTCAGTCTTGGCACTGTGGTTGGCCTTGAGTCCGCCACCAACAAACTGCACGCGCTGGACCCTACGGCCACCGACGGTACAGAGGTTGCCGTTGGTGTGTTGGCGACGGATGTGGATGCCACGCTGATCGATGTTGACGATGCACTACTGATCGCTCGTCACGCGATTGTGGCCAGCGCCAGCATTGTTTGGCCGGCAGGTATTACTGCTGCGGAACAAGCGGAGGCGATTTCACAACTCAAAACACTCGGCGTGCTTGTTCGCGCGGCCGCCTAATCGAGGACCTTCATCATGCAAAACCCTTTTACCAATCCTGCGTTCTCGATGGCTGCACTGACGGCGGCAATCAATATTCTGCCGAACCGTTATGGGCGCATTGAAGATCTGGGGCTGATGCCGGCCAAGCCGGTACGTCAACGCCAGATCATCGTGGAAGAAATGAACGGCGTACTGAATCTGCTGCCGACTTTACCACCGGGAGCGCCCGGTTCGGTGGGTACTCGCGGCAAGCGGAAGGTGCGCTCCTTTGTGATCCCACACATCCCTCACGATGATGTGGTGTTGCCGGAGGAAGTCCAGGGCATTCGCGCCTTTGGCTCGGAAACCGAAACTGAAGCCATCGCGGGTGTTATCGCCCGTCATCTGGAAACCATGCGCAACAAGCATGCGATCACGCTGGAGCATCTGCGCATGGGCGCGCTGAAAGGCGTCATTCTGGATGCCGATGGTTCGGTGCTTTACAACCTGTTTGATGAATTTGGCATTACGGCACAAACCATCGCCTACGAACTAGGCACTACAGGCACCAACGTTAAAGCCAAGTGCCTGGCAACCTTGGCTGCCATTGAGGACAACCTCAAAGGTGAGTTCATGAACGGTGTGCACTGCCTTTGCTTACCTGAATTTTTCGCTGCACTAACGGGGCACGCCAAAGTCGAGAAGGCGTTCGAGAACTGGCAGCAAGGTGCGATCCTGATCAACGATGTGCGCCGTGGTTTCACTTACGCAGGTATTACCTTTGAGGAATATCGCGGTCAGGCGACCGACATCAATGGAACGGCACGCCGTTTCATTGCAGCAGGTGAAGCTCATGCTTTCCCGATCGGCACCGTTGATACCTTCGGCACTTATTTTGCGCCTGCGGATTTCAATGAAACGGTGAACACCTTGGGGCAGCCAGTCTATGCCAAACAGGAACCGCGCAAGTTTGATCGCGGTACCGACCTGCATACCCAGTCGAATCCCTTGCCGATGTGTCATCGCCCGGGTGTATTGATCAAGCTGACGGTGTAACGGTGCGCATCGAGGACTTTTACCAATCCGCGCAACGTGCTGGTTTGCTCACCCAGGTGAACGCTAATGGCAGCTCCGTGTATTGCGCCTTTCGGTCACCGGAAGAAACCGTTCTGGATGGTTTGGCCCTGTCGCGTGACTACCAAATCGACTACCCAGTTAGTTGGTTGACACTCGCCATTGGCGACTTGGTCTACATCAATGGCACGAGCTATCAGGTGCGGGATATCCGCGTCATTGGTGATGGCACTGAGTGTCGCGCCAGCCTTTCTCAACGCTAAACCAATCTAGGAATTTCTATGTACTCAATCCGTGAGCAAGTCTTACGGGAGGTGGTCCTGCGTCTAACCAACGCAGTCGCTCCCGTTCCTGTTTTACGCATGCCAGTCGCTCCAGTGACGCGTGAAGCGAGTCCGGCTCTGCTGGTGTTTGCCGAAGGCGACGGCATTGCCGCCAACGCCAACGGCGTGATGGATCGCGCACTAACACTGCGCCTGGTGGCCATCGCTCGCGATGACAACGCCTTCGATACCGCCGACCAACTGATCGTTGAGGCACATCGTGCGTTATTGATCGATTCAAACCTCGGCGGCCTTTGCCTCGGCATGACTCAGCTGGACTGTGAGTGGGATGTGGAGGATGCGGATAACACCGCAGTGGCCATACCGGCACGCTTTGAAATCCGCTATCGAACCCTAAGCAACGACCTGACCCAAACGGGATAAACCCCTTATGAAAATAATTTTGTTAAAACCCCATACCCACGCCGGTGCGGTTCACCCTGTGGATGCAGAACTGGACTTGGATGAGCCGACAGCCCAGTGGCTGATCGCCCAATCTGTGGCTCGTGTCATTGATGCAACCGAATCCACGCAACCGAAATCATCTGCCCTTACACGTAAAGGAGACTAACTATGGCCTATTTTTCTGGACAGGGGCGCGTGTATATCGGCGCCCGCGATAGCAATGGCAATCCGCTGGGATTGAACTTTGTTGGCAACGTGCCTGAACTGAAAGTGTCGTTATCGGTGGAAACACTGGAACACCAGGAGTCTACAAGCGGCCAACGACTGACCGACCTGCAGTTAATCAAAACCAAAAAGGGTGAGTTCTCTTGCACTTTAGAAGAACTAATCGCAATCAATCTGGGGCTGGCGCTCTATGGCACCACCACGGATCAGGTTAGCGGCACCGTCACCAATGAAACGCTGGCCACGCCCATGGCCACAGGCAGTCTGTATTTGCTGGCCAAACAAAACGTCTCGTCGGTGGTTATCAAAGATTCCAGCCCAACGCCCAAGACACTACCTGCGTCGCAATATCAGTTGAATGCGAAACACGGCTCTCTGCTGGTCAATGACATCACCACCGGTGGCCCTTATGTCGAGCCGTTCAAGGCTGACTATGCCTACGGGGCCGCACAAAGTACCGCCATGTTCACACAGCCGTTGCCGGAACGTTGGATCCGTTTCGAAGGGCTCAACACCGCCGATAGCAATCGCGAGGTGGTCATTGATCTCTATCGAGTGGCCATTAACCCGGCCAAAGAACTGTCGGTGATTACCGATGAGCTGCTGAAGTTTGAACTGTCGGGCCAGGTTCTAGCCGACACCCTGAAACCGGCGGCTGGCGATCTCGGCCAGTTCGGCCGCATCGTGTTGTTGTGAGGTGAGTGATGACAAAACGACAGGATTGGCGTTTTGCACGCCTGCAAGGCGCCCCCATGGGTGGCGCACAGGGAGGTGCGCCATGAACGAATTTGATGCCTTTGGCGCACAGCCAACAGACCTGACAATCGCCAATGAGACGCTGGTTATCTCACCGATTCGCGTCGGTGAGATTCCCAAAATCCTGTCGGCAATCAAGCCGTTCAGTGAACAGTTGATGGCAGATCAGATCGATTGGCTGGGAATCATCACCCAACACGGCGACAGCCTGTTGGCGGCAATCGCGATTGCTGCCCGTAAACCGCAAGACTGGGTAGAGGCATTGTCGTTGGACGATGCCATCACTCTTGCCACGGCACTGTTTGAGGTGAATGCCGATTTTTTCGTGCAACGGGTGGTGCCGACACTGCAACAGGCCTCCGGCCGAATCAACGCCCAGATCAACGATCGTCTGGCTGGCATCTTGCCATCCAACGGTTGATCCGTTCCGGGCATCGCTTGCCCGACATTCTGAACTACACCCTGGCGCAGTTTAGCGCCTACCTCGAAGCCGACCTGCAATTGGAATACGAACAGGCAAGTCTGCAACTGACGTTGTTTGCGGTTGGCGCCCAAGGGGATCGACGTTCCATCGAACGATTGCAACAGGAGCTTGATCATGCGCGTTAATTTGCAGGCCTCCGGGCTGTTTAATCCCAGACAGCTCAATGCCTGGTCGACCGCCAAGCGCAAAGCCATTCGGGACGCAGTGAAACGTGGCATGCAAAGCGGTGGTCGAGAAGTCCGCGACGCGGCGCGCAGCCAGATGCGCAGTGCCTTTAAGGTTCAAAAGGCAAGCTTTGTGTCCTCCATGCACAGCAAGGTAATCGATAAAAAGCCTGAACGCCTGCCGGCATTAAAGATCGGCAGCGCGATCCCCTGGTTGGGTATTCACGAGAAAGGTGGTGTTGTCTCCGGCAACCTGCTGATCCCCTTGGTGCCAGGGCGGATTGGACCGAAACGTTTTCGGACGGTGGTGGATGGACTGATGCGCTCGGGTAATGCCTATTTCATTCAGAAAAACGGCCAGGTCATTTTGATGGCCGAAAACATCCGAGAAAACAACAGCCAACTGTCGCGTTTCAAGCGTGCGGAACGCACCCGTACTGGCGTCAAGCGGCTACAACGCGGTCAGGAAATCCCCATCGCGGTGTTGGTGAAGTCGGTAAAACTCAAGCGGCGACTGGACCTGGCTGGCAGCGTAAAGCGGGCTATGCCGCAACTCATTAAGGCGATTGAAAGGGAATTGAGCCGGGTGAAGTAATGGTTAGCTGGTCTTTCAGTCGGACCAGGGATTGATGACCGATACGCCCGCTGCCTTGAAAGGCGCCACATCCCGCGTAGCCACGGTCATGCCATTGACGGTGGCGATGGCAGCTATGTAGCCGTCAGCCATGCCGATGGCCAATCCGGTACGTTGTGCCTTGGACATCAAGTCGGCATAAGCCTGAGTATCGGGCAGACCGAAGGTCAGTATGCGTCCGGTGAAGGCTGGTATCACCTGGGTTTCCAGTCGCTCTTGCAGGATATCCCGGCGCTTTCCTTCCGGTAAGCGCGCAACACCATAGCGCAGTTCGGCGACGGTGATCACTGAAAGATAGAGCGTTTCCAGTGCCTGACCATCAAGCCACTCGACCAACTTGGGTTCCGGGTTGGCGCGCAGCGGTTCAGAGATAACGTTGGTATCGATCAAAATCATTCAAAACTCACTGGATTAGGCGTGGACTGGTCGCGAGTGGTCAATATGGCGGCTTCTTCATCAGTGAGACGGGTCTGCTGGCCAATATCGGCCAATAAGGAACCCAGCTTCAAACGCCCCTTGGGTTTGACAGCATCTTCAAGAATGGCGCGCACCTCAGCCTCTGTGCTGCGGCCATGTCCGGCGGCCAGCATGCGCAGAGCCCTGTGTACCTCATCCGGCAGATTGCGAACAGTCAATATAGCCATGACATCACCTCATCAAAATGTATTCGATGCAGTCATTTTATATAAATGACTGCAAATTGGCAAGTCGCAGTGACATTTGGGGGGCGCCCCCATCAACTTGGGAAATTTTAATGACAAAACGACAGGACTGGCGTTTTGCACGCCCTTCGGGCGCCCGTAAGGGTGTCGCACAGGGAGGTGCGACATGAAAAATCGAGCCCAACTGCTGATCACCGCTGTCGATCAGACGCGGGGTGCCTTTGATTCCATTAAGCGCAACCTCGGCGATCTCGGTAACGCAGCACGATCCATCAATGGCCTGCTGGGTACATTAGGACTGGCCGTATCGGCCGCAGGCCTCGGTGCGTTGGTGAAGTCCTCGTTGGACTCTGCTGACTCATTGTCAAAGCTGTCCCAGCGAGTGGGAATCACTGTTGAGTCACTCTCAACGTTGATTCCAGTCGCTGAGCTTTCAGGTGTTTCTGCGGAGAAGTTTGAAGGCGGTCTGCGCAAGCTGGCCACGCGCATGCTGGAAGCTGCGACCGGTACCGACGATGCGGTTCGCAGCTTTGCAGCAGTTGGCGTTGCCTTTCAAAATCAGGACGGCTCATTGCGTGCTACCGATCAGGTCCTGTTGGATCTGGCCGAACGTTTTCAAAGCCTGCCCGACGGCGCGGAGAAAACCGCTATCGCAGTGGAGCTGTTCGGCAAGTCCGGTGCCGACCTGATCCCGTTCTTGAACCAAGGGCGGGATGGTGTTGAAGCGCTGTCGGATGAAATGGTTTCCCTTGGGCTTCAGTTGGGAGGCGATACCGCCGTTCAGGCTGAAGTATTCAATGATGCCCTAGCGAAAATCCATATGGCGGTTTCCGCCATCGGTAATCGCATCATCGAAGCCTTTTTGCCCGCCATGAATGACATGGCATTGGGCATGGTGGAGTCGGCCAAACAAGGTGGCACCTTGCGTTCCATTCTGGATGGCATCTTGCTGGTATTAAAGACACTGGCGCTGGGTGCAGCCACAGTCGGCAAAGCCTTCGTCGCGTTGGGTGAAGCCATTGGCGGTAGTCTCGCTGCGGCGGCCACGGCCTTGTCCGGTGACCTTCAGGGCGCCAAGGCCATTATGGCCGATCTCAAAGGCGATTTGGTTGAGCAGCTTGATGAGCTGGCCCGTTTTCGGGACAACCTTTTCGAGCCTCAGGAAACGCCCGTCGTAGTGCCGCCTCCTGCGATAGTCCCGGAAACCACTGGACCATCGACCGGCATCATTGAGCAGTTAACGCCGGATGATCGCTCCGCCGAACGAGCCGCGAGTGCAAGGCTTGCTTTGGCAGCTGTTCAGGCCGACTCCGAACTGAAGTTACTCAAAGCTTCACTGGCCAATCAGGCACAAGCGTTGGATCTGGCGCTCGAAGATCGCTTGGTCTCCATCGGTGCGTACTACGCCGAAAAGACCGACATTGAAACCCGGGAACTGGATGCGGAGCTGACTCGCACCCGAGCCAAGCTGGCTGAGCAACAACGGCTCGCCAACTCAGCAACGGATGACAGTGATCGCCTTAAAGCCAGTGCTGAAATCACCAAAATCGAAGCCGAGCTGATCGCACTCAATCAACGCCGGGCCAGCATTGCGCAAACCAATGCGCGTGCCTCGGCGCAGGCGGAGCGCGAACTGGCAGATGCCTTGACCCAAGCTCGCCAGGAGTTAGCTCAACTCACCGGGCAAACAACAACTGGCGATCGGCTAGGCGCGATTGAGCGCAGCTACCAAGATCTGAAAGCAAGATTGTTGGCCGAAGGGGATGCCGATGGCATTGCCCTGATCGACCAACTGATTAACGTCAAAGCGGCGCAGGCAAACCTCGGCGCTTTGGAGGCTGAGTGGAGGCTGGTCACTGAGCGTTTGCGCAATGCTCAAGAAGCCATCTCCATTCAGCAACAATCGGGGCTTTTGACCGAAGCCCAGGCGCGAGAGCAGATCGTCCTGCTTCAGCAGCAATCGGCTACCGAAATGGAGCGTTTGCTGCCTTCGATGCAGCAAGCGGCTGAAGCGATTGGTCCTGATGCTGTGGTACGGGTGCAAGCCTGGCGCAACGAGCTGGAGCGTACTCGCCTGGCAGTAGATGAGCTGGCGCCGTTATGGAACCGCATTGGCGAAAGCTTCGGTTCGGCGCTGAACGGCATGATCACCGGCGCGCAAACCTGGCGCAGTGCGCTGGCCAGTATCTTTCAGCAAGTGGCCGATGCCTTTCTGCAACAGTTGGTCATTCAGCCGTTTCAGCAATGGATCGCTATGCAGGCGCGAATGCTGGCCATCAAACTGGGTTTTGTGCAGCAAGAACAGGTCATTGATGCTGCCGCCAGCACGACCAAAGTGGCGCAGAAGTCTGCTGAAACCACCGCCGTGGTGTCAATGGATGCCGCTAAAGCCGGTGCCGGCGCGGCCGCGTCGCAGGCCTCGATCCCCTATGTGGGGCCGGTGCTCGCGGTGGCGGCCATGATCGCCATGGTTGCGGCGGTGATGGGCTTGCTCGGTAACGTGAAGAAGTTTGCTTCCGGTGGATTGGTTTCAGGCCCCGGCACATCGACTTCGGATTCCATACCGGCGCGTTTGTCGGCGGGTGAATTCGTAATGAACGCAGCGGCGGTTAAACGGGTGGGTGTGGATTTTCTGCAATCACTCAACGGACTGTCGCAGGGGCCGCGCGTATCCGGCAACGCTCTGGCGTTTTCTGCCGGTGGTCTGGTACCGGATGCGCCACCACAGGCTGCATCCGAAGGCCAAGCGGTGCGCATCGTCAACGTGGTCGATCCTGCTATGGCAGCGGATTACCTCAACTCATCATCCGGTGAAAAAACCATTCTCAATATTTTGCAGCGCAATGCCGGCGCCGTTCGGCAAGTGCTCAGTTAAGTGCAGGAAGTAAAAATTCATGACCGCGTATGTGGGCTATGTCGATAACACAACGATGCTCGCGCATCACCAAATACTGGAGTTGATCCGGGATGTGTGTCTGGCGGAGGGGTGGACCATTCTTCGCTACGACACCGCCCTGACTAATCGTGAGTTGATCATGATGGCGCCGTGCCTTTCTGGCAGCGAGCAGATTTTCTGCGGTGTTTATTGCTATCAGGATGACACCAAGGACTATTACAACCTGGCGGTCGCCACCATGAAGGGCTATGTGTCGGCGAACACCTTTTTGACTCAGCCGGGCATCTCGCCAGTGTGTGGAGTGCCGGCACACAACCAGCGAATTGATTACTGGCTGTCGGTCAACGGGCAACGACTGAATATGGCCATGAAGGTCGGCACGCCGGTGTATGAATCCTTCGCCATCGGCAAGTTTTTCCCATATGCCTCGCCAGGTCAGTATCCACAGCCGTTGTTTGCAGCCGGTATGTTGAGTGGTGCACCTACGACGCGCTATTCGGATACCAGCCACTCCATGCCGTGGAAAGGCAATCGCAACAACCTGCGCATGCACTTTAACGACGGTACCTGGAAAACGCCGCTAACCACACCCTGGGGCAATAGCACCATGGCCAATAACGTGCGACCGGCCGACAACACCTATGCGCTGTATCCGGTGATGCTGTACGACAGCGGCAATATCTATGGCGCCATTGATGGCATTTTTCATATCACCGGGTTCGATAATGTGGTGGAAAACACCCTCACCATTGATGGCAAGAACTACGTGGTGATCCAGGACGTCGCCCGAACTTCGTTTGGCGACTACTACGCCTTGGAGCTCAGCTGATGCCGTATGTAACCGGTCTGGCCAACTCGGCTAGCGATTTATTGAATGCCGTTGTCACCGCTGGCACTGACAATGGCTGGAGCTGGGATGCCACTAATAGTGTGCTGCACAAAGGCCCGATTTATGGACGGCTCAGTACCAGCGGGTTGAATTTTTTAGTGCAAGCGGCACTTGGCTACAGCGGTGCAGCTCTGGACACGCCAGCGGTCAAAATGGTCGGCATTACCGATCGACTTCGCCAATCCGGTAATACGTTACTCAGCTACCCGGTGACCTATCACATCTTTGTGCATACGGACCCTGACGACATCATCCTTGCGGTGAACTATCAGGTGATGTGGTGGCAATGGCTGGCACTGGGTCAGGCGCGTACCTTCGGAGTGCAGGGAAATGGCATCTGGCATTGGGGCACCGCGACCTCCGATGTCAGCACCAATGCCGGTGTAGCGATTGATTCTAATGGCAGCACTGGCAGTGTTGGAGGCAACACATCAGGTGCGCCTTTTTGGCAGTCAAACGACACAACAGGCGTTTTGGCCAGTTCAATTTATCTGGACTTCAATGGCCATGGTTGGTGGAACAATCCGGTAGGCGGTTCTACCTCGCCGCCTAACAATGCTCGCGCCACCATCGCAGCAGGAACTCAGCTGACCACGCAGCCCAATAACTGGAACGGCGAAGCAGTATTGACGCGAGTGCATATCATGGCGGCACAACCCTCCAGTTTTTGGTCCCATGTGGCAGAGCTGCCGCACTTGCGCATGACACGAAACGACAACATCGACGATGGCCAGATCATCACTCTGGGTGCCGAGCGCTGGTTTATCGCACCGGTGTATCGCAAGAACACCACCAGTCGCAACGCATCGCCTTACAACCAGGCCAATCACTCGGGCACAGTCGCTATGGCCGTGCGCTATGACGGGCCGTAAAGCAAATTTTGTTCGGAGTGAATTATGCCCATCCTGACTGGCGCGGTACTGGAATCTGCGCAGGCAGGATCGCTGAACCCTTTGCTCGCGCAGGATGGCTACAGTGTCGCGGCGATTTATCCCTATACGGTGAGCGATACGCCGGCCGGCATCAGTGGACTGCGCACCTATGCTCCTGATGTTTCGGTACCCGCACGACGCGCCTTAATCGGGGCAACCGTCCCTAGCTACTTCGACGATTTTTACTATCGCGTGCATCTGCTGCCTAACCGCATCAGCTTGGGCAGCTTGGCGTCAGAACAAAGCCGCACGATTGAAGTGTGGAATGCCTACCTCTCCACCAACACTCTGACTGCAATTCAGGTACAAGGTGGCGAAGGCATGACCTTGCTCGGGCCGGCCCCAGCACCGACGGTTTTTGGTGCCAATGAGTCGCGCCTATATCAGCTGTCGGTCACGCCAAACGGCCCGCCAACCGTCAACGCGCGATTTGATTTTGAATTTGCCCTCGACACCGTCACCTTGCGAGCCACTGGCCGACGCATCGTGGGTTGGGTGTTTTCACCCGACTGGTCGCAGCCCGTCATTGAAAGGCTGGAGTGGCTCACTCAGGTAATGGAATCCCATTCCGGCCGCGAGCAGCGGGTGCGTTTGCGCACAGGTGCGCGACGAACGCTGGAGTACAGCCAATTACTCGGCTCGCACCGGGAGCGCGTGCGATTGGAAAACCTGCTGCATGCCTGGCAGTCGCGAGTCTTTGGTTTGCCACTTTGGCAGGAGGTTCAGCTCACTCTGCAGGCAATCAATGCTGGTGCTATTTCACTTCTGGTCAATACCGACAGTCACGATTTTGAAGTGGGTGGTCTGGTGGGTTTGGTCAAAGGGAATGACTCGGAGTTTGCCGAGATCACCGATATTCAGACAGGACTGCTAAGCCTGAAAAGCCCGCTGGAAAGAAGCTGGCCAGCCGGCAGTAAATTACTACCGGTAAAACCTGCACGCCTGCAAAACGATCTCAAGCTGAAGTACCTCAGCGATGCCATTGTACAAACACGCTCGCGTTTTCAACTGGAGGAAGAATGGCAGGTAACGCCCATTGCCGAGCCGAATCAATACCGAGGCTTTCCGGTGCTGATGACCCCGAGCAACTGGGTCGAGGATCTTGATTCCGAGCACTCGCGCAAGCTGGTGGAGCTGGATTATCTAACAGGGCGTCGCGCTCTGGATGATCTTGCAGGTTATGGTTCAGTGCGACGAGCACATCACTGGTTGCTGAACGGACGGGACGCTATCGCGGACTTTCGTGCCTGGCTCGCAGCCCGGGCCGGAAAACTGAAGCCGTTTTGGCTGCCGAGTTTTCAGGCAGATCTGGAACTTACCAGCCCCATTGGCGCTTTTGATTCAGCCATTACCGTGGATAACCGCGCCTTCGCTGCCAACGGTGGAGCCGGTATTGGACGCCAGGACATTGTGATCGCCACCACCAATGGCCAGCACTATTTCCGTCGCGTGACCGGCGTAACAGCGCTTACCGATACCACCGAAAGTGTGGCCATCGATAGTGTCTTGGGTGTGGCGATTCTGCCGACACAGATCCACTACATCGCCTTTATGAAACTGGTCCGACTTGACACCGATGCGGTGGAAATCGCCCATCACACCGATCAATTGGCCGAGGTGTCACTGACACTGCGCAGCATCAAGGACGACACCTGATCCACCGTTCGATCGACTGCCGAATTTACTTCACGAGTTTTTGCCATGAGTTATGCCAATCGAGAAGTCTCGACCGCCGACAGCAGTCCGGTCGAGCTGTATGAGTTTCGTCGCGGCGGTGATGCGTGGCGTTATACCAGCGCTGCCGATGATGCCTTGTATGGCAGCTACGAATACCTGGCGGTGCCGGTCAAACGTAGCAGCATTGAGCAGTCCACCGAGATGGGCAAAACCGGTCTGCGTATTATCTTTGCGCGTGACATCGAGGTTGCCCAGGATTTTATTGCCACACCGCCCTCAGAGATCACCACGCTGACCTTATATCGCCAGCATCGTGGTGATGGCGAAACTGTGGCGGTCTGGATGGGGCGCGTTCTTAATGCCGAATGGCGAGGCTCAGAGGTCGAGCTGAATTGTGAGCCGGTGTACACCAGCTTGCAACGCATTGGCCTGCGCCGGTTGTATCAGCGCAATTGTCCTCACGTGCTGTATGGGACTGCCTGCGGTGCCAGTGCAGTCGTGTTTCGAGTCACCGGTACTGTGGCATCGTTGAACGGAACGCTGTTGAGCGTGCCAGCCGCAGCCGGTTTTCCGGTGGGCCATTTTGCAGGTGGCTATGCCACTTGGGCCGCGAACGGCATTACCGAAAAACGCATGATCACCGCCCATAGCAGTGACGTCATCACCTTATCGGCAGTGCCACCGGGACTTGCCGTGGGCGATGCCATCACGCTGTATCCGGGCTGCGATCGAACCTTAAATACCTGCCACAGCAAATTCGCAAACAGCGAAAACTTTGGCGGTTTCCCGTTTATCCCGACCAAGAATCCCTTCGGCGGCAGCCCGATTTATTAACATCCTTTTGTGAGGCCAGCTTATGTGGGCAGCCATCGCTGTATTAGTCATCAGCGTGTTGGTGCAGTACGCGCTGCAACCCAAAACACCACAACCCCAAGCCGCTGAACTCAAAGACTTTGATGCACCCACTGCCGATGAAGGTCGGCCGGTGCCGGTAGTGTTTGGCACCGTTCTGGTTCGTAGTGCCAATGTGGTTTGGTATGGCGACTTGCGCACCACGCCCATTCGCTCCAAAGGGGGCAAGAAGTAATGCTCATTGTGATCCACGCCGATATGCGAGCTCTCGGTTATTGCAACCGTGGCGCGCGCTCCTGGTTTGCCCGACATCAGCTGGACTGGGCTGACTTTATCCATCAGGGCATTGCAGCCGAACAACTGCTGGCCACCGGTGATGCCATGGCCGAAGCCGTGGTTGCTGTGGCGCAAAGCCGTGTGAGCGGCGATACAACCAACGGAGACGAGCATGGGCGGCAGCAGTAAAAAGCAGACCGTCGGCTATCGCTATTACCTCGGCATGCATTTGGCGATTTGCCATGGCCCTGTGGATGCAGTGACCGAAATTCAGGTGGCCGACCGGCAGGCCTGGAGTGGAAATCTCTCTGGCAGTGGCCGCATCACACTGGATAAACCTGAACTCTTTGGCGGTGAAAAACGTGAAGGTGGTGTGTCCGGCGCGGTGGATGTGGCTTTTGGACAAAGCACTCAGGCACCCAACGATTATCTGGTGTCCAAAATCGGATCGCCACAGCCCGCCTATCGCGGTCTGCTAAGTCTGATCTTGCGGCAGGTGTATATCGCTGCCAACAACCCCTACATGAAACCCTGGGCGGTACGCGTTAAGCGCTGCTTTCGCAGCTGGCATGCCACCAAGGCAGAAATCAACGGTGGCGCCAATCCGGCGCACATGGTGTACGAGTGCCTGACCAATGCCGACTGGGGCATGGGCTATCCCAGTGCCAGTCTTGATGATGCCTCGTTCAAGGCTGCCGCCGATACACTGCATAACGAAGGGTTTGGCCTGAACATGATCTGGCTGCAGCAGAGCAAGATCGAGCAATTTATCAAAGAGATCATGGATCACATTGGCGGCGTGCTCACCACCTCGCCAGCGACCGGTCGCTTTGTGCTGAAGCTGATCCGCGCCGACTACGATGTGGCGAGCTTGCTGGTGCTTGACCCGGACAATGTCATTGAACTGGAAAGCTATCAGCGTGCGGCTTGGGGTGAAACCACCAACGAACTGGTGCTGATCTACACCAAGCCAGACACTTTCAAAGAAACCAGTATCGCAGTTCAGGATCTAGCCAATATCCAGGCGCAGGGAGCGGTGGTATCGCAAACGCGCCGCTACCCGGGCATCACCTCCGACAGTTTGGCCTCGCGAGTGGCCATGCGGGATCTGGCCGCAGTCTCCACGCCCTTGGCCAAGGTACGACTGAAAGTGAATCGCCAAGCCTGGAATCTCTATCCGGGTGATGTGTTTAAGCTGGTGTGGCCCGCGTTTGGTATTGAAGGATTAGTGCTTCGCATCGCCAATGTCGATAGTGGCACCCTGACCGATGGCAGCATCAGCATCGAAGCCGTTGAGGATGTCTTTGGACTTCCTGCAGCCAGCTATACCGGCGCCCAACCAACCGGCTGGATCGACCCGGTGCCCGAACCCACCGTCGCCATACCGCGCAGATTGATTGAAACCCCGTACTGGGATTTGGCGCTGGCAATGAGCGCAGCGGATTTGGACTACCTGGACCCGACCGACTGCTACCTGCAGACGCTGGCGGGTCGGCCGACACCGGGCGCCATGAATTACGAGCTTAACAGTAAAACCAGCTCAAGCCCGGTGTACACACCACGAGCGCAAGCCGAGTTCTGTCCAACGGCTGTGTTAGGCGCCGGCCTGATTCAAGAGGTCACCAGTACCACCTTCTATCACAGCGAACTGGATATCGATCTGGTCAGTGTTGGTGGCTACGCCTACATCGACAACGAAGTGGTGCTGATCACCTCGATTAACACGGCTACCCAAAGCCTGACGCTGACTCGCGGAGTGATGGATACCGTTCCGGCACCCCACAGCGCTGGTGCTCAGATCTGGTTTGCCGACGGTGCCCAGGGTGTGGACCCAACGGAATACGCCTCCAGTGAAACCGTTAACGTGCGGATGCTGACGACTACAGGCAAAGGCACGTTGGCGCTTAACTCGGCGCCGACCGATTCACTCACCATGAACCGCAGACAAGACCGGCCTTATCCGCCGGGCAATGTGCGCATCAACAACGTGCGTTACCCGCTGGCCGCGAAGAATGATCTGGTGATCAGCTGGGCGCACCGTGACCGCTTAAGCCAAACCGTCAGTTTGATTGCCCAGACTAACGGCAACATCGGCCCAGAGCCGGGGGTGAGCTACACGCTGCGCATCTATGGCGAAACCGGCAGTTTACGCCGCACCTACAGCGGCTTGACCGGTACCAGCCAAACCTACAGCTTGGCAGACGACACCGCCGACTCTGGCCTTGGCCGACCCAACGCAGCCTTGCGCATTGAACTGGAAGCCAATCGATCAGGTGTGATCAGCCTGCAGAAACATTCCATTGCTTTTGAGCGGGCAGGTTATGGACTGCATTTCAACGACTACTACGGAGGTATTTGATGCCTGCAACAACCGACCCAAACCTTGGGCTCAACTATGGCTGGACACTGGGCGAAAGTGGCTGGGGCACAGGAATGGACGCCAACCTGAAACGGCTTGGCGCCGTGGTAGGGCTTTCGGTGATCGATCGAGACCTGACCACGCCACCGGCCAGCCCTGCAAATGGCGATCGATATCTGATCCCAGCTGGCGCTACCGGTGTGTGGTCAGGCAAAACAGGACAAATAGCGGTGCGCATCGCCAGTGCCTGGGAGTACCACATACCCAAGCTTGGCTGGCTGTGCTTTATCGAAGATGAAGAAGTGCTGTCAGCTTACAAGCTTAGTGGTTGGAGCCCAGGCATAGCAATCTAACGCCACGGCAACGTTTCAAAAGACCGCCTTCGAGGCGGTTTTGTTTTTTATAGAGCGACCGTTTTAGGAGATCAGAAAATGGCACCAGCCAAAGAGAAAGACAGCGGCATGGTGATTATGCCGCGCGAAGAATTTGAGGGCCTGCTCAACTGCGCGGCCGAGCGCGGCGCAGAACGGGTACTCGCTCACCTGGGTTTAGAGAACGGCCATGCTGCGCGGGATATCCGAGAACTGCGCGACCTGCTGGAAGCTTGGCGTGACGCCCGTCGCACCGCCTGGCAAACCATCGTGAAAGTCGCCACCACCGGCATCTTGGCCACCTTGCTGCTGGGCGCAGCGATCAAGTTAAAACTGTTCGGAGGACAATAATATGCTGACGCTACTCGGCAGCCTTCTAGGCTTTATTTCCAGCGCTTTTCCGGATTTGCTGAAGATCTGGCAAGACAAACAAGACCGCGCTCATGAGCTGCAAATCCTCGATCGCCAGATGGAGCGGATGCGCCTCGGCCATAATCAACGGTTGGAGGAAATCGCCATCAACGCTGACATCAGCGAGAGCCTGGCTTTGCTCAAACACGATAGCGAACCATCTGGCGTAATCTGGGTGGACGGTCTTAGGGCGTCAGTTCGCCCCGTCATCACCTACGCCTTTTTCCTGCTGTTCACGACTGTAAAAACTTGCGCGCTTTTTGTGCTGGTAGTGGACCAGGGCATGGATTTTGTCTTCGCTCTTCCCCAAATCTGGGACCCGGAAACTCAGGCTCTGTTTGCAGCAGTGATGAGTTTCTGGTTTGGCCAGCGCGCCCTGGCAAAAGCACGTGGGCAGTGAGATGCGCCATATTACCCAAGATGGCATTGACCTGATCAAACGCTTCGAAGGTTTCAGTCCGACTGTGTATATCTGCCCGGCAGGTTACCCAACCATCGGGTATGGGCATCTGGTGAGGGAAGCGGAGCAATACGAGCAGGGTGTCACCAAGGCAGAGGCCGAAGAATTGCTGCGCCGGGACGTCCAGATGGCAGAAAAAGCAGTCCTGCGCCTGATTGATGTGCCGCTCACCGATGGCCAGTTTGATGCGCTGGTTTCCTTCACCTTTAACCTGGGGGCAGGCGCTTTGCAGCGATCGACTTTGAGACGCAAGGTTAACCGCCAAACTCACAGTGAAGTGCCAGAGCAATTCATGCGTTGGGTGTGGGCTGGCGGTCAAAAAATGATCGGATTAGTAAAAAGGCGTGGATGCGAAGCGATAATGTACTCATCGAACGATCTAAAAATTCATTTTAACGAACAAACACGCTAATATATCAGGCGATGAGGAGAAAAGACTAATGGCCACTGCAGAACAATTAAAAGCACTATTGAGGAGTCACGCCGATCACGACGATCAGCGTTTCTACTCCGTTGCTTTGCAAGTGGCTGCGAAAGAAGCTCGTCAAGGTCACCATAAATTAGCAACAGATATTAAGTCTCTGGTCGAAAAATCACAGAAAACCAATAGTTTAGGGTTGGCTACTTCAAAGCCTACCACGCTTATTCAGCAGCCTAAAGGTGACTTAAAAGGCTTGCTTGAATTAAATCACTCTTCGGTTCGCAGTAATGAGCTGGTTCTTTCCGACGATATTCGCGAGCGACTAGAGCAAGTGCTTTTAGAGCAACGTCAAAAAGATCGGCTTGCACAATTTGGGCTTTCTGCTCGACGCAAATTGCTTTTCACTGGCTCACCAGGAACAGGCAAGACTATGTCCGCTACAGTTTTAGCAACTGAACTCAAGTTACCGCTTTATACGGTTGTTCTTGATAGCCTGATTACCCGATTTATGGGGGAAACAGCGGCTAAACTTCGCTTGATATTTGACCATATAAAACAGACTCGAGCGGTATATCTCTTCGATGAATTTGATGCAATTGGTACTCAGCGAGGAGCGCAAAATGATGTGGGTGAAATTCGCAGAATTTTGAATTCTTTTTTGTTGTTTGTGGAACAAGACTCATCGGAGAGTGTGATACTCGCCGCCACAAATCATCCTGAACTACTTGATAAAGCGCTTTATCGCCGTTTCGATGACATTATTCAATTTGAAAAGCCTGGTAAAAAACAAATAAAAATTCTGGCGGAAAATCGATTGGCGATGTTTGATACTGATTCATTAATGTGGAATGAAATAACCTCATCAGCTGAAGGTTTAAGCTCTGCAGATGTTACCAGAGCTTGTGAAGATGCGGCAAAAGAAGCCGTTCTACACCATGAGACCCACCTTTCTACCGATCTTGTCATCAAGGCCATTAAACGACGTAAGACAGGATAATAAAAATTTAGATGACGGATCGCAGACCTCACCTCCTTCTCAATGGATTTAATAGCCGCGAAAAATTTCGTTCAAAGAGAACGGGAAGGAACCCTGTTATTCCGCCTCAAAATCGCTCAACTCATGGTCAGTCTCTGTCAGGCCAATTTACAAATGTACTCAATCAATATCAAGTTCATAGAGATGGGGTTGAAAACCCGATAACTCAGGACGTTGGTATTTATGTAGAGATAATTTCTGCTGATGGCTGCGAGTTGCCACTTGATAGTTTGGATACCAGCGATTTTAATCTTCGTTATTGCAAAAAAGAAAACGAGCATGAAGTGGCACTGGTTTTTATTCCAGAGTCTCGTCGAAATGCATTTCACAACAAGTTGCAACAATATTTAGACTCAAGCAAGGATGGTACAGGTGGGCCAAGGAATCACAACCTTATTGATAGTATTGCAGAAATAAGGCTGGCCAATTTAAAATCATTTTGGACGGATGATCCCGCTTTTTTTCCGGAAAACTCACAGCAGGAAATTTGGTGGGAATTATGGCTAAAAAATAGAGCCGAAAATGAAAACCCTATCGCTATTGCACAGCAGCTAGCTGAAAGAATAGGAGCAAGGCTTGGGAATACATCTATTAGTTTTTTTGACAGTACAGTTTTACTTATAAGGGCTTCAGCTAATCAACTGGAGTGTGCCGTTGAGCTGATTGCCAATTTGGAAGAATTACGATTGGCGAAAGAAACACCGAATGTCATTGTTGAATCTTCTCCTAAAGAACAACAGCAGTGGGTCGATGATTTATCAAGCAGGTTGCGAGTTGATCATGAGCTAACAACAGCCGTTTGCATCCTGGATACGGGCGTTAATTATAACCATCAGTTATTGCGATATTTCTGCAATCAGGAGCAAGCGGAGAGTTGGAATCCTACCTGGCCTCACTATGATGAATTTGCTCCACTGCAACCCTACAATGATCATGGATCTATTCAAGCTGGAATAGCCTGCTTTGGTGATCTTCAAGCTGCATTAGTTAGTGATGATGATATTTCAATTTCTCATGTCGTAGAGTCCGGACGTATATTGCCGCCTACTGGTGCAAATGCCCCCGAATTATATGGCGCAATAACTGTTGGTACGGCAGCGAAGCTCGAAATAGAAAGGCCACATTTGAATCGAGTTTACTCATTAGCTGTGACATCAGCCCCTGAGCGTGAAGGTGGTCAACCTTCATCATGGTCAGCGGAAATAGACCAATTTTCATCAGGAACTGAAGACGGTGTACAGCGACTGTTTGTCATTTCAGCCGGAAATAATACTGGAGTCGATGCACTAACAGATTATTGGGATCAAGTGCATTTAGCGCAGATAGAAGATCCTGCCCAATCCTGGAATGCACTTACTGTCGGCGCGTACACTGAAAAAACAACCAACGACGACCCAAGTTTTGTAGGTTGGTCGCCATTTGCAGTGGCAGGCGATGTCGCACCAGCCTCCCGCTCCGCTGTTAGCTGGGGTTGGCGAAAGCAATCACCTTTCAAGCCCGATGTGGTCGCCGAAGGTGGAAATCGGTTGTTATCACCAGCGCGTACTGAAGTTAGCAATGCTGAAGGTGTTTCACTACTGACAACATCAGGAAGAACAACGGGGCAGCTTTTTGAAACCACTGGTGATACCAGTGCTGCGAGTGCTCTTGTATCCAGACAGGCTGCTATTTTGATGGCCGAATATCCAGAATATTGGCCAGAGTCTATTCGTGGGCTGATCGTTCATTCTGCCACTTGGACTCGGAGAATGTGGGAGCGCTTTGGTCTCCTGAGTGAACAGCACAGCCCGAAACTAGCCAAGGAGACTATGCTCAGAACTGTCGGACACGGTGTTCCAGACCTTGAACGAGCTCAATACAGTGCGGATCATGCCCTGACATTAATTGCTCAAAATTCCTTGCAGCCCTTTATAAAGGCCCCAAATGCCAGTATTTCAGATGATCCAAAATTAAATGAAATGCAGCTTTACCAACTGCCTTGGCCAATTGAGGCGCTTCAACAATTGCCGCCCGAATTAGAGATAAAACTTAAAGTTACCTTATCTTATTTTATTGAACCAAATCCAGGGAGAAGAGGTTATCGGCGCCGATATAGCTACCAGTCTCATGGCCTAAGATTTGAAGTTATTCGCCCTGGGCAGTCGCTTGAAAACTTTCAGGCTTATGTTAATGGCGTGGCAAACAGTGATGAATATGAAGGCCCAGAAGGCAATAATGACGGTTGGACGCTTGGTCCGCAATTAAGAACCAGAGGTTCTTTGCATGTGGATACTTGGACTGGGCCAGCAGCAGATCTTGCGGACATGCATACCATTGCGATTTTTCCAGTGGGTGGCTGGTGGAAATATCGAACCGCACAAGACCGCTGGCAAAATACTGTTCGCTACAGCTTAATTGTCAGTATTGATGTCCCTGATGAAAGCATTGATATTTATTCGGTTATTGAGAACTTGATTGAAACGCAGGTTGAAATAAATGTGTAGGGGCAGGCAGTACATCTCGTAAATGTACTCCATTAATTCGGTTTGCAATGAAACGCACTTAATCACTTCCTTACAGACTCAAAAACCATTCCGGCTCAACAGTCACCTTTTCAACAAGCTCTGTCTTTACTCCTAAAGCCAGCTCTTTCAATTTGTCCGCGAGCTGGTCGCCATCCACAAGATCAATGGGGGCGGCGCCATCGCGGTTGGCTTCTTCAATAGCCGCTTTGGTAAAGCTTCCTGTGGTGATGAACATGCCTCGGTCCGCGCGACCGACGATGGCGCCTCGAAAGTTCCGAATCTCTGGCGCACCCACAGAGCCTTTGTATTTTTTGCATTGAAAGGCGATATGAAAACTCATCAAACCATTAATTCTGGCGATGCCTTTGCCATCGATGCCACCATCACCGGTACGTCCGGTAACCTCAACATGAACAAAGCCTGATTCTCTGAGCATTCGTTGTGTAAGCCGCTCAAAGGCGTCAGGGCTCATTTCCTCAATCAGAATATGATGTAACTTCTCTCGCCAGGCGAGAGCCTCTTCCGGTGACTCATCGACTGATGTGGCTGGATCGGCAGGATCAGCGCTGTCTTGGTTACTTTTTTTATCCAGTGACCGCACATGATTCACGATCTCTCGGCTATCAATTTCAGGCACTTGCCTCGCTTTATCCGTAAGCGCCCAAACACCTCGCGCGGAGTTTTCCAAATATCCTGCTTTTTTAAGATATGTTCGCGCCCAGGCCAAGCGATAGCCGATTTCTGTCTGGCTGCTTTTTTCGGGGTTGTGCAAAACGGCCAGCGTATCTTCATCAAACTTTTCAAGCTCGACCACGGCCTCATAGATCTCATCAATGCTGCCTGAGCCACCAAGGTTAACGAGCGCTTTCATCAAAGGCAGCATAAGCTGATCGTAGGTCACCATTTTTACTGCGCTCATTTGCTTTCACTCCATCCGGATGTCATCAGTTCAGTAAAATCGCGGCGTGAGAGCACGTTGGAACAATCCCGCCAATCTTTTTCGGATGGAGACATGGTTTCGGTGTAGCGCAGGTCAAAGCCATTGGCCTGTTTCTGGGCGTTGATGTACTCATCCATTTTTTCGCCCATGGTTTCGATATCCTCAATCCATTCATCTCGAATGGTATCAGGCAGTGAGCCAAACAGGTTGTAGCGATCTTGCATTCGCTCAGATAACTTTTCATAAACCTTTTCGTCGACGGTTTGTTCGTTGACGAGATTCAACATATCGACTTTTTCGCGCACCTGGCCAAAGCGCTTGATGCGACCAATTCTTTGCTCTAAACGAGTAGGGTTCCATGGCAGGTCGATATTGATCAGGGTGCCCAGCGTCTGAAGGTTCAACCCTCTGCTGCGGCTTCGGTGGCGATCATGATTTCAGCATGATTCCTAAAATGATCGATTAATGCCGAACGACGATCTACTTGAGGCGAGCCGCTGATTTTGTCGCTGTCTTTATTTTCCGCTAACCAGCCTTGATACACTTCAGTGGCTTGTGGATGGTTATTGGAGCCACTGAAGGTTACGATTTTATTCTGGTAGCCATTGGCAGACAGAAACCGGTTTAAGTATTCCTGCGTGCGCTTGGATTCAGTGAAGATAATTACCTTTATCGGTGCACCCATTGCTTCCATTTTGCTGAAACCTTGGCTCAACGCGGTGAGAAGCGCTGTAGCTTTACTGTCGGTTTCAATTGCTTTGGCTTTACTGATGTAGAGTTTTATTTCATTGATTTCGTCTTCGAGTAACTCAACGTCGATGTCTTCATCGCCACCATAAACCTCGTCGATCTCTTCCAGATATTCTTGCTCGAGGTCATCGTCATCTACCAAAGTAGCCACTACATCGATCTCGCTTTTGGCGCTTTGCCTTAACGATTCCAAGCGCCTCAAGATGGTTTCGAGGGTGTTAAGTACCGCGTACGAACTGGACGCTAGTAGCTTGCGCAGAATCAACCCCGTCAGGTGACGCTGATTGCGAGGAAGTGCATAGCTTTCATCACGCTCTAATAGCGCGGAGATACCGTTGTAGAGATCTTCTTCCTGTGTTGTGGGGGTAAAAGGTACGGTTAAGGTTTGGCGCTGGGTATAGCGTACGTATTCCAATACATCGCGCCGCAAAGTTCGGTGTATAAAACCTTTAAGCCTGCCTTTCAGTTCGGCCACTGAGCCTTGGCCTTGAATATAACTTTGGCGGAAGCTTCGTTCATCACCAAAGAGTTGCTCATCAATTAACGTGGACAGACCATAAAGCTCCATTAACGTGTTTTGCAATGGCGTTGCAGTCAATAACAGCTTCTTGCGTCCAGCAAGCGCTCGGCGTAGCGATTGACCCATGCGGTTGCTGGCACGATGAGCATTCCTAAGTTTGTGTGCTTCATCTATGACGACCAGATTCCATGGCTCTACCAACAATTGCTCTTCAAGGCGCGCAGCATAGTGGTAGGACATGATGATCACTTGCTTTTCTGCAAGCGGCTTGTAAACGCCTTCCTTTTGTCGGTTTTTCCAGGTTTTAGCGTCCAAAATTTGGGATGGCAAATTGAATTTATCGGCCAGCTCCTGGGCCCATTGTCGGCGAAGTGAAGCTGGGCAGATGATCAGAAGCTTTCGGCGACGTTCAGCCCAGTATTGGGAAAGCACCAGGCCCGCTTCGATGGTTTTACCTAGGCCCACTTCATCGGCCAGCACAACGCCTTGGCTCAAGGGGTTGTTGAGAGCAAATAGCGCCGCGTTGATCTGGTGAGGGTTCAGATCAACGCTGGCATCAAATAATGATTGCGAAAGACTATCAACCCCCCCAGCGGCATGGCGAATGGTAAGCTCGTGGGCATAGTATTTCGCTTGGTGGTTAGTTATCTGCATTCCAGCCTTCCTTTCCTTGGGATGACTGTTCAGCAATCCACTTATCGATCTCAATTTTCTTAAAGCGCCATGCATTGCCCACCTTGAATGCAGGTATCTTTTTGGCAGCGGCCAAGCGGTATACGGTGCGCTCGTTCACTTTCAGAAAATCGGCGACTTCTTTGATGGTCAATATTTCATCGCTCATTGCGTTGTCTCTTTGCTGAAATCAACAAGTACTAATAATCAAATGTTTGTCAAACTAGTACAAATGAGTGCATGGATCAATCATTTTTTGCGTAAGTGTCAACCACGGAATAGTGAGATGTGCCGTCGCTACACCAATTTACCTATCAAACTCCTTCGCCAAGTCCGATAATCAGTCACTGATTTTAAAGGGTTCTCTGTTCTCAGCTCATGGACTTGGGCTTGGCGGGATAGGGAGAGGCACTGAGAGTATTCGGCCATTTAGAGAAGAATTGCCGGTAGAAGTCCGCGATTACAAAAGCTGCGAAGTCCGTAAACCCTTGCCACACAAGGCCTGTAGCGCGGGGTGCAGGCATAAAAAAAGGTGAACTGAGATCAGTTCACCTTTTTTAATTTGGTGGCAATTATCAATATGAGAAAACGTACAGCACTATTACCCAAAACCAGTCGTGACGGGGATTAGCTGGCTATTTCAGGTGGCGCGCGGGGTCTTGGCGGCCATGTAGTACGCGGATTATTTCCACACTGGCGGCCGTAACACGGTAAAACAGAATATGGCTTTCAATTGGCAGGCTGCGTATACCGGCGAGTAGTTCTGGCCGCTCTGTGCCCAAGAGGGGATTCTCAGTCAGCGACCAGAATTTTTCTTTTAGGGTTTCCAGATAGCTATCGGATTGAGTCTGTCCCCATTGTCGAAGTCCGAACTGATAAATATCTTTAAGATCGACTTTGGCTGCCGGGGAAAGTAACAGTACGTGTTTTGGCATTCAGTTCAAGCCTTGAAATCGTCAAAAAATGCACTCAGTGCTTCTTTCGATTCGAGCGTGATACCTTCACCACGCTCCAGCTGGTCTACGCCAACTTTCAGTTGTTCGCGCAATCGAGCTAGCTTCACTTCGTGAATCCAATCTTCATGAGTATCCATAAAGCGCAGTGCTTCACGGATCACTTCGCTGGCATTGTTGTACAGGCCGCTTTCCACCTTGGCTTTAACGCGGGATTCGAGTTCTGGTGTTAGTGATACATGCATGGTGACCTCCAAAGGTAGACATTGCCATGAAAAATGCTAGGCTGGAATACAAAGATTGTCAATAATTGTACTCTATGCCTGAGCAACCGCCCAACAAACGCTGCGCCATCTATTCCCGGTCATCCGTGGAAAAAGACAAACGCGACCCTTTCGACTCGGTGAGCGCCCAGTTTATGGTCTGCGCCGAATTTATCGGCTCGCAGGTCAGCCGTAATTGGACCTTGGTGAGTAGCCTGTATGAGGATCGAGGCTATTCCGGCTGTCACCTGCGGCGGCATGTTTTCAATCGCTGCTCGCCGACATCAAACGCGGGCTGATTGATGTAGTGGTCGTTCACCGGCTTGATCGCCTGACGCGAAATCTGTCCGACTTCCAGCAAATCATTGCCGAATTTAATGCTCATAACGTTGCGTTGGTTTCGGTGACTCAGCAACTGGATATGTCGCATCATGTGGGCCGGTTGGCAACTAATATTCTGACTTCTTTTGCCGAATTCGAACGCGAGATGGTCGGTCAACGCGTGAAGGAAAAGCGCGCTGCAACGTTGCAGAATGGCCGTTGGCAAGGTACGTCCTGCCCACTTGGCTATCGGATTAAAAACGATTGCCTATTGGTCGATGCCAATGAGTCTGCCATCGTGAAGGAGCTGTTTTCCCGTTACGCCAGCCAAGAATCGGTAACTGCGCTGATTCGTGATCTGGATGAACGCGGCATTCGCAACAAGGAGTGGAAAACCCGAACGGGCAAGCTACGTGGTGGCCAGCCCTTCAACCGCAATGCGATTTATGTGTTGCTGAAGAACCGGGTTTATCTGGGCGAGGTGTTTTTTGGTGGGAGTTGGCAGCGCGGCGCTCATGAACCGATTATCGTGGGCGCCTTATGGGCACAAGTACAGGGGCTGCTCGAAAACCGAAGCCGACGCGGTGACACCCGAGCCGATACAGATAACGACACCATCTTTATGTTGAAGGGGCGAGTATTCGGGGCTGACAGTCGCGCCATGTCGCCTTGGCTGTCGTCGGCCTACAAAGGCCGCAAATACGCCTACTACATACCACAGCGAGAAATTGCCGAAGGCGCTGGTGTTTCTGGCTTGCCACGGCTGCAGGCGGCGAATCTGAATAATCAGGTTTGGTCCTATCTGCGCCGATGTCTGGCAGACCCAGCTTGGCTGCTTGAGTATCTGCCAACTGAGCTGACCGCTCATGCCGACTTTGATGCTTCGCTGGTTGTTGGGCGATTGATGAAGCTGGAGGGGATCGCTGATCTGCTGTTTCCCGTTAACCAGAAAGCATTGGTGCTCCGCCTGATTGATAAAGTGACTATCCATCCTGACCGGTTGGTAATTGAGCTGAACCTCGACGAGCTGATGGAACTGATTCTTGAGTTGCTGGTTGATCAACCGGATTTGGCCACGACGTACCGGCAGCTGTATTCGTCTGCCAGAAGTCACGGACGCTGATTTTCATATTGTTTTTGGTTTATCTGAGGGCGCTGACGTTCCGTCGCCTACCCAATTTGCCAATCAACCTCCTTTCCTGAGTCCGAAAATAAGCTACTGATTTTAAAGGGTTCTCTGTTCTCAGTTCATGGACTTGGGCTTGGCGTGATGGGGAGAGGCACTGAGAGTATTCGGCCATTCAGAGAATAATTGCCGGTAGAAGTCCGCGATTACACAGGTGGCGAAGTCCGTAAACCCTTGCCATACAAGGCCTGTAGCGTGGGGTAGGGGCAAGAAAAAAGGCCAACCGAGAACGGTTGACCTTTTGATTTTGGTGGAGGGGACGACGACCTACCGCAAAGCAGTCTCAAAGCCCGCACTCCTCGTAACTCCTTGATAATAAACGCCGAAGTCTTT
>JAACSL010000007.1 GCA_009993955.1 Paraglaciecola sp.
CAATAACAAACGCTTCTTGTGGACGTTTACTCGCTGGCTTCGCCAAAACGCTCGCAACCGCCACAAAAGCGAAACGTTATAGCGAATCACTATTTTTGTTCCGTGCCAATTTTGGAAATGTTTTTCGTAATAAATTTAGATATCTTCACGGACTCGAAATATGGTCCATTTAGGAGGTCGGCTTTGGCTTCATCTGTCGAGGAATATATAAATTCACATAGCCCTGAAGTAAAAAAAATCCTTCAGGAAATTTTGCGTGTGTCAAAAGCAGCTGTACCAACTTCTCACGAAGTTATTAGTTATAAAATGCCTGCATTAAAACAAGAAAAGTGTTTCTTCTATTTTGCAGCGTTCCAAAATCATATTGGTATATATCCACCTGTAAAAAATAACCAAATGCTAATTGAAGAAATTAAACCTTTTGCAAACGAAAAAGGAAACCTTAAGTTTAAGTTGTCTGAACCAATCCCTTTTGAGTTAATCGCCCGTATTGCATTGTCTTTATCATTACAGTATTAAAAGCAAAATTCATGAGGTTTACTCGCATTTCAAAAAGTGGTGTAACAAATCGTTGCAGCACCACTCCGGCACTTCGTGCCTGCGTTGGACAGTTTTTAAGTCGCGGTTTTATGGTTTTGCTGCGCAAAAGTATTCCATAAAACCACAACTTAAAAACTGCCGCTGAACTCGGCGTTATGCAAATCATGTAGAAAGTTAATCATGGAAATTAAAATTGAATTTAACGGCACAATCGAAGAGCAAGAAGTTGTTGATTTATATCGTTTAAACAACTGGTCTTCTGCCGAGAAGCCGAATCAACTTCTACCCGCTTTAAGAAATTCACATACCTTAGTTACCGCAAGAATTTCAGGCTCTCTAGTTGGTATTGCTAATGCTACTTACTACTTACAAAGACACCCACCCTTAGCTACTTACTTACAAAGACACCTACTACTTACAAAGACACCCACCCTTAGCTACTTACTTACAAAGACACCTACTACTTACAAAGACACCCACCCTTAGCTGTTAAAATCTTAATTAATACTACTTACAAAGACACCCACCTTTAGCTGTTAAATCTTAATTAATACTACTTACAAAGACACCCACCTTTAGCTGTTAAAATCTTAATCATGTACTACGCTTAAAGCACTTTAATCAACCACGGACGGTGATCTATGCCTCAAGCACGTCTTAGCCAAATCAGTCTTATTGATACCCCTTATTACCATTGTGTTTCTCGCTGTGTGCGGCGCTCGTTTTTGTGCGGTATCGATAAATTCAGTGGTCAAAGTTACGAACATCGCCGCGGTTGGGTGGCGTCGCGTTTGTTGTTTTTAGGCTCGGTGTTTGCCATTGATATTGCGGCCTATGCAGTAATGAGTAACCACACTCATGTAGTGTTGTGTGTAGATAAAGCGCTTGCTGATAGCTGGTCGATGAATGAGGTTATAACTCGCTGGCACCAACTGCACAAAGGCACCTTGCTAACACAAAAGTATCTGCGTGGTGATGAGTTAAGTGCTGGAGAAAAGTTCACCTTGGACGAAACCGTTGAGGTGTACCGCCAACGTTTATACGACATCAGTTGGTTTATGCGTAATCTCAATGAATATGTCGCCCGTGAGGCCAACAAAGAAGATGAGTGTACAGGCAGGTTCTGGGAAGGCAGATTCAAATCTCAAGCCCTGTTAGATGAAAGTGCTGTGCTGGCCTGTATGGCCTATGTGGATTTAAACCCCATTCGCGCCAAGATGGAAACCACCCCAGAAACCTCCCAACACACCAGCATATTTCAGCGCATCGAGGCCATTAAAAACGCCGAACAACCCCATAGCCTAATGCGATTTGTTGGCAATCAAAGAGACAATATGCCTAAAGGCATTGCCTATAGCCTAATAGATTATTGTGAATTAGTAGATTGCACCGGCAGATGTATTCGTGAAGACAAAGCAGGGCATATTGACCACAGCCACAGTCCAATATTAGAACGCTTAGGCATTAACACTGAACAATGGCTCACCCTTACCACAGAGTTTGAACAGCACTTCTCCACCGCAGTAGGCAGTGAGCACATGCTGCAACAATTCAAAAGCCATACACACCATCAACGAATACGCGGCATGGGCAAGGCAAAAGTACTGCTTAAACACACCTGACACCGATCAAACCTCAAAACCAAAGACACCGACACGAGTTGGTAAATACAGCTGCCTGAGAATTGGCTAATCACTCAAAATCTAAGCAGAAACAAACCGCATCACTCAAAAATCAGCAGATAAGCCAATCTGAACTCTCTTAAGCACAATAAAATCAGCAAATAACTATTGTCTGCAAAATGCCAAAGGCGTAGTTTCTAACAATGGCTGTCTTTTTAAATTTTAAATTTAAACTACCTCTGTCTTCTCGCTCTGTTGTGTTTGTTATCTTAGTCGGAGATTGGTCGTCGTGCTCGGTTTTGTATTGCACCGAGATGCCAGATTTAAAGCGGTTTTATCAACAGAAGGGGAATGATATGTTCTTACCTATATGGTTAATCGTTGCAGTGAGCCTCGCTTTTGCGCTACTCGCTATTTGGGCTTATCTCATGGCTATTGGGCGCAACCCACTTCCTTTCCCAGATCCTGGGTCCCGTATTTTCACTACACCTTCACCGGCGGCAAAAGAGGCTTTGGTTGCGCTTTTGGCTACTCATGGCATTAAAGAGCGGTTTGAAGCGAATAGCAGCGGTATTCTTCGTTCAATTATGTGGGATGGAACCATTATCAACCACAGTCCTCCAGATGTTCTTGAGAAGCTTGCAAATGCCTCAGCCTGTATTGGTGTGGTTGTTGATGATCCTGTGGTTAGTGCAAATGCCGCAGTTGAATTTTTGCGTTCTCGTGGTTTTGAGGCAGAAGTGGTATTGGATGTCGAGCCTGAACTACCGATTGCTTTTGTCGTGACTAACGCAACATCTGGCACGGCGCTGAATTTTCGTAAGCACATCATTCATCTACCACGGCCACAATCTGTCAAGGCAAATAGCGGAGCAGAAGGGCGGAGCATTTAAGGCGGAGCTATTTCACAGCGCTGTATATTTCAAATATTGTTCATCAGTGCGGTGTTAAGAAAAGGCTGCGCATTTAATAAGTGAACATTCCCTTTTTAAATCTTCGGTCAACGATCTTGCGCAGATCAAGGCGTATTATCTTGAGCAAGGTGTTCCTCATATAGGTACCTATTTCGTTTCAGTTATAGCGGGGCACGTTGAAACTCTCTCAAAACATCTTGATATGGGTCTTAAGGTTCCTGAGTGTAACGATGGATTAATCCTTGAACTAATACATGTCTCATTTCGTGTCGTGTATTTGCCAGAGGGTACATCAATAAAAGTTATAAGACTCTGGCGCGCTGAAAGAATCCTTCATTTACCCAAATAAGAGCAAAACAAGGCATTCAAATAGATGCCGTAATATTGTCACCTTTGCTGCAAAGAAACGCGGTAAAGCCGCTGACAATACTTCATCAGTTACGGAAGCGGTAGGTGACTAGACAGAGAGGCCTGCATTGTTTGCTTTAGTTGCTGTCGAATACAACTCAATAAAATTTCTTTGTCGACGGGCTTTGATAACATCTCATTCATGCCTGCAGCCAAACAGTTTTCTCGGTCTTCTACAAAAGCGTTGGCGGTTAAGGCAACAATTGGCTTAGTGAAATTCAATTCATTGCGTAACTTGATGGTGGCTGTGATGCCATCCATGACCGGCATTTGCATATCCATTAAAATTAACTGGTATTCTTCGGCGATAACGGCATTTAATGCGTTTTTACCATTGGTGGCGACGGCGACACTGTAACCACTCATCTCAAGCATGGTTTTCACAATTTCTGCATTGATGTCATTGTCTTCAACCACCAGAATTTTTTGATCATGGGTAATATCTGTTTTGCCCTCACCAAGGCGCAGATGAATATTTTTTAATTCGATTAAGTCGGCTTCTAACTGTTGTCTGTGCAGTGGTTTTGCATGTGTACGCCAGATTAAATTACGTATTTCTGGGGAACAATCGAGCTGCTCGATCATGGCCGAGACCAAAATAACATAGGGCAGGGGGTGCGTGCTGCTAGCTTGTAGCATCTCAAGCAAGGTCACACCATCTATTTTGGGCATGGATAGGTCTAACAACAATACGTTTATTTGGCTGATGTCGCTGGCGAAAAACGCCTCTGCACCATCAAACACTTGGGTTTTGTATCCCACACTGGCGGCGACATGTGCTAGGTACTCACGGCTGGTTTGCAAGTCATCAACGATGCCACAGCATAATTCAACTGATTGGCTGATGCGTTCATCACGTTTGTGATCCAGTTCAATGGGCAAGGAAAAGGAAAAACTGCTGCCTTGTCTGGGTGCACTGTCTACTTCTAGGGTACCGTGCATGAGATCAACAAGCTCTTTGCAGATCGCTAATCCCAAGCCGGTACCGCCATATAAACGCGAGGTGGATTGGTCAGCTTGTTCAAATTTATTAAAAATTTGCTCAAGATTTTGCTGCTCAATACCGATGCCACTGTCTTGCACCGTGGCTTTGAACCAGAGCTTTTTGTTTCTAACGTGCACTCCAACACGCAGCATTATTTGCCCACTTGGCGTGAATTTAATCGCGTTACTTAGCAAGTTGTGCAGTATTTGCGCAAGCCGCGTTGGATCACCAAGCACATAGTCAGGTAAAGACGTGTCTTTTTCGCATTTAAAATCTAAGTTTTTCAGGCGACAGTTGGCGGCTTGCAAAGAACTGACATCATCAATTAGCTGCAGCAGGCTAAAGGAAATTGTCTCTATCCGCAGTTTGCCCGCTTCTATTTTTGATAGGTCGAGTAGGCCGTTGATCAAGGCCAGTAGTTGTTGACCCGAACGTTTGGCTTTTCGCAGATATTCACCGCTTTTTTGCGGGTTATCCATGGCCAGTTCAATCATGCCAAACAAGCCATTCATTGGGGTGCGTAATTCGTGGCTCATATTGGCCAAAAATTCCGATTTTGCTTTATTTGCCGCTGTGGCTATTTGCTCAGCGCGTTTCGCTTCTGCTAACGTTTGATTGAGTGACAGCAGAGTTTGTTTAATTTTAATATCCATGGGGCGAAAAATGAGGAAAAACTCCAGCACCAGCAAGATCAAAGTGAAAATCCATAGCGCTGTTTCAATGGATTCGACCTGTTTTACCCGGTCTGTTGCTGCTTGTTCATAAGCTTTTACGGCCTCGTTGAGATCAAATAACAAGGCGTCACTGTTTGCGATATTGAAGAGCTCGGGAATAGGCTGGCAACTAGATACATCGTTTGCATAACTTGCAGCCCCTTGGCCATATTGCTTGATACGTTGGTCAAGCTGCCGAGCGCCAAAATACAATTCCGCAACAGAAGGGGGCAGGTTAGTCAGATTGGCAAGGTAGCCTTGGTTGTTGGTAAATTGTTCAATCACCTGCCTAAGTATGTCTCTTGAGGTTGCTGAATCTTTGTCGCAGGCAGCGAGCCGCGTGATATACAGGGCGATGCGTTGGGACAACATGCGTTGTTGCCCTGCAATATTGATGATTTTCGCATCACTCGACTGCACATTTAATATGTATTTGAGGGTTAACGCCGAGGTGGTAACAGTTAAACCAATAAGTAACAAGGCAACAATATACCTGACTCGGATAGACAGCTTGGCAAAGGTGGTTAACTTCATTTAAGCCCTACACTCACTGCCCATGTTTTCTCGCGGAATATTCTAGGCAACAATGATTCGCTATTAACATAACACTAAGTCTGAGGATAAAACATAGCTTGGCAGCAAAGCGAAGATTAACGTTTTAAACTGTAGAACTTGACGATGACACACACTCATCAGCAAACATAAAAGGCTTGTTCAAGGACGACTGATGGGCTATCACTACGACTTTATTATCCCTTTTGCCACTTTGGTTTATCGATATTGAGCAACTAGCTCTATAACTAAGGATTTATATGTACCTGCGGCGTCCCTCTGTGTTGTTGTTTTTTGCTGGTTTCATTGGTGTGTTGTCCATGCTGCCTCTTATTCCCCAACTGCTTGCCTTGCAAACTGAACCCGCGCCCTTACCGGTGCCTGTCATACAACTGATTGGCGCTGTGCAATCTTCATTAATGTTAGCTGCCTTGGTATGGTTGGGCAGCAAGTGTGCACGCAAAGTTGGTTTAAAGGCCCCGATGTTTGAAGCGTTTTGTCAGCAACAGCCACTTTATCCAATTTTTCAAATGCAATGGTTTGCCGCGTTAATCGGCGGAATAGTAGGTGGTATTGGCCTGTTAGGTTTTTTTGCTTATATGCAGCCAAGTTTACCCTCTGATTTTTTGCGCGCTGCTGCCAATTTAAACCCAGCTTGGTATACCAAACTGTTGTATGGGGGTGTGACGGAAGAAGTGTTATTACGTTGGGGAGTAATGTCATGCATCGCTTGGTTAGTATGGCGTGTAACACAGGGTGGTAAAGGACAATTACGGCCTTTGCATGTGCTGATTGCCGTGTGTTTTTCTGCTTTGTTATTTGGTGTCGGGCATTTACCGGTGGCCATGTCTTTGAGTCATGAACTTACTGTGCCACTCTTGACTTACATTATTCTGGGTAACGCAGCCTTCGGTTTTATTGCTGGGTATTTATTTTGGCGATACGGGCTGGAGTGCGCCATCATGGCACATATGATAGCCCACATCACGATGCTGACATTGCAAGCTTTGGTCTGAGCAGCCTAGGTTTAAATAGCTTAACTCGACGGTGATCAACTGCGATGGTGTAGACGTAACACCTTCTTTGGTTGACTCAGAGTTTTATTATGCAAATGAAGAAATATGCATTTCTCATTGTTTTAGTGTTAGTCATAGGCAAGGTAATGGCAGTTGAAGAAGCAGAATATTCGGTGCTCATCAAGGATGACAACATTGAATTGCGGCAATATACAGCACACATTGTTGCTGAAACCCTGGTTTACGGCGAGTTTGAAAACGCGGGCGGCATGGCCTTTCGCCCCTTGTTTAACTATATCTCTGACCAAAATACCACTCGCCAAAACATCGCCATGACCGCCCCTGTGGCGCAACAAGCACAAGGTGAAAAAATAGCCATGACGGCACCCGTTGGGCAGAGAAAAGAGCGTGACGCTTGGGCGGTGAGTTTTATGATGCCTAGCAGTTACAGCATGGATACTTTGCCAGTGCCGCTCAACGCAGACGTGACACTACGGGAAGTGCCAGCTCAGCTGGTTGTGGCCCTCCGTTACAGTGGCTTATGGCGTGACAGCACTTATCAGCAGCACAAAGACACGCTCAGCCAGTGGATAAAAGATCACAACCTGCTTATCGCGGGTGAAGCGATGTGGGCGCGTTATGATCCACCGTATATTCCATGGTTTATGCGCCGTAATGAGATCCTGATCCCAGTACTACGTGAAGAGCATTAGGGTGATAGTTTTGCTTGGCGTTTTTCATGAGCTATTTCATGTTTTAAGGTCATGGCGATTAAAATAATCGACGCGATACAGCCCCCCACCAACAGTACAAAACCGCCATCCCAGCCGAAGTGATCAACGGTGTAACCAAGGGCAATGTTAGCGATAACCGCGCCACCTAAATAACCAAAAAGGCCGGTTAACCCTGCTGCGGTGCCCGCCGCTTTTTTGGGCACGAGTTCTAAGGCAAAAAGTCCAATTAACATCACCGGACCATAGATCAGAAAGCCGATAGCCATCAGTGCGGCAATATCAATACTCGGATTACCTGGCGGATTGAGCCAATAGATCAAAACAGCAATTAATACCAATACCATGTATAAAATTCCGGCTGGTGCACGCCGCCCTTTAAACCAACGGTCGCTGATGTAACCGCAGAGTAATGTGCCGGGTATGCCGGCCCACTCGTAGAGAAAATAGGCCCAAGAACTTTTGTTGATGGAAAATGCTTTTGCCTCTGATAAGTAGGTTGGAGCCCAGTCTAACACCCCGTAACGGATCAAATAGACAAAGGCATTGGCCACCGCGATATACCACAACAATTTATTGTTAAGCACATAGGTGAGAAAAATTTGTTTGGCGCTTAACTCTTGCTCGTGGCTGGCATTGTAATCTTTTGGATAGTCCTGACGGTATTCTTCAATGGGCGGTAAACCCAAAGACTGAGGGGTATCACGCACGGTAAGCCAAATAAAACCTGCCACTAAGGTAGCCACACAGGCTGGTACATAAAAGGCACTGTGCCAATCGTTGAACCACGCCATGCCCAAGATAAACAGAGGGCCAATGAGCCCACCACCCACATTGTGGGCGACATTCCACACCGAAACAGTGGTACCGCGTTCATTACCCGAGTACCAATGCACCATGGTGCGACCACACGCTGGCCAGCCCATACCTTGTGCCCAGCCATTGAGAAACAGCAAAATAAAAATGGTACTGACACTTTGCATCGCCCAATCACTGAAACCAAAAATAAACATGATGCTGGCAGAGAGCAGTAAACCGGCCATCAAAAAGTAGCGGGGATTGGAGCGGTCAGAAACGCTGCCCATTAAGAATTTGCTTAATCCGTAAGCAATAGACACCGCCGACAAGGCAATACCAAGCTGGCCTTTGGTATAGCCATAGTCTTCAATAAGAAACGGCATCGCCAATGAAAAGTTTTTGCGCACCAAGTAATACGCGGCGTAACCGACAAAAATACCAACAAAAATCTGCCAGCGATGTTTTTTGTACGTGCTATCTATTGCGTCTTTTTCGAGTAAGGGAAGATGAGGGGCGGGCTTGAACAGTCCAAACATGGCAGCTACTTAGGGTGACGACGTTTGCCTGATTAGAGCAAACAAGCAGTGCTGTTGTCTAGTTTGTTCAATCAGGCTCGCCTGTTTTACAGATTCGCGATTAGTGCTGGCTAAGTTGTTGAAACCACGTGGCAATGACTTGTCGTTCAGCCTCGGTCATATTGGTTTTATTCATCAAGGGCATGTCTTTACTCACGGCAGCACGTTGGTGAATGATGGCAGCGCGACTTTCGATTTGTTGCCAGCTATCAAACATCAAACCCATGGGAGCAACTACAAATATATCATCACTTGGCTGAGCGGAATGACAGTTGGCGCAGTGGGTTTGCATGATTGTCATGACGTGTGTTTCAAGCTCGCTCAATGGCGCAATTGCCGCACTTTCCATGTTTGTTTGTAAATTTTGTTCAACGCTAGGCAGGGGCTTTGCTACCCAATAGGCAATGATCAGCATGCCTAAGGCACCAGTAATGAGGATAGATGGGCGGCTAATGCCTAGGTGTTTTAGGTTGAAGTAATGCCTGATCCAAGCGGATACGATGCCAATCGCCACCAATACCAACCAGTTATCTGGATGCTGATATGTCATGGGATAGTGGTTGCTGATCATGATAAACAACAGAGGTAAGGTGAAGTAGTTGTTGTGTACAGAACGTAATTTGGCCGCAGCGCCCCAGGCCGGATCAATCGGCAGTTTATTGGCTACCGCGTGAACCATTTGTCGCTGTGCAGGCATGATCTTAAAAAACACATTCCCTGCCATAATGGTACCAATCACCGCGCCGACATGAATAAACGCGCCTCTGCCGCTAAACCAATGGGCGGCGAGGTAAGCGGTAAGCGTGAGCAGGACGACTAACAATGCCAAGCCAAACAAAGTCGGGAAACGGGCTAGGGCACTTCGGCAGGCGGCTTCGTAAATGAGCAAAGCACCAAAAATTAAGCCAAGCCCCCGCCATATCGCTTCGTTTGCGCTCATGGCCATCACTTGGTTGTCAATCAGGTAAACCGCTGCGCCATGGTAATACACAATACCTAATAGCAGCATGCCACTTAGCCAAGTACTGTAAGCCTCCCATTTAAACCAATGTAAGGTCTCAGGCATGGTTTCGGGGCCATAATTGTATTTAGCAACTTCGTAAAAACCACCCCCGTGCACCGCCCATAAGTCACCTTTTATGCCTTTTTGTTTTTTCCAATCAGGCGGCGTACGCAAGTTGTTGTCGAGCCAAATAAAATAAAAAGAAGCACCTATCCACGCCACCCCTGCGATCACATGAAACCAGCGAACAAATAAACTCAACCAATCAAGCATTCACCGCTCCTTGTGTGGCGTTAACAACAGGCTGGGATCCTCGTGTATACACGGCAGTTCCAGCGATATAAGTGGCAACGGTGGCCCGGTCATCACCCAACATGCTCAGGGCAAAAAGAATGTCTTGTGCCTCTGAATCGGGGGTAAAACGTAATTGGGTTAACTCATCGAAATACGGATCGAGGATCACAAAATCGGCATCACTACCGGGATTTAAATTTCCAATCTGCTCATCAAGCCCTAGGGCGACAGCGCTACCCTGGGTCATTAAGTATAAGCCGTGTAAAGGATGCAATTGCCCGCCTCGCAACTGACACACTTTGTAGGCTTCGCCCATGGTTCTGAGCATATTGAAACTGGTTCCGCCGCCAACATCGGTGGCAAGCAGCACAGGGATGCCATGCGATTCAGCCAGGTTTAGATCAAACAGTCCGCTGCCTAAAAATAAGTTTGAGGTAGGGCAAAACGCGATGCTGGCACCTCGTTGGGCTAGGCATTGCCACTCATCCTCTTGGAGGTGAATGGCATGCCCAAAGACCGCACCAGGGCGCACTAAGCCATAGTGATCATAGACATCCAGATAATGACTGCGTTGGGGATACAAAGACTTCACCCAAGCGATTTCATGGTGATTTTCACTCAAGTGGGTTTGAATGAACACGTTTGGATTATCCTGGGCCAATTCACCCAACATGGCCAATTGTGCTTCACTACTGGTTGGCGCAAAACGTGGGGTAATGACGTATTTTAAGCGCCCATGATTGTGCCAAGTTTTAATCAAGTCGGCGCTGTCTTGTTGGGCTGACTGGGGTGTGTCTTGTAGGTAGGGAGGGCAATGACGATCCATGCATACCTTGCCTGCCATTAACAACATATTGTATCGCTTGGCGGCACTAAACAGACAATGTGTCGCGCCTTTATGCACGGATGAATACACCATGGCCGACGTTGTGCCGTGGCGAAATAACTGAGCTAAAAAAATCTCAGCTATGGTTGCCGCATAGTGCGAGTCAGCAAACTTATTTTCCACCGGAAAAGTGTAGTTTGTTAACCAATCCAGTAACTGTTCACCATAACTGGCCAGCATTTCTGTCTGGGGAAAGTGCATGTGGCTATCGATAAAGCCGGGTAACAACAACTTACCGCTATAATCCTGAACAGCAAGGTTAGGGTATTGATTAATAAGGGTTTTGTAATCATCTAAAGCGACTATTTTGCCGTTACGTGTTACCATCAAGCCGTCATCATAATACACATAATCCTGTGCAGGGGTGGCGGTGGCGTGACTAAAATGCAAAATTCTGGCGCGATAAGAACACAGGTTTGAATCGTGAGAATGTTTGTTACTAGGGTTCATTAACTGCCCCGATAACTACTAAAACCATAAGGGGAAATCAGCAGCGGTACATGATAATGCCCCCCGTCGGCTTGTAGTTCAAAACTCACATCGACGTAGGGGTAAAAGCCTTTGTCATGATGTTTGAGTAAGTAGTCTTGAGTATGAAAGCGCAAGTGATAAATTCCGGCCTTTAGGAGCATATTTTGCCAGCTTTTACAGCGCCCATCGGCATCGGTGATGGCTTCAACTTGTTCACCAGAGGCGTTGCTTAAAGTAAGGCGCATATTGGCCGCGGGTTTACCAAGGGTTGTATCGAGCACATGGCTAGAGAGACTAATACTCATGTTATTCTGCGAGTCCTTTGTGAATGCGTAATAAGGTAATTTTAAGTTGTTCCAGCGCGGCTAATTCGATTTCAGTTGCCGTATCGTGGTCGAAGCGCTGGCGCAAAGCGTCTAACATCGCTTGTGCACTTAGGCCCGTGGCACAAATAATAAAAATAAATCCATGTTTCGCTAAATACTTTTGATTTAGCGCATGTAAAGCCGTGAGTGTAGCTTCATCTGCCCCTTGCACACCGCTTTGTTCGTGGCTGGCAAGGCCCTGGGTTGAGGCATATTTTTTGCGTAACGAAGCCACATCGCCAATCATGGGATGACCTTCAAAGGCCTGTAAGTAATCCGTGTCGTTGCATTCTGCCCACGTTTGCTCTGCTGTTTTCGCGAGCGCTTCTAGACTGGCGAAAGGTCGTTTCGCCAGCATGGATTGACACCACGTATCCGCCGCACAACATTGGTTAAACCACGTGAAAGCGAGTTTATTGTTGCATGTATTTAATTCATTTAAGGTCATGATGATGTGCCTAAACGAGCAATCAGTTGCTGGTTTTGCTGCCACTGTTGTTTTTGTTGTGTGGGTGTAATTTGTGTATTTGTCTGCTGACGTTGAAGATATTGCATCAGTTGTGCCGCGATCGACACCGCCACATTAATCGGCTCTTTGCCGGGTACATCCAATAAACCAATAGGACTGACTAAACGCTTAATTTGCTCAACACTTAGGCCCTCATGTTTTAAGCGGGTGCAAAAACGGCGAGCTTTGGTTTGTGATCCAATCATGCCCACATAAGGCAAATCCGGGCGAAGTAACGCTGCTTTCACTAAGGCATAATCTAATTGATGATTGTGAGTCATGATCACTAGCCACGTATCAGCCGGTAAGGCGGCCACGTCATGCGCTGCATTCTCCAGAGCGTCTTGGGTGGTAATCGCTTTGAGGTTGGTGATGTGTTTATGTGCGCTGTGGAATTGATCAAACAGCGCTGGGCGTTCATCTAACCACAACAGTTGCATTGGCATTTGACTGACAATGGGCACCAGAGCCTGAGCCACATGCCCCGCACCAAATATGGCTAAGTGCTGAGTATGTTGCACAAACACCTCAAACAAAATATTGGTGGCGCCACCACAGCATTGGCCAAGTTTGCTCGACAAGGGAAAATGCTCTACGTGTTGGCTATTGCTAAGGCTAGCATGGTTTTTCTGATCAAGGGCAGCAAGCAATAAAGCTCGCGCGCGTTGCACCGCCATAAACTCAAGATTGCCCCCCCCGATGGTATCGAACTGACTGTCATCACATACCAGCATTTTAGTGCCACCGTTGCGTGGTGTGGAGCCCGCTGTGGCCAACAAGGTTAACAATACATAGGGTTTTCCTTGCTGTTGACACCGCATCAGCGCGTCGAACCACGTTGTGGGTGGCCCTTGCATCGGTGTATTAATGTTCATGCTCATGTGCTCTGTGCCTCGCGGGATTGCATGTTTTTCACCGCCCAAAAGACTTTTTCTGGGGTGGCCGGCACGGGCAAGTCAGGATCAAATTTATAGTCAGCTAGGCTGGATATGGCATCTTTTAAGGCACACCAAACAGAGTTCGCCAGCATGAAGGGCGGCTCTCCCACCGCTTTTGAATGATAAATGCTGTCTTCGTCATTGGCGCGTGGATACAGGGCAACGTTAAACACCCTTGGGGTATCACCGATGGCTGGGATTTTATAGGTCGCAGGATTATTGCTGATGAGTTTGCCTTTAGCATCCCACAATAATTCTTCCGTGGTTAACCAGCCCATTCCTTGAATAAAGCCACCCTCTATTTGACCAATATCAATGGCTGGATTCAGACTTTGTCCTACATCATGGAGGATGTCTACTCGATCAACTTGGTATTCACCGGTTAAGGTATCTACGCTGACTTCCGCGCAACTGGCGCCGTAGGCAAAATAGAAAAAAGGACGCCCCTTACCCACACTGCGATCGTAGTGGATCTTGGGTGTACGGTAGAAGCCACTGGCCGAAAGCGATATGCGCGCAAAATAGGCTTGCTCCACCAATTCAAAAAAGGGCAGGCTATGTTCGGCCAAATGCACAGTTTGCTCACTAAATGTGACGTCATTGGCATTGCCACCAACAGACTCTGCAAAAAAGGTGGCCAAACGCTGTTTGATCTCAAGACATGCATTTTGCGCCGCTTTGCCATTGAGGTCGGTACCACTGGAGGCTGCGGTGGGCGAGGTGTTAGGTACTTTATCAGTACGGGTTGCAGTGACGTCTACCCAATCTAAGGGAATACCAAACTCATGTGCCACTATCTGAGCAATTTTGGTGTGCAAACCTTGGCCCATTTCGGTGCCACCGTGGTTGATTTGCATGCTACCGTCGGTATAAACATGTAACAGGGCGCCCGCCTGATTTAGGTGTTTAGCGGTAAAAGAAATACCAAATTTGACCGGACATAAGGCCAAGCCTTTTTTGATGATTGGACTTTGCTGGTTAAAGGCTTGCAGGGCCTTGCGCCGTGCCCAATAATCAGCAGAGCTGGCCAGTTTCTCGATGAGGTCGCCACTGATGTTATGGTCGACTTGCATGCCATAGTGAGTGATGTTGCGGCTTTTATCGCCATATAAATTGCGCTGGCGAATCGTCAGCGGATCTTCGCCTAATTGTCTGGCTATGGCGTCCATCATGGCCTCAGCGACTATCATGCCTTGCGGGCCACCAAAGCCACGATAAGCCGTATGCGACACTTGATTGGTGCGGCAACGGTGCCCTTCTACATAACAATCAGCTAAATAATAAGTATTGTCACAGTGGAACATGGCGCGATCGACAATGGCGTCAGACAAATCGGGTGAATGCCCACAGTTGCCATTAATCTCGATGTGGGTCGCTTGAATGATCCCTTGATGATCAAAGCCTACTTCAAAGCGATTTTCAAAGGGGTGACGTTTACCCGTGGCTTGCATGTCTTGCATACGCGGCAAGCGCAGTTTTACCGCAACACGATTGCGCTGAGCGAGCAGGGCGGCGAGGCAAGCCCATTGCGCAGCCTGTGTTTCTTTGCCGCCAAACCCCCCGCCCATGCGGCGCATGTCTACCACGACTTTATGTAATTTTACATTTAACACTTCAGCAATCAGTTTTTGCACTTCACTGGGATGTTGACTTGAGGTGTAGACCAACATGCGGTCTTCTTCTTGCGGCACCGCGAGAGAAATGTGTCCTTCCAAGTAGAAATGTTCTTGGCCACCAATAAACAGTTCGCCCTTTGCGCTACGTTCACTCGCCGCTAAGGCTTTGGCCATGTCACTCTGTTGCATGAAGTGTGGTGGACGGACAAAACTTTGCTGAGTTTTGGCCTGGCTGACAGATAAATAAGGTTCTAGTTGTTTGATTTTTGTTTTGGCTTTAAGTGAGGCTTGCCGAGCCAGCTTAGTGGACGTGGCTAAGACAGCAAACAAGGGTTGAGCGTGAAAACGAATGTCGCCATCAGCCAGCAGAGGGTCACCCGGAAATACCGGGCCAATGTCTCGATGTCCGGGTACGTCAGCAATAGTGATGACATCCACCACACCTTCACTTGCCCACACTTCACTGAGATCAAGTTCCGTGATCGTTCCCCGTGTTACTTGACTTAAGCCAACCGCGGCATAATGACAATTGGCGGGTTCGGGCATGTCATCCACATAGTGGGCGCTGCCACTGACTTGCCGAATCGCGCTCTCATGGGGAAAGTCTTGGCCAATCGTGCCGGTTGTTTGAGTGTTGTGGGCTTGTACGTCGATAAGTTTACGCATATCAAAGCTCCACTTGCTTGGCGTGAAGGTTTACTTGAACAAGGCGAGTGGCAATCTGCTGTTGTTGTCTGTTGGTTTCCAGCCAGTAACGACGCCATAAGTTCTGCAACATCTGTTGGCGATACGCTTTAGATGCACGTACATCATCGATGGGGTTGAAAGCTTCACCGATGAGCTTTGCACCACATTCGAAGGCGCTAGTTGCCGACCAACGTTTACCTTGTAAGTGACTGTTTAAGTCCACACTTACTGGGGTAGCGGCCACCCCACCAAAACCACACAGCGCAGAGACCACTGTGTCATTGTCCACAGTGATGTTAAATACCGCACAAACCGCGGAAATATCATCTTCTATGCGCTTGGATATTTTATAGGCCCTTAGCTGAGAGGGGGCGTCAATGAACGGTAGATAAATGGCTTCAATCCATTCTCCCGCTTGTAATTGTGTTTTGCGGTAATCGATAAAAAATTCACGGGCGGCGAGCGCCTGGCGGGTTTGGCCATTGTCTAGGTGGATGTTGGCATTCAAGGCCAAGAGAACTGGGGGTAAATCGCCAATCGGTGAGGCGTTGGCGACATTGCCTCCTAACGTTGCTTGATTACGGATAGGGCGTGATGCAAATCGAGTGATGAGCTCTTCTAAACTGGGAAAATGTTGCAGCAGCGTGGCTTCAATGTCACTCAGTGGTAGCGCCGCGCCAATCCACAGCCCTTTGTCTCTGACTTCCAATTGATTTAATTCTGCCACCTGACTTAGGGCAATCAGATGGCGAAAATGTTTAAGCTGTTGGGTAACTTGTAAGGCCAAATCAGTGCTGCCAGCAAACAGTGCCGCCTCTGGAAAACGCGCTATGCTGTGTGCCAGTTCAATGCGGCTTTTTGGCATGCTGATGGGCAAGTTCTGTTGCGTTGTATCCACGGCAGAGGACAGGCGTAAGTCACTCAATTGGCGACTAACGGCGGCCTCACTTGCATCAAAGTGGTCGGCTTTTTTGTTGGCACAAGCATGCAGTGTGGCATCGATGATGGGCCGGTATCCCGTGCAACGACATAAATTACCTGACAAGGCGTGAGAAACGGCGTTGCGATCAACAGGACTGTTTGCTTTTTCGTTTTGATGGTAAAGAGCAAACATCGACATGATAAAACCTGGGGTACAGAATCCGCACTGGGAACCATGGTGTTCCACCAAACTTTGTTGCACAGGATGCAATACACCGTTGTCAGGCAGATGTTCAACGGTAATGAGTTGTTTGCCCTGTAAGGCCGGCATAAACGTGATGCAGCTATTGATGGTACGATAGCGCAATGTGGGCTCGCCATCAGCATGTTGTATCGGTTCGGCTAAGACAACGGTACACGCACCACAATCACCTGATGCACAGCCTTCTTTTGCGCCGGTCAGGTGTTGTTCTTCACGCAGGTAATCGAGCACCGTTAAATCGGCCTGCTTGGGACTAAGTTGAATAAGGGTATTGTTGAGCAAAAAGCGTAGCATGGTTGGCCTCGGTGAGATGGCAACAGGCCATCACGGCTAATATTACGACAGTATTTTGCAATTACAATCAAAAACCAGACCAACTGGTCAAGTTTTGGCGCTACGCTTGCATAATTAGCGTATTATTTTTAACAACGCTGTCAGATCCTTACGTCATGCGCCTAAGGTTGAATAAAAATAAACCACTTTATTAAATTTCATAAACAGTGATTTCCAGACTAATTAGCTAAGCATGAAGAAGACAATGAAGCAAAGTGAATACCAAAAAGACGACAGTATCGGCTCGATGAATCGGCATAAAATTATGGCTGCCGCTGAGTATGAGTTTGCCTTGCACGGGTACGCAGGCACACGAGTACAGCATATTGCTGACCGAGCGCAATTACCTAAAACCAATGTCTTGTATTACTTTAAATGCAAGGAAGGTTTGTATTTGGCACTACTCGAAGAAATTTTAAGTTTGTGGAATGGGCAGTTTGATGAAGCCACCGCTGAAGACGACCCTGCGGTAATTTTAGCCGCGTATATTCGCGATAAAATGACAAAAGCTCGCCAACGTTCCGCTGCATCGAAAGTATTTGCACTAGAAATCATCAATGGTGCACCAAATTTGAACACTTTTTTTCGGGAACAACATTGTCAGTGGATGGCCGGTAGAGTGCAGGTGTTATACAGTTGGATGGCACAGGGCAAAATGAAAGCATTGAATCCCGAGTACCTGTTATTTCATATTTGGGCGACCTGTCAGCATTATGCAGACTTCGCGGCGCAGATTACGCAGCTTAAAGGTAAGCCCATGGGAGAACCAGAATTTGCCGAAGCCACAGACAATTTAATTGAACTAATCTTAACGGGTTGTGGGCTAACTGTACCTGAGCGTTTTTAATCAGTTAATTAAGGAATTTTATGAGTCATGCATATCCTCGGGATCTTATCGGTTATGGTCAGTTTCCTCCGCATCCGAAATGGCCAGGACAGGCCAAGATTGCCGTGCAGTTTGTATTAAATTACGAGGAGGGCGGAGAAAACTCGGTCTTGCATGGTGATGAACACTCAGAAATCTTCTTATCTGAAATTATCGGCGCCCAGCCTTATCCAGATCGTCACCTGAGCATGGAATCTATCTATGAATATGGCAGCCGTGCAGGTTTCTGGCGTTTATTCAATTTATTTGAGCAGTACAAGCTTCCTATCACAGCTTTTGGTGTCACTATGGCTCTGCAACGCAACCCAGAAGCGGTGGCCGCCATGCAAAGCGCAAATTGGGAAATTGCCAGCCATGCGATGCGCTGGATCCATTTTCAGACCATGCCTGAAGCGCAAGAACGTAAAATGATCCATGCCGCCATTCAGTTACATCAAGCCATAACCGGCCAAAAACCCTATGGTTGGTACACCGGGCGAACCAGCCCAAACACCTTAAAATTACTCGCTGAGCGGGATGACATCTTATATTGTGCCGATTCTTACGCAGATGATTTGCCGTATTATGATACTCAGTATGCCAAGCCACTATTGATGGTGCCTTACACCCTCGATACCAATGACATGCGTTTTGTGACACCCCAAGGGTTCAACAGTGGAGAGCAGTTTTTTCAGTATTTGAAAGACGCCTTTGATGTGTTGTACCGAGAGGGCGACAAGGCGCCAAAAATGTTATCTGTGGGCTTGCATTGCCGCATCATTGGTAGACCCGCCAGAATGGCAGCCCTGCAGCGCTTTATTGAGTATGTGCAGTCCCACGACAAAGTATGGTGGTGTACCCGGGAACACATTGCTCGGCATTGGCTTGAACATTTCCCTCGATAACCATACCCCGTGGGAAATACGAGCCACCACTAGTTGATGGTGGCTGCCAAGCAAGATGCAAGTTATTTTAAATCTAACACGTAACGCAAGATAAACACCGCTGCCATCACGTAGGTGATCAAACTCACTTGTTTAAAGCGTCCTGTGCCCAACATAATACCCACGTAGGTAATAAAACCCAGGGCGATACCTTCGCTAATGCTGAATGTCAGAGGCATGGCCAACAAAGCCACCGATGCAGTGGCTAGGGCCCCTAAATCATCGAAATCCAATTGCTTAAATGAGTCCATCATCAAAATGCCCACCATGATAAGCGCGGGTGTGGTGGCCATTAGTGGGATGACTTTCATCAACGGTGTGAAAAATAAGGCCAGTAAAAAACACAAGGCTACCACGATGGACGTGAGCCCCGTGCGCCCACCTGCTGACACCCCTGCCGCAGATTCCACATAAGAAGTAACGGGTGAGGTACCTAAAGCTGCTCCCACTACACTGGCTGTTGCATCGGCGGTCATGGCTGGGCCAATCTTAGGTAGTTTGCCTTCAGGAGTAAGTAAATTGGCCCGACGTGATACGCCAATTAAGGTACCAATGGTGTCGAACATGTTGACAAACAACAAGGCAAAAATGAGATCCCACGTTTCAGCCAAATGCTCAATAGGATACAGTATATCCATGGCCATGAAGGTGGTACCAATGCCATCAGGCATGCCAATTAGACTATCGGTATGTTGCGTCAGATAACCGTCACCAACTGGAATAAAGACACCAACTAAGGTTAACAACAGTACGGAAATTAGGATCGCGCCACTGACTTTTTTGATCACTAAGACGATGGTTAATAGAATGCCTGCAATGGCCAGCAACGCCGCAGGTTGCGATAAATCACCGATGGTCACAAAAGTCGCTGGGTGAGCCACCACTAAGCCAGCGTTTTTGAGACCGATAAACGCAATAAACAAACCTATTCCACACTGCACGCCGATTTTTAAGGCTGCTGGGATCGCCTCAGCAATTTTTGTGCGAACCCCAGTAAGTGACAACACTAAAAACAAAATACCATTCCAAAATACAATACCTAAGGCCGCATCCCACGGTATTTCACGACTTAAACATATGGTGAAGGCAAAAAACGCATTGAGACCCATACCAGGCGCCATGGCGATGGGATAGTTGGTCATCAGAGCCATCAGCAAGGTGCCTAAACAGGCGGCTAAAGCGGTGACCGTGATTAAGCCTTCGATGGGCATGCCGCCAGCCGACAGAATCCCAGGATTGACCACCAGAACATAAGACATGGCCGCAAAGGTGGTAAGACCGGCAATAAACTCGGTTTTTAAATTACTGCCTTTTTCACTCAGTTTAAACAGGCGTTCCAGTAGGTTTGACATGGATTATTCTCATAAAATCACTAACAGCCGGAAGAGCAGTTGTCAGTAAGGACGGATGGATTGACATTTTATTCTGCAAAAACCTGACCAAAGAGTCCAGTTGTGGTGCGAATTATGCTCAAATGCAGGCGATAGCGGATCTTCAGGGTTTGTTTCAATCTAAATTGTTGATTTATTGGTCAAGTTGAATTTCTCATCGGTGATAAACCACGATTGTATGAGAATTTGACAGCTATCACGGTGAAGGATAATTTGGGTTTGCACTAAAGTGAGGCGGATTTACCGTGCTTGATCACTTTGAACAGGTAGTAAGGTAGACTGCGGGTAAATAGAGTGAGGAGAGATTAATGAGAAACCAGCTAAAAGACTGGGTGTTGGCAGTCCCAAAGGCTGAACTTCATTTGCACATAGAGGGCTCACTTGAACCTGAGTTAATGATGCAGTTAGCGGACAAACATGGTGTCAATTTACCTTATTCCTCGATTGACGAGGTACGCCAAGCCTATGATTTCGAAAATTTGCAGAGTTTTTTAGACCTGTATTATCTCGGTGCGTCGGTACTTAGGGATGAAGATGATTTTTACCAATTAATGTATGCCTATCTGCAAAATTGTCGGGCCAATAATGTGGTGCATAGTGAAATCATGTTCGACCCGCAAACACACACTGCGCGTGGCATTGGTTTTGATGTATTCATGCCTGGGTTTCAGCGGGCAATGCATCAAGCCGAACGAGAATGGGGGCAATCGTGTTTTTTAATTATGTCGTTTTTACGCCATTTATCTGAAGTAAGCGCTCTTGCCACCTTGGACCAAGCGCAGCATTATCTTGATGGTATCAGTGCAGTTGGCTTGGATAGTTCGGAACAAGGCAATCCACCCGAAAAATTTGCCCGGGTGTTTGCCAAGGCAAAAGCATTAGGCTTAAAACGTGTTGCCCATGCAGGGGAAGAAGGGCCGCCAGCCTACGTGTGGGGAGCTGCAAAAGTATTAGATGTGCAGCGCATCGACCATGGAGTGCGCAGTATTGAAGATCCTGTGCTGATGGACTACCTGTTGGCAGAACAATTGTCCCTCACCGTATGCCCCTTGTCCAATACTAAGCTGCGGGTTTTTAACCACATGCAAGAACACAACATTCTTGAGTTGTTGGATAGAGGCTTGTTAGTCACGGTGAATGCGGATGATCCCAGTTATTTTGGCGGCTACTTAGCCGACAACTATTTGGCCTTGATTGAACATTTACCCCTGCAGTTCGACCAATTGCAACAGCTTGTACGCAATGGCTTCACGGCAAGCTTTTTACCCGAAGAAACAAAGGCCAAATGGTTGGCCAAAGTTGACTCGCTGAACTAAATGCGTTTAGGGGGTGACAGGGTTTACTTGATAGGCCTGGGTGCCCCACAACGGCACCGTGGAGAGACTGTGTTTGTAGCTCCCAGAACTTTCCTTGGTGGAGTAAGACAAATACAACAAGGTTTGTGAGTTGTGATCGTAGATACGACGCACTTTCATATTTTTAAAAAACACACTTTTTGATTTCTTAAAGACCACTTCACCGGATTTGGATTTATCGATTTGTTCGATCATGGCTGCCGTTATGTCACCCGTTTGACGACAGGCAATGGCGCTGTCTGACGGGTCAGAAAAATCTAAACCAGCTTCAATACTCGCCACATGGCAGGTAACACCTGTCACGATTGGATCAACTAAGGTGTTGATCGTAATGTCTTTTGTGGTGAATAGACCAAGTGATACATCTCCCACCTCGTTGTCGCTGCAGGCAACTAAGCTGCTACTCAAACACAGTGCAAACAGTATTTTATACATAGTATTTCCTTGATTAGTTATGGTGTTGCAGGGCTTTTTTCAGTGGCCATCGCCACCACGATCTTTAATGCTTCATTAGCCTCAAAGCCTGCATCGATGAGTGCCAAATACAGTAAGCGAAAATATTGTGCTTGCGCTTGCACAAGCTGTGGAGTGCTCTTCGCGCGGAGGTTATTTAGTAATTGCACAGACAACTGCTCGCTAACAAAATCTAAGGGCACGGCCTGTGGGCTTGGCATAACATGCTCTTGGCTTCTTGTGGAAAAGGATAGCAACAACACACAGCAGATGAAACAAGCTAAAAGTTTTGGCATGGGCTTCTCTTGGTTAGGCACAATCATCGTCAGTGGTGAGTGTAGCAAATTGCATGAAGGATAGAGGGATTGATGCATGGATCCCTCTTTAAGGTTAGCGGGTCATTCGTTTGATTAACTCAGCATGTGCCGGAAACTGTTGGCTTAAGGAAGCCACTTCGCCCAATTGCATGTCAGCATATTCAAAGCCCGGTGCGACGGCTTCGCCGATCAATCCATAACCAAACACACCGTCGGTGGGGATGCTAGAGGCTTTCCACGTTCCCCCTTTTACCACTAACTGCATCTGTTGGCCTTGGCGTGGATCATTGCCCATGACGACGGTTTCCAATTGGCCATCGGCATGAATAAGATAATAGGTGATGGGGTCTCCCGCATGAAAATAATGCACGATATCAGATTGATTCATGTGAAAGTGACCGATGGGGGACGCCGCACTGAGCAGATAGTAAATCGAGGTCATGGTGACTCGCTCACCAATGGCCGTTGCGATACGAGGGCGATGTTCTGCTTTAAAAGTTTGGCGAAAATAGCCACCCTCAACATGCCCTTCAAGTTGCAAGGCCTCAACCAACGCTCCAGTGGTCATAGGTGGATTGCCCTGATTTGCAATGCTGGATGCATTAACCTTGGCTGTTTTCTCGGCTGGGGGCTGGCTGGAAAGAGTCTTTGGATCACTTTCATAGGGCATGTTGTGTTGATACAGCGACCAATTTGTCACGAGCTCATTGACCACATGACTGCCCACCAAATAAGCGCTCTGCAAGGCAGCATTAAGACCAGCAAAACCACTGTCTGTGCTTTCCATTGCCAGATTCTGCGCAGCGCTCAGGTCGTCAGGTTGCATGGCGTAATTACTGGCGGTGCGCAACACCATAAATCGCTGTTTATTAGCTTTACCAGCTTGGTGTAAGAAACTGATGGCTTGATAGCTGCCGGTGTCTTCCATGCCTGAGGTCACAAAATTACCTTGACCATGAGTCCAAAACTTCGTCCAGTTATTGGCCCAAGTGTTTAATAACTTACCGTGCCAAAATGTACCTGCTGCGAGTTGATCGCCCTTCAGCACAAAGGGAGGGCGCAGGGCATTAGGATAGCTAGGATAGCGCGCACGTAAGCGCTGAATAGCGGGATCATCCGCCAACACCAAATCTTTGGTTAAGTGATATGCCCAGTCCGTCAGTTGTGGATTAAGTTGATACACTTCGCCATTGGGGGAATCGGCATACGCTTGGTTTTGTTTGGTCTCGATATCTTGTGCGGTGAGGGCAGAATTTTTAAACAGAGGGAAGTAGCCACTTGCCCAATCATCGGGGATCTCTCTGGCGTCGATCTCATGGGCTAAATCTCCATCAACTAAAAAAGTTGCCCATGCAGCCGAACCCAGGGACGCATCCTCTGGATCCACACCGGCAATGCCCGCCACTAACCAATAGGCTTCACGTAAATCAAAACGCGGATCCAAACCTAAGGCCATGACGGCGGCGGTGGCTCTTGCCGTACCCATGCCGGTGACAATACCGATTACCCCCGTCTGTGGATTCATGCAGATGTCGTGATAGGAAGCAGGGAAGGGTAAACAGGTATTCAAATGTTGACCCGCCTTCCACAGTTGAAATTCGCCTGCTTTGTCGCCGGCGTCTTGGCCAATTTCAAACATTGTCACCACCACAACCTTTACCTTGAACGGCTCAGTTGCAGCTCGCTCAGTGTGATTTATCGCTGGCTCTGAACAGGCCAGTAAAAAACCTAAACTGAGTAATAACACCCCTAGTTTAACGGCCATACACCCCTCCATTTTTATCCAATATTTAACACGGCAGATAACAAAAAGGATAAATACGCTGACATATTTATCCTTCTTTTCTCACCGCATGTTTACGACAACAAGTGTTGTCGTCGCTGTGTATTAAGCGTTAGAACTTGTAGCTAAACTTCGCTTGATAGCTGGTTGGCAGTTCTGGTAATACAATCTGCGCACCAAACAAGTCTGGAAAGTTGGCACGGTAGTACTCTTCATCCGTTAAGTTTTTCACCGATAAATTAACCGTCCAAGTATCTGTTGAGTAGGATACGCCCGCATTCACTAAAGTATAAGAAGGCAACATGACACTTTTCGAGAATCCAGAAAAGGTCGAGTCGGCACGAATGATACTGGTATTAACCGTAAATCCATTCTGGAAGTCATAGGTAGCTGTTGCCGTATAGATATTCTCTGGAATACCTTGTTTGCGCACATCTTCCAAACTACCGCCGTCAGCCGCAGATGGGATCAAGGTTAAACCTATGGGGTTACCGCCTAGCACCAGGGAGGGATCCGTTAAGCTGGTTAAGTCTTCAATACCTAAGAAGCCAAACAATGAACCACCGTTACCGTTGTTCCAAGCGGTTAAATTATACACTTTCATATTGGTATAACCAGCAGTGACCACTAATTGGTCATTAACTACCCAGCGCAACTCAAATTCAGTGCCTTTGTTTTGAGTGGTGGCATTGGTAACAATAGCTTGGGCATTAAAATCGGTTCTTTCTTGTTCATAAGAGGCGAGAGCAAAATACAAAGAATCTTCTAAGAAGGAACCTTTGATACCAAATTCAGTTAATGTTGAGGTATCAAACGCACCGTTAAACGCATTGCCATCTCCATCAACCAATTGACCATAACCAATTTCGGCCCCTTGACCGGCGACTAAGGTAGCCTGCTCAGCTTGGGTAAAATAAGGAATTAAACCGAAATCAAATTTATAGGAGATACTGGCATTCCATGAGGTGCCACTGAACGTATCTTCCGCTGTCGCAATTGGCCCTTTATTTAATAACAAATCGCCACGGGTGGTGGTTTTCACATCAATACTGTCATAACGCAAACCTAAGACGATGTTCAGACCAAAGTCCCACGTTAAGTCAGTCATAGCAGCAATACCGTAGTCGGTATAATGACCCACGTCATAATTGTCAAAGTTATCATTGATACGGGTTGCCAACTGACGTCTGTCTAACGCAGTCGAAGGCATCGTTAAATCACGACGGTTAAAATATTCGTACGTGAAATCATCTGCATGCATGAATTCTGTATGGCGAATCGACGGAGACACTTGCACCTGAGCAAGCAAAGAATCCGTTTCGAATGACTTAGCAAATATCAATTTGTTTTCTACGACTGAGCTATCGTGCATTTGTGAGAAGCCGTAGGCATTTTCATTCAAGTTGTCATAAGCTTCGTAGAACAATTGGTTTTTAATTTCCCAGCCACTTTGGGTGTAATACATGATGTCGAAATACAGGGTATCAACGGTGTTTTCTAAGACATCATCGGCGGCAACCAAGGTTTGGTTGCCTTTCAATTTAGTCGTACCCGGATTGTTTAACTTCATCAAATCCGTTGCATCGGCATCGGTAAATCCCGGCGCAAAAGGATAGAAAAACCCAGCGCCAGCGATATTTACTGCGCCATATTCAGCATGAGATATCGAACCATCGTCGTCAGTGTCGAGGGGTTTCGCGGTACCAGTAATATAGGTGCCGTTATCAATTAGATCTTGGGTTAAGCGGTTCCAACCAGAGGGTCCAACGGGATTCTGAATTTATTTCACAAAAAGTTGTTTAAGCTATTGTTATAAATAAACTAAATCTCAAAGCAAAGATGTGATTTTAGGTTTTTTGGCAACACGAACGTCTTTCAGCTTACTGACAAGATTGCCTTATATATCCACCATTTTCGTTATATTGTCTCTGGCGCCCCGGCCTGCCCCAATTAAAGTCGCTGAACCTAGACTCACCCAGTCTCCATATTCAAACAGCCAGAGTCTGCGGTCTTTTATTGATTGTTCGTCCTGGTTCATCACTTTGCCATCGTCTTCCAGAATTTCTAATTCTGCCATATGACTCAGCTTAGGTTGAAAACCAGTGCACCAAAACACGGCATCAAAAACTTGTTCAGCGTGGTCCTGCCTCACAACGCCTGCTGGGTTATGCAACAGGTGCAATCAGATGATTGAATAGACTGAGTCGTATTGGTTCCGCCACAGCAAACCTGCTTTCAATACAATTGGGTAAGTATGGCTAACCTAACGGGTGAAACTTAAGAGAAACTTAAGTTTGAAAAGTGGTCTGCGCTACATGCAAAAATAATGTAAGCACTGATGTTGAAAATTTAAGCAACACGCTAATTGAACGATTAGTCGTTTCAGCATTATTGTTTCTTCGAGGCAAAATTATAGATAGATGAGAAAGTTCAGAAAACTGCTCTCGTCGAGATAAGACCCAGATTTGAGTCTTATCATTGAATATCTTGCTTAAACGAAATAACAGGCGCGATGTGATTAAGGCGTCCAGTCCACAGCAACAACTTCAGTTGATGAATGTGAAGCACTAGAAATTCATCAATCTCTTCAGTCAAATCTGAGAGCTGAGGAAATAAACACAATAGCTGTGACACTTCAAACATCAGCATCAGTAAGTCATCAAAGTCATAATAAAGGCCGTCAATAAAAAATCGGTCCACCTCCTGTTCAGCTAACGGTCGATGAATTCGCTGAAGTAGCTGCACTGAGGCGACGAGGCGTTGGTAATACTTATGAGTCGAGACGCTTGTTTGCTCGACAAGCTTTGCAACGGTTGGCTCCAGAGACATAGACCCCTCCTTTTAAGGGTTACTTATTTTGATGAAGCGCTTCAGCAAGCTTCAACACGGACAAATACAGATAATCGACATCAAAGGCATGAAGTGGCGCTTGCCCTGTGTTCCATGATGATTGAATAGACATGCGTCTGGCCTGATAGTGGGTGTACACCTGAGCAAATAAATCTGCAAATGCGCTGACACTTTGGTTCAATCCTTCATGAAACAGATGGACAAAGGTCGGCCAGTGAAACCAGGATACGCGCATTAGCTGATTTCGTAAAAAAGACAGTAACTCTTCATCCTTTAAAGACGCAGACAGAAAACTCTGTCTGTCATCTGGAGGCAACACCACGGAAACCAGTTGCGTCAGAGCGTCCTTAGACAAAACAACTCGTGCAAGGCAGAGTTATACACAAAACAGCTCAAATAAGCGGATCGTCTCAAAATAAAGCATTTCATAGTGAGCGCCCGACAGTGGCTCCGCATTGAGCCGGGCAGAATGCACCTCAGATAGTCGTTTAGTCAGGATGTGTTTTGCGTTTTCTGGTGAAGCCTGTACCGGAGAGAGAGAAAATGCAGTATCTGTACTTAACATCCATTGCTTTTGACCTGACGCTTCAATACTGCGCACAACAGACATGATCACCCGCTCGGGCACAATCATATGAAATCGTGAACTAAGCTCAAATTCTGCGTCGAACAAGCGGCTGTTTGCATACACGTATCGACCTCTTCGGTGATCAAATGGCAAACATTGCTGGGGACTGGAGTAACGATGCAAGAACCAGGTCATTAAAGCCTGATGCTGCTCTTGTTCTGAGGCAGAGGTAAGCCATTCGTCTGAAGGGGAAAAAGGATAAAGCTCAACAAAAGAAGTGCTGTGAAAAGCAACATGAGGCAATTGCTTTAACCAGACTTCATTAACAAAGGAACTGATTGACATCAGGACTCCTCAAAAGAGTACAGAGCAAAAAATGGTCGGTGATGCAAGATTCGAACTTGCGACCCCTTGGACCCAAACCAAGTGCGCTACCAAGCTGCGCTAATCACCGCCAACTGATTGGGAGAAAATTGTCTACTAAGGTTACCATCATGAGTTATTTCATGATAATAATATTATCATGCCATTACACTAAAGATGCCATTAAAAAATCTTACTAATCTGCATTTACTTCCTGTTTTAATGCTAACCCCGCAGAAAACTTGGGGTAATTTTTACCTTGAATTTCGATACGCTCTCCAGTTCGCGGGTCGCTGCCCAATCTGGAGCCGCGTTTTGTTACGGTAAAGCTCCCAAAGCCGATCAACGTTACGGCTCCACCTTCCGACAACTCATCCATAATGGCGCTAGTCAGTGCGTTGAGTACTTGCTCTGAAGTGCTTCTTGGCAATTTTGTTTAGTTTGACATTGCTTGGATTAACTGTTTTTTGTTCATCACAGATACCTTGTAAAGGAGCAAAGGCTCATGTCGTTTATAATTTTATGAGTGGCTGTGCTTCACACGACGTCGTGTACGTTTTCTTCGCTGATTTGCCAACCACATCGCTCTTCTTTTCATGCTTACACCAGGCTAACTAAGCTCAAATTTAGACACTTTATCCTGCAATGCCCGTCCCATAGAGATAAGTCTTTTTCCCTGCTGCGCGGTCTCATTTGCCTCCAGCGCAGATTTATCCGCTACCTCATTCAAATCGCAAATACGGCGATTGATTTCTTCAACGACTACCGCTTGTTGTTCAGCGGCAGTCGCTATCTGTGTGTTCATGTACTGCATTTTTTCGATGGACACATTAATCTGTACCGCAGCAGAGCCAGCCTGAGCCACTTCATCGACAGCAGTCGCAGAGACCACCTGGCATTCGGCCATGTAGCCGGAGACCTGACGTGAAATCGCTTTTAAGGTATCAATCATCTGAGCAATTTCAGCCGTTGAGGTTTGAGTGCGGCTGGCGAGGCTTCGTACTTCATCAGCTACCACCGCAAATCCACGACCTGCATCCCCGGCTCTGGCTGCTTCGATAGCTGCATTTAAGGCGAGTAAGTTGGTTTGCTCCGCTATCGCACGGATCACATCTAAAATACCACCGATACGATCGCTCTCCTGTTGCAACTCTCCCATTGCCGCAGCAGAGCGTTCAATTTGTTTGGACAATGCCAGAATTTGCTCTTGCGCTTTGTTCGATAGGGCGGTGCTTTGTGTAGATTGCTCTGCTGCGTCATGAGCTGTGGATGCGGCTTCTTCGCATAATTTCGCCACTGACTCAGCTGTTGCTAATAGCTCATGGATAGCCGTCGCTACTTGTTGAAATTGATTTTTCTCATCAAGAACGAGCTGGTTTGACGCCTCAGCACGACCTGAAATATCTTCGGCCTGGCCTGAAATCTCAGTAGAGACCGAGCGGATCTCGCTAATCATGGTGATTAAGTCACCGCGCATGATATCAAGCGATTTCATAACACCTCCAAGCTCCAGGTGTGACGATGAGCCAGATAATTTGCCTCTGGATACTTTATTGGCTAATTCAGCAAGCACTTTAGGTTCCGCACCAAGCTGGATCACAATGGATCGAGAGATGAATACCGCAGCAGAAAGGCTAAACACCAGAGCGGCAACGGAGACTAAAATCAGCAAAAGCCGTTGATTCGGGAAGCTATCTGTTGCCGTTTTTTCTTCTTCATCGGACAGTGCGTGGGCGTAACGGATATACTCTTCTACTTGTGACATCAGTTGTAAAAGCAAGGGCATACATTCTTTCACTATTCTGCGTCTGGCTTCTTCCATTTGTCCGTGGGCGGCTGTCTCAACAATCTCAGTGGCCACTTTGCCATACAGTTGCTCAGTGGCTTGCATGCGTTCGATAATCACACGCTCTTTTGGCGTCACATCGTTATCATTTTTGAGTCGTGCTGTTAGTTCTGAAATAGCGCTCATAACATTTTGGTGCGCCTCCAAAGCTCTTGTTTGCTCCAGAATTCTGCTATCGCTTGTCGTCACTACTAACATATTACGTGCAGAGATAGCACGAACAGACACTTCATTTCTGATCTGCACAGCAATAGAAGACCGCTCGTTAGCCCCATGAAGCACCGCAGTGAGCTGGTGATTCGCGTCGCCGAGCAGTGAAATGGACAAAGAGGAAACAATCAGCAGACAAAGCAGAACGCCACCAAAACTTGCATACAAAGTATTACGAACAGTCCAAGCTATCATAGTGCACCTCAATGCAGAGCCAGTGGCCCTTGGTTAGATTCATTCGTCTTGTGTACGTTGTGCAATCCTTGCTTTGTAGTCCACACCATTTGCGTTCAGATAATCACGGATCAACTGCCGCAACACCTGAGATGGCGTTATGTCCTGTTGTGCACATAACTCTTCAAAGGCCGCCTTTTTATCAGGGTCAATCAAAATAGTCAGTCTTGCTGTTTTCTTTTCCATAATCACACTACTTATCGTTTGTTATTAGTTAAGTGGCCTGGATGATGTGGTGCTCGCTGTAACGAGCGGCCCAGACTATCCATTTTACAATTCAGACGCGCTTCCAGACTGGGCAAGCGCTGATAAAAGCCTTGCATTCCACCACTTTTTTCTAAAGAACCCGCTAGCACAACGGCATTCCCATTCGGGATATAACAGACCAGTACATCCTCAAAATATCGATACAACGCATTCACCAACTCATCATCAATATCCGCTTTTTGCTCATAGTTAACTATAAGCCAGCCATGTGGCCGCAGTTGCCGATGACAGCCCTCAATAAAATTGATGCTGGACTGTGCCGGATTCATTTGCATAGCCCAAAATAGGTCAGAAAAAATCAAATCAACCTGCATGCACTGCTCGCATACATAATACAAAGCATCCTGACAGACCAGGTTCAAAGACGGTGACGCTGGCAATGCAAAGTATTGAAAAGCCAGTTCTATCACCGCAGGTCTGATTTCCACCACGGTGAGGGATGCGTCCGGCTCAATATAGTGCAATGTTCTGACCAGGCTACCGCCGCCTAAGCCAAGTAGTAATACGTCCCGGAATGGGCATAACGCAACACCGAGTAACATCGCTTTTGTATACTCAAACACAGGATAGTGCGTTTTCAAGACATCCATCTTGCTTTGTTCATAAATCTCATCAAATTTCAGTGCCCTGTAGTTATCTTCTTCAACTATAAAAATAGTTCCCCAGTCATCCTCAATAGAGACCAGGCGATGCTCTTCACTGTGAAGTACCGCAGAGAGCAAAATGATTTTCTCGCGTTCAAACCGACTATCGGTCGAGATACAGCTTTGAGGCATGCATAAATCCTTGTAGCTCTTTAGGTAGCGGAGCATTCTCAATAATGATGTGTGCTGCGCTTATTGCTTCATGAAAGGTGCCGCAGTGCTGAGCACTGTCCATCAGTTGTGATCTATATAGTTTTTGCTGCACCCGACTGTTAGCCTCGCTGATGAGAACCTGTACCCCTTGTTTATTGAGGGTGCCGATCGTTTTACGAAGGCTTTCTAAGCCAGATGCGTCAATAAAAGGTACTCCATCAAACCGGAGGATCATGACCTGCGTTTCGTGATGGATACTACTGAGCGCATTTTCAACATTCGATATCGCAGCAAAGAAAAACGGCCCTTCAATACTGAATACACACACACCATGAGGGAGTATGACGGAGGTATCGGACTGTGGATGCGCGACAACTTCAACACTTTCACTCATGCGTTTCATAAAAAACAAAACCGCAAGCAATATCCCGACATTTACAGCGACAACGAGATCGGCAAACACTGTCAGAAAAAAAGTGACGAGTAAAATAGCCACATCCGATTTCGGTGCAGTTTTTATCATCCGTATAACATGGTGTACCTCAGACATGTTCCAGGCGACGATAAACAATACTGCTGCAAGCACAGACAAAGGGATAAACGAGGCAAGAGGAGCAAGCAACAGTAACACAAGAACCAGAACTACGGAATGCACCACACCTGCCAATGGGCTTTGTGCTCCCATCCTTATATTGGTTGCGGTACGGGCTAATGCACCTGTCGATGCAAAGCCCCCAAAAAATGGTGCCACTATATTGGCCATTCCCTGACCAATCAGTTCCTGATTTGGTCTGTGCCGGTAACCCGTCATTCCATCAGCCACCAAGGCAGAAAGCAGAGATTCGATGGCCCCCAACATAGCAATGGTAAGTGCAGGACCGATTAACTGAAGTGCATGCGCAGCGTCAATAGCCACCCACTTAAACTCAGGTAGGCCAACCGGAATACCACCATAGGCAGAGCCGATAGTTTTCACGGAACTCCATTGCATAAACCACTGCACTGACGTCATCACTACTAAGGCGATAAGTGGTGCTGGAATAGTACGCAATGCTTTGACCTTCGGTACACCAAGTAAGATGGCCAATGCAAAAAGGCCAAGAAGGCTTGTGGTCGCATCGACATCGGAAATAGTCTGTAGGAGGTGCCAGAGTTTTTGGTGAAAGTGCTCGCCGTCAGGTTGGGTAAGACCGAGAAATGCAGGCCACTGACTGAAGAAAATCAGAACGGCGATACCCGCAGTAAATCCGAGCACCACAGGAGCCGGAATATATTGGATCAGACTCCCCAGACGCGTCAGGCCAAGAATGAGTAAAATGCCTCCCGCCATAACGGTTGCGAGGAGCAAACCACTCATCCCATGACTTTGAACTATCCCGGCAAGCACAACAATAAATGCGCCGGTAGGACCGGAGATTTGAACTCTGGTGCCACCGCACAAAGAGACAATCACGCCTGCGAGAATCGCGGTATAAATACCTTGCTCTGGTTTGGCACCAATAGCAATTGCAAATGCCATCGCTAAAGGAAGTGCGACAATCCCTACAACACAGCCTGCCAAGACATCTTTTACCCAGTTTTTTGAGGAAAAAAGACCTGCTTTGTAGGACTCGATAACTGCGAACATACGGTTAATATCCCACTTCAAACATTGTAATTAAATTATAATTAAAAACTAATAAAACGCAAATAAACAGAGAGTCAGTCAAGTGTTTTTCGTTTACGTTTTCATTTGAAAACGTAAAGAGTTCAAAAATGAAAAGTGAGCACAGCCTGACAATATCGGCCCCTAGCCTTAAAAGCTAGTGACCAAAACTTGTTCTGGTCGGTTTTGGCCTTCTGTGATTTGAATAAAGTCTATATTCTAATCATAAAATGATATTTCTTGATTAGAATAGCCTTGTGACTTTTAGGCTTGTGTTGTTAATTGATTATGATGGCAGCTCGACAGCTCTTAAAGGCTTAGAAATGCTCGCCGGAAGCCCTTTAGTCAAAGGTTTACCTGTGCATTTGGTGATGGCAGGCGCTGATGTAGATGCAACCAGAATACAGATGGAGAAAGCGGCCAGTATTCTGCGCAAGAGCGGTTTTAGCACAACCAATGCTATTGTTGCAGGCGAGCCGGAAACGGTTCTGCATCAGTATCAGCAGCAACATGACATTGATCTGATTGTGATGGGCGCATACGCCATTCCCGCATCAGGCAATTTATCGTGGGGAGCATGACTACGGCAATGTTAAGCGATGCCAAGTGTTCCTTATTGATCCTGCGCTAACCTTTCAAGGGCCAGTGAACTGGCCCTTGTTTATTCAGACGCTATGGGTCCATTGAAGGCGAATCTCTGCGTCGCCTGGACTCTACCTCAACCATGTTTAAAGTAACAAACAAATAAGTCCATCATCGTTTTGTTTTTTCATTGGGGATCTCTAATTGATAAACCATCGGTTCGATCGGTCGGTTTACATCAATGTTGTAGTCACCAAACCGATTGATATATGACGTCCAGTAGGGAGCCAGGCATCCAAGCAACTCCTGTGTGATTTCATGGCCCTCCGCAGTAAGCTGTTTTAAAATCTGTGTCATTTTCGCGGTGGTGTACAAAATCACCATATTGGCCACCAACTGGTTGTACTTCACTATTTTTTGCTGCTCGTAGCGGATATTTTCGGCGATGATCCGCTCACCACCAAAAAACAGCCATTTCTTGTACTGATGGAACTCTTCGGTTTTGTTGGTCTCCGCATGAATGGTCTGACGCATGATAGGGTCATCGATGTAGTTCAGCAAGAAGATGGTCCGGATCACTTTCCCAAGCTCTTTGAAGGCAAAATACAGTTTGTTTTTGCGGCTGTACGTACCTAAACGCTTGAGCAGTGTCGAGGGAGTGATCCGTCCCAGCTTGATAGAGACCATCACCCGGAGCATGTCTGGCAGGTATTTACGAATAAGCTCAAAATCAATACTGCCGCTAAACAGTGAGTCAATGTGCTGATACTTGGCGTTCTTGTCCGGCCTGAAGAACCGCAAGTCGTGAATATTGCGAATGCGGGGCATCAACTTGATCCCAAGGAGATGCGACAATCCAAAGACGGTGTAGCTTTGTGCGTGAGTATCGCCATGCAGTGTATCGGGCTGAATGTCTGACTCATTTTTTTGCAGAACATCAAGGATATAGACCCCTTCATAGGTGCCACATGGAATAAAGTGGCTGAACAAGGCAATGTACGTATCCGATACATGGTAATAGCCGATCCCGCCATACCCGCCGTAGCGAATGTGATACTGAGACATCATGTTTTGCTCGTACAGATCCCATTTGGTGCCATCGGCAGATGCGTGGCTACCATCCCCCCAGAATTTCGGCAGATCAAATTGATTGTACGCATTAATCACTTTGGTGATGGCCTTTTCCAGTTTGACCTCGCTGACCTGTTTGATATTCAGCCAAGCCACCTGGCGCGGGCTCAGACCTTTGATGGACCGAGCTGTTTGGGTTGGACCCAGATTACACCCATAGCAGAACAAGGTCGTAATAAAGCGGTACTGCGGATTGTCCAACCGGCTTTTGTTACCCGAGTGTGGGTAGATGATCTTATGCAGATCCAGCCAGTGCTCGGTGTCTGTCAGTATATCGACGATACTGGTGGTCTCTAATTTTCCGGTGATCAGCTCCTTCAGTGCTTCCACTTCGTTATCCGGCCGTTCTTTTTTGCCCTTTTTCAGGCTCAGTCGTCCGGATTTGAGCGTTGCACTGTCGTTGGCAGGAAACCGGGCATCCACCCGTTGAGCCGTTTCGGTCAGCAAGGTTTTTAACTGTTCAATAAATTCATCCGGCTTATTCACCGGCAGTTCTATTTCCTGCGCGTACCGATCTATTTCCTGCAGATACTCTTCGACGCTGACAAATTCTTCGCGGTGGTCGTAGTATTCCTGGCCATGAAGGACATGCAGATCTCCAGACTCGAGTTCCTGCTTGATCAGGGTCCATATCGCCAACTCTAAATACTTTCTATGGTATTTCACATCGTCGCTGTCGTTCGTTAGCGTCACTTTAATAAGCTTCGCCCATTGGGCTGGAAACAGCGGTGTGAGATCGGCGTCACAGTACTCCAGCACCTGCTCTGCGGAAATAAACTCTTTATGACTGTTTCGAAGGGCCAGAAGCAGACGAAGTAATTGCAATGAGCTGTCATCACTGGTGGCGCTTTGCAGTTGCAGCACATCTAGGCAGCGGTACATCAATCCTCGTTTCAACCGGTACGAGGTCAGCATAAAGGGATAAAAGTTGTTTCCTGAGTACGCCAGGTATTCATCACACCGCGACATCACCAACGTACTGCCGGGTTTCAGTGCTTCACCGACCGCATCCAAGCGCTCGGTTTCAGAGCTATCCATTTCATACGCCACCGTCACAGCGCGGAGTGTCTGGATCAGATCCGTGACTTTTTTCTGTTGCTTTAGAATGTACTCATCCAGATTTTTTTGGGCCAGGCTCTCCATCTGCCGTAACATCCGGATGAGCATATTGGTCACATCGTCTAAAGCTTTGCCTTTTTGGCCCCGGATCAACAGCACGGCCAGTGCATAGCGCTTGGTGGGTTTGAGTTCCCGCATCTCGCGCACGTCCAGTGCCTGCGCTTCCGTCAGAAATTGCTTCAGTTTGACTGCAGGGATATGCACGTCCGGCATTTTTTCGGACAAATCCAACAGCCAGGCGACATGCTGCAGGTAAAAGTTAATTTCCTTGGCACCGGGTTTCTTTGGCTCTCGCTTGAGCTGCTGCCAGGCACTGTAACTTTGCTCGGTGTCTTTTTGCAGCAGCGTATCGATGTGCAGCCGGGCCTCGGTGCTGAGACCTTCGGCAATGGTCTTAAAGTAAGCGGTGTTTACCTGATTGCGCATGAGCCGGGCAATGCGTTGCAGCTCAGAAAAACCAGGCAGTTCGTAGCAAAAGCGAACCAGCTCTTCCAGCATCACGTTGATAATGTCGGAGACATTGTCTTTGGTTTGCGCTGCTTTTCGCGCCACGTCCATCAACCATGGCTCATCTTCATCGGTGTACCGCCGCACACCCCGAGTGGCCCGAATGTCATCCAGTTGCTTATACCGGCTGGCAGCGGTGCTGTACGTGGACCATTCGGCCTCAGTGGGCAGGCTGTGGACCCCGGCAAATTTCATCAAAAAGCGGATCAGTGGCAGTGGGAACTCTTTGGGCACCACAAAGTAACCCATCCGCTGGAAAAGCTTCAGGTGAATAAGAAAGCCCAGCCGGTGTAAAGGCTTGCGATACGCGCTGGCCCAGCTCAGTTCCAGATCGGTCGGTCGATAATGCTTTTCCAGTAAACGAGCGCTGTACTGTGTATCTAAGACGGGATACGCCGTATCCTGATAACCACCTTGCATCCGATGCGAACTCCCTCATTAATCCCAATAACGTCCTGACACTGGCTCCGTCAGGGTGATCTCAATCATGCACTGGTGATCCTGAGCCATGCGATAGAGGCTCGCCAGGAGGTCATCAATACGTTCATCCAGTTCCGCATCGTCAGCAACCCGCAATGTCAGACGGTAACGATGATCCACTTCATCGATGCACTCGGCTTTGAGTGGTTTAAGGCAAAAGCGGTCTATTTTTTGGCGGACTTTCACCGGATCACGACTATTTTTGTGGTACCGCTGCAAGCTGTAGCGAAGTTCCAGCTCGTGTGTACTTAACGTCTGCACAGGTGCTGGCTCCACCTCTGTGGGAGTAGCAGGCAAAAACGGCACCGGGCTATCCATGTAACGCATGGCGGAATTCAGATCTTTCCAGCCCACGTATTCCATTAATGCCTTTAGCGACCAGCCGCTTTGACCGGCCCATGTGGCAAAGCCGCGGCGTAAGGAATGGGCGCTGTAGTGTCCTGCATCGGCGACTCCGGCCACGATGAAGTTTTTGCGCAGCAGTGGCACAATATTTTTGGCGGTCAATGCCGCGCTGCCCAGATGGCCCCAGCGGTTGATGCTACGAAATACCGGCCCCTCGGTCAGCCCGGCCACCGCCAGATAACGCTCGAGGGCCTGCACAGGACACAGTTGGGCTAAGGCCGGTAATCGATAGACTTCCCCACGGTTGGTGCGATCCGTTTTGCTTCGACGCAGATAAATTTGCAGTCCTTCCCCTTTGGCCAGTGCAATATGCTCCACTTCCATCCGGCACAGTTCATCGCCACGAAAGCCACGCCAAAATCCAACCAAGATAAAGGCCCGATCACGACAGCAGCGCAGCAACTCCGGTTGCTCATTCCCGTCAATGGCCAGGGCTTCGCGCTGATCCAGACTCCAGACGATTTGAGCCAGCGCCTCCAGTTGCAGAGGTTTGGCTTGTTTTTCCCGGACGGGATGCAATTCACGGATCCCTTTTAGCACCTTTTTCACCATCGGTGCTTTGGTCGGATCGACAAAGCCTTGCTCACGGTGCCAGGCGGATAAGCCGGACAGTCGCTGCTTGAGTGTGTTGAAGGTTAACGAAGGTGCGTAGTGGGCCAGGTAGCGGCAGATCTCTGCGCTGGTTGTCGGCAGTAGCCCCCCAAACTGGGTTTCGAAATGTTCAACCGCCGCTTGATAACTGCGTCGGGTGTTATCCCGTGTCGCGGCCTGCAGATACTGATCAATGGTGTTCACAGCGTAAGTTGTCCCCCATACAGTACCGCTGATTGTTTTTTGTACGCTTACTATACGGGTTCGCTCTGATGCTTCGCAAGGGGTTCTGAACGGAGTCCGAAAAATACGTATGGCGTAGGCCTACAGTTGACGCGGCTTACAGCCTAACAAGTAATAATCCATAATTATTACTTATTAGAAATGATGAAATTTTGACTATTTTTATTTTTGATTTAGTATGTATATACATATTACGTATTAGTACGAAATGGAGTTAATCATGGCCAGAACCGGGATCACCAAAGACGATGTAAAAGACGCCAGACAGCGGCTGATAGACGAAGGTCAGTCGGTTACGTTGGATTCGTTGCGTATTGAGCTGGGCAATACCGGTTCCCGGTCAACCATACAGCGCTGGCTCCGGGAGTTGGAGAATGACGACTCGACCTTGTTGATGGATGAACAGCTTCTGACGGAGGCGATCAAGACGACGGTGCTGCAATTGGCTAGACGACTGCAGGAAGAGGCTTTGGCCAAAGTAGAACAAGCAGAGGCCATGCATAAAACTGCCCAAGCGAATTGGCAGCAGCTGGCGGACAACCTGCGTACTCAAATTCAGGATTTGACGGCGCAAACCGACGACATGCAGCGAAAGCTCTCATCATCCGAAGACAGCAATAAAAAACTTCAGGAAGCCAGACAGCAGGATGCACTCACAATGGCGGAACTCTCCGGTGTAAATGCCCATCTGAAAAGCCTGCTCGCCACCAAAGATCAGCATATTAGCTCTCTGGAAGACAAACATCAGCATGCCAGACAAGCACTTGAACATTACCGAGCTTCTGTCCAAACGCAGCGTGAGCAGGACGTACAACGCCATGAACACCAGATCCAGCAGGTGCAGGCTGATCTTCGCCTGGCGCAACAAACTGTGATGGTGAAACAGCAGGAAGTGAGCACTCTACAGGCGCAGGTACAGCAATTAACAGCCACGCTGCAGCATACAGAGACTACATCCGCGCAGTTGAAGGAACAGCTGGGTAGTCTTCAGACTGAGCGACGTCAATTGGAGCGTCAGTTGGAACATCGAGATACACTGTATGCGGAGCTGCAAAAGGTATTTGATGCGAAATGCCACGATGTACAGGAATTGCAGGCCCATATTTCGAGCGTGAAAACACAAGAAACGACCTGGTTACAGGAAAAGGCCGCATTAACAGCGACCTTGGCCACTCAGCAGCAACTGTGGCAGCAGTTTTCACGCAGTTCAGTAGCACCTGCATCCTGATTATTATTGCTTTGGAGTTGTATTTATGGCCCTAACGGATGAACAGTCACAAGAACTCATGGACGCCATCATAGAAAAATGTGAAACCATGGAGCTATCGCCGGAGGAAATCATTGATGGTTTAGGGCTGGCGCTTATGAGTGCCACTATGGCCTTTGAAAAGCAGTCAGCTTCCATAACTGTAGAAGGCGTAGGCTACTGCGATGTTGTTTTAGAAACCGTAAACTCACTGTGAGCATGAAGCCAAGACAGCGGGTGAATGCTATGCCACATTGGTGGCAACAGCAGCACGGAGTAGGTGGGCTTATATTTCATGATGAAATTATCTTAGCTCCAGACAACTATGACTTAAACCCCAACAGCAAATGGGCACACTTTAAAACTACCCAGCTAAAATTGCAGTGTCCAACGCCACAAAACATTTCCCAAGATATGTTCAGGCGTATTCACCCGAGCCAAAAGAATAGCGCCAACGTGAACGATCATGCCGAAATGCAGTCATTGCCGACAAGACCGGGTTATTATGCTGTGATCCGTGACAAACAGGTTCTGTACGTCGGTGCCTCGAGTGACCTTAGAGAACGATGCCATCGATTCATTGGCAAGGGGGAGATAGCAGACCGGCTTTACTTCTGGATCTGGCGCTATCCGTATTTTTTGGAATACATCTTGATTTCGTTCCTAGCACCAAAGGACAACTGCCACGGTAAGTACACTAAGTTTCCGGCTATATGCGCTTGGAACGGTAAATTCAGAGAAGAATTGGATTTTTAAAAAGTCTCGTAAAAGCGTGATCACATCAATTTATATATTAATACTATCAATGCTTTAAATCACTTTTTGTGAAAAAAATTCAGAATCCCGTTGGACCCTCAACCAGCGACTTGGTTGCCATCATATTTATGATGCATGCCCCCCATTTCGAAACGCAAATTTTCAGTTACATCGATGTTAAATGAACCTTGCAATATAGTTTGGTCGGTGGCGCTGTCATCATAATAACTGCCAGAGTTCTCAACTTCACCGTATAAATAAAATCCGCCTTTTTTCTCGCCAATTGAGCCAGGGCCGCCTACTTCAGCGCTCAAGACACTTTTATCCCAACTGCCTAGGGTATATGAAAACGCGCCGGTATTTTGTTCGAGATATTGACCACGGCTGGCACTGGCTGATTTGGGATTAAAGTTTAAGTAGCCGCCAATTTTTGCTGGACCGTAAATGGGTGACGCTGGACCACGCACTACGTCAATACGACTTGAGGCACCGATAGGGGTTGGGTAGTTACCGGGGTTATCTAAACGTTTTACGCCGCGAAAGTAAGCTTCACCGGGTGTGCCACGCACATCCAACGAGCCCGCCACGCCAAAAAATGATTGGGTATAGGTACCCGGCGCGAAGGCCACTAATTCATCAATGTCACCAATCGCAAAACGTTCCAATTGTTCATCACTGATGGTTGACGCAGAACGAGGGGTTTCTAATATCGACTTTCCAAAGCCAAATACCGCTTCAACATCTTGTCCGGGTAGACTGCCTAACGAACCGACCACCTCGATTTTTTCAACTTCTGCTTCTTTTTTGCTAGCAGCATCAGGCTCCTGCGCCAACACCTGTCCAGATAAAGTGAGGGCTAAACCCAGTGCAACCGCTTGGGCAAGCTGGCTTCTGTTAAACGTATTTTTTCTCATTATATTTCCCCGGGATGGTTCTAAAGATCTAACGTGTTGTGTGTAAAGTGAGTTCAAGGCCTGAAGTTGCACGAAGAGTGCCAATTTCTTGTCCAGTTGGTCAACATCTAATCTGCTAGTTATGTGGTTGAAAAGTAAAGAAAATAATGCTTAATATGTTTCAGTAAAACGTTAATTTTATGTAAACTTTTAAAGCGCAGAACGGTGTGGCGCACCATGCGCGAACAAGCCCTTTCATTATGCACCAAAATAATGCTTTGCAAGGAAGATCTAAAATTTTTCCGCCGTCACAGTAGTATTGTGAAATTATTTTGCCGAAGCGGTTTACAGAATGTGTTGTAATTTTTTGGCGAGTTGATGATGGCGCTGCATAAGCGTTTCTTGCATCACACTAACATGCTGTTTGTCTTCAATGACCCAGCGCCCCGCTATCATCAAGCGATCAACTTGATGGGCTCCACAGGTGACGAGGGCAGCGAGGGGATCGCCAATGCCTGAAAAACGTAATTCATTGGTGCTAAACATCGCAATGTCAGCTTGATAACCAGGGGCAAATTGACCAAGCGTGTGTCGCCCAAGCACCTGCGCCGAACCGCGCGTGGCATAACCTAAGACAAGTTCAGCGGTAATGGTTTGTGCGCCGTAACGCAAACGCTGTTGGAGCAATGACTGACGTACTTCTTGGATCATATTAGAACAATCATTTGATGCCGATCCATCCACAGCCAAGCCAATGGGGCAACCTGCCTGTTGCAGTTCGATAGTTGGGCAAATGCCCGAAGCCAGCAGCATATTCGAACTTGGACAATGTGCGATACCAACTCGCGCTTTCCCTAAGCGTTGAATTTCTTGTGGGTCAAAATTTATGCCGTGTGCTAACCATGTATTGGCGTTTAGCCAGCCGCAGGATTCTAAATAATCCAGAGGGCGCATACCGTAAGTACGCTGACAAAACGTGTTTTCGTCTTCGGTCTCGGCAAGATGAGTGTGCATGCGCACCTTATTTTGCATGGCTAAGGCGGCGGTATTTTCCATGAGTGATGTAGACACAGAAAAAGGCGAGCAGGGGGCTAAGGCGATTTGCAGCATCGCGTCATCTTGGTCATCGTGATACAGGTCAATTAAACGTTGGCTGTCGAGTAAAATAACATCGTCACTTTGAATAACGGAATCAGGCGGAAGACCACCCTTGCTTTCACCCAAGCTCATGGATCCCCGAGTAAGCGTTGCTCTGCAGCCAAGGGATTGCAATGCAGCAACTTGCACATCAATAGCCTGTTCCAGCCCTTTAGGAAATACATAGTGATGGTCAGACACGCAACTTGTGCCCGACAACATCAGCTCTAAGGCCGCTAATTGTGTTGCGCTGTATAACATCTCTTCATCGAGATGTTGCCACAGTCGGTAGAGAAATTTTAACCAAGGGAACAAGGGTTTATTCAACGCGCCTGGTACACAACGTGTCAGGGTTTGATAAAAATGATGGTGCGTATTGATAAGACCCGGAGTCAAAATGCGTTCACTGCAATCAATGCTCACATCGATTTTATGTATTGGTTGTTCACCAGATGCCACTAGTTCGATAATGCGGGTACCCTGAATGACGATTCCAGCGCCGGCATTGTGTGCGTTGCCCGTATATATGGCAGCTGGATGTTTTAACCACTGAATAGGCTTTGTTAGGTCGTGCATTGATTGCTTATCCACATTGACGTCAAAGGACGTGACTTGATGGTTTATTGGTTTGCTCAGGCAAAAGTATATTTAAAAAGATGGCGCTAAAGCCGGCAACTGTCACCGACGAAGAGAGGATATTTTTAGCTAGGGTAGGTAAATTGCTTAATATTTCTGGCACCATCATGACCCCCAATCCTAGCCCCAAAGAGGTAGCGATGATCAAACTTTTACGACGATCAATGGGTTCACTGGTGAGAATATTTAAGCCTGCCACGGCTATGGTAGCGAACATTACCAGAGTCGCGCCACCTAATACCGCTTTTGGCATTAACTGAATAAACGCACCGATAACAGGGAACAGGCCAAGTACTACCAAGAAAGCTGCGATATAAAAAGCCACATGCCGACTCGCCACACCCGTCAACTGAATCACGGCATTGTTTTGTCCAAAGGTGGTATTGGGAAAATTGTTAAACATCGCAGCTAAAATGGAATTGATGCCATCCGCTAAGATCCCGCCTTTGATGCGTTTTAGGTAAATGGGACCGCTGATAGGTTGACGGCAGAATAAACTGTTGGCGGTAAGATCACCGGCTGTTTCAATGGCACTCAAAAAGTAGATAAGGGCAATGGGAATAAACACGTCCCACTGAAAATCAATGCCATATTTAAACGGTATGGGCAGGCTTACTAAGGGCAGTTCAACCATGTTGTCGAAGTCGATTAAACCCTGCCACCATGCCAAAACACTGCCTACCAACATGCCAATGAAAATCGCACTGAGTCGCAGCATGGGTATGCGCGATGCGTTAAAAGCAATCACAATAAACAATACGCTGGTACCAAGAATGAGATTATCGACGGAGGCAAAATCGGCGTTGCCAAACCCTCCGGCTAAGTCTGTCATGCCAACCTTAATTAACGTAATGCCAATGGTGGTAATCACAATGCCAGTAGTCAGTGGGGTGATGACACTTTTTATTTTGTCGATAAATCGACTTAAAATGATTTCCACCAAAGCGCCCCAGAAACAAATTCCAAACATCAGCGCAAGAATATCGTCGTTGCTGCCTCCCTGATTTTTTACCATAAAGCCTGCCGCAAGCAGGGCACTAATAAAGGTAAAACTGGTGCCCTGAACGGCAATTAAACCGCTGCCAATAGGGCCAATTTTTTTGACTTGGATAAAGGTTGAAATACCAGAAACCATCAAGGCCATGCTGACTAAATAAGGTATTTCAGCTTGCAAATCCAAGACATTACCGATGATGAGGGTTGGCGTTATAATGCCAATAAAACAAGCCATAACATGTTGGATTGCCGCAGTGATACAGTGGCTAACAGGTGGTTTATCATCGAGGCCATACAGGATATCGTTGTTGCTTAACATGCGTAGCTTGCTTCTTATCAGTGGTGAATGGAAAGACTATGTGTGCGACAAAATAGAACTATATTGTGACTAATTACTGCCTAGTGTTTTACACAAAGCAACTTTTTGACCAAAGAGTCAGATTTTGATTATTTTAGTTATGTTAATGATATATATAGCTTTATTGTGCCAGTGCTAATGACTGACACTGAACCATATCGACTCCGTTGCTCTGTTATTGTGCAACACCCTACTACGCCATACAGTTGAGGAAAATGCCCGAATGCCAAACATCATAGACGTAAACTGGCTTAAATCTCGCCTTGGATCCAAAGACCTCGTTATTTTATTTACGAGCATGAAAGACATCAGCACAGGGCAGGCTGAGCCGATACCAACAACGTTAATTCCTGGATCAATTTATGTCGATTTCGAAGGGCAATTTTGCGATCATCAATCTCCTTTGCCACATACTTTAGCTAACGAACAACAATTTGAAAAAGCGGCGCAAGCATTGGGCATCAATGCAGATACTCACCTCATCGTGTATGACGCCAAGGGCGTGTATACCGCTCCCCGAGTGTGGTGGATGTTCAACGTGATGGGACATCATAAGATCAGTATTTTAAACGGCGGTCTACCTGCATGGCTTGCTGCCCAAGGTGAAGTTGCACCGAGTTTAGCGACACCAAGTCAGCGAGGGAATTTTAAAGCAACACGACAAGGCCAACGCATCGTGGATGTCAGTGTTTTGCAGCACAATATGAACAATTTCAATATTATCGATGCTCGTTCTGCTGCCAGATTTCATGGCACTGCGCCAGAGCCTAGACTGGGATTGCGTTCTGGCCATATACCCGGATCAGTCAATTTACCCTTTACTCAAGTGCTCCACGGGCACTATTTGAAAGGGCATGAGGCTTTAAAAGCGGAATTTGCTGCCCTTAAGTTAGATGCGAGCAAAGACCTAGTCATGACTTGTGGTTCAGGGGTAACCGCATGCATTCTTGCCCTTGCTGCAGAGGAGCTAGGCTATCAAAACTGCCAAGTCTATGATGGCTCTTGGAGTGAGTGGGGCGGCAACAACGCGCTGCCCATCGTTAATTAGCGAAATAAAAAAAGCGCCCACGTAAAGTGGGCAAAGGGAGTGTTAATTCAGCTGCCTGTGGATATTATTCAGATGGCGAGGCAATTTCAGATTTTGACAAATAGCCATCCTTGTTGGTGTCAAGTTCAGCAAATAACGCTGTTATGGTTTTATCTGCCTTGGCTTCTTCAATACTAATCAGCCCGTCTTTATTCACATCTAATTCTTCAAAACTTGCGGCTGTGGCCAAAGTCGAGGCCGCGGTTAACAATGTTAAGGTACAAAAAATAACCTTTCTCATTGACACACTCCTTGCTTTATTTATTGGCATATTCAGCTGGTGTGAGGTAGCCATCTTTATCTGCATCTAGCTCGGTAAATACCGCGGCCAGTGAGGCATCGGCTGCTGCTTCTTCAATGCTGATGAGACCATCTTCATCGGTATCTAATTGGCTAAACTTGTCTTCATCTGCCATGACGGCTGTGGTAGTCAATAAAATCGAAAGCACGAGGATTAAATTTTTCATGATCTTTGCTCCAATAGTAGGTTAGACGTAGCGAGTAAAAAGTAGGGCTCAATCTTTTCACTGCACTCACATACGTACTTATCAAGTACTATGCCAAACAAATAATATTCAATTAAAACAATGGCATAGAATATTTTCGTGGTGGTTTTTTTAATGAATGATGGTAGAGCAAAAGTATTGTGTGGGTAATGGCATACTGCTCGCGCCAAGTTTTTATAAATCACAATAAAATCAATGGCTTGAAGTGAAGCCAATGAGTGACGCAAAGCAAAAAGAGCAGTGAACAGGTTGTCACTTGCTCTATTTTCTGGCGTGTAATGGCCTAGGTGAACTGCCCTTGGTTACTGATCCAAGCCGCTTGATAGGGCTTTAAATCGAGCACTAAGTCTTCTGGCGTCAATACTTTGTGAGAGAGAAGATCAAACCAAACGTCGGTACCGATTAAATTGATATCACTCAACCTGACCTGCTGCATTTGATCACTGATGTTAAACAAGCAAAAAATACTTTGGCGACGATCAAGACTCTGCCGCCAGAAACCGAAGATCTGTTCACCAAGTTGCAAAGTAAATTGGGTGGCGTTGGGGTGAAATGCCGGTTTTCGTTTGCGTATAGCTAATAATTCTGTGATGCGAGTTAATACTTTTGCGTGTTGACTGTAGGGGGAGGCCAACTCTTGAATGAGCTGGTCGTACTGCCATTTGTGGCGATTTATTGAACGGTTTTGACTGGTGTTTTTTACTTTCTCGTAATCGTTAGATGTACCCAACAGACTATGAATATACAATCCGGGTATGCCCTCGAGGGCAAACATAATCGCGTGAGCACAAACAAAACGTTCCAATCCCCATTTGTCTGCGCCTTTGGTTGTGCCTTGCAGGGCATCATACAGGGCGATGTTTATTTCATAGGCCTTCTGTCCACCATTTTCGGCCTTGCGCCATGAAATTCGCCCACCAAAGTTTTGCATGGTAGTCAGCAGCGTGCTTAGTTCCTGATCTTGTAACAAACCCTCAGCCGGGCGCAGGCCAATGCCATCATGCGAAGCAATAAAATTAAAATAGAAGGTACCATTTTGTGCAGGTGGCATGCTGCTCAGCCATGCCTTTAAATGACGACAATTCCCCGTTACGAGTGTATTGACAAGTAAGGGGGGTAAGGAAAAATTGTAGATCCCATGGGCTTCATTGGCGTTGCCAAAATAGCTTAAATTTTGTCGATTGGGGATGTTAGTTTCAGTGATGATCACGGCATCTGCCACTGCATGTTCTATCAAGGTACGCAGTAATCTGACAACTTCATGTGTCTGCTCTAAGTTAATGCTAGGACTGGCAATTTTTTTCCACAGAAAGGCGACGGCATCCAAGCGAAATAAACGGATCCCCACATCTAAATATTGGCGCATGATAGACACAAAAGTGATGAGCACTTTAGGGTTACGAAAATCAAAGTCCACTTGGTCATGGCTAAAGGTACACCACACATATTTCTCACCTTGTGCGGTTTCGGTTAAGCGCAATAAGTCTGAGGTGCGCGGCCTCACCACCTGTGAAAGGTCATCTTGCGGTGAAGCGGTAAAGAAAAAATCACTACCGGGGCCTTCGCCTTTTACAAAGTTTGCAAACCACGCACTGCGGGCAGAGCAGTGGTTAATGACTACATCTGACATCACCCGAAAATCGCTGCAAATGGCTTGAATATCGTGCCAACTGCCCAATGCTTCATTCACACTCGAATAATCAATCACCGCAAAACCATCGTCTGAGCTATACGGAAAAAACGGTAGGATGTGCACAGTACTGATGCTTTGCCGACAATATTGACTGAGAAATTGATGCAGGGTTTGCAGCGGTTTCTGCTCATTCTGCTCGATGCTGTCTCCGTAAGTAATGAGGATCACATCTTGTTGATCCCAATTGTTGTGGTGACGCAAAGGAATTTGCAGCTTGTCACTGCTGTCTATTTGCATAGTTTGTAATAATTGTGTGGCGATGTCTTCCAGCGATTCACTGGTTTGAACATCAGCATAAATGACGTTTAAGTGATGATGTAAACGCTCTTGTAGTTGTTCAAATATACTTAACATTCAAGTTCCTCAGCCCTAGCCAGCACGAAATTCGTTGTAATCTTCCTCAACCGCGGTTTTCAGGCGGTCTAATACATCAGGCATGGCACTGACAACCCGATTCCAAGTTGGCATAAACGGCGTTTCCATGGGATTGACCAAAAAACTTTCGCCGGCTTTCATGATGTTTTGTGCAAATAGTTCCACGGCTTTTTCTTCACTATGAATGTCGAGATCTAAACCGTTCATCAAGGCATCGTTGTGGTAGGCCTCAACAAAATCGAGGGCGATACGATAGTAGGTTGCTTTTAAGCTGCGAAATAATTCCATACTGAAGGTTTCACCTTGCGTCGCCAATTTGCGCAGCAGCGACTTGGTAATGTCGATAGACATTTTCGACAGCCCACCTTGATCATTGTTAGCGGATAGATCCTGATGTTTGTGATCATAAGTATGAGCAATATCAGCCTGACACAGCCGATTAGATGAATAATTGCGGTGCATCTCAGACAGCACACCGATTTCAAGCCCCCAATCACTTGGGATCCGCAAATCATTTAATACATCTTTACGAAATGAAAATTCCCCCGCCAAGGGATAGCGAAAGCTATCCATGTAATCCAAGTATGCACTGGGCCCAAGAACTTTTTTTAAGGCTTTGATAAGGGGTGTGACCAATAACCTGGATACTCGGCCATTGATTTTTCCGTCTGCTACACGGGCGTAGAAGCCTTTGCAGAACTCGTAGTTGAATTGTGGATTGGCCACAGGGTAAATGAGTTTAGCTAACAGTGAGCGTTCGTAGGTAAGAATATCACAGTCATGTAAGGCCACCGATTCGGTTTTATTTGATGCCAATACATAACCCATGCAATACCATACATTGCGACCTTTCCCCAGTTCTTTGGGGGCAAGATTGAGGGCGGCAAGTTCAGTATCGAGTTGTTTAAGACGTTGGCCGTCATTCCATAAAACCCGATGATGCTGGGGCAGGGCAGAAAAAAAGGCCAAGGCATGTTGATATTCTTGGACATTGGCACGGTCTAGGCCAATCACAATTTGCGACAGATATGGCACATGACTAAGTTCTTTAATAATGTGGGGCAGAGCAACACCCTGCAGTTCTGAAAACAGTGAAGGCAAAATCAAGCCCATGGGGCGCGTTTTGGAAAAACGCAGTAGTTCTTTTTCTAGGGCTTCGACGGGTCTATCTGCCAAATTATGTAAGGTCGTTACAATGCCATTTTGGTAAAAGTCGGCCATGTTGCCTCCTGTGTTAAGGTAAAAATACTTAGCTTAGTAAGTTACAGCGTTAAGGCTGCGCCACGAGAAAATAATTAAGCATTAAACAATAAGCGTTCAAGGCACTCTGCCCAGCCACTGGGGCCGTATAAAGAGCTAGTAATAAGATGTTCACTGTGATGGATAACAGGTAGAGAATTGGTGGGTGAAAGGATGCGGATAGCCACATCGGCTGCCTCTAACATGGCAATGTCGTTTTTGCCATCACCGAGGGCAATGGTTTGCCAAGTGCGCTCAGGACATTGTTGATGATACTGGTTCTTTAACCACTTCATGGCAGCCCCTTTGTTGCATTCACCCACCAAATGAATGTAGCGCCCGCCTTCCACAGGATTGGCCCCTTGCCCCATTAAATATTCGATAAACTCATGTTTTTGCTGGCTTGTGCCGAGCCATTCAATGGGTTCGCCAAATTCTCTTTGTGCGGCTAATTTTGCAGACTCTGCATTTAAGCCTGTTGATTGCATCAACTCTTCTATGGTCATCGTGGCAAAATATCGAAACTGGCCACTAAACTTGGTTTCTGCCGCTTTTAATAATTTCAGCCATCGAGTGCGTGGTGGTGAAAATGCTTTACACCAAAATTCACCATATAGCTCAGTGTCCTCAGGCTGCTTAGGCAAACTGTCGATGGGCAGGTAGGCGGCAGCCCCATTTTCTACAATGAAGGCGCCATCAAGCTTGAGTGCTTCGCGCAGCTGCATGAGCTCAGCACGGGTTTTACTGGTATTAGGGATCACCGGTATATGCAGGTTTTTAAGCTTTTCCAAGGTCTGTATGGCGGGAGCAAAGCTGTAATCATGGTGATCGAGTAAGGTGCCATCCATATCTGTAAAAATCAGTACATTCGCCAGATTACCCATCAGATACTTTATCCACATGATTGAGACGCTGGTGAGTCAAAATTTCTCGCCTATGGTTGAGCACAAAAACGTCATGACAATGGGCTGGCAGGGTACGCAACGCATGTTCGGTGAGACGTTGATAAAATTGAATGAAACGCGCAATCTGCGTTTCATCCATTAAGTGACTCATTTGATCACCAGGGGTAACGGCGGCAAGTTTTCGCTCCTGCTCGGCGCGCCACGAAAATACTTCGGCAAAACTCGGCGCCTGAAACATGATCCAATGTTGCATGTAGGCATATAGCGGCTGGTAGTGTCGGCCGAGCTGTTGATTAACGTAGTCTCGCCATACTGCATCCTTGTCCTCGTTATATTCAAGGGCATTCACTGGTGCTGCAAGTTCTCGTTGGTGTTGCGCGGTTACGCCCCAACACCAGCCTTCAAAAATAACGATGTCAACCGGGCTTTGAATCCTTGGCCAATAGTCTGCAGCAAAGGGATTATCCAGTGCTTTGTTAAATCGTGGCAGTGTTAGGTCGACATTTTGTGCCGATAAGTCAGACAGCACTTTGCGCATTAAGCCGGTATCGTGTGTACCGGGCACGCCACGGGTCTTGAGTAAGGGATGAACGGTGCTGGCTAATTGTTCACGTGCTGTTTGGCTTAAATAGAAATCATCGAGGGATAACACCACCACATTAAGGTGTTTTGTTTCACTTAAGTAGTCTTGCAAAAAAGCGGCGAGGGTAGATTTGCCAGATCCCTGACAACCATTTATGCCTACATAGTAGGTGCTTTTTGCACGCTTATGGTGCAAAGCAATTTTCTCTGCCAATGGTACAAAATAGCTTTGTGCCGCTGCTTTGAATCCTTCGCCAAGTCTTTGTTTTTCTATAAAGTGTTCAATTACGGGCATTTCCCATCCTAGTTGACTGCCACCTTAAGGGTAGCAAATTAAAATAGTCATGTTGTTATGCTACTTGTTAGGTTCAACATATATGCCACTTTGAACGTTTGCCATATTGCGTGAGTCGCTACTTGGTTTGTACAAGGGTTTATTGGCTGTGCATGCGGCAAATATCTGCTTGGCCAATCTAGTGGTTTAAGCATGTACAAGATAATTGCACAAAAATGTGTAAGTCTCTGGTCTGCTTGCACGTGAATATGGTAAAATTAGGGGTTAATTGCGTTATTTAAGCAATCTAATTTGTTAGCTGTTAAGTTCAATCATACATGTGCTGATGTACATGAAGTACAAAACAAGATAAGACAAGCGTTAACTCCGAGCCCTTTAACCTACGTCACAGATACGGTTACTGGGCCGCGTAAAATACGTAATGTGTTTTTTACGCCAGGGTTGTAAGAGAAATCGAGCTACCTCCCGAAGTGTTGCATGGTGCAGCACTTTACTTTGGAAAGGTGTTATTCATGTTAGAAGATAAGTTTGGGCGCCGCTTTCATTACTTGCGGCTGTCCATCACCGACGTATGCAATTTTAGCTGCAACTATTGTTTGCCCGATGGGTATGCCTGCGATTCCCACCGTGATTTTCTGAGTCTTGAAGAAATCACTACCTTGGTTCAGTGTTTTGCTCAACTTGGTACCAGTAAAATTCGCATTACAGGTGGTGAGCCTTCCTTACGCAAAGATCTCAGTGCCATTATTGCTCAGTGTGCAAAAACTCCTGGTATCAAGCAGGTCGCCATGACCACCAATGGATATCGACTCGAAAAGGATATTGAACAGTGGCAATCTGCCGGCTTACATTCGATAAATGTAAGCATCGATTCTCTTGATCCTCGCCAGTTTGCCGCTATCACAGGCCATGACAAACTTGAGTCGATTATGCGCGGTATTGATAAAGCACTGACACTGGGTCTCAAGGTCAAAGTGAACGCGGTGTTATTGCGTCAATACAACGCCCATGAACTGACAACTTTTCTCAACTGGATTAAACATTTGCCAGTGAGCTTACGGCTGATTGAATTAATGCAGACAGGAGAAAATACTCAGTTTTTTAAACAACAACACCTGTCTGGAGAACCCATTAAAAGGCAGTTACTGACTCAAGGCTGGGTGCAAACGCTGCGTGATAAAACGGCTGGACCGGCGGAGGAGTTTTTTCATCCTGATTATGCAGGCAAGATCGGATTGATCATGCCTTACAGTAAGGATTTCTGTGCTTCCTGCAACCGCTTGCGCATCGCTGCAACGGGTAAACTTCATCTGTGTTTATTTGCTGAGCAAGGTTTGGATATACGTCATTATTTGCTGGAAAATGATGTACAAGGTTTGGCAGTCGAATTGACTAAACTACTCGGTGATAAAGAGGCCACCCATTGGTTACAGGATGGTTATACCGGCGCCACTAAACACTTGGCTATGCTTGGCGGTTGATAGTTGAAGTTTAATGGTTGAAGGGTGTCTGAAGCGATGAACGAGTCACTAGCCACAGTACTGTTAGCCGGCGGGCTTTCGTCGCGCATGGGGCAGGATAAAAGTAGTTTGTACGCCGCTCCCTTAAAACAAACCTTGTTAGAATTTGGCCTACAAAAACTGGGGCGTTTGAGTTCAAATACACCGCTTTTAAGCAGTAACCATGATGGGTGTGGCATACCAGACCGCTTTGCTTTGCGTGGCCCCTTAGGAGGGATCCACGCAACACTGCTGCATGTAGAAAACAGGCTTGTGCACTGCACAGAATTGTTGGTGGTGCCGGTTGATATGCCAAATTTGTCCATAGATTTATTGCAAAGCTTGCTGCAATTTGGTCGACATAATCAGTGTGCGAGTTACCTTAACCAGCAATATTTACCCTTGTACCTGCCCATATCCTCAACATTAACAGCCAGTCTTACGGCACAATTACGTGATAGCCAAGATTGGTCTCTTCGCCGTTTAACAGCGAATATAGGCGCACAATCGTTAAAGCTGAAACAAGACAACAGTCTGCTAAATATTAATCATCCCGCAGAGTGGCGGCAGTTTTGTACGACACTCAATAGAAGTGAACAGGCAAACTAACCAGATAGAATGAAATATGACTGAAAATGAATTAAACAAAGCCGGACAGGCATTAAATATTGCGGTGTTAACTGTTTCTGATACACGCACCTTTGCCAACGATACATCGGGAGACTACCTTGTTTCGGCTCTCAAAGAGGCCGGACACAACTTGCACGAGCGATTGATTGTTAAAGATGATAAATACCAGTTGCGCGCGGTGGTATCCAAATGGATTGCGTCGCCTGATATTCAAGTCGTTATTAGCACCGGTGGTACGGGCTTTACTGGACGCGACACCACGCCTGAAGCCTTAAGTGTTTTGTTTGATAAAAACATAGAGGGATTTGGCGAGTTATTCCGAGCAATATCATATAACGAAATCGGTACATCAACCGTGCAATCTAGGGCGTTAGCGGGTATGGCCAACAGAACGGCCATATTTTGTTTACCCGGTTCAACAGGGGCATGCAAAACAGCGTGGCAAGGTATTTTGGCCCAACAGCTTAATGTTAACCATAAACCCTGTAATTTTGTCATGCACCTGCAAATCGCATCATCCTGTGATTCAAGGGGGTAATGTGGCAGATAACTCGAGGGAACATGCACAATTCTCCCACGTTGACCAGCAAGGCAAAGCCTCAATGGTAGACGTAACCGCCAAAGCCACGACAAGCAGAATAGCCATCGCCGAAGGTTATATTGCCATGTCGGATCAGGCTTTTGACATGTTAAAAAATAATCAGCACGAAAAAGGTGATGTACTAGCGGTGGCGCGAATAGCAGGCATACAAGCCGCGAAAAAATGCGCTGATCTTATCCCCCTATGTCATCCTTTAAACCTAAGCAAAGTGCAAGTAGATTTTACTTTGCTCGATAAACACAATTCAGTGCGTATTGAAGCCATGTGCAAATTGTCGGGGCAAACTGGGGTAGAAATGGAAGCCCTAACCGCGGTGAGTGTTAGTGCGTTGACCCTGTTTGATATGTGTAAAGCCGTAGATCCTAGTATGCAAATTAGTGGGATCAAAGTGCTGCACAAACAAGGGGGTAAAACTGGCAGTTGGAGCAATCAATCCGGCGCACAGGAGCCAGCATCACGATGATTACAGTGTTGTTTTTTGGGCAATTACGTGAACGGCTACAAACGGCAAAATTGCAAGTGCCGTTGCATGAACTTAGTGCCTCTGCCACGATCGCTGACCTACGCCAGCATCTGCAACAAAAAGGCGATGAATGGCAGCTGTATCTTGGTGCTGATACCTGTTTAATTGCACTGAATCACAGTATGACAAAAAGTGATGTTCTGTTGAGCGAAAATGATGAAGTTGCTTTTTTCCCACCAGTAACAGGAGGTTAGGGATGGGCATTGCAGCAGATGATAGGCTTGCTGACAAAATTATGGTGCAGGACGCTGACTTTGACGTAGCAGCAGAATATCAAGGCCTATTGCACCACAACGCTCAGGCTGGGGCCGTGGTGATGTTTGTTGGTTTAGTGCGTGATTTTAGCCATGACAGTCAAGTACAGGGATTGTATCTGGAACACTATCCCGCCATGACGCATTTGGCGCTCCAAGGTATTGTAGCTGACGCTCGTCAACGCTGGGCCTTACAACAAGTTAGTTTGATTCATCGCATTGGCTATTTGGCTGCGGCAGACCAGATTGTAATGGTGGCAGTAAGCGCGAAGCATAGGCACGAGGCCTTCGCCGCCGCAGAATTCATAATGGATTTTCTCAAGGTGAAAGCGCCTTTTTGGAAGAAAGAAATAACCTCAAAAGGCGATGTTTGGGTTGAAGCAAAAGTAAGCGATGAAGAGGCAAAGGATAGATGGTGAGCTTTAATTTAATGCTGAAAAGACGTATGAAGCCAGTCGGCCTCATGCTGTTTGGTGTGTTAACTATATCAGCCGCTTGGGCTCAATCAGAGAGTGCACAAGCTAGCGAGGAAAAAACCATAGTACAAATTGCGGTTGCCACTAACTTTAAACCGAGTTTAGAAAAATTATTACAACTTTATGTCGCGCGCCATCCACAAGAGCAACTCGTTTTGTCCTCTGCATCTAGCGGTGTGTTAACCAATCAAATTAAACATGGTGCACCATTTGAACTATTTCTGTCCGCTGACGCCGCGAGACCCAAGATGCTGGAGCAAGAAAATTTAATAAAACAAGGTTCAAGAGTTACCTACGCTCGAGGACAATTAGCTTTGTGGCGGCCCAAAGGCCAGAATATTAACGAACAATGGTTGCGGCAGTATTCGGGGCAGCTAGCGTTGGCTAATCCAACATTTGCTCCTTTTGGTGCGGCCGCCAAAGAGGTATTGTTGCAACTGGACCTTGAGCAGAGCAATAAACTAACGATTATTACAGCCAATAACGTGGCACAAGTTCTACAAATGCTGTCATTAGGTGCTGTTGAAGTTGGTTTTGTGGCCTACAGTCAAGTGCAACAACAAGCAGAATCAGAGGTCTGGCTCGTTCCGCCTATATACTACAACGGTATCGATCAGCAGATGGTGTTGATGGCAAAAGCCACGGCGCCAGCAGAAAGGTTTTATCATTTTTTACTCAGTGAAGAAGCGCAAACAAAGATCACCGAGATGGGTTATTTACCTAAAGTCGTGTTGTTAGAAAAAGCCAAAGGCTAGAGGCAAGCAACATGGCAAACAGTGAAATTTGGTTAGCGCTTTGGCTGAGTGTTAAGTTGGCGGGGCTGACAACAGTTTGTCTTCTGGTGTTTGGCATTCCACTCGCTTGGTGGTTGAGTCAAACAAAGGCTCTCCTTAGGCCAGTGATTGAGTCGATTATTACCCTGCCATTAATTCTGCCTCCTACGGTGTTAGGTTTTTACCTGCTGGTGCTATTTTCTCCTCAAAATATTGTGGGGGCGACATGGCTACGCTGGTTCGATCACAGCTTAGTTTTTTCATTTAGTGGTTTGTTAATTGGCTCGATTATTTATAGTCTGCCGTTTGTGGTGCAACCGATAAAAAATAGCTTTAGCAACATTACGCCAGAATTACTTGATCTGACCGCGACCCTTGGTGCTAGCAGGTGGCAACGGTTTTACATGCTTATTTTACCGTTATCTAAGCCAGCGATAATCACAGGAGCAATTCTAGGTTTTGCCCATACACTCGGTGAGTTTGGTGTGGTTTTGCTAATTGGTGGAAATATTTCCGGTGAGACAAGAGTGTTGTCTATTGCGCTGTATGATCTTATTGAGAGTATGCAAATTACCCAGGCAAATTGGGTAGCAGGGGGCTTGTTAAGTTTCTCTTTTATGGTGTTGTTGGTACTGAATTTGGTAAAAAAAAGCTAACCCAAACTCAGGTTAGCTAACTTGGAGAAACGTGACTTTAGGTAATAAAACACTGCTTACTTATTCACCTTCACACTCTGTTTTACAGGTGCCGTAAAGGTATAAACTGTGGTGTGTTAACGTCATATTGTGACGTTGGGCCACTTCTTCTTGACGCTTTTCGATAACATCATCTTCAAACTCAACAACTTTGCCACACTTAAGGCAAACTAAATGGTCGTGATGTTTCTTATGACTAATCTCAAAAACAGATTTACCCCCTTCAAAATGATGTCTATTTAAGATGCCAGCATCATCGAATTGGTTGAGCACACGGTAAACAGTGGCCAAACCAATATCGTCACCGTGTTCAAGCAAAATTTTGTACACATCTTCTGCACTAATGTGCTGATTACTCGGCTCTTGCAGAATTTCCAAAATTTTTAAGCGCGGGAGGGTGATTTTTAAACCCGCTTTTTTGAGTTCTTTGTTTTGTTCCATGAGCTTTTATTCTAATTAACTGATTGAGCATTATAAGGGACTGACCGTGATTTGAAAGTAATACCCCAAAATTTTACGGCTCCAAGTGATGATGACAAGAGACGCTGCCGAGATTGCTTGTTTATCCAACTGTCAAACATGGAAAAACGCATTTTACGCGGTAGAAACTTGTTAATCATAGGTTAATTGCTTTAAATCAAGATAAGTTTGTCGATATGATTTAACAAGTGACATATATTTACTGAACTAAATCACTGATATGTCGATAAAATCATTGTGAGAGTAAGGATTTTAGATAAATGAATTTAACGGTTGTTCGAAAGATCATTTTAGGCTTTGCCATTATTTCAGCGATGCTATTGGTCACTAACGTTGTGTCTTATCTTGGTTTGGGTGATATCAGCCAGTCGGCACAATCTGTTGTGAATGAAAAAATGCCCGTACAAGAAAAAATGTTGCAGGTTGAAGTGGGTATGTTGTCGCTTGCTAAAGAATCTACACGAGGTTTTTTTATCGCAGATCTCGACAGTTTACGTGAAAATCATGACAAGTTTTCTCAATTGGCCGCGGCGGTTGAGCAACAACTGGTAGAACTAGGTCAACTACTCGATACAGATAATGCCGCATTTCTTGAGGGGCGGGAAAATGCCACAATCTACTTAGATAATTCGAAAAAGATGTACCTAAACCGCATTGAGCAGTTAAAAACCAGCAAGAAGGTACAAACCCTCGTAACTGAGATGATCGGTCATGCCGACGAGGCCAGTGCACTTCTCCAAGATTTATCATACATGGAAAGTAAAGCCGCCAATTTTGATCGTTTGGTCGGTACGGGTAACAATATTGACAATAAAATCACACCAATGATCAATGGCATTAAAGAATTCATTAAAATTTTGGATGCAAACACCAATACCACCGAAAGAGAAAATATCGAATTTTCTATTAGCAATGCCGATGTTGACGTGAACTACTTAAATCGTCTAGCGCAAGATATCAATACCGATGGTTTAGTGGATGAATTTAATAATCAATATCAACAATTTGTTCAAGGTTACGCAGGCAACGAAGGTTTGTTTGCCTTGCAGCAAACCCGTATCGACAAACATGCCGCTGCGCAACAACAGCAGGACCTCGCTAATCAATCGTTAGAACAAGCAATTACCGCACTCGCCACCTTGTTCGAACAAGTCAATCAGTCAACCTTAGACGGTCAAAATTACATTTTGAGTGTGGTACAAACCAATATCTGGCGCGGCGTTGCCATCATGGTCATGACCTTGGCGATGGTATTTGCGGTGGGTATGTGGGTAACACGTTCTATCGCTATTCCCTTAGCGCGTATCAATCGGAGTTTAAATGTACTCGGCAGTGGCGACTTAACCCATAAAGCGCGTGTGATTGGTGACGATGAATTTGCACTATTAGCCACCAGTGTCAATCAACTGTCAGCGAGTCTGCATGGGGTGGTAGAGCAAATTCACGACAAAGAGAAGTTACTCAGTGATGCAGTACATTTTAGTGTGGATTTGGGTGAAAAGAATTTAAGCAAAGTCGCGCTACAGCGACAGCAAGTAATAGAAACCAGTGAACACACTAATGTGGTGCACGAAACGAGTTTGAGTAATTTACAACAGATTAATCAATCCACTGAACAAATGCAGATGGTAGCGAAGCAGAGTGAGTTAGTGGCACAGTTAGTGGCTAAGACCAAACACCAAGTGTTAGAACAAGCACAGCAATCCGCCGTGTCGTCTAAGATCATCCATCGTTTGGATGAAAACAGTAAGAATATTGTTAGCATCCTTGATGTTATTAAAAGTATTGCCGAGCAAACCAATTTGTTGGCTCTTAATGCCGCGATTGAAGCAGCAAGAGCAGGGGAGCAAGGACGAGGATTTGCCGTGGTTGCTGATGAAGTGCGTAATCTTGCGACAAAAACTCAGGCATCGACCGCTGAGATTGAAAACGTCATCAGTACCCTGCACAAAGATGCAGAGCAGGCGGTAAAAGCCATGGAGATAGACAGTGCACAATCAAACGAGAGTGTTGGCTTGATTGAAAAGGTAACCGATGAGGTCATGTCTATCACGCGAGTCATTGAACAACTATCGAGTATCAATAAAAAAATCGCGACAGATACTAATCTCCAAGACCAACTGTTAAACACCGTGGTGAACAATTTACAAACTATTGTTGATATTTCAGAACAAAGCGCTCAAAGCACCTCGGAATCTAATCACGCTATCGCGCAAATTAGCGTGCTTAATGAAGAATTAAAAGGGGTGGTAGCAAGCTTTAAATTGTAGTTTTGATGCACTTTGCTCATCGACTACGTCTACGTTTTTCTGCACCCAAAAAAAATGGAGTCATATGACTCCATCATTTAGATCATTGCTTTAGCTTAATTCAGCTAAACACATCTCTTCGTAAATTTGTTTACACCAACCTTTAACCCGCTGTTCGGTGAGTTCAGGTTGACGGTCTTCGTCGATACCAAGCCCAACAAAATGATTCTCATCGGCTAGGCCTTTAGAGGCTTCGAAGTCATAGGTGTCGGTAGGCCACTGACCAATCAGTATCGCGCCTCTGGCTTCAACGATGTCTCTCACCATACCCATGGCATCAAGGAAGTACTCAGCATAATCCTCTTGATCGCCACAACCAAAAATGGCGACAAGTTTGTCAGTAAAGTCGATTTGCTCTAATTCAGGAAAGAAGTCATCCCAGTCACACTGAGCTTCACCGTAGTACCAAGTAGGAATGCCAAATAACAAGAGATCAAATTTTGCGATGTCTTCTTTGCTGCTTTTGGCAATATCATGTACATCTATTAAATTTTTACCCAGTTCTTTTTGGATCATCTTAGCAATATGTTCTGTATTGCCTGTGTCGCTGCCGAAAAAAAGCCCCACACTTGCCATCGTTTACCTTACCTCAATTATGTATTTGTCAATTTAATCGTCGTGATTTAATGCTCAATAATAAATTGCATTATACCTTTAAAAATGAATCCTGCCGCACCTAAAAACAATACAAAGTACACCACCACCTTACCTAACAATGGCACATTATTTTTTTTAAGTAGGTCATGCACCACGTAGGCCATTAATAAAAAAAGACCCGCCAGGGCTAGATTAAGCCCAATCGCTTCAATTTGTTCGTAGTGTTCACTCAGCATAAGCCGCCCTTGGGCTAAAAAAACGTGCGCATACTAGCATAGACAGTTCCTGATGAGAATTATTCAAAAGACAGTCCACTTCAATCAAGATAACTACGCCGATTGGTTAATAAAAGATTCAATTAACTTGGCGCACACGGCGGGTTTTTGCGCATGTAGCCAATGGCCAGTATTTGCCACGACCTTAAGTGCTGCGTTTGAAAAGAGAGACTGTATGTAGTCTTTGTCGTCGCTATTTACATAGTCTGACAATTCCCCTTTGATGAACAGGGTCGGCCCACTATAGGGGTGTTCGCTGGATATGGCTGCGGATAATCTCAAATAGTCGCGTTGTAATAAGGCTAAATTAAATCGCCAGCGCCAACCATCTGCGGATTTTTCCAGACTTTTCAGTAAAAACTGGCGGGTGCCAATGTCTTCAATAAATGCTGCCATAATGGCATCGGCAGCAGAACGGCTTGTTAGTGTTGCCAAATTGACGGCGGTTAAACCCGCCAATACTTGATCATGCCTAGGCTGATAACTAACGGGCGCCATGTCTAATACTACCAATCGTTTCACTAACACGGGGCGTTGTAGGGCAATTTGCATGGCGACTTTGCCCCCTAAAGAATGACCCACCAAATTGACTTCAGGGATGTGTAAGTCGTTTAACAGCGCGATGATGAGATCAGCGTAGTGTTCGAAACTAAAACCTTCCGTCCACGTTGAACGACCATGATCGGGCAAATCAATGGCAACAACATTAAACTCTTGCTCAAGGCAACGTCGCATTGCTGATAAGTTATCAGCATCGCCAAAAAGACCATGGATTAAGGCAATCCATGGTGCTTGTGGATTAGCGTTATAACATTGGTAATGGAGTGTAGACACAGCCTACAAATCAGATGGCAAAATTTTGTAAGGACTTTCCACTAGCAATGGCTTGCGCGTAAACTTTTGGCATTCTTCCAATACCCGTCCACAAATGCTCCTGACCTTGTGCGTCAGTTAATTTGTATTTAACTGGGCGTTTTTGTACAGGTTTATTGGTTTTGCTTGTGCCCTCGGGTTGTAAGTCTGATACTTCTAACCCGGCTTCGCGCATTTGCTGCAAAATACTTTCACGCTTTGCTTGTTTTTCAGCTTCAAACTGCTTTTGTTCAGCTTCTTTACTTTTACGTTGTTCAATAATATTACCCAATTTTTCTTGAACAGTTTCTAGTTCCGCAATACTAAGTTCTTTTACTGCACCCTGAAATCTGCGCCCGTGTGTTAAGATTGCTAGAAAATCAGTCATAAGCCCTCGATAAATAAAAAAAGTGTCTAATTAAAATATAGAAAAGCCATATTTAGCGCAATAAAAAAGCGAGAATAATCTCGCTTTTTTAAACTTACATATTTGGATAATTTGGACCACCACCACCTTCTGGTGCCGTCCAATTTATATTCTGACTGGGATCTTTAATATCACAGGTTTTACAATGTACGCAGTTTTGGGCATTAATTTGAAATTGTTTTTCGCCTTGAGCGCTTTCAATGACTTCATAGACTCCAGCCGGGCAGTAACGCTGAGCGGGTTCATCAAATTTGACTAAATTTACCTGAATAGGAATGTTTGGGTCTTGCAGTTTTAAATGACAAGGTTGATCTTCTTCGTGATTAGTATTGGATAAAAATACTGAAGACAATTTATCAAAACTTAATTTTCCATCAGGTTTTGGATATTTGGGTATATCACATTGATCGGCTAATTTAAGTTGCGCATAATCCTCATTGCCATCTTGCAAGGTAACCAACATATTTCCTGCAAATATGTTTTGTTCCAAGGTATTGAACGCGCCTCCCCAAAACGTACCAAATTTATGAATGGCTGAGCCAAAGTTACGCGACGAAAATAACTCCTTGTATAACCAAGATTGTTTGAAATTCTCAGTATACACAGCAAGATCTTTACCTTGAGAGTGCTCATCAGCTTGTAACTCAGAAAATAGCGTCTGCGCCGCCAACATGCCTGATTTCATGGCGGTATGATTGCCTTTAATTTTGGCGAAGTTTAAGGTGCCTGCATCACAGCCAATTAATAAACCACCTGGAAAAGACATTTTGGGAAGAGAATTAAACCCACCCTTGGCAATGGCACGCGCGCCGTATGACACACGTTTACCTCCCTCTAAGTATTGGCTAATCACGGGGTGATGTTTCAAACGTTGAAACTCATCAAAAGGACTCAAGTGTGGGTTGCTGTAATTGAGATCCATGATCAAGCCCACAAAGACTTGGTTATTTTCAGCATGATAGAGGTATGAACCACCCGACGCATCACCCAAGGGCCAGCCCGCTGTGTGCACAACCAAACCTGGTTGATGTTTTTCAGGTGCGATATCCCAAATTTCTTTGAAGCCAATGCCATAGTGCTGAGGCGCTTTACCTTCATCTAAGGCAAAATGTTTGATCAGTTGTTTGCCAAGGTGGCCGCGACAACCTTCAGCAAAAATTGTATATTTCGCACGCAATTCCATGCCCGGCATAAACGAATCTTTCGCCTCTCCCTTGGCATCGATGCCCATGTCTCCGGTAATCACTCCGGCCACGCTACCGTCATCATTTAAAATCAGCTCAGCTGCCGCGAAACCCGGGAAGATCTCCACACCAAGTTCTTCAGCTTGGCTGGCGAGCCAACGGCACATATTACCCATACTGGTAATGTAATTACCGCTATTGTGCATGGTTTTTGGTGTAATGAAATTGGGCAGTTTTGTCGCTTTATGCTCATCATTTAACAAATAAATATGGTCGTCTGTCACTGGGGTGGTGAGCGGGGCGCCGCGGTCTTGCCAATCGGGGAACAATTCGTTTAAGGCGGCGGGTTCAAACACTGCACCAGATAAGATATGTGCCCCAACTTCTGAGCCTTTTTCAACCACACACACCATCAACTCTTTGTCTGCGCTTCTTGCAAGCTGCATCAGATGACAAGCAGCAGAAAGCCCAGCAGGGCCAGCACCGACAATGACAACATCAAACTCCATCGATTCTCTTTCCACTGCTATTTCCTCTTTTATATTTATCTATTAATTAAAAAAATACTGTTTTGCCTAGGGTTTACCAGCAATTCACCATGTTTTAAGCCGCTATTGGCGGCATAGTTTGGCAGTTACGCCACCTTTAATGTCAATGGCTTACCAAGGTTGGGACAAGCAAGTATTGCGGTTAATAAAATTATATTTTTAGTAAAAACAATAACATAGTTAAAAATATTCAGTGGTAATTGCGATCCACTCAGGCACATTTAAAGTAACTAAACACAGATATCATACTCGACCTTGTAGCGACTAAAAACGCACAATTTTGTTTACTGTGCTGAAAGTGTACGAAGTTGACGTTTAGGTAAACAAAACGTAAATTGTCGCCACCTTCAGGGCAGTCACCGCACTGCTTATTTAATAGTCATATAATCTCAAAAGAGGTAGCAATGAAAATTTTAGTGCCTATCAAACGGGCGATTGATTACAACGTGAAAGTGCGGGTGAAACCCGACAACTCAGCTGTCGATTTAACCAACGCTAAAATGTCTCTTAATCCTTTTTGTGAAATAGCGGTTGAGGAAGCGGTTAGGCTGAAAGAACAAGGACTTGCTACTGAGATAGTGGTTGTTTCTATCGGTGACAAAGCTTGTCAAGAACAAATAAGAACCGCCCTAGCACTAGGAGCCGATCGTGGTTTGCATATCGATACCGCGTTAAGCCTTGACTCATTGCAAGTCGCCAAGTTGTTGCAAAAGGTCGTCGAGCAAGAAAGCCCTGATCTCGTTATTCTTGGCAAACAGTCTATCGATTCAGATAATAATCAAACGGGTCAAATGTTAGCTGCGCTTACTGGCATGCCCCAAGGTACCTTTGCCTCAAAAGTACAATTAAGCGCCGCGAGCGTGCAAGTAACGCGTGAAATTGACGGAGGCTTACAAACGGTAGAATTGACATTACCTGCTATCGTTACCACAGATTTACGTCTGAACGAGCCGCGTTATGCGTCACTGCCTAACATTATGAAGGCTAAGCGTAAACCTTTAGACAGCAAGGCCGCTGACGAGTACGCCGTGAATTTGCAGTCCAATGTAAAAACCCTGAAGGTTGAAGCACCTGCAGCGCGTCAAGGTGGGATCAAAGTTGCTGACGTAGCCACGTTAGTTGAAAAATTAAAAAATGAAGCGAAGGTGATCTAATGGCCGTTTTAGTCTACGCAGAACACGATAACTACGAATTAAAATCTGAAACCCTGAAACTGATCCACGCTGCGAGTCTCATCGACCAAGAGATTGATGTGCTGGTCGCAGGGGAGCAATGTGCTGGGGTGGCGGAACAAGCTGCGAAAATCAGTGGCGTTAAAAAAGTGTTAGTCGCGGATAGCACGCACTATGCTCAACAACTTGCTGAGAATATCGCAGAACTTGTTGCTGAAGTGGGTGCCACTTACAGCCATATTCTGGCCGCGGCCACAACAACGGGTAAAAACTTTCTACCTCGCGTTGCAGCTTTATTGGATGTTGCGCAATTATCAGATGTCATTGCAGTGATCAGTGCTGATACCTTCAAGCGTCCGATTTATGCGGGCAACGCCATTGCAACCGTGCAGTCGGCTGATAAGATAAAAGTCATGACGGTGAGAACATCGGCTTTTGATGCGGCAAGTACCGATAACTCCGCCCCTGTTAATGCAATTGGCACAGTCAAAGAAGCCAATAAGTCACGCTTTGTGAGTGCCGAGTTGACTGAATCAGAAAGGCCTGAATTAACGGCAGCCAGTGTGGTCATCTCGGGTGGCCGAGGTATGCAAAATGGTGACAACTTCAAACTACTGGAAGGCATTGCAGACAAACTTGGCGCTGCTATCGGTGCATCACGTGCAGCGGTAGACGCGGGTTTTGTGCCCAACGACATGCAAGTGGGACAGACCGGTAAAATAGTGGCACCACAGCTGTATATCGCGGTAGGTATTTCTGGTGCCATTCAACATTTGGCCGGCATGAAAGACTCTAAGGTCATTGTGGCCATCAACAAAGACGAAGAAGCGCCTATTTTTCAGGTGGCTGATTACGGTTTAGTGGGTGATTTGTTCACAATTCTACCAGTGTTGGAAGCGGCACTGTAATCGACAAAATAAGAACACGCCCTAGTGTTTGTTGGCTATAGCCAATCCAAATGCAGGGTAGGTCGTTCAAAAATGAAAAAGCCACGTGAAGACGTGGCTTTTTTTGCGTCTAAAACTTAGAGTTTCACCACAGAGTTTTTGTCAAATGACATAGGTGATGCAACGTAATCATCCGCATGCCAATCGTTCTCCCACTCTTGGTCATTGAGTAAATAACGGAATTGATAATCCTTGTCTTTTGCCAGTTCAAGTACTGCACTGAAACTGCCATCTTTAAGTTTTTTCATGGGGGCTACCGTGGTATCCCAATCATTGAAGTCACCAATTAATTTAGCTGATTCAGCTGATTTGGCTTCTTCTTTGGTGATCTTAAAGGTCACTTTGCAAATAGGTTTTGATTTTAGGTACTGTTTTTTGAACGCCATAGTGTGTCTCCAAAAGGTAATAAAATTACATAACTTGCGCAATTATACAGCAATAAACGCCATTTATCTATTTTGCAATGTAATAATATTACATCAATAGTATTTTTTTTAACGTCTTTTCACTTTATTGAAGCCCTGTTGTTTAATTTTGGTGCAAGCATGCCAATCTGCGATACTTGCCCCCAATCAAAACGCTAAGACCTTATTTTTGCACATTATTTTTTACTTTATGACCTAGCTGTCTTGTCTCATTCACGCCACGTTGGGCGGCAAATCAGACAAGGTCGGTACGTCAGGTACAGTATCAGCAAGTTTTATGCTGCTTTTATGACCGCCAGTGATTGTGGTAAAAAAATATCTCTGTTCTACATTTTTACATCGCTAGCGTTTGAATTTTTTGGCGTATTGACTGGGTGATAAGCCAGTGTGTTTATTAAATAGGCGAGTAAAGGAGCTAAGATCATCGTAACCCACTTTATTAACAATACGCTGCGGGCTGTCTGAAGATTTCTCGAGGAGCTTTTTCGCCGCTTCAATGCGAATACCTTGCAAATATTCCAATGGATTTTGTTCGGTGGCGAGTTTAAAACGCCGATTTAAGGTACGCGGGCTCAAGTTAACCAAAGCACTGATCTGGGTAATTTGAATAGGCTCTGAATAGTGTGCTTCGAGCCATTCCTGGACCGCTAATATTTCTGGATCTTGATGATATTTTTTGCTGCGAATGTTGGCATAAGCAGCTTGCCCACCTCGGGCCAAATCTATCACGTGGGCTTTAGCCGTTGTGGTGGCAACATCATGCCCGCAATAGCGCTCGATCAACAGCAGTGCGAGATCAAACCACGCCATACCGCCCCCTGAGCAGTATATATTTAGATCGGAGGTAATCATTTTTTCAGGACTCAATTTCACTTTTGGATAACGTTTAGTGAATTGTTCTGCATAACCCCAGTGAGTTGTGGCCTGTTTTCCGTCTAAGATCCCAGATTCAGCCAACAGAAACGCACCGCTGCAATTGCTGGCGATGTCTGCGCCTTTTTCGTAGTGATAGCGGATATAAGGCAACAAAGCACGGTTATTGTCGATGACATGATGTAATACGCCGCCAATAGTGGGGATCAACAATAAGTCTGTTTGTTTGACTGCTTCTATCGCCACGTGGCTTACCAATTCCAATTGGTTGATACAGCGGACGGGTTGTTGATTGAGGGTGGCAATTTGCACATCAAAATAGGGCGTAGGGGGAATACCTTGCATTCTTTGCCAGGTTACACCAGCCAAAGCAAAAAGATCTAGGGCACCAGTGATGGCACTGGCATAGGCTTGATCAAAACCTAAAATCGTGACTTTAAACATTTTCTGCCGCTGTCTATAAATTAGGCTTTTGATGGTCTATAAGAGGCCATGATGCATGACTTAAATGACCATTAATATGTCATAAATGACAGTTATTGTCACACTTTATTTTTGTCAAGCTATGCACCACCAACGGGGCGTCATACTCCCGCCATTCGCATACACGATCTTTTTGAGAGACAACCAACATGAATCCAGAGCTTATCAACAGTAAAGAATTGAACTTTCAACTCTATGAATTACTCGACAGCGAAGCTTTGTGCCAACGCCCACGTTTTAGTGAACACAATCGTGAAACCTTTGATGCGGTATTGGATATCGCCAATAAAATTGCCACTGAAAAATTTGCCTCGCATAACGCCAAAGCCGATGCAAATGAACCGACATTCGATGGTAAAAAAGTTGCCATGATTGCCGAAGTCAAAACGGCCTTTGATGCTTATGCAGAGTCTGGATTGATCGCAGGGCGTTATGATTTTGCTGAAGGTGGCATGCAGCTGCCTGAAACCATTATGACAGCCTGTGCTGGCTATTTTATGGCGGCAAATCCATCCAGTACAGGCTACGCTTTTTTAACGGTGGCAGCGGCTAACGTAATCCGCAGTTTTGCCAGTGACACGCTCAAAGCTCAGTTCATGCCACGTATGTTGAGCGGAGAATTTACTGGGACGATGGCACTAACCGAGCCCCATGCAGGCTCGTCGTTGGCCGATATTCATACTAGCGCCACCCCCGCCGCCGATGGTAGTTATCGCCTCAAAGGCAATAAAATGTACATATCTGGTGGTGACCATGAGCTGTCCAGCAATATTGTGCATTTAGTGCTGGCGAAAATTAAGGGTGCCCCAGCTGGTGTGAAGGGCATTTCACTGTTTGTTGTACCTAAATTTCGTTTGGATGAACAAGGAGAGCCAGCACAGCGCAACGATGTTGCCTTGGCAGGCTTGATCCACAAGTTAGGCTATAGAGGCACAACCTCAACCGTGTTGACTTTTGGTGAACATGACGACTGCCATGGCTACTTAGTGGGTGAGCCCCACCAAGGTTTGCGTTATATGTTTTTAATGATGAACGAAGCAAGATTGGGGGTGGGCTTTGGCGCTGCCATGATCGGCTACCGTGGTTATCAGTACTCTTTGGCCTACGCCAAAGAAAGAACCCAAGGTAGAGTTGCGCCGCACAATGCCCCGACTGACAAGCCGGCTACCATCATTCAACATGGTGACGTCAAACGAATGCTGCTGACTCAAAAAGCTTATGTTGAAGGGGCAATGGCACTGTGTTTTTATGCGGCACGATTGGTTGATGATATGCATACTGGGGACGATCCGCAGCAGGCGCAGGCTGCTGCGGAGTTGCTCGATTTACTTACCCCAGTTGTCAAGGCCTGGCCATCAGAATATGGCCCTAAAGCCAATGATTTAGCCATTCAGGTATTGGGTGGCGCTGGATACACTCGAGAATATCCAGTTGAGCAATGTTGGCGCGACAACCGGCTTAACCCTATTCACGAAGGAACAAATGGGATCCAGGCCTTAGACTTACTTACCCGTAAATTATGGCAACAGCAAGGCGCAGGCTTGCGTCAATTGCAAGCCCTCATGTTGGCAGATTTTAATCAACCGTCGGGCCCACAAAGTCAGGCATTGGTGACTTTAATTAAACCGTATTTGCAAGAATTGCATGCCTTAATACCCATGTTGGGCAAAGCTTTGGCTGGAGAGCAACAAGCCGTTTTGTTAGCCAATGCGCAATGTTTTATGCACGTATTTGGGCACATTGTGATGAGTTGGATGTGGATCCGCCAAGCTCAGGTTGCCGAATCTGCATTAGCCCACACCAACCCATCACAACAAGATCAGGATTTTTATCAAGGTAAAATACAAGCCGCTAAGTATTTTTTACATTGGGAACTTCCTACTGTCAGCCACAACATTCAACTATTAAAAAATATGGATGATAGCTGTGCCGCCATGCAATCTGCATGGTTTTAAGCCAATAAACCAAGGAACAATAATGAATAACAAGCAATTTTTACTGAAAACCCGCCCCATTGGCAGCCCAAACCAAGATAACTGGGATTTTGTTGAAACCAGTGTTCCTGAAGTCGGGGACAATCAGGTGATGATCAAGGTGCTGTATATTTCCTTAGATCCTGCGATGCGTGGGTGGATGAATGACGGCAAGTCATATATTGAACCCGTGCAAATTGGCGCCGTTATGCGGGCTAGCACAGTGGGCAGAATAGTGGCATCTCGTCATCCTAAATTCGTAGTAGGTGATTACGTTTACGGTCATTGTGGTGTGCAAGAGTATGCCGTTGTCGGTGTCGAAGGTTTACATAAGATTGATCCCACTTTAGCACCCTTGGAACGCTACTTAGGTGTGTTGGGTATGCCAGGCATGACTGCCTATTTTGGCCTATTAGACACAGGTCTTCCTCAAGCAGGCGAGACGGTTGTGGTGTCAGGTGCCGCTGGTGCGGTAGGTTCAGTTGTTGGGCAAATTGCCAAGATAAAAGGCTGTAACGTAATTGGCATTGCCGGTGGCGCTGAAAAATGCCAGTACTTAGTGGATGAATTAGGTTTTGATGGCGCTATTGATTACAAAACCGAAAACGTTAAAAAGGCCTTGCGACAATTAGCCCCCAAGGGAGTGGATGTTTATTTTGATAATGTTGGTGGCGAGATTCTGGACGATGTACTGACTCAAATCCGTATGCGTGCGCGTATCGTGGTGTGTGGTGCGATTAGCCAATACAACAATACCACCCCTGTTAAAGGGCCGTCTAATTACTTGAGTCTGTTAGTTAATCGAGCTCGTATGGAAGGCATTGTGGTATTCGACAATGTTGCAAATTATGGCAAGGCAGCCGCAGAGATGGCCACTTGGATAGCCGAGGGCAAGTTGAAAGCCAAAGAACACGTTGTGGAAGGTATTGAGAAATTTCCAGACACGCTGATGATGTTATTTAAGGGCGAGAACATGGGTAAATTAGTGCTTAAAGTGGCAAGCGAGTAGGAGCGCATCATGAAAACAGAACTATTTGATTTAACTGGAAAAGTGGCCTTAGTCACTGGTGCCAGCCGTGGTATTGGCGAAGCCATCGCGCGTTTACTCGCCACCTATGGCGCTAAAGTGATTGTTTCAAGCCGTAAAATTGAAGCTTGTGAAGCTGTGGCTGCGAGTATCCGCGCAGATTGTGGTGATGCAACTGCTATGGCCTGTCATGTGGGTGATATGGGGCAAATCGACGCGATTTTTCAGCAAATAAAAACCAGCTTTGGTCGCCTCGATATGTTGGTTAATAATGCCGCAGCAAACCCGTATTTTGGTCACATCTTAGATACCGACTTGGCCGCCTACGATAAAACGGTAGACGTGAATATTCGTGGGTACTTTTTTATGTCAACGGCCGCGGGCAAAATGATGAAGGAGCAGGGTGGTGGGGTTATTCTCAATACTGCTTCGGTGAACGGTGTGAGCCCCGGGTACATGCAAGGGATTTATTCCATCACAAAAGCTGCGGTCATTAGCATGACCAAAGCGTTTGCTAAAGAATGTGGTCAATTCAATATTCGTGTTAACGCACTGTTACCCGGTTTAACCGAAACAAAATTTGCTTCAGCTTTAACCTCCAATGAAAAGATCCTAAAAACCGCGCTGATGCAAATCCCCTTGGGGCGCACAGCCCAGCCAGAGGAAATGGCGGGTACGGTTTTATATTTGGTCTCCGATGCCTCAAGTTATACCACGGGCACTACCATCGTCGTGGATGGTGGGTATCTAAGTTAAACCTCCGTAATCGGCAATAACATTTCTATTTAATAGAATGTTATTGCTGAAATTATGCAATATTCATTCGAAAAGTTTTGGGTAACATAAGCACATCTTAATCAGGAGTGGCTTATGCAAAACATATTAGTGATAAACAGCAGTATCAGTGGTGAAAACGGCAATTCAAGTAAATTGACTCATCGTTTTTTAACAAAGTTACAGGCGCAACAAGCGAATTTACATGTGGTAGAGCGCCATTTATCTGACATGCAAATTGGTCATATCAGTGCTGCTGAAATGCAAGCATGGGGAACGGAAGAAAACCAAAGAACCCCTGGGCAAGCAGCCCTAGCGGCTTTATCAGAGTCATTCATTGCCGAGTTACAGCATGCCGACACCATTATACTGGGGATGCCTATGTACAACTTTGGTGTACCCAGTACGTTCAAAGCTTGGATTGACCGTGTAGCACGTGCAGGCGTGACTTTTCAATACACCGCAAATGGTCCGGTAGGCTTGTTGAAAAATAAGAAGGTATTTGTACTTGCGGCGCGTGGTGGTATTTACGCTGGTACGGCAAAGGATACACAAACTAACTACTTACGGGATGTGCTGGGCTTTTTGGGTATGACTGATGTTGAGTTTGTGTATGCAGAGGGCTTAGCCATGGGGCCTGACAGTGCCAACGCGGCATGGCAGGGCGCAGAGAGCGAGATGAGTAAACTCGCTTCGTAGTGCTGTTAGCATCAAAAACTATTTGCATAACAAAGCTATGTGCAAAACAAAACGACTTGCCTAAACAAGCGGCTTACATAAAAAACCCTGCAAGGCTAAGGCATTGCAGGGCTTTTTTTGACATTTATCTGTGTATCTCTCTTACTGTTTAGCGAGGGTCTCTTCAACTTTTGCAATAAAATCTTTATCCGTTGGTTTGGTGATGGATGCAAATGAGTCGACGATATTACCGTCTTTATCCATTAAATATTTGTAGAAGTTCCATTTTGGCGTGGTTCCCGACTTTTTTGCCAACATACGGTACAAGGGGTCCGCATCATCACCACGCACAGAGATTGCTTCGAACATGGGGAACTGTACACCGTAGGTTAACTGACACAGTTCCGCCGTTTTACCTTCATCTTGGTCTTCTTGATTGAAGTCGTGTGAAGGGAAGCCTAATACCACCAGACCTTTGTCTTGGTAGTCTGCATACAACTGTTCTAAACCTTTAAATTGTGGAGTAAAACCACAGTAACTGGCAGTGTTGACAAAGAGCACGGTTTTTCCTTTGTATTCTTCACACATATTCACCGTTTCTTGCGAATTCAATTTTCGTTTCATGAATTTAAGTAAATTTGGGCACTCTTGCGCACCCACCACACCAGAGCAAAAGAGCAGGCTAGCGATTAATAATTTTTTCATAAGTTTCCTTGTTGTTTATGGAACGGGGCAGCTTGTTGGTATTTGTTACTTACTATACGTGCTTTTACTTGTTGAATGCGCAAAAGGATTAAATAATGGCTTTTTTATTTTGTCTTTTTTCGAGAATCGATCATGGGTTTAAATCACCGTTCTAAGCATCCTTGTTTTTACCACAAACGCAATGATGGCCACCATATTGATGGCCATATCACATCAGGCATGCTCAGCTATACCACACGTAAGTTGGTTAGTGTGATGTTAGTGAGTGTGTTGTGGTCGTGTGCCGCTACACAAACAGCTACCCCTTCTTTAACACCTGAGCACAGCAAAACATTTGCTCAGAACAGCACAGTCAATACGCCAAGCAGTATCATCAGTCAAAACAAGGCTGGTGTGCCTTCACAACTGACTATTGAAGCCATTATGGCTGATCAGGATTGGCTAGGAAATGAACCTAGCAAGGCATATTGGCGTGATGATAATCAAGGTTTTATTTACCAACGTAAAAGGCAAGGCAGTCCTTTATCCGATTGGTGGATCACTGAGTTGAGTTCGGCTAGCACAACACCAGCCGAAGCCACCAAGATGCGTTTGGACCAACAACATCTCTATGCTTATCAAGATGCGGTGATGAGTCATGATAAGCGATACAAAGCCTGGACTTATGCAGGCAATATATTTGTTAAAACACTAAGCAGTGGTGAGGTAAAACAGCTAAGTCGTGACAATCAACAACCCAGCAATTTACAGTTTTTATTAGATGGTCGGCTGAGTTACCAGGTGGGTAATGCGATTTTTTCTTTGGAACTGCGCACCGGCTTGCGCGATAAGTTAGCTAGTTGGCAATTTGCCGATGAGCCCGATTTACTTAACCCCGCCAAAGACTACATTGCCCAAGAGCAGCAAAAATTAATTAAAGTGATTCAGCAAAAAAGAGCCGATCGTCAAGCACGACAGGTTTACAACGATGAGCTGCAAGCCAGTAACCCCAGTATCACACCTCGTGATTATTTTTTTCCTAAAGGACATGAAACGGTCGAAGTAAGCCTGTCACCAAACGGGCAATGGTTGCTGTTGGTGGAGCAAGAATCTGTGGCTGGACGCAGTGACACTGACTTAATGCCAAATTACATCAATGAAGATGGTCGAATCAAAAATGATGAGGTGAGGCGACGTGTCGCGGACGCTAAACCGATTGAACAAAGTCTCTGGTTGCTTGATTTAAACAAACACGACAGCCAAAAAATTGCTTACACCGGCTTACCCGGTTATAACGATGACGTGCTCGCTGCGGTGAAACAGGAAAACGCGTTAGCAAAAGGCCTGAGTTATCAAAGTAATCGTCTACCTCGTATTATTGGTTTAATTGATGATTGGTATTGGACACAAAGTGCCATTCAATGGCACAGCCAAGGCAATAAGGTCGCGATTATGTTGGCCGCGGCAGACAATAAAGATCGGTGGCTGGTTGTACTAGATCCAACAAGCAAGAAACTGAGCAGCGAACATAAACTGCATGACGATGCCTGGATTAATTATAAATTCAATAGCTTTGGCTGGTTGCACAACAGTGAAAGTCTTTATTATTTGTCAGAAGAAAGCGGCTTTAGCCAACTCTACGTTAAACCCTTGGGCGCAAAAAGCAGGGCGATCACGGAGGGCAAGTTTGAGGTTGACCAACTGACCTTGACGGGCGATGACAACTACATGTATTTCAAGGCCAACATCAAACATCCGGGCATTTATGAAATCTATCGAGTGGCATTAGACAAGCCTGTTATTGAGCCATTAACCGATTTAAATGGGATGACCGATTATGTATTGAGTCCCGATGAGCAAGCATTATTGCTGACCCATTCGACATTAACCATGCCGCCAGAACTTTATGTGCAAACACTGACTAGCCAAGTAGCACGCCAAGTCACCCATACAGTGAGCGCGGAATTTCTGGCTCATCAATGGTTAGCCCCGGATATTGTGCCAATAAAGTCTTCGCACGGTGAAAAGCCGATCTTTGCTAGAGTATACGCCGGAGAATCAGTAAATACTGGGACTAAGCGCAAGGCCGTGATCTTCAGTCACGGTGCGGGGTATTTGCAAAATAGTCACCTCGGTTGGTCAAATTATGTGCACGAATTTATGTTCCATAATTTTTTAGTACAGCAGGGATATGTGGTGCTGGACATGGACTATCGTGCATCTGCTGGTTACGGTCGTGATTGGCGTACGGCCATTTATCGACAAATGGGTAAGCCAGAGATTGAAGATTTACGTGACGGCGTGAATTGGTTGGTGGCTAATGCCAATGTCGACGTAAATCGAATTGGCACTTATGGCGGATCTTATGGCGGTTTTATGACCTTTATGGCTTTGTTTACTGCGCCGGATTTATTTAAAGCGGGGGCGGCGTTGCGTCCGGTAAGTGATTGGGCACACTATAATTTTGGCTACACCTCAAATATCTTAAACACGCCAGACATCGATCCCATTGCTTATCAGCGCAGTTCGCCTATTTATTTTGCTGAAGGACTACAGCAAGCCTTGCTGATCAATGCCCCCATGGTAGACAGTAATGTGTTTTTTCAAGATACCGTACGCCTCGTTCAGCGCTTGATTGAACTGGAAAAGCCAAATTTTGAGACGGCGATCTTTCCAGTGGAATCCCATGGTTTTGTGCAAGCTAGTTCGTGGTTGGATGAATACCGTCGTATATTCAAATTATTTGAAAGTAATCTGTAATTAGCGCAGTACTTTTTGTGAGATATAGCTAAAACACCGATAGCTCGCTATGCCGATCAACCCAGCTATAGTGCCCATTAAGTGGGCATCTATAGCGACCTTCGCGCCGATTAATTCAGCCATTTGCTGGCTGGCGCCAGACCATTGCTCATGAACAACTTTGAGAACTACGCCGAGGAGTAACAACCATCCAGACTTAAGTCCATGGCGGATATCAAAATAGGCACCCACCATAAAAATACCGTGTAATGCCCCCGATAAACCCACATACCACTGCATTGCAGGGGCAAAATAATAGAGACCAAGGGTTGAACTAAGACACATCAAGAAAACCAATAGCAAGTAGTGCACAGTTCGGTAGTACTGACCATGTAAGGCCCACAACAACACCACACCCAGTGTGTTGAGTAACAAGTGGTTCAAATTAGTATGCAGTAAATTAGCGGTTAACAACCGCCACCACTGGCCATGGTTAAGTTGCGTCCGGTCAAAAGCCAGCCATTGGCTGCTCAGCGGCTCTGTCATAAACAAGACCACCGCAAGCACTAACACGATAAAGGGGCCAAGCGTATGACGAATGTGTAAGGGTAAACTCAGCATCGAAAACCAACTCTGGGTATATAGCGGGGTATAGTAGCGAAGTTAGGCGTTTAATCGAATGACTTTTTCAGGCATTATTTGTCGCTCTAGGTGTGACCTATCATATTGTTTCAACTCCATGGGAAAGCGTGTGCAATTAATTCGAGTATTGTTAATTTTTAGCTTGTTGTTGAGTGCCACCAGCTATGCACAGACAAAAACTGTACGAGAGGATCGCGAACCTGAAGCTGCAAGCGGTTACCATCAAAAAAGCGCATTTGTCGCCAAAAACTACATGGTGGTGGCAGCAAATCCCTATGCTTCTTGGGCTGGTAAAAACATCTTAGCAAAAGGTGGTTCTGCGATTGACGCTGCTATCGCGGTGCAAGCGATGTTGACGTTGGTTGAACCACAGTCATCAGGCTTGGGTGGCGGGGCATTTATTTTATATTGGGATAATAAAGCCAAAAAATTACATACCATTGACGGTCGAGAAATGGCACCTCAAGGCGTGCGTCCCGATATGTTTATGCTTGGTAAAGATCAAGCGATGCCTTGGATTGACGCCGTTGTTGGCGATAAATCAGTGGGCGTGCCGGGTGTACTAAAAGCCCTGGACATGACCCATAAAGAATTTGGCAAATTACCGTGGAACAGCCTGTTTAATGACAGTATTGATATGGCCTCTAACGGGTTTCGTGTGTCAGCTCGCTTAGCAGGTTTATTGGCCGCTAACATTCATCCTGGATTAAAAAAGTTTGCTAATTCATCGGCCTACTTTTACCCAGAAGGTAAGGCGTTGGAGAAAGATGCCTTAAAGAAAAACAGTGCCTATGCGCGAACGCTGATGACCATCGCCCAAGACGGCGCAGACGCCTTTTATCAAGGCAATTTACCGCAGAAAATGGCGGCAGCCGCGCAATTCAGTGAAATTAATGGAGGCCTGTTAAGTGCAGACGATTTCGCGCAGTATTCGGCGATTAAACGGCAACCAGTTTGTGGAACATACAAGGTGTATCAAGTCTGTGGTATGGCACCACCAAGCTCGGGTGGCATAAACGTATTGCAAATATTGCGCATGTTAGAGAGCTTTAAACTTGAGCAATATTCTGCAAATTCTGTAGAAGCCGTGCACTTGTTTACGCAGGCTTCTAAATTAGCGTTTGCTGATCGTGACATGTTTGTCGCTGACAGTGATTTCAGTCATCTACCGTTTGGCGCGCTGATCAGCAACAGTTATTTAGGTGACCGAGCGAAACGAATCGACCTCAAACGTGACATGGGCAGAGCCTATGCGGGGCAACCATTTCCACATTTCTTTGCCAACGATAATGCCTATGAATTACCTAATACCAGCCATATCTCTATCGTGGATGACGAAGGCAATGCCTTATCGATGACCACGAGTATTGAGTTTGCTTTTGGGTCGGGTGTTTTTGTCGAAGGATTTTTACTGAATAATCAGCTCACCGATTTTTCACTAAACCCCTACCGTTACAACCGTCCAGTGCTTAATCGCATTGAGCCACGTAAACGCCCGCGCAGTGCCATGAGTCCAACCATGGTATTTGATAAAAGCGGCAACCTTAATCTCATAGTCGGTTCACCCGGAGGTAGCCGAATTATTGATTATGTGGCGCAGACCTTAATTGGCGTTTTAGACTGGAACTTAGATATCCAACAAGCCATCAATTTACCGCATGTGACTAATCGCAACGATTACACTGCCTTGGAGAAAGGCACCAGTGCTGAAAAGTTAATGGCCAAACTCACTGCCATGGGGCATGAGGTTAAAATTATTGATTTAAATAGTGGTTTACACGGCATTCAAATCAAAGACGGTTTATTGATCGGAGGCGCAGATCCAAGGCGGGAAGGTGTCGCCGTGGGCAAATAACAAGGCGTCAATACATCTTAATGGGCCAGGCAAGCTGGCCAAGATGATGACCTTACTCAATGCTGACTTTGTCGACTTTCCATTCTTTATCAATTCGGACTAAATCCACCACACGCATGTCTTTAAGAATATTGCCATCCAGTTCACCTTCAAAAAACACAATAACTTTTGCTTCTTTAGCAAATTCATTGCGCCCAGCACTGCCGGTGTGGGGGCGTATTTCAACTTTGTCAAAACGCAAATTTAAAACGTGACGTTGGATATTTCGATTGGTGTGATAAGACTTAAGTAACCTAGCTAAACTCGGACTGGCAATTTCAACCGCGCCATTAATGTCATCATCATGAAAAATATGGTCAAAAAATGCACTTGCGGCATATTCAGGCAGGTTTGGATCCAACATCCCGTATTTGCCAAAACCCGGTTTTTCATTGGCTGGTTTACAGGCCGCTAAGAATACAATGCTGATTAACAATAAAAAAATAGGTTTTAAGTTCATGGGGCAGTCAGTCACACAACATAGACAAGCATGATTAGGGTTATAACTAAAAGCCAAAGAAAAGGGAAGCCTTTGCTTCCCTCTATATTGCCTGCTACTGCGCCAGACTAGCGGAGTGTGGCTTGTTTATTGAATGTTTTCAGCATCGCTGAATTCACCAGCAAACAATGGGCTGCTGAGGTAACGCTCAGTGCCACTGGCCAGGATCACAACGATATTTTTATTGGCGTTTTCTGGCTTTTCTGCCCACCGTTTAGCGGCAACCACGGCTGCACCTGACGAAATACCGGCGAGAATACCTTCTTCTTTCATCAGGCGATGAACCATGGCCATACATTCTTCATTTGTCACTTGTTCCACGGCATCCACCAGATCTAAATCTAAGTTGCCAGGAATGAAACCCGCACCAATGCCTTGAATTTTGTGGGGGCCAGGCGTCAAAGGCTGACCGGCTTTTGCTTGACTAATGACCGGGGAGTCTGCTGGCTCAACGGCCACGGTGGTAATTGCCTTACCTTGTGTCAGTTTTATATAGCGACTTACCCCGGTGAGGGTGCCGCCCGTACCTACTCCGGCGATAAATACGTCTACTTTACCGTCGGTATCATGCCATATTTCTGGTCCGGTGGTTTGTTCATGCACCTGAGGATTGGCCGGGTTTTCAAATTGGTGCATGGGCACGTATTTATCTGGATCGGAGGCAACAATTTCATTGGCCGCTGCTACAGCGCCTTTCATACCTTTTGCTGCTTCGGTTAATACTAGGTTGGCGCCCAAGGCTTTGAGTAACTTACGGCGCTCTAAACTCATGGAGCTTGGCATAGTTAAGGTAAGGGGATAGCCCCGTGCCGCCGCTACAAAAGCAAGGGCAATACCGGTATTACCACTGGTTGCTTCTACGATTTCTTTGCCAGCTTTAAGTATGCCTTTTTTCTCTGCGTCCCAGATCATGTTGGCACCGATTCGGCACTTCACACTAAAACTGGGGTTTCTGGATTCGATTTTGGCGTATACATTTCCGCCAGTTACGCGGTTGAGTTTGACTAGCGGGGTTTTACCTATCGCTAATGAATTGTCGTCATATATTTGCATCGTTGTTTCCTGCTCGTTGCTTAAGCTCAATCAATTGGAATTTATTCATATTATTGATACATATAGTTTGTGGATCTGTTTTACCATGTCAAGGTTAAGGCGAATGTGGCAAATTCAAAGTGTTATTTCGCTATATCTTATGGTTAATCATGTGTTAAATAAATTCTGGGGATATTGATGTCTTTTAGTGGAACACAAAACTACATTGCCAGCCGTGAACTGCAATTAGCGGTTAATGCTGCTATCACTCTGCAAAAACCACTGCTAATCAAAGGTGAGCCAGGTACCGGCAAGACCATGTTGGCAGAAGAGTTAGCACGCAGTCTCAATGCGCCGTTAATTCAATGGCATATCAAGTCAACCACCAAAGCCCAACAGGGTTTATATGAATACGATGCAGTGTCACGTTTACGTGATTCGCAATTGGGTGATGATAAAGTCCACGATATTGGTAACTACATTGTTAAAGGAAAGTTGTGGCAAGCCTTTGATGCCAACCAGCGTGTTATTCTCCTAATCGATGAGATCGACAAAGCAGATATTGAGTTTCCCAATGACTTGCTCTTAGAGTTGGATAAGATGGAGTTTTTTGTTTATGAAACTCAACAAGTGGTGAAGGCCAAACAACGGCCTATCGTGATCATCACCTCTAACAACGAAAAAGAATTACCAGACGCCTTCTTACGCCGTTGTTTTTTTCACTACATTCAGTTTCCTGATGCGGATGAAATGCGCAGCATTGTTAATGTGCATTATCCAGACATTAAAAAGACATTACTCGATCAAGCACTGACTTCATTTTTTGACCTGCGTGACATACCGGGTCTGAAGAAAAAGCCATCAACCTCAGAATTGATTGATTGGCTAAAACTGCTAGTGGCAGAAGATATTCCGGCTGAAGCCTTGCAAGACAAGGATGGCAAAAAATCCATTCCACCGTTGTACGGGGCTTTGCTAAAAAATGAACAAGATATTCATTTGTTCGAAAAATTGGTTTTTATGGCGCGCCGCTAATGCTGGTAGATTTTTTTTGCAAATTACGTGACTACCAAGTGCCGGTCAGTTTGCGCGAATTGCTCGACTTGCTGAATGCCTTAGAGCAAGGCGTAGTATTTGCCAATATTGATGATTTTTACCTGCTGTCGCGCATGGTGATGGTCAAAGATGAAAGCCATTTTGATAAGTTTGACCGAGCGTTCGCCGACTATTTTAAGGGGGTGCAAAGTATAGATTTGTTTGGCAAAGACTTACCCCCAGAGTGGTTAGCCAATGCGTTGCAAAGGCACTTCAGTGAAGAGGAAAAGGCTAAAATTGCTGCTTTAGGCGGTCTCGATGAATTGATAAAAACCTTACAGCAACGTTTAGCTGAGCAGGAAAAAAGACATCAAGGTGGCAATAAATGGATAGGCACCGGCGGCACATCGCCCTTTGGTGCTGTGGGCTACAACCCCGAAGGCGTCAGAATCGGCCAGCAAGGTAATCGACAAATGTCGGCGACAAAAGTCTGGGAAAAACGTGAGTTTAAGAACCTTGCTGGTGACGTTGAACTGGGTACGCGGAATATCAAACTGGCTTTACGTAAGTTACGCAAGTTTGCGCGAACCGGGGCAGAAGACGAATTAGACATAAGTGACACCATTGGTGCCACGGCAAAAAATGCGGGCTTGCTGGATATCCGCATGGTCAAAGAACGCCACAATGCGGTAAAAGTATTAATGTTTTTTGATGTAGGTGGTTCCATGGACGCCCATATCCAACAATGCGAAGAGCTGTTTTCTGCGGTGCACACAGAGTTTAAACACCTCGAGTATTTTTATTTTCACAACTGCATTTACGAAGGAGTGTGGAAGGACAACAAACGGCGGAATCGAGAAACCCTTTCGGTTTGGCAGTTGATTCACAAATATGGCCCCGATTACAAACTGATTTTTGTCGGCGATGCTACCATGGGACCTTATGAGATCACTTATCCCGGCGGAAGTGTCGAGCATTGGAATGAAGAGTCTGGTGCGGTGTGGATGAAACGTTTACTTCAGCATTTCAGCCAAGCTATTTGGTTAAATCCGCAAATGGAAAGTTATTGGACGTATTACCACTCCATCAGCATTATGCGAGAGCTCATGTCAGAGCGTATGTATCCCTTGACCCTCAACGGCATTAGTGATGGGATAAAAGCCTTAACCAAGCGCCATTAAACACATACTGCAGTTTAGCTAGCACAAAGGAACGCACGCGCTCATGCCAAATCAGGTTGCCACTCAAGCTTTAAGCCACAAAGAAACTCGACAAATTGTTACGCCTTATGCCTTTCATGTGAGTCCCGAATTATTTGGTACGGCTCTGGCGTCTCCCAGCAAACGTGGCATGGCCATTGGCTTAGATTTATTGCTAGTAGCGTTGTTATCTCAAGCTGCGAGTTTTTTGTTGGCAGGGGTGGCAGCACTGACTTTCTTTCGAGCAGGCAATCGACTGAAACAAAAAAAACGATTTAATCGTGGCCGCTTAGCGTTACGTTTTCTAGCGGCGTTATTTTTGTTTGTGTTCGCTTTAGGTATGTTTGCCGCGTTTGATGACAATTTCAGTTCTGATAGCGCCCTAGTCAACGACAGCGGTAAGCTAAAGGGCGGAATTGAAACCGTCGTCATCCTCGGCATAAGTGCCGATTACCTGCAACAAGCCACCAGTCTCAGCGAACACTATGCCGAGCGTAACTGCCACGACGCCATGTACTGTTGGCAACAACTTGGCGATGAATTTGTCGCTCAATTGGCCGAAGTTCAAGCAAGTCCTGATAAAAGCCAAGAGGTCTTAGAAGGGTTTGTTGACATAAGCAGCGAGCAACTAGACAAAACGCAACGTGGTGAACTATTGGCTCATTTAAGCCAACAACTGATGGAAAAATCCGCTATGAGCAGTAAAACGGTGGATAAGTCAGCGCCAGAGCAAGAAGCCATTGATTCCGTACTGAAGATGCAAAAACAAATCATGACAGAAAAAGACGAAGAGGAAACACAAAGCAGCGGTGTGGTGGCTTGGGTAAAAGGTATTTTAGAAGATCTCGGACTCGGATTCGGCTGGGCGGCGTTTTATTTTTGTATTTTTACCGCGTGGTGGCACGGCCAAACGCCAGGCAAAAAATTGTTTGGCATCAAAGTCATTAAATTAGACGGCAGTGGGCCGAATTTATGGGAAAGCTTTGGTCGTTACGGTGGTTATGGGGCAGGGCTGGCAACGGGTTTGTTAGGGTTTTTACAGATCTATTGGGATCCTAATCGTCAAGCCATCCAAGATAAAATTTCTGAAACCTTGGTCATTGATATCACCAAGGCAAAGGTGCCCTTTATATTGCCCAACGCGTCAGCATCTACCTCAGGTTTATCAGAACATTCAGAATCACAAACAAAAGCTGTGCATATCAGTGAGTAATCATATCAGTAAATTATTAGCCCATTGGGCAAGTGAAAAAGACAGTCAACAATGGGTGTTGGCGACGATTATCGCCACTGCTGGCTCGTCTTACCGCAAGCCAGGGGCGATGATGATGATCAACGAATTGGGTCAATATTATGGTCTACTCAGTGGTGGCTGCTTAGAATCAGACATCATGCGACAAGCTCGGCGCTGTTGGGATGATGGCCGTAGTCGCATTATCAAATACGATATGCGCGAAGAAGAAGACTTGGCATGGCAATTGGGGATTGGTTGCGGTGGGATGGTGGAGATCCTATTGCAAGCGGTTTCTGCCAAAAATCACTATTTAGGTCTAGATGAGGTGCAAGTTCGCTTGAGCCAAAATTTAAGCACGGCGTATTGCTTATCGGTGAATAACGACGTGCCACACAATTGGCTGGTTAGTGATGCAGAACAGATCAATGCCCTCAAACTTGGCTTGCGGCAAGAGGAGCAAGGCCAAGTGTTCAGCCAAGTCTTGCGTCCAGTGCCTTGTTTAGCAGTATTTGGTGGCGGCGTCGATGCGCGACCGGTAGTGGCGATTGCTGTGCAGCTGGGTTGGCAAGTGATCTTGCTCGACCCGCGTTCTTCTTATGCGAGAGAGGGGTATTTTAACGGCGTTAGTCAGATAGTGCGCCAAGCGTTCAGTGAATTATCAGACGCGCCATGGTTACACAGCGTGGATGCGGCTTTGGTCTTAACCCATAACGTCAAACTAGATGGCGAAGCCTTAGCGTTATTGCAGCACAGCCGTTGCCGTTATGTTGGTTTACTTGGCCCCCGGCATCGAACCGAGCGGGTACTCAAGCAGGCCCAATTAAGTCTCGGTGACTTGCCTTATCCCTTGGCTAACCCGGTTGGCTTGCGCCTTGGTGGCGAATTACCAGAATCCATTGCCTTATCGATGTTGGCAGAAACCCATGCCTTTCTCGAATCGGCAGATGGTTTATCCATCAACAACATGTTGTCGATATAATGCGTGAAGCCTTATTGCTGGCCGCTGGCAATAGCCAACGCTTTGCCGGTATTAAACAATTAGCGATGTGGCAAGGGCAGTCTCTTATCAATCATAGTGTCTCGCAGTTCTATGAAGATGGCGTTATTTTACAGGGCTTGAACGGGTTACGCGTAGCGCTTGGTGCAAACGCGCAGCAAATAAAAGCGCAGTTGGCATCTGCTGTTGAGACGATTGACATGCAGAATTGGTCTCAAGGAATTGGGGCAACCATTGCCGAAGCCGTGAGCCGTATGCCAACCACGACCAAGCATTTACTAATCGCCTTGGCCGATCAAATCGCCATCAAGCATACCGATTTTTTACACCTTATTGCCCTCAGTGAGCAGTACCCAAACCATATAATTGCCGCTCGTTATGCGGATGTTGTGGGTGTGCCGGCTATTTTTCCTCAACGCTTTTTCTCCCACTTGCAGCAGTTAAGTGGCGACAAAGGCGCGCGATCTTTGTTTGCATTGTGGCAAGATGCGGTAATAAGCGTTGATATGCCACACGCTAGTTTAGACGTCGATACACAACAAGACTTAGTCAATGCCTTGCACAACCAACAGACTTAGGTGTTGGTCTACTGGGCAGCTGTTGAGTAGATGTTGGCTGGCACTTAGCCTCGACTAATAAGCAGTTAAATCTGTTGTTTAAACCTGATCTTGGCATTTTATTTAGAGCTAACCTTTTTATTATTGGCTTTCACCCTATATAGGGTGGATGCAATCTTCTCACCGCCTTCGCCAAAGTCTCTTGTACACCACCTTTGTGGTGTCTCTGCTGTGGTGTATAAAATCAGCTGAGATTTTGTTTCATTTAGATTTATCTGTGCTCGGTTTGCGTCCCCTTCAATGGCAAGGTCTACTGGGTATTTTTACTGCTCCGCTGGTGCATGGCTCGCTAGAGCACTTATTCAACAATACTTTGCCATTGCTGATCATGGGCACAGTATTGGTTTACGGTTATCCACGGGCTTGGAAGCGGGTGCTGCTGTTTATTTGGCTTATGTCTGGGGTCGGAGTGTGGTTATTTGCCAGAGAGGCCAATCATATTGGTGCAAGCGGCGTGGCGCATGGTTTGTTTTTCTTTTTGCTGGTCGTCAGTATGTTTCGCCGAGATAAAAGTTCTGTCGCTATCATGATGATCACGTTTTTGATGTATGGCAGTATGACCATGACGATTTTTCCGCGGGAAGAACACATCAGTTTTGAATATCATTTTTTTGGTGCGGTGGCGGGCTTGCTTGCCGCATTATTATGGCGAAATACCGATCCTCTGCCGCCTGTGAAAAAATACAGTTGGGAAAACAGCACTGAAACAGACCCTGTTATCGGTGATGACTGGCTTCACTCTGAGCAAGACTCACCAGAGCAGCACGTTTCACTACAGCAACAAGTTTTACACGATAAACCAGACAGTGGTCGGACTTATCACTAAGCCTTTTATTTCACCTTAGGAGCAACCATGCAGGCTACTGATCAACATAAATTATCTGAATGTTGCCTAGCTTTACGGGTTCGATATGCGGAGTGTGATGCGCAGCAAGTAGTATTTAATGGTCGATATGCCGACTATGTTGATGTGGCGATGACGGAATATTTTCGCCATAAAGTCGGTGGCTTTCAGACCTTGTTAAATAAGGGCTTGGATACCCAAGTGGTGAACTTAAATATTAACTTTCGTGCCTCGGCTCGTTTTGATGATGTCTTGGATATTCATGTGAATTTAACAAAACTTGGCAATACCTCACTTTTGTTTGCTGTGTCCATGGTTCAGCAAGCTAGTCAGACGAAGGTTGTGGATGCAGAGATCACTTATGTATTAGTTGATGCACATGCCTACCAGAAACAGACTATTCCAACGTGGTTAAGAACGGCTCTGCAACAGCAAGGCACTGGAGTCAGAATAAACCAAGCCGGCTAGGTAACAGAGCAAAGGTACATAAGCCAAGTCATTCTATTTGTTTCTTTTGGTGCTGATTGAACAACATTCAGTACGTTTTTTATCTAGCAACTTCATGTGTTTTACGTTGATTCACATACATCGTTATAAACTGACATACCCATCAGTGCTATGATTGATACGCGCTTTTATCGGATAATTCGCCGCTTTTTTTGAGCATATACCATGGTTTGAATTGTCTGAGGGGAACGTGATGCAAAGTGTAAGATCAGTGGTGTTAGTGACATTGTGTTGGCTAGCTTGGGTAGCACCATCTGCTGCAAATTTAATTCAAAACGGTGGCTTTGAAGATACCGCGGTGAAATCAAAAAGTTGGGCATGGTTTTATGCTGATGATGTCGAGGGGTGGTCGGGCAGTAACATTGAAATCTGGGACAACTACGGTGGTTTCAAGGCTTATGAAGGGTCTCAGCACGCTGAACTCAATGCCCATGCCGGCAATGGTCAGCCGTTTTCAATTTATCAGAGTTTTGCGACACAAATTGGCATGTGGTACGACTTAAGTTTTGCTTACAGTGCCAGGGCAAGCAGCAATGAAGCCTTTTTAGTGAGCCTGTTGGCCAGCGATGATAGTGAGTTTTTTTCTACCTTACTAAACGACCATGAGGTAAAACAATGGAGCTTATTCAATAACAGTTTCCAAGCGGTAGATGCTGTAACCACCTTGCGTTTTACCTCGGTGACACCCTATGCAGGTACGGTAGGCAATTTCCTTGATGACATTCAAGTTAATACCAGCTTTAAGTCCTTAAATGTCTTGAACTTTGCTAGTGTTGTTTCAGCGCCAAGTGCTGCGCTGTTAGCTTTGTTGAGTGTTGTGGTGATGCTGCGTCGCAAGGTAAACAAGGGCTAAGTAACACTGAGTCTTCATCGATATTTCATTGATGTTTCAAAGGTACCTCAACCCATCCTGTGGATGGGTTGATTAGCCCTTAACTTTCCCAAGGTTTTTTCAGTACCGAATAACCTTGCTAAACGTTCGCCACTTGTAGCGCTTGTTCATGACTTAAAAAATGCTGGCATAAACCAGTCATGTGCTCATCAATAGCTTTTAAATCAATCAGTTGCGTAACGTTTGCCAAGCCTTTAGTGGGAAAACGACCATAACCAGCCAGTAAACAATACCAAGAAACTACAGGGTAATAGGCAGCTATTTGTTGACGATTTATTTCCGCTATTAAATCGCCGCCAGCAAACCAACAATCCAATAATGCCCGCAGTGAATCACTTTGCTGAGAATTATGTCGGTTATCCTGCCAATATTGGCTGTCGGTACGACTATTCATCAAATAGTGACACATTATGTAGTCGCGGATGCCATCAAAGCGTGCATTTATGCGCTGATTAAACTCTGCCTGATGTTGTTGACTAAAGCCTCCTGCTTGCCAAGCACTGATAAAAGACTCTAAGGTGACTTGCACCAAGTGTAAGGCAGTGGCTTCTAAGGGTTCAATAAAACCTTGAGCTAAACCTAGGGCTAAGCAATTGTGTCGCCAATGCTCAGTGACTCTGCCTACCTTCATTTTTAAATGCCGAATGTCACAATCATTTGCGTTTACACCAAGCACCTGAACAAGTTCTTCGCTGGCTTGTTGTGTATCACAATAAGCACTGCTAAACACATAACCGTTGCCGGTGCGATGAGTGAGGGGAATTTGCCAGCGCCAGCCATGAGTTAACGCACAGGCCTTGGTCTGCGACATCAGGGGGTCCAAGCGTGGACTCGCCACTGCCACCGCACTGTCATTAAACAATTGTGTGGCATAGGAATGAAAGGGCACGGCTAAATGTTGCTGCATTAACAAACTTTGAAAGCCACTGCAGTCAACAAAAATATCTCCTTTAATCACTCGCCCATCATCCAGGGTAACTGAAGCGATGGCCTTACTTGGATGTTGTTGCACACTGACTACTTTTCCAGACAGATGAACTACGCCACGACCGGTGGCACGTGTTTGTAAAAATTGACCTAACAGAGCGGCATCAAAATGATAAGCATAACCGAGAGGCACTGCGCCCTTAGATGACACTTTGGGTGAAAGATGACGCCTAGCAAGCTGAGCAGCCAGAAAAAAGCGATCGGGTTGGGCGTCAACGGCGACGCCACGTTGACGGGCGATGGAGTGTTGCAGAAAACCCTTTGCGGTTTGTTTATCTACGGCCGATGGAAAGGGATGAAAATACTGTTCATAACCGGCTTCGGTTGACCAATCACAAAACTGAATGCCATTTTTGTAAGTAGCCTGACACGCTGGCATCCACTCTGATTCTGTTATGCCAAGTTGTTGAAAAAATTGTTTGAGCTGAGGAGTGGATCCTTCACCCACGCCAACCGTGGGAATATCGGGGCTTTCAATTAAGCTGCAGCGCATACCAAGCGGTGCTAATTGATGTTGAAATAAGTTAGCGGCCATCCAACCTGCTGTGCCGCCGCCGACGATAACGATGTGTTTTTGTGGATCCATCATACTAAGAGGTCATAAAAATGATGGCTTTTTGTACCACAATCAGCAGGTGAGACAAGTTATACCGTGGGGAATGCAGGTTTTTTTCATCAGGTTACGTGAATACGTATGCAAGTAGTTGTTATGATTTAGTTAATAACGGTAGTCTAGGCGCTTTTACTGTTACCTTTTATTAACATTAGGGCATTTTGCCTCACTTTCGATGCAATAATACATGCCTTTTTTATTTGGCTTATCCGAGATCATCAAATGAATACAACTCAACCTAAATTAAGTTTCTGGCAAATTTGGAATGTCAGTTTTGGCTTTCTCGGTGTGCAATTTGGCTTTGCCTTGCAAAATGCAAACGTCAGTCGAATATTGTCAGACTTAGGGGCAGATCTGCATTCCTTGTCTTTGTTTTGGTTAGTCGCTCCTATTATGGGCTTGTTGGTACAGCCTATTGTCGGTGCAGCATCAGACCGCACTTGGAATAAATTCGGCAGAAGAAAACCGTTTATTTTGGCGGGTGCCATCGCGGCAGCCCTTGGAATGTTGTTGATGCCCAATGCCCCCTTGTTTGTCGCATTTTTAGCGCCGATGTTATTTGGGGCGATGATGTTGGCATTAATGGATGCCTCGTTTAACGTGTGTTTCCAACCATTTAGAGCCTTAGTGTCAGACATGGTACCTGCTAGCCAACGAAATATTGGTTATTCGGTTCAGTCACTATTGATTAATTTAGGGGCCATTATTGGCTCTATGTTGCCTTTTATTCTGACTAACGTGGTGGGTTTAGAAAATACCGCTAAAGCGGGAGAAGTGGCGCCATCAGTAACCTGGGCATTTTATCTGGGGGCAACAGTATTACTTGGTTCGGTTTTATGGACAGTGGTTCGTACCAAAGAATACGCCCCCAAGGACTACTATGCCTACAAAGGTATGGACGCGGACGTCGTCGCCAAAGAGTTGGCAGTGAAAACGTCAATTGGCACCAAATTAGCCAACTTTTGGCAACTTATTGTGACCATGCCAACCACCATGCGCCAACTTGCACTTGTGCAGTTTTTCTCGTGGTTTGCCCTGTTTATTATGTGGGTGTATACCACGCCAGCCATCACTCAGCACATTTGGGGCGTGGAGGTTAAATGGTTTGATCCAGCCTATTTGAGTAGTTTAAGTGAGATCCCAGCCAGTGTATTGGCGGCCAAAGGAGCAGCGGGAGATTGGGTGGGAATATTATTTGCGGCCTATTCGTTGTTTGCTGCCATATTTTCCATTGTGTTAGCACGCTTAGCGGATAAATTTGGCCGTAAACTAATTTACTCAAGCTCGTTGATATTGGGCGGGCTGAGCTACATCAGTTTTATGTTTATTGATAGCCCTGAGCTGGTTATGGCCCATCTCGGTTTTACCGAGGTTGAAGTACCCATGGGCGCCTTAATTTTAGTCTTACCCATGATTGGTGTCGGTATCGCTTGGGCGGCCATTCTGGCGATGCCTTATGCGATGTTGGCGGGCTCGTTGCCGGCTAATAAAACGGGGGTGTACATGGGTATTTTTAATTTTACCATCGCCGCCCCGCAGATCATTTCCGGTATTTTTTCAGGGTGGATTTTAAGCGCTTTATTCGAAAATCAGGCGATTTACATTCTTATCTTAGCCGGTGTTTCGATGATCCTTGGTGGATTGTCGGTGTTCCGCGTAAACGATGTGCAAGGCACCACAACACAATGAGGATAAACATGAATATGACTCGAATTCTCAGTAAATCGGCTGTTGTTATCGCGGTAAGTGTCGTGCTGGCGTCATGTGGTGGTTCACAGCAGAGTGAACAGACAAACATTGCCCAAGTAAGCAGTGACTTTTACGGCACACAACAACCTTTTGTGAAAGAAGCCGTGTATTTTGTGATGACTGACCGTTTTGTGGATGGTGATGCCAGTAATAACCATGTTGATCAAGGCGGCAAGCATCCCACTTGGCAGCTACCCCTAGTGGGAGACTCTGGTCAGGTGGCCTATGTTGGCTACATGGGAGGAGACTTCCAAGGTATTGTCAACAATGCTCAATACATCAGTGATATGGGCTTTACAGCCGTTTGGTTAACCCCAATTGTTGATAACCCTGATGAAGTCTTTACCGGTGGTGAGCCGATTACCTTTGGTGGCGCGTTTAAGGACGGTGGCAAAACCGGTTATCATGGTTACTGGGCGAATAACTTCTACCAAGTTGACGAACACTATCCTTCGCTTGGTTTATCTTATAAAGAATTTACCCACACCTTGCGGTCTGAGTATGGCCTTAAAACGGTACTGGATATTGTCGCCAACCACGGCTCACCGTCTTTCAGTATGCCAGTTGATCAAGCCAAATTTGGTGAGTTGTATGACATCGACAATAAGCTAGTGGCCGATCATCAAAACTTAGCTCCAGAGCAGCTAGATGTTAACAATCCTCTGCATGCGTTTTTTCACACCTATCCCGATATTTTACAGTTGTCGAACTTGGATGAAAGTAATCAAAATCTCAGTGATTATTTGATTAACTCTTATTTGTATTGGATAGAGCAGGGTGCAGACGCCATTCGCATTGATACCATCAAACATGTTCCTCATGAATTTTGGAAACGTATGTCTGACGCGGTGCGAAATAAACATCCACAGTTTTATATGTTTGGTGAAAGTTTTGACTACGACGCTAATTTTATCGCCCAGCATACCTTGCCCAAAAATGGTGGGATCAGTGTATTGGATTTTCCCATGCAAAAAGCCATGACGGCGGTGTTCGAAAATCCACACAGTGATTTTGCTGAGTTAGGCAAAAGCTTGTATTTAACCCATGGTCCTTACGCTAATCCCTACGAGCTGGCCACCTTTTATGATAATCATGATATGCCTCGCCTAAATGCTAGCGATGCTGGTTTCATTGACGCCAACAATTGGTTATTTACCGTACGTGGCATCCCTGTGGTGTATCAGGGGTCTGAGTTAGGATTTATGCGGGGACTGGCTGAACACAAGGGAAACCGCAACTATCTAGGGCAGGCTAATATTGAATTAGCCAAACAACATCCTATTCATGCAGCGCTAAGTCGCATTGCCACTGTGCGTAAAAATCTGCCAGCTCTGCAAAACGGCCTACAACTTATGCTTGAACTTAAAGGCGATCGGGCGGCGTTTTATCGAATATTGGTGAAAGATGGCGTGAGTCAAACCGCCTTGGTTTTACTAAACAAAGGGGAAAATGCTACGCAATTTACCATCAGCAAGTACATGCAAACTGGGAAATGGCAAAGCCAACTGAGTGACGATGTTATAGCAGTGACAAGTGATGATCTTCAACTGACTGCTGACGTACCTGCACATGGCGTAGCGGTATGGTTACGAGAAGGCGAGGTAACAGGTACAGCGCTGTTAGCTGAATTGCAAACCCTGATGAGTGACAAATAGCGCTTACGTCGCGCTTGGTAGAAGGTGGCCAGTGGCTACCTTTTTTATTGGCTAATTGGCTAATTGGCTAATTGGCGCGTACTTTTTTGTGCCCCACATGATTGTCTCACCACTAGCTCTACGGGCAGTAATACTTGACTTAACTGCGCACCATTAATCAATTGCAATAGATTTTTTACCAGGATTTCACCGGCTAGCTTGGTATTCTGTTGCATCGTTGTTAGGGCAGGGTTGGTAAAACTGGAGCTGGGTATGTTGTCATAGCCGGTGACTGCCACTTGCTCTGGAATGCGAATATCATTATCACGCAACGCGCGCATCGCACCCATGGCAATGAGGTCACTGGCACAGACAATGGCATCGACTTTTTTGCCCGACTGCAATAACGATTGCGTGGCTTCATAACCCGACTGCTCGGTAGTAATGGCTTCGATCTGCATGGACTCATCATGCACCAATCCCGCCTGTTGTAATGCTTTGGTCACACCAATGTAGCGATCTAGAAATTCTGGGCAGGCTTTACTTGCGCCACCGATAAAGGCGAAATGCTTGCGCCCTAAGGCAATCAAATGCTGGGTGATGTCAAAGCCACCTTGAATATTGTCACTTCCAATAGACACACCCGGATGTTCAGCATCGTGAGCGCCCCAACGCACAAAATGTGTACCTTGTTCCTCCAATTTACTTAACTTATCGCGGTAATCTAAATAGTCACCATAACCAAGCAAGATAATGCCATCGGCTTTATTGGAATCTTCGTATTCTGCATGCCAGTCATCATTGAGATTCTGAAATGATACCAATAAATCATAGCCGGCCGTGGCACTCGCTTTGGTGATACTGCCAAGCATCGATAGGAAAAAAGGATTGATTAATGAATCATCCGAGGTGGGATCTTCAAACAGTAAGAGCGCAAGGGTAGCACTTTGCTGCCGGCGTAAATTGCTGGCGTTTTTGTCGACTTTGTAATTCAGTTCAGCGGCGATGGCCTGTACTTTATCTCGGGTTTCTTTGTTAACAAGTGGACTATCCCGCAGGGCACGCGATACGGTTGACTGGGACACGCCTGCACGGTGGGCGATATCAATGGAGGTCGCTTTATCTCTCATGTGTTTTTCTGTACTTCCTGACACTCGTTCGCCACGTACACGACGCACGCACGCGACGGTTTAACCAAACTAGCATGGTTATACACCAGCGCTCGGTTTACGTCCTCAAGAATATGCAAATCGAGGTAAATAGTTCACTTTTTTGCGGACAATTTACTCTGTTGCAATAGATCTGCAGCGCTTGATATTGCCTTGTAGGCCATGAATATAGATGAATTTTGTGACAAAAATCCTTATGTTGTAGCAGTAAGCTGATGTAAACTGCGCGCTCTTTTCTCGTCGCTTCAATCAAGAGGGTATGCTAAATGGCCGAGACCGAAAGTCGTCCGACCAACTTTATTCGTCAAATTATCGATACCGATCTACGTAATGGTTTGCACACTGTTATCCAAACCCGATTCCCACCAGAACCAAATGGTTATTTGCATATCGGTCATGCTAAGTCTATCTGTTTAAACTTTGGCATCGCTCAGGATTATGCGGGATATTGCAACCTTCGATTTGATGATACCAACCCTGAAAAAGAAGACATTGACTACGTCAATTCCATTCAGCAAGACGTCAGTTGGCTGGGATTTCAGTGGCACGATAAAATCCGCTATTCATCTGATTATTTTGAACAGCTGTATGGTTATGCCGTTGAGCTCATTGAAAAAGGCTTGGCCTACGTGGATTTCTCAACACCGGATGAAGTACGGCGTATGCGAGGCTCTTTGAAGGCACCCGGTGAAAATAGTCCTTATCGTGATACGCCAATAGCGGATAATCTGGCATTTTTCGCGCAAATGCGTGCTGGCAAGTTCGCAGAAGGCACCTGTTTGTTACGCGCTAAGATTGATATGGCGTCGCCATTCATGTGTATGCGTGATCCCGCTTTGTACCGAGTTAAATTTGCTCATCACCACCAAACAGGCGACAAGTGGTGTATCTACCCGATGTATGATTTTACCCATTGTATTTCGGATGCTATTGAGGGCATTACGCATTCTTTGTGTACTCTGGAATTCCAAGACAATCGACGTTTGTATGATTGGGTCATCGATAATATTTCGATTCAAACTCAGCCGCGCCAATACGAATTCTCGCGCCTCAATTTAGAATACACCGTTTTGAGTAAACGTAAGCTGATTCAATTGGTGTCTGAGCACCATGTCAGTGGTTGGGACGACCCTCGCATGCCAACCATTGCTGGTTTCAGACGCCGAGGCTTTACTCCAAGTTCCATCAGAGAATTTTGTAAACGTATCGGTGTGACCAAAATGGATAATTTGGTGGAAATGTCGATGTTAGATGCCTGTATCCGTGAAGAGTTAAATGAAAGTGCACCACGGGCAATGGCGGTCTTGGTTCCAGTCAAATTAGTTATCGAAAACTTTCCTGCTACGCAAGTAGAGGTACTACACGCGCAAAATCATCCTAACGATGAAAGTATGGGAACGCGTGAGGTGCCATTTACACGAGAAATTTTCATTGAAGCTGAGGATTTTAAAGAAGAAGCCAATAAAAAGTTCAAACGCTTAGTTTTGGGTAAAGAAGTGCGTTTACGCAATGCTTATGTGATTAAAGCCGAGCGGGTTGAGAAAGACGCGCAAGGTAATGTCACCACTATTTACGCCAGTTATGATCCACAGACGTTGGGTAAAGATCCGGCAGACGGTCGTAAAGTCAAAGGTGTGATTCATTGGGTGTCGGCTTCACATGGCGTGCGGGCGACAGTTAATTTATATGATCGCTTATTTAAGGTGCCCAATCCTGCCGGTGAAGAAGATTTTCTCAGTACCCTCAATCCTGAGTCATTAGTGGTTAAACAAGCGGTAGTCGAACCCAGCTTACAGCATGCCCTGCAAGGTGTAGGCATTCAATTTGAACGCATGGGTTATTTTTGCGTGGACAGTGCCAGTAAACCTGAACACTTAGTGTTCAATCGTACGGTTGGTTTACGTGACTCGTGGGCAAAAGCTGATCAAGACTGAAAGGTCTAACATCGTAATAAAAGGCAGATAAATGTATCTGCCTTTTTTATGTGCAGTTATTTTTTGCTTTGAGCATGGAAGGTTTGGCCATTTTCTTGGCTACGACTTCTGTCCATCAAGTAAATGTAAACAGGCATAATATCTGCCGCACTGGGCAAAGAGTCTGGATTTTCTGCAGGAAAGGCTTTAGCTCGCATGGCGGTGCGAGTCCCCCCAGGGTTGATACAATTAACGCGCAGCGCAGTGTTTTCAAACTCATCAGCCAATACTTCCATCATGCCCTGTGTTGCAAATTTGGACACGGCATAACTTCCCCAATACGCGCGACCTTTTACGCCTACACTTGAGCTGGTAAAAATCACTGAGCCAGCCGGCGATTTTTTGAGTAAGGGTAACAAGGCTTGCGTCAAGTAAAATTGACTGTTGACGTTGACTTGCATGATTTGCTGCCAAGTCTCCACTTTGATGTGCTCAAAAGGACCTAATTCACCCAATTGACTGGCGTTGTGCAGTACACCGTCTAGTTTGCCAAATTGATGTTCAATTGAACCAGCTAAGCCAGCATAGTGGCTAGGGGTGGCGCCAGCTAAATCAAGTGGCACGATGGCGGGTTCTTGTCCGCCTGCAGCGATGATGTCGTCATATACCGCTTCTAACTTACTGACTGTTTTACCGAGTAAAATAACGCTTGCGCCAAATTTGGCGTAGTGAAGGGCTGCTTCTCGACCAATACCGCTACCGGCACCTGTGACTAAAATAACCTTATCTGCTAAACACTGTGGGGCAGGAATATAATTTTGCATGAATAAATAACATAGTTTTTTGATGCAGAGATCATAACATTGAAAAACCTTCTTTTGCAGTAAGCTAATGGTTTGAATAGAATTTAACCTCAGCGTACAAATAATTAACAATGCTTTGCAAAAACCAAATAAAGTCAATAATATTGCAGCAACGTTTACTGGTCTTACTTGTTAGTGTTGTCGGCTGTTAAGTGTCTCATCGACACTAAGGCCTTCAAGCAAATAAGTCGTAACAAAGATCATGGCCTTTGCATTTCGGGGAAACATAATGAAAAAACTATTACTCTGTACGAGTATCACCTTGGCTTTTGGTTTAAGTAGCTGTGGCGGTGACTCCATCATAGAGTTAAAAAAAGACGTCGTGACTGAAAAGCCAGCCTCTCGTGTATTGTTTGATCCAACTGCTGGTGTACTGCCTGTTCCAACTGACTTGCTTTTTGCTTTGGCTGCTCAGACTCAAGATGGCACACTGGAGATGCCCGACGAAGTAGCGGGCAAAGTATCTGGAGCCGGAGTTGATTTTGGTAATCCTTCAGCTGCTTTAGGTGGTTTAGATGGTTGGTCAACTCAGCAAGCGTTCACGATTTCCACCTCACATCCTGCTGGTGTGACGTTAGACGCCGCGTCTGTATCAACGCCTGGCTCTGTGCGTTTGTTTAAAGGGGCAATTGGTGGAGATTTAAAAGACAGCGACTGTACAACTAAATCACCATTAACCGGCTGTAAAATCTATGAAGAGTTGACCTTTGGGGTTGATTTCGTTTCTCAGGCGTCGGGCAACAGCATTGCCATCATTCCACTGAAAGCGTTTGAAGGCTCTACGTCCTATTACGTAGTGTTGACCACAGGTTTAAAAGGCTCAGACGGGCGTGCTTTAAAACCGTCTACAAGCTATGAGCTAGTGCGTCAAGACATCAATACCTTACCTTTGTCTTCAGCGTCACAACTTGCCTTGCAAGGCCTGATTAATTCTTATGAAGCAGTGATCACTAGTCAAGGTGGCGTAAGCAAAGACGCCATTGTTTACAGTTCAACGTTTACCACACAATCTACCGATAATATCTTCAGCACCATCAAAGGTGTGCAGATTGGTGGGTTTGCCACGGCTTTAGGGCAGGGGGCGCCTGCGTCTGTTGCTGCACAGTATTTACCGGTCATTCAAGTGGATGCCAGTGCTGACAAGACGGCTTTTGACGTATTGGCACCTTCACTGTTGTCTGCTGAACAGTTAGCAGGATTGCGGGCCTATGGCCTTGATAGTTGCGCTGGTTTGACTGCTACGTTAGCCAACCCAACATCGCCTCTGTTTTCAACAGCGGCAAGCACCTTTGCCCAAGTTGGTCCATTCTGTACTGTGAAGGTGGCGTCTGGTTCGGTTAACCTACCTTACTACTTGAGTACGACAGCGCCACTGACAGACTTTTGGCATGCTGCTTGTACTAATGGTTTGGCACTTAGAGGGATTGGCGCTGCTAACATCCCCGGTTTAATTGCTAACGGTACATTGCCTGTTGGTCCGTACAACAGTCTTTGTCAAGCCGCCTCAGGTGGTCAACTACTTGATTTAGATGTCAGTGCTTTGGGCATCGACGATGGCCGCCACGTTACCCGTTATAGTCCGATTGTTGCGCCTCAAGGCAGAAATGCTGATGGCACCGAAACCTTGGCAGTACAGGTAACTGTACCGGATGAAAACGTAGTTGCGCTGTTGGCAAGTTTAAATCCTGCTATTCAACCTATATCTAAGCCAGCAGCAGGATGGCCCGTGGTCATTTTAGCTCACGGTATTACGTCGAAAAAAGAAGATATGCTGGCCATGACAGGGGCCTTGTCGATTGCCGGTTTTGCGACGGTTGCTATTGACAACCCACTGCATGGTAGTCGCGGTTTCACACTTGAAAACGGTCAGATTGTCAACGCGTCGGGTGGTTTTGGTGGGTCGACCACTGACTACTTTAACCTGAGCAGTTTGTTGACTGCACGCGACAATACCCGTCAAGCCGTTGCTGATGTGCTGGGTTTGCGTTTGGGTTTGAATGCCTTAGTTGAAGCTTCTGGTAAAGTCGATATTGATCCAAGCAACGTTTATATGGCTGGTCAATCACTTGGCTCGATTATCGCCACTACAGCGGTAACCATGGCAAATACTTCGCTGGCAGCGGTCAATCCTCAGCTTGCAGGCTTTGATGGCATGTTCAAAATTAATGCGGCAGGGTTAAACGTACCTGGCGGCGGCATTGCAGGTTTCTTACTGGAATCGGCAGCCTTCGGCAATTTAGTTAAAGGTTCACTGTTTGCCGCTTCTTCCACGGACTTCCAACAGTTTTTAGGTGCTTATGCACAAACTAACGGTTTACCCTTGCAAGCCGCCATTGCACCTGCCTATGTCGCGTTTTCACAGGGCTTTACTGCGGTTCAACAAGCCAGTGCTAGAGCGTTATTTAGTCAATTCCAGTTCGCTGCACAAACCTTGCTTGATGCAGGAGACCCAAACACCTTTGCGGCGATGTTGGGTGCCCAAGATACGGCGGTATACATGGCTGAAGTTGTGGGTGGTGGAACAAATGACGATGGTTCAGTTGCGCTTCCAGACCAAGTTATTCCAAACTTTGTTGCCCCGTTGGCGGGAACAGAAGCCTTGGCTAAACTGATTGGCCTAGAAGGGGTTAGCTCAACTCAGCCTGGTAACGGCATTGTGCGTTTCATCGCGGGTGAACACAGTTCATTGCTCAATCCGCGTTTGAGCGTTGCCACTACCTTAGAAATGCAATCACAAATTGCTAAGTTTTTTGCATCAGACATGCTGGGTCAAGCAACCATTGTGGTAGGCAACCCAAGTGTTGTCGCCAACTAATCAACGTTAATCGCTTAAAAAAGCCAAGTCTGTTGACTTGGCTTTTTTTTTTAATTTTTGTCCCCATAACCACACAAAATTTAACTGGAGAGTTTCGCTTGGAATTTTTATACGAGTACGGATTGTTTATTGCCAAGGCCATAACCATTGTTATTGCGCTTTTATTGGCGGTAGGCGGCATATTGAGTTTGGCCAGTCGCCAGAAAATGGGTAAAGGACATCTAGAGATCAGCTCGTTGTCAGACAAATTGGAAGAGGTGGCCAATTACTCACGAGAGATGATGCTGAGCAAAGAGCAACTCAAACGCTTTCACAAAGAACAGAAAAAAGTGGCTAAAAGCCAGAAGAAACAAACAACTGCTAATGAGAATAACACTGGCCAACTGTTTGTCATCGACTTCAAGGGATCGATGGACGCCCATGAGGTTGATTTCTTACGGGAAGAAATCACCGCCATTCTTACTGTGGCCAATGAAAAAGATGAAGTCTTAGTGCGTCTAGAAAGTGGTGGAGGTGTGGTACATGGTTATGGTTTGGCCGCGTCACAATTGCAACGCCTTCGTGACAAAAAGATTAGCCTAACCATAGCAGTGGATAAAGTGGCGGCAAGCGGTGGTTATATGATGGCATGTGTGGCCGACAAGGTATTGGCTGCCAAGTTTGCCATCATTGGCTCAATAGGTGTCATCGCACAGTTACCCAACTTCAATAAACTATTGAAAAAGAGCAATATTGAGTTTGAACAACACACTGCTGGCGAATTCAAGCGTACTTTGACTATGTTTGGTGAAAACAATGAACAGGGTCGCGAAAAGTTTCGCGCTGAGTTAGAAGAAGTGCACCAACTGTTTAAAGGTTTTGTGCAAGAACATCGCCCGGGACTGGATATCAATAAGGTGGCTACGGGTGAATATTGGTATGGGAGTCAAGCCCTAGAACTAGGTCTTGTTGACCAGATACAGACCTCTGATGACTTTCTGTTACAAGCCAACGCAGAACGCAAAATCTTCACCGTAAAATACACACAGAAGAAAAACATTGCAGAGCGTTTTGGTCTGGCAGCAAGTACCGCAGTTGAGTCATTGTTCATGAAGTTATGGTCGATGCAACAACGGTTAACCCGTTAATTTGCGCGACTTTGTACGGCCAAAAACAAGTTAAAAAACGACGCCTACCAGCGTCGTTTTTTTTATAAACCGCTGTGGCGTTTTCAACAAAAACAGTGTGTTTAAGTAAATATTTCGTTAACAAAATATGTGATCAAAGCCATTGATTAGTGTTAAGGTACGGACGCGAACGGAAAAATGAATAGGTCTGATCTGCTTAGATATAGCCTAGTGATCCTCTTCCTGAAGTTTTGTTTTTCGAATCGTTCTTTTTTAGTTTTACAGTAAATCCACTATGCCTCGACGTTGAGCTTGGAAAGCATACTTGCCTAGCTGACGATTATAATAATGACGGCAATCCAATAACTAGAATATGGACAAAACTATGAACACAAAATTATCACTTCTGGCGAAAAATATTCGTTTAATTATTGCGACATCAGCTGCTCTGAGTCTGGCATCTGTTTCTGCGGTAAACGCACAAGAAGCGCCAGCGGATGCAGAAGATGCGGCAAATGTCGAAAAGATTGCCATCGTTGGTTCACGTGGTGCACCGCGCTCTGTGGCAGATTCGCCAGTCCCAGTTGATATCATCGGTGGCGAAGAGTTAGATAAAGCGGGCTCTGCAGACATGTTAGATTTGTTGGTGGGGGCAATTCCCTCGTTCAGTGCTCGTGCCCAGCCTATTTCTGATGCGGCAACCTTAATTCGTCCAGTAAACTTGCGTGGTTTACCTTCTGACAGCACCTTAGTGTTGGTTAATGGTAAACGTCGCCATCGTGCTTCGGTTATTGCTTTCCAAGGTGGCGGCGTAAACGACGGTGCCCAAGGTCCAGATATTTCTGTCATTCCGAGTATCGCCATCAAACAAGTAGAAGTATTACGTGACGGTGCAGCGGCACAATACGGCTCTGACGCCATTGCCGGGGTAATGAACTTTGTGCTTAAAAACGACGATGACGGTGGTTCATTCTCGGTTAAATATGGTGAGTATTCAGAAGGCGATGGCGGCACAACGACCTACGCGGGTAATGTGGGTATGCCGTTTACCAAAGATGGTTTTGCTAACCTCAGTTTCCAACTTAAAAACGCTGATGCAACTAGCCGCAGTGTGCAACGTCCCGATGCGGCCAACCTTATTGCTCAAGGTAATACAGCGGTAGGTGATCCTGCGCAGATTTGGGGTAATCCAGAAATCAAAGATGATATTACCTTGTTTGGTAACGTGGGTTTAGATCTGGGTGACGACAAAGAATTCTACATGTTTGGTAACTATTCTGAGCGTGATGTGACAGGTGGTTTCTATTATCGCAACCCACACAACCGTGGTTCTGTGTATTCTGCAGACGACGGTACTACCTTATTAGTGGGTGACGTAGGCCAAGCTCAAGGTCAAGCCAGAACCTGTGCTGAGGTACCCATCCCCAAGAATGCAGATGGTTCAGACGGCAACGTACTCACCACAGCGGCTTACGCAGCTATGGTCGCTGACCCGAATTGTTTTGCCATGAACCAAATCTTTCCGGGTGGTTATACCCCTGCCTTTGGTGGCAACATTACCGATACGTCATTAGCGATGGGCACAAAGGGTGAAATTAAAGGTGGTATGTTAGCAGAAGTAATGTACGACATTAGTGGCTCTGTTGGTCGCAGTGAATCAGCCTTTAATTTACGTAACACCCTAAACCCATCACTGGGCTTAACCACGCCAACAGAGTTTGACACCGGTAAATATATTCAATTAGAAAAAATGTTTAACCTTGATTTGGTAAAACATGTAGACGCTGGATTGTATGAGCCCATCAGTGTGGCCGGTGGTTTGGAGTGGCGTGAGGAGTCGTTCGAAATCATTGCCGGTGAAGAAGCATCTTGGAAAGCTGGGCCTTATGCAGACCAAGGGTTTAACATTGGTTCTCACGGATTCAAAGGTTTTGGTCCTGAGTCCCAAGGCACCAATACCCGCCGCAGTGTGGCCGCATACGTTGACGTTGAAGCGTATATTACCGAAGATTTGTTGTTAGGCGGCGCTTTGCGTTATGAGAACTTTACCACCTTCGGCAATACCACAAATTATAAGTTAACGTTCCAATACGCCGTATCAGATGATCTTTCATTGCGCGGCTCTACTAGTACCGGTTTCCGTGCGCCAACAGTGGGTCAAGCCAACGTAGTGAATACCCAAACCTCGATTGTAGGCGGTGACTTAATTCAGAGTTTCTTGGCACCACCGACTGATCCACTGTCTGCGTTTTATGGCGGTAAAGAGTTAACACCAGAAGATTCAACCAGTTATGCTTTTGGCGGGGTATATCGCAGTGGTGATTTGTTTATCAGCGCCGATTATTACAACATTGAAGTGAAAGACCGCATTGCGCAGTCTAGCCAAATCAGTGTTAACCCCAATGACTACACACAACTGCGTAGCTTAGGTGTGAAAAACCCAGAATTAATTTCTGCGGTAACCTATTTTGCTAATGACTTCGACACCACCACTCAAGGTCTGGATATCGTTGTCAGCTATACTGCGGAAATTTTTGCTGGTAGCGATACTAACTTTAATTTGGCTTATAACTGGAACGAAACACAAGTTGATAAATTCAATCCTGATACAACGTCTCCAGGCAAAGTTCGTCGTTTAGAGGAAGGTGAGCCAGACCATCGCGCCACCTTCACCATTGCGCAAAGCTGGGATAACGTCAGTGCGTTTATTCGTGCTAACTACTTCGGTGAATACTTTGCCGTGCACGCAGATGACGCAGAAGCTGGCGGTTGGAACGAAGTAGCGGATTCAGCTTTTACCGTTGATGTTGAAGTAAGTTACTATGTCACAGACACCATCACTATCAGTGCTGGAGCAACTAACTTGCTGGATCAAGAAGCGCAAAAACTCTCTCCTGACTCCTATGCAGCTGTAGGTGGCGTATATTATGAAAGTGGTCCATTTGATTACAATGGTGGCTTTTATTACGTAAAAGGTACGTATCATTTCTAAAATTTAGCATTCGGTTTATCTACAAAATCCGCTGCCTGTGCAGCGGATTTTTTTATGCTTAAACCCAGCGCCACAAACTTTTAAACATTAATCATGTAAATGACTAGACTGCTTTTGTTTTCTAGTTAATCCTTGCGACTATCCAATAGTTGTAAAGATCAGAGCTACTTGTTTGAAAAATAAACCGAGACGTCGTCACCCACAAAAACCAATACTTAGTGGACCGATACACGAATTTAGCGTTGAAGATTTAAGTCATGAAGCTAAGGGCGTGGCGCGATTAGACGGTAAAGTTACCTTTATTGAAGGAGCCTTACCCGGTGAAGTGGTGAGTGCGCAAATTTTTAAGCAAAACAAAAGCTTTAATCTGGCCAAACTCAAGTCAATTATACAAGCCAGTCCAAGTCGCATAGCACCTCCTTGTCCACATTTTCAACAGTGCGGAGGCTGCAGTTTTCAACATCTGAATGCTAAAGAGCAGCAACAAACAAAACATCGCTGGTTGAGCAAACAATTGCGTAAAGTACTGCACACGGTGACGCTGGAGATACTTATTGATCAAGACATGGCGTATCGGCGTCGGGCACGGTTAGCCATTACTTATCGCAACGGCAGGGTTAGTCTGGGGTTCAGAGGCAAGGGCTCCAGTGAGATAGTCGACATCTCTACATGTTTAGTGCTAACTCCAAGATTACAATCCCTTTACACGCAACTTAGGGTGAGCTTGTTGCAGGATGTTTTGGCAGCGAAGATGGGCCATATTGAATTATTAGAGGATAGTCGTGGTACCTGCATGGTGATGCGCCTTACCGCTGATATTTCAGCGCAAGAACAACAACGTTGGCAACACTGGGCGACGGAACATGACACCCTAATTTATTGGCAATATCCACGAGACAAACAAGCGGATGCAACAAAACACGGCCTGCGAAGTTACACGATTGAAGGGTTTAGTTTGCATTTTCATCCCCAAGATTTCATTCAAATTAATGCCAAAATGAATGAAAAAATGGTGGCGCAAGCACTGCAATGGTTGGCACCAAACAAAGATGATGTGATCCTTGATTTGTTTTGTGGGGTGGGTAATTTTTCCCTTCCTTTAGCCAAGCAAGCTAAGACGGTGGTCGGGGTTGAGATTCAAGAAAGCATGGTTGCTGCTGGCAAACAGAATGCACAATTAAACAACCTAAATAATCTAAAGTTTATTGCTGCAGATTTGACCCAAAAGGTTGGTAGTGAAATATCAGCGTTGGGCGTAAGCAAGGTAATGATCGATCCACCACGTGCCGGGGCCTATGAGTTTTTGCCCACCTTAGTGGCCCTCAATCCACAGCAAATTTTATATGTTTCATGTGATGGTGCCACCTTGGCACGCGACGCAGAATATTTAGCTGAATATGACTATCGCATAACAAAAGCTTGCATGATGGACATGTTTCCCCAAACCGCCCACCTTGAGTGCATGCTTTTATTTGAGCGAGTTTGAGTGTTTGGGTCGACAAGACTTGGAAAGCGATGGCGGCACAAGTAACGTGTATTGCCATCTTCAGCTTTAAGGATGTGGATTTAACAATTTACCTGTCAAAAACACTTCATAACGCTAGCATACAAGCTTGCTTTCCTTAGCAAGCTTGTATGTATCAGTGAGTTATAGCTGGGCCGTGATGTCTTGGTTTACCCAGCCGCATTGACGACTTTGATTTTGCTCATCCAACCACGTTTTCAAGGGAGCGAAGTAGGCCAGAATAGCACTGGCATCCATCTCGTTTTTACCTGTTAAGGTTTGCAACGCTTCTTGCCAAGGTTTACTGCTTCCCATCTGCAACATGGCATTTAATGCGCTGCCTGCTTCTTTGCTGCCATAGATTGAACAGCGATGGATAGGATCAGTATTTCCGGCAATTTCACACAAACTTTTGTGAAATTGAAATTGCAATACATGGGCTAAGAAGTAGCGAGTATAGGGAGTGTTGCCGGGTACATGGTATTTGGCGCCGGGATCAAAGGCATCATCTGGGCGAGCAATAGGAGCCATGACTCCCTGGTATTTCTCACGCAGTTCCCACCATACTTTGTTGTAATCTTGTGGTTTGACTTCACCTGAGAAGACTTTCCAACGCCATTGATCAACTAATAAGCCAAAAGGTACAAATGCGATTTTGTCTAAGGCAAGTTTTAGCAGCATGCCGATATCGTTTGATGCATCAGGAATTGTGTCCACTAAACCAATCTCTTTAAGATATTTTGGGGTAATGGACAAGGCTACCGTATCGCCAATAGCTTCATGAAAACCGTCGTTGGCAGAATTACGGTACAACAAAGGTTGGTTTTTATAAGCACGTTGATAGTAATTGTGTCCCAATTCATGATGAATAACTGAAAACTCTTCACCGGTGATTTGAATGCACATTTTAATTCTCAGATCGTCTTGGTCATCAATATCCCAGGCGGAGGCGTGACACACAACATCGCGGCCGGCGGGTTGTTGAAACTGTGAGCGTTCCCAAAATGTAGCGGGTAATGGCTCAAAACCGAGTGAAGAAAAAAATGACTCAGCTTGTTTGACCATTTTAATTTCATCGTATTGGTGATCAACTAAGGCTTGTGTGACATCAATGACCTCGAGTTTTTCCTCGGGTTTAACGAGGTCATAAATATTGCCCCAAGATTGAGCCCACATGTTGCCTAATAGATGTGCTGGAATCGGTTTGTCTTGCGGCACGATGTCAGTGCCATATTGGTCTCCCAGTTTGGCCCTGACGTGGCAGTGTAGGGCATCATAGAAGGGTTTTATCTGATCCCATAAGCGGTCGAGTTCTGCAGCAAAATCTGCCGCTGGCATATCATAACCACCGCGCCACAATTCACTGATATCACTGAAACCAAGTTCACGTGCCCCTTCGTTGGCAATTTGCACCTCTTCTTCATACAAGGCTTTCATTGGCACCGATACTTCACGCCAACCCTGCCACATCTCGAGTAATAATTGCGGGTCATGACTGGTTGCCATGATATTCGACATCTCGGTTAAACGCAGGCACTCTTCTTCACTGCGACAGTATTTACCACTACCGTACATGCCCTCAAGATCAGAGGTGATCTGAGCGAGACGTTCAGATTTTTTGGCATCGGCTGGGGCGGGCAAAACTAAGCCGTTGCGCATCAGATTCAATTTCCGTCGCGTATCGGCATCAACTTCAACGGCGTTGAAATCAGCAGCTTGTTTCGCTAGTTTGGTGGACAAACTGCTATGTTTTTCTGATAAATAAGCCGTTAAAGCCGCGGTATCTTGGTTAATATTAGTCTGATAAACCCATGCTGCTTGCGCAGCTGGGTATTGTAGTTTGGCCAATTCTGCTTGTGCTTCACTGACAAATTGTTGGGCATCGGCAGCAACTAGTGTTTGATTAACGGGGCCTGAAACGGCAGTTGTGCTGGTCTCGTTACACGCAGCTAGGCCAAGTGCTATCGCCAGCACCAAGGCATTTTTTACTAGGGGTTTTGACATGTTTTGCTCTTATAATAGTTATTAAAATCGGAATAGGGCGCGTTTAGTTTGCAAGAAATTTTTACACCAAACGCCAACACTGCCTAGTATAACGCTATGTGTAAATTAACTGAAAGTGCCAAGGCGGGAACAATGATCGTCTAGCGGCGCTAACTCGTAAACACACAGCGTAATCTGATTAATCTTTTCCAGCAACGATACAAGGATCCAACATGAGTGCTGCAGTAGTTTGGCTTCGCAATGATCTCCGTAGCCAATGGCACAGTCCACTTGATTATGCCATTGCCAATCATGAGCAGGTAATTGCGGTGTACTGCCTTACACCTAAGCAGTGGCGTCATTACCACTACGCAGCGTGTAAAATAAACCTCATTCTTGACCGTCTTGACGTGGTGCGCGACGAACTAGCAACACGTCAGGTTAACTTAATCCTGATTGATTGTGACGATTTTAGCGCGCTACCGGATGCATTATTAGCATTTTGTCAAAGCCATAAAGCTGAGGCTTTGTATTTTAACGCTGAGTATGAATGGGACGAACGCGTGAGAGACAAACGCGTAAAAGCGTTGTGCAGTGAAAACAGCATTAAGGTTGCGTGTTTCCATGATACATGTGTTGTCCGTCCAGACTTGGTCATGAGTAAACAACAAAGCCCGTATAAAATGTTTACGCCGTATTTTAATACCTGGCTCAGTATTTTGTTGCAGGCCCTGCCTACACCCCAGACCAAGGCGAACAAGGCTAAGCGCACGGCAAAAGAGGTGCCATTTGACCTCACATCCTATCGAGTAAAAACAGAGATTAATCCTTGGCCGGTTGGCGAGTCCGATATCAGTCAGGCTTTACAACAATTTATCTTGGAAAAAGCGCCAGATTATGCAGAAAATCGTGACTACCCAGCGATTGATGGGACCAGTCAAATCTCACATTTATTGTCGATTGGCGCACTGTCAGCGCGACAATGTGTTGCGCAACTAGTGCAAGCTCATCATCATCAAGCCACTGAGCCCGGAAATGGTGTTTATGTTTGGTTAAAGGAAATCGCTTGGCGTGATTTTTATCGATATGTGATGTTTCATTTTCCGCATGTGGCCAAGAACCAACCTTTTCAACAGCATTACCACTATCTCAAATGGTCGACCAATGAAGCGCATTTTCTGGCCTGGCAAGACGGTAAAACCGGCTATCCCATCGTCGATGCTGCCATGCGGGCTTTGAAGGCAACAGGTTGGATGCATAATCGTTTACGTATGATCGTAGCCAGTTTTTACTGCAAGCATTTGTTTTTACCCTGGCGCTGGGCTGAAGATTATTTTATGAGCCAGTTGGTCGACGGCGATTTTGCCTCAAACAATGGCGGGTGGCAGTGGAGTGCCTCGGTGGGTACTGATGCCGCCCCGTATTTTCGCATTTTTAATCCCACTAACCAGAGTCAAAAATACGATGCCAATGGTGAGTTTATTAAACGTTGGGTGCCAGAGTTAAAAAACTTAAGCAGTAAACACATCCATCAACCTCATTTGCACGCCGATGTGCTCAAACTAGGTTATTATCTCCCGATTGTTGACCATGCAGAATCCGTAGCACGCACCAAGCGAGAATTTAAACAATTCATTGAGATGAGCCAGCAATCAAGCTAGCCTGCTGGCCATTCTAACCATCAAGTTAAGAGAAACTATGGCATTAAGCAATTTCCAATTACTCGGCATTCTCAATGACATGCTTAAACCAGAATTAATCCAAGATGGCTGTCCAAATGGTTTGCAAGTGGAGGGTAGGGCCACTGTTGCAACCTTGGTAACCGGGGTAACGGCCTCGCAGGCTCTGATTGATCGTGCTATCGAACTGAATGCCGATGCTATCTTTGTGCACCATGGTTACTTTTGGCGCGGTGAGGACATGACCATCACCGGTATGAAAAAAAATCGTCTGGCTGCTCTGCTAAAACATGATATCAATTTGTATGCCTACCATCTTCCCTTAGACGTGCACCCAACCTTGGGTAACAACGTGCAACTGGCGCAGCGGCTTGGGATCGCAAATATTGAAAATCTCGAAGCGGCCAAAGTGAGTATCGCCTTGAAGGGGGAATTTTCTGAGTCATTAAGTGTTGAACAATTGACCAAACGCATTGAACATACCTTAGGCAGAGTGCCGTTGGTTGAACCGGCACAAAAACCGCTGATTAATTCGGTGGCTTGGTGCACGGGTGGTGGACAAAAATATATCGATCTCGCCGCGCGCTTGGGCATTGATGCGTTTATTACCGGTGAGGTGTCGGAACAAACCATCCATACAGCACGAGAAATGAATATTCATTTTTTTGCAGCGGGTCATCACGCCACAGAACGCTTTGGCGCTCAAGCCGTTGGAGAGTTTCTCGCCATACATCACGGTCTTGATGTGCAATTTGTTGATATAGCCAACCCGGCTTAAGTGTATATATGGCTGAATTTGATCAAAATTTTGATGACATTGCGGATAAGTTTGAACGCAATATCTATGGTTCAAGTAAAGGGCGTTTGCGTCACGAATTGTTTCTTTATCACCTACATCAAGAGGTCGATTTACAAGCGGGCAGCTTAACAATATTAGATGCGGGGGGCGGCACGGGCATGATGAGTCAAGCTATGTTGAGTCTTGGCCACCTTGTCACCCTGAGTGATATTTCCGCTGAAGCCTTGGTGATTGCTAAGACTAAATATGCCGTAGGTGAGCAAGCTCAGCGCCTTACTATTGTTCAGCAAGACATACTCGGCCTAGCAGATACACAATACGATCTTGTGATTTGCCATGCGGTACTTGAATGGCTGAAAGATCCTATTCCGGTGGTGAATAAACTAGTCAGTTTAGTTAAACCGGGTGGCACACTTTCATTGGCATTTTTTAATCAAGACGCACAACGTTTCAATAATATGTGTTACGGCAATTTCGATTACGTAGAGCAGGGTATGAAGGTAAAAAACCAAGTTCGTCTCAGTCCGAATAACCCGCAACAACCATTACAGATGATTGCTTTACTTGAGTCTTTGCAGATGAACATTGTACAAAAGGTGGGGATCCGCTGTTTTCATGATTATCTTAAAGACAAAAACCAACAACTTAGTTATTACGCGCAGTTAAAACGCCTAGAAATCCAATATGGTACGCAACATCCGTACTTGTGGCTCGGCAAATATTTTATGATCATTGCTAAGCAGCCTGAGTAATTTCATCACAAAAACCTAGCTTCAATTTGCCTATTTTGTTGCACAGCTTGCAGGTTGCCCAGCGTGGTTTCGGCTATTTGCTGCATGGCTTCATGGGTGAAAAAACCCTGATGACCAGTGATTAACACATTAGGAAAACTTGCCAGACGCTCAAACACATCATCTTGAATGATGGTGGCAGAATGGTCTTCAAAAAATAAGTCAGATTCCATTTCGTAGACATCCAAGCCGAGATAGCCGATTTTGCCTTTTTTCAGCGCATGGATCACCGCTTTAGAATCGATTAAGCCGCCGCGTGAGGTATTAATTAACATCACCCCGTCCTGCATCAGCTCTATGGATTGGCTGTTAATGAGATGCGTAGAAGAGGCATTTAAGGGGCAATGCAAACTGATAATCTGCCCTTGCTTAAACAATTCATCAAGACTGACATACTCCGCCCCTCGTTCGATTAACTGCTGTTTTGGCAGGGGGTCGTAGCATTTTACCTGACAACCAAAACCAAGCATGATGTTGACAAAGGCTTCACCGATGTTTCCGGTGCCGATGACCCCCACGGTTTTACCGTACAAATTAAAACCCAACAAGCCATGCAAACTAAAATTGTTTTCCCGCACGCGATTATAGGCTTTATGTAATTTTCGATTGAGGGTGAGGATTAACGCTACGGCATGCTCTGCAACCGCTTGTGGCGAGTAAGCAGGCACACGAGATACACTGATGTTTAGCTCTTTGGCTTTGGCTAAATTGACATTATTAAAGCCTGCACAACGCAGGGCAACATGTGTGATCCCACGTTTACTTAAGTCAGTCAGTACGGTGTCATCAAGGACATCGTTGACAAAAACACAGACCGCGTTAAAGCCCTCGGCCAACACCACAGTCTGATTATTTAAGCCGTTATCAAAAAATTGTAAATCTAGGTCAAGGTCTTGATTAAACTGGGTTAAATAGACCTTGTCGTAGGGTTTTGCACTGAACACGGCCACTCGCATGTTGCGTCCTCTGCTTACTGGGGGATTTATAACAAGGCTTTTATATCGTCTATGATGTCTTCTGGTTTGGTGGTGGGTGCATAACGTTTAACCACTTTGCCTTGTTTATTCACTAAAAATTTAGTGAAGTTCCACTTAATACTCTTGCTGCCTAATAGTCCCGGCGCTGCCTGTTTGAGGTATTCATATAAAGGCGCGGTATTTGGACCATTCACTTCAATTTTTTTAAATAGGGGAAAATCCACATTGTAAGTCAGGCTACAAAACTGCTGAATTTCTTGATCATTACCGGGCTCTTGATGGCCGAACTGGTCACAAGGAAAACCTAACACAGCCAAGCCTTGATCTTTAAAATCAGCGTGGAGCTTTTGTAAACCCTCGTATTGCGGAGTAAAACCGCATTTGCTGGCAGTGTTAACGATTAACAATACCTTGTCTTTATATTGATCAAGATTAATGTTTTCACCGTTGTTAAGGGTAACTTGGTAATCAAATAGTGAGTTTTGCATAGGTGTTCCTGCTCGTTATGATGTGGGGTATATTGGCATTTTTAGTCGAACATTCAAGTTTTAAGGATAGGCATTCATGCAAAAAGTCGCCTTTATAGGTTTAGGTGTAATGGGCTACCCCATGGCGGGGCATTTGGCAAAGGCTGGCCACGAGGTATGGGTTTACAATCGTACCCAGACTAAAGCGCAAGCATGGCAGCAAGAATATCATGGTCAGGTGGCCAATACGCCAAAACAAGCCGCTCAGCACGCCGATATCATTTTATTGTGTGTGGGCAATGATGATGACCTACGTCAGGTCATGCTGGGTGAAGAAGGGGTGGTAGCTGGGCTTAGCCCTAAAAAAATAGTGGTAGATCACACCACGACTTCTGCTCGAGTGGCCCGAGAGATGGCGGAAATTTGTGCCTTCCACCAGGTGAGTTTTTATGATGCCCCAGTATCCGGTGGGCAGGCCGGTGCGCAGAATGGTCAACTTACCGTTATGTTAGGTGGTGACCCGCAGGCATTTGCGGTGGTGCAACAAACCATTGCGGCGTTCGCTAAATTTAGCAAACTACTTGGGCCGGTAGGCAATGGTCAATTAGCGAAAATGATGAACCAAATCTGTATCGCCGGCATTGTGCAAGGCTTAGCTGAGGCCTTGCATTTTGGGCAGCAGGCCGAGATGGACTGTGCCGCGGTAATCGAGGTTATATCACAAGGAGCAGCGCAATCTTGGCAGATGCAAAACCGCTATCAATCGATGTTACAAGGGCATTACGAATTTGGCTTTGCGGTGGATTGGATGCGCAAAGATTTGGGCATCGCCTTGGATGAAGCAAGAGCCAATGGTAGCACCTTAGCGCTAACCGCCTTAGTGGATCAGTTCTATGCAGATGTGCAAAAACAAGGGGGAAATCGCTGGGATACATCGAGTCTGTTGGCAAGACTGAAGCATAATTAAACAGCAGCCTGTTGGCTGAACAATAAAGCCTTTGCTCTTAAAGCAAAGGCGCATACTGCCACTGATGACCTTCAAATAAAATTCGTGCACGATCATACTCTCGCTCTGCTCGCCAGGTACGATTATTGAGTTTGACCACCACACCGGGATAAACACGTTTATTGGCAATTAACTGAATATCAGTCTGATATTTATCCTTAGACTCTTTCATTTCTTTGGCTTTTGTTTCTAACCAGTCCAACAATTGTGATTCATTGTTAAGCAGCTCGTTGGCTTCTTTAACGCGTCTTTGCATATCTTTGGGAATGAACTTAGTTTTGATAATGTCCATGCGCTCACGATGGCGTGTATTGTTTTGCCTGATCTGGCGCAGCAACTCGTCGAGTGTATCTTTGCGTTCTAACAAACTGTTAAAGCCGTCACTGAAATCAATACTCAGACTGCTACCCGACACCGCACCAAACGTACCTGCGCTGACTTTATTGTGGCATTTAATGATGCAGCCAAAAATATTGCCATTTGGTTTGTCAACCGGCCCCACTGAGACTTCGCCTTTACAACTAATTTGACTGTAAGCAAGTTGACGACCGATGGTGACATTACCATTACATACTATATCCAAACCTTGCCCATGTTGGATGTGGATACTGCCTTTAGCAAACAACTTGGTACTGTATTCTGTCGCACTGTCATTGACCTTGCCCATTGCGCCTTCAGTGATAATGATGTCACCACCAGCCTCAATATAGGCTGATTCAACAAAGCCATTTATGGTGACGTCACCCTTGGCAATAATTTGCATTTTTTCAGTCACATCACCATTCACCAATACCGCACCATCATAATTGACGTTACCCGTCCCCACATTCACGCCTTTGCAGATGAAGGTGTCGTCAACCCACATCTTCATGTCTTTGAATTTGGGCATGCCTGACATATCAGCCAGTAATAAGTTTTCATCTTTATCACTGATTACCGTGCCTTCACCGGGCCTCAACTTTTCCCATTCTCCCGCTTTAGGTTTGATTTTAGTTCCTGTGACTGAAACTCCTGATCTACCTTCCGTGGGAGGCAAGCGTCGCAACAATTCAGTGCCTTTTTTAACACAAATAACGTCCCCTAAATTGCGCATGTCAACGCGGGTATTGCCCAAATTTTGTGGACGCAGAATTCGCTCCAAAGCATTTTGGACTAAAGGCTGTAATTTGGAGGGGCGACCATTTCTAGGGGGTAAACCTTTTGCTACCTCTACTTCCAACACATCACCAGGGTTGGCCGCGGTACAATCGTTCACCAACTGAATTAAACGTTTACTACTGATGCCCCGCACTATGCCGTATTGCGTTAACACAGCATGCAAATCTTCTAGGGTGATGGGTTTGCCTGCATAGCCGCAGGTGAGGGTGAGGGAAGCGCTCAATTCGTCTTCACGTATTTTACATTTGATGGTGGTATCGCGGCGCTCGCCAATACGCTGGGTAAAACTGTTACTACTGCTGGATTTCAGTGCGGTTTTGTAACTGCTAATTGCGTCATATATATTTTGTTCGAAGATAAAATAGTGCTGAAAAGCACTTTTTTTGATCAGCTCTTGGATGGCTTTTGCATCCAGCTGTTTTTGCACCAACTGTGGGGAAATAACCAAATCTAAATATAGATTACTTTCATCACTTTGCAGGGTAACACCTAACATCAATATCACCTTTCTAATTACGCAATTAGTATTTATAACCTAATAGTTTGATTTACGCCCGTAATGGTTATCGGCTTTGTAACAAATTTCTACTGTTTATTGTTATAAATTTTCAGCATAGTTGTAAAGCGCTCTGATTATCGCCAGTTTATCCGGGTTATTTTGATGTGTTTGGCTCAATTGCTCGAGTTGTAGCAAGTACTCTGGCAGCTTGATAGATGCAGTGGACGCGGGATCGTTGAGGCGATAAAGACGATGTTGTTGCCACTTGTCTATTTCTTTTTGATTAAGGGTGTGGGGGAAATTTCTGGCCCGATAGCGAAAAAGCAAGGTACTCAATCGTTGATCTGCAAAGGGAAGGCTGAGTTCCATTAAATCACGCTCGTTAGCGTGATTCACTTTCGCCATTAAGGCTTTATCTGAGTCACTAAAAAAGCCACCGGTGTACAACGCAAAATCAGCATCTAAGCTCTGTTCTTCTCTATCTTGTGTAAATACCTCGCGTAATGTTGTCACCAATTGAGGATTTTGTTTTATCAACTGTAAATGCGTCAAACACAGCTCACGATCAATACCTAAACGTTGAGCGTTGTCTTCAGTTAGGGTTTTGGCAGGGGCAATAAACGGACATTTATTGATGTGCACAAGTTTTAAGGGTAAACGTGCCTCATTTTCTGCCAACATTGTTGATGGTTGATACAGTTTAGTGCGTATTTCTTCAACTGATAGATCGAGCAAAGGCCGAGGGTCAAGGGCCAAATTGAGTACGATTACGGCATTTTTGTTGGTCGGGTGCCAAGCTATTGGCACTATCCAGGTGCAGCAACCTTGGCGAGCAGGTAATTTTGATGAAACATGCACTAATGGGGTTAAATTATCGCAATCGATGTAACGTGATACGTGTTTTTTATCCCGGTTTTCGAAGGCAAAATCGTATAATTTAGGGCTTTTTTCTTTAATTAGTTTAGCCAAAGCGATGGTGGCATAAACATCGGATAAGGCATCGTGCGCTGCGTCGTGAGCAAGATCATTTGCTGCAGTTAGGTCTTGAAGTTTGAAACTAGGGACTCCGTCGACATTGGTCGGCCAATTAATGCCATCTGGCCGCAAGGCATAACACGCTCTGGTTAAGTCAATAATATCCCAGCGACTATTACCATGCTGCCACTCTCGTCCATACGGGTCGTAAAAATTACGATAAAAACCGTAACGCGTCACCTCGTCATCAAAGCGGATACTGTTATAACCTGCAACACAGGTATTGGGTACCGTCATTTGTTGGTAAATTTTAGCCATAAATCTGGCTTCAGGTAAACCATCTCTGAGAGTCAATTGCGGTGTAATACCCGTCAATAAACTGGCTTGTGGATGTGGTAAATAATCATTTGGGATCTGGCAATACTCCATCATGGGTTTATCCACGATATTTAACGCGAGATCGGTTCTAACACCCGCAATTTGACTAGGAAAGTCTTTTTGTGGGCTGACACCCCAGGTCTCAAAATCATACCAAAAAATGGAAGCTTGGACTGTTTGTCCTGATTGCATGTTAAGTCCTGATTAGGGCACACGAGCACTCGTATAGATTGCCATGTGAATTAATAGTGAATGCAGCTGGCCGATGTGTAACTCAGCGCGGTGTTGAAAGTCTACAAGGCGAATAATGCTTTGCATAGGGCATACTGACAGATAAGCAAACTTCAAAAAATCATCACACCATAAAAACAGCACAATTCCATGTAAATAAAACGTTGATGAATTGTTGCTAACTTCACACTTAGATCTTATCTTTGCAGTGTTAAGTGGGAAAAGTCTACTCAACCAAAATAAGCAAGGAGTCTACGTGGAATCTCTAAACGTACGCGATTATATGAATGTCCGCCCCGTTACTTTTACTCTAGATATGACGGTTGCCAATGCAGTAGAACGCTTGCTGCAAAGTAAACAAACTGGTGGTCCGGTAATTGATGAGCAGAATAAGGTGATTGGTTTTTTATCAGAACAGGACTGCTTAGTGCGGATGATTGAATCCAGTTACTACCGTGAGCAAGTTGCACACGTAAAAGATGTGATGCGCCCAGAAGCCATATCTGTCAAACCCAATATGTCGATTATTGAATTAGCCCAACGAATGATGACCGAAAAACCTAAAGTGTATCCCATTGTGGATGATGAGGGAGTGCTACTCGGAACAATTAATCGCTCTGCGTTGTTACATGCCATTGATCTACAGTTACATGATGGCTACGCCAAAGGGGCAAAATAAACAATCGTACATTTGGGCAGTTCACTGCCCAAATACGCATAAACTCTGGTATTTTGTCTGACCTTCTTTTACGATCCGCGCCGCCGTAGCTTGTGAGAGAAACATTTGATCGACCAATCTGGGACACCTTCCCAACCATCCGTTACTGAACTGACTGCCATGCTTAAACAATGTTTGAGCAAAGATCGTCACAAATTTGCTATGCGTCTTCGACAGTACCAAAGTATGGACTCAGCGCGTCAAGGGCAATTAGTCGATGACATCGTAAAATCGCTAAGCATCGTCAATCTAAAACGTCAGCAAGTGCCTGATATCGATTACCCACCGTTACCTGTATCTGACAAAAAGGCTGACATCGCTAAGGCAATTGCTGAACATCAAGTTGTCATTGTTGCGGGGGAAACCGGCTCTGGTAAAACAACGCAGTTACCCAAAATTTGTTTGGAGCTTGGTCGCGGTATTCAGGGTTTGATCGGGCACACTCAACCGCGTCGCTTAGCCGCCCGTACGGTGGCACAGCGTATCGCTCAGGAGTTGCAGAGTCCACTTGGTCAGCATGTGGGGTTTAAAATTCGTTTTTCAGACAATGTGTCAGAAAACAGTTACGTGAAATTAATGACCGATGGCATTTTGTTGGCCGAGATTCAGCAGGATCGATATCTTAGTCAATACGATACCATCATTATCGATGAAGCCCATGAGCGCAGTCTCAATATTGATTTTATCTTGGGTTATCTCAAACAGCTTTTACCCAAACGCCCAGATTTAAAGCTAATCATCACCTCAGCCACCATTGACCCCCTGAGGTTTTCAACACATTTTAACCATGCCCCCGTGATTGAGGTAAGTGGTAGAACGTATCCGGTGGAAATGCGTTATCGCCCCATGTCAGAAACGGACAATGACCAGAGTCAAGCCATCATCGAGGCCGTGGAAGAATTAGACCGTGAAGCCCCCGGCGATATTTTAGTGTTTTTGAGTGGTGAACGAGAAATACGTGACACGGCAGAAGCCTTGACCAAACAGCAGTTTAGGCATACCGAAGTTGTTCCACTTTATGCCAGACTCAGTGTGGCAGAACAAAATAGGGTATTTCAATCCCATGCGGGGCGTCGCATTGTGCTTGCCACCAACGTGGCAGAAACGTCATTAACTGTGCCTGGCATTAAATACGTTATCGATCCAGGCTTCGCGCGTATTTCTCGTTATAGTGTACGCAGTAAAGTGCAACGTTTACCTATTGAGCCAATATCTCAAGCTTCGGCCAATCAGCGGGCAGGGCGCTGTGGGCGTGTTTCAAATGGTATTTGCATTCGTTTGTACAGTGAAGAAGACTATTTGAACCGTGATGCCTTTACTGATCCGGAAATTTTACGCACCAACTTAGCCTCGGTTATTTTACAAATGATAGCCTTGGGCTTAGGGGAAATTGACAAGTTTCCTTTTGTGCAAGCGCCAGATTCTCGCAACATTAATGACGGTTTTCGTTTGTTGGAAGAGCTGGGTGCCATCACCAACAATGAGTCGCGCCTACAATTGACGCCCATAGGTCGACAATTAGCTCGACTGCCCGTGGACCCTCGATATGCGCGGATGGTGGTTGAAGCTGCCCGTTTAAATTGTTTATCTGAAGTATTAGTGATTGCGGCTGGTTTGAGTATTCAAGACCCACGGGAAAGGCCGCAAGATAAACGCCAAGCAGCGGATGAAAAACACAGTGAATATCGCAGTAAAGAATCTGACTTTTTAGGGTATGTGTCGCTGTGGCAAGACTTTAAACAGCTACAAAAAGAATTGAGTGCCAACCAACTCAAAACTTGGTGTAAAAAACATTTCATCAATCATTTACGCATGCGTGAATGGCAAGACATAGTGAGTCAATTAAAAAAATCGGTGGCAGAACTTGGTTTTGGGATCAGCGCGAATAGCGCAGATTATCAGGCAGTGCATCAAGCATTAGCCTCAGGTTTGCTCTCTCACATCGGTTTTAAAGATAAAGAACGTGAATACCTCGGTGCCAGAAACAGTCGTTTTTTAATCTTTCCAGGATCTGGCTTGAGTAAATCCCTGCCAAAATGGACGATGGTGGCGGAACTCGTGGAAACCTCTAATTTATATGGGCGAGTTGCGGCCAAAATTGAACCAGAGTGGCTTGAGAGTTTAGCCAAACACTTAAGCAAAACGGAATACTCAGAACCTCATTGGTCCAAAAAACAAGGGGTAGTGCAGGCGTTTGAAAAAGTCACCTTATTTGGCTTGGTATTGGTCAGTCAGCGTCGACGTACCTACAGCCATATCGACCCGGTTGTTTGCCGAGATATTTTTATTCGACAGGCCTTAGTCAATCTTGATACTAAACTTAACTACGCATTTTTACGCCACAACCAACAGGTGGTTGAGTCAATTGAAAGTCTGGAGAAAAAAAGTCGTCGCCGTGATCTGTTGGTGGACGAAGAAACCTTAGTGGAATTTTACGCAAACAGACTGCCTGAGCACATCTGCAGTGAAGCAAGTTTCAAAAAATGGTGGCAAAAATGCGCTGGGGACAAGGCTGATTCATTGCATTTCGACCCGCAGTCCTTAATTAAAAAAGATACCACGCATATCGATGAGTTTTCGTTTCCAGAAGTTTATCGCCAAGGCAATTTACGTTTAAATTTGAGCTACCACTTTGAGCCCACCGAGGAGGATGATGGCGTGAGCCTAATGATCCCTTTAGCCTTACTCAATCAAGTCGAAGATCAAGGTTTTGATTGGCTAATTCCGGGACTGCGTCATGAGCTTATCGTTGGCCTAATAAGAAGTTTACCTAAACGTTTGCGCCGCAATTTCGTGCCTGCGCCAAACTATGCCGATGCCTGTGTCAATGAATTGAGTATGTATGACAAAAAAGGCCAGTTTGTGCCTTTCATTCAAGCGTTAAGTGATAAATTGAAACGTATGACCGGCGTGGAGGTAGGGGCTGAAGAATGGCAACTAGAAAGCTTAGATAAGCACCTTAAATTCAATTTTAAGGTGCTTGATGAACAGGGCCAACTGCTCAAGCAGGGCAGAGAATTAAGCAAGCTTCAACATGACTTACAAGCTAAGGTCAAACAAAGTCTAGTACAGGTAGTCAGTCCAGGGATTGAGCAAAAAGGACTGACCCAATGGACATTTGCCGATCTACCCAAAGAATTTGTCGAACAGCGAGCTGGCTTTGAAATTAAGGCCTTCCCTGGCTTGGTGAAACAAGGGAGTAGTGTGGCTATTCAGCTGTTTGAACAAGCGCATTTAGCCCAACGTGCTCATCTAGTGGGGGTTCGGCAATTAATTATTCTGGCCATCCCATCACCGATAAAATATTTACAAGAAAAATTACCCAATAAAGCCAAATTAGGCTTGTATTTTAACCCTTTTGGTCAGATTCACGCGCTGATAGACGACTGTATTAATGCGGCAGTCGATCAACTAATCAAACAATTCTGTGAACAGCAGCACAGCGAATTAAGGTCGCAGGAAGCGTTTAAACGCTGTTGTGATGAAGTACGCCAAGACATCAATGAATTGGTGTTAAGCCTGACTCAAAAAATAGAAGTTGGTTTAACCTCTGCCCACAGTATTGCCAAAAAATTAAAGGGCAATGTGCCGTTGACCATGATTAACGCCCACAGTGACATTAAACAGCACCTTGATTCATTGGTTTATCCAAACTTTGTCAGCGATATTGGCGTGGACAGGATCAATGATTGGCAACGTTATATCGAGGGTATCAAACGTCGTTTAGACAAACTGCCTGTTGATCCCATCAAAGACAAATTGCATCAGTTAAATATTGAAAAAGTGCAAGAAGAATATCAACGTCGCTTGAGCCAGATCCCAGCGGGTCGCGAGATACCGACGGCTTTGCAAGAAGTGAGATGGTTATTGGAAGAATTGCGGATCTCCTTCTTTGCTCAGCAGCTAGGAACCAGTATGCCAATTTCGGTGAAACGCATTCAAAATCAATTAAGCGCAATTTGATTATTAAGACGTTGACTTTATTGATCGCGCGCCCTATAAACACGGGGGGCAATATTAAACAGCAAGAGGTAGTGGATGTTAGGTTACGACGATAAACGCAATTTTTTCCGCATGATGATTAACTCAGCCTGCGAATTAGTGGTGAAAGACGACGAGTCTACACGTACTTTACAAGCAGTTTGTAAGGACATCAGTGCCACCGGCATGTCGTTTGAGCTAGAAGAAAACTCAATGGAAATGGGTACTCTTGTGAATGTTCACATAGCCTCAACCAGTAGCCAAATTCCATCGCTTTCAGCCAGTGCTAAGGTAGTACGTTGTGAGGCCATTGGTGACAATTCATGTTTGATTGGCGTTGAAATCATTGAAATGAAATAAACACCTTGCTGGACCTTAGACTCAGCAACACATAAAAAATCCCGCTGTTGATGCGGGATCCCATGACATATTTCCCGCTTACCACACTCGGCAGATCAAACCTTTCAAATAAAATCCTTCTGGATAAGATGAAGCCACTGGGTGGTCGGCGGCTTGACCCAAGCGTTCGATATATTGCACTTCACGTCCAGCATCTAAAGCGGCGTCAGCCACGACTTTTTGAAACAATTCAAAAGACAACAAACCAGAACAACTGAAGGTAGACAAGATGCCTCCCGGCTTGAGAATTTGCATGGCCAACATATTAATATCTTTGTAACCCCGACAGGCGCGAATGAGTGAGGCTTTTGAATCAACAAACTTCGGCGGATCAAGAATGATGTGATCAAAATGTTGTTGCGCCTGTTTGTAGTCTCTCAGTGCTTGAAAAACATCAGCGTTGATGAATTCACATTTGTTCACATCAAGCTTGTTGATTTCCACATTGCGCTTAGCGGTGTGCAAGGCCAAATCCGATACATCGAGGTTAGTGACTTTTTTTGCGCCAGCGGCCAAGGCATAACTACCAAAGGTGCCGGTGTAACAAAAACAATTTAATACGGTTTTGTCGTTGGCATATTTAGCTGCAATGGCACGATTATCTCGTTGATCAAGGTAAAAACCGGTTTTATGCCCTTGTTTTACATCGACGATAATCTTTACCCCGTTTTCTTCGATCACAACCTCATCTGGAATTTCGCCATGCAGCACTTGAGTGAGTTCAGGCAGACCTTCTTTTTTGCGCACGGCTACGTCACTGCGTTCATAAATCACACAGTCTGGAAATTCTTTGCGCAGTGCCCAAACAATTTTATCACGATGTTTTTCAGCTCCCGCCGATAATAACTGGCAGACCAAGACATTGGCATAACGGTCAATGGTAACGCCGGGTAAACCATCAGATTCTGCGGCAATTAGGCGGTACGCCGTCAAGCCATGTCGGACGATGATGTCCTCTCGACCACGTTGTGCCCGTGCAATGCGTCGCTGAAAAAAACCGTTATCAATGATTTCTTGTTGATCAAAGGTCCAAATACGCACCTGGATCTGTGATTCAGGTGACCACGCGCCGCGTCCAAGCCACTGGCCTTCACTGCTGAACACATCCACCGTATCTCCGGAATTCATCCGCCCAACCTGCTGGGCAATGCCACTGGCAAAGATCCAAGGGTGACGTCTTAGTAGGGATTTTTCTCGTTCGGGCTGCAAAATAACGCTAGATGACATAGAGTAAGCTTCTTAAAAAATTTTACTAATTGTAACACCAAGCCATCCACAACACGGATATAAAATGCAATATATTGCCCACACCAAAGGTTGTCAGGCCGAACAACTTAAGGTTCAACAGACCATACTACCTATCTTACAAAGCGGGCAGGTACTCATCAAAGTGGCTGCCTTTGGGATTAACCGTGCTGATTTATTGCAGCGTCAAGGATTGTACCCTGCTCCCCAAGGGGATAGTGAAATCTTGGGCTTAGAAGTGGCAGGCATAATAAGCGCGTTAGCTGATGATCTCAGTCCCTCAACAACCTTGTTTATTGGCGCCAGCGTGATGGCATTGGTAGGCGGAGGTGGCTATGCCGAATATGTGGCGGTAGATCATCGCCATATACTGCCTCAACCGACTACTTATAAGGCCAATGAGGCGGCAGCTATTCCTGAGGTTTTCCTCACGGCTTACCAATGCATGTGGTTCGAATATCAGCTACATGCCAGGGCTAAAGTACTTATTCATGCGGGGGCAAGTGGCGTGGGCTTGGCGGCCATTCAATTGGCAAAACTACTCGATTGTGAAGTGGTGGTGACGGCATCAAGTGCAGAAAAACTAGCTGTGTGTGCTGAATATGGTGCTGATTGGGGGATCAACTATCGCGATGAGGATTTTGTCGAAATATGCAAGGCACGGGAATTCAAGGCTGATTTTATTTTGGATTTTGTCGGCGCTGATTATCTTGGGCGCAACCTACAGATATTGGCGATAGATGGGTGCATCATGCATTTGGCGATGTTGGGAGGTCGAATGGTGCCACTATTGGATATGGCTCTCATGCTCGCCAAGCGGGCGACATTAAAAGCGTCAACACTGCGCAGTCGCACGGTTGATTATAAAAGTCAGCTCATTGCAGCCTTTCACAAGGATTGTTTAGCTCATTTTGTCACTGGCAAACTGCGTGCTGTGGTGGATAAGGTCTACCCAGCAAGCGATATCAGTGCGGCTCACCTGCGGATGGAAGCCAATAATAACGCCGGCAAATTAGTCTGTTATTGGTAGCCTTGCAAAAAAGCCAATAATACCGCGAGTGTTTGTTCTACATCATCCACGGCTATGGCTTCGGCAGGATGATGACTAATGCCTTTTACACAGCGCATAAATAACATGCCCACTGGGCATATATTGGCCATGGCCATGGCATCATGACCTGCGCCAGAACTGAGATAAAAGGGTTTGATTCCACACGTTTTTATCGCTTGAGAAAGTTTTTCTTGCATGTCTGAAGCACAATTTACCCCCGCTGCACTGTGGGTTTGTATTATGTTCAGGCTTAGCTGGCGACGCTTGGCAATGGCGTCAAGGGTCTCCTCGATAGAAGTGAAAACCTGATCACGTAAGTCGTCATTTTCACTGCGAATATCCAAAGAAAATTCAGTGCGCCCACTGATCACATTAGTGGCACCGGTAACACAATGTAACTTACCCACCGTCGCCACAACCTTGCCGGCAGTTGCCAACTTTTCTACCGCCAGGATCATCTCTGCAGCCCCTGCTAGGGCATCCTGACGCATTGACATCGGCACGGTACCAGCGTGACCTGCTTGCCCGGCAACCGTGCACTTAAATCGTCTCGCACCGGCTATGCCGGTTACCACACCCACTGCAAGGTTTTTGGCTTCTAAGACCGGCCCTTGTTCAATGTGAATTTCAAGAAAAGCATGAATATCATTGGCTCTGACACTGTGTTGCACCCGATTGATATCCAGACCAAAGTCGCGCATGGCATGTGCCATGCAAATGCCATTTGCATCCACTAAGGTGGCCCAGTTTTGTTGCCACGTTCCAGCAACCGCACGGCTGCCCAGTAATGTGGCGCCAAAACGCGTTCCTTCTTCGTCACCAAAGCCCACGATCTGCACATTAAATGGCAATGATATGCCCGTGGCGTTAAGATGTTGCACCGCCGCAATAGGCAGCAAAACGCCGAGTATGCCGTCATATTTACCGCCATTGGGTACCGTATCCAAATGGCTGCCAATGACCAGAGTGGGGGCATCCAGTTTATTTGTGGGCCATGCTCCCCATTGATTGCCCGCTTCGTCTTGCCAAGTGCGCATACCGGCCTGCTGCATCCACAGCATGACTTGTTGATTGGCGGATTTATGCTCTTTGCTCAGGTAGCGCCTGTCCATGCAGTCTGGATCTTGACTGTACTGTGCCAGTTCATCACAGCGCTGATAAACGAGCTGGGCGTAATCAGCGAGGCTCATAGTTTACGCTCAGCATAAATTTGCATAGCGTTATCAATGGCAAGACCTGCTTGCAAGGGGTGTTTAGCTCGGCGTAATAATGTTTCCAAGGATTGTAAGGTATGTAAAACGGCGTCTTTTCTGGCGTTGTAGCCCATGGTGCCGATACGCCATATCTTGCCATGCAGGGGGCCAAAACTGGTACCGATCTCAATATTAAAATCGTTAAGTAACTGTTGACGAATATCGTCACCCTTGATCTTTTCGGGGATATACACCCCAACCACATTGTTCATTTTGTGTTGCAAATCACCAAAGGGCTGCAAATTTAGACCACGCACCCCAGCTAACATCGCTTCACCATGTAATTGATGGCGCTGGATGCTGCTGTCGATACCTTCTTCCAACAAGTTGATGGCGCATTCACGTGCGCAATACAGCATGGATGTCGCCTCGGTATGATGATTGAGGCGCTCAGGGCCCCAGTAATCTAGGATCATGGCTAAATCAAAATAGTTAGATGCAATACGAGGACGTGTACCCTGTGTATGATGGGCTGCCACGATACCGGCTTCTACATGACGACGCTGACGAATTAACTCAACATAACGGTCGCTGAGGGTAATAGGGGCGCTGCCGCTTGGTCCACCCAGACATTTTTGTAAACCCACTGACACCGCATCTAACTGCCATTCATCGGTCTCAAAAGGATTACCACCAATTGATGCGGTGGCATCGGCATAAAACAATACATCGTGGCGTCGACATATCTCCCCTATGTGCTGCAGAGGCTGTAACATGGTTGTGGATGTATCACCTTGAACCATGGCGAGTAATTTGGGTTTTACCAGTTTAATGGCGTCTTCTATCTGCTCGGCTGTAAAAACCTGCCCCCATTCCACTTCGATACAATGCACCTTCGCCCCGGCGCGTTCGGCGATTTCTTTAAGCAAATGCCCAAATCGACCAAAAACCGGCACGAGGACTTTATCACCCGGTTCGATACAGGAAACCAATACGGCTTCAATGCCTGCTCTGGATGTGCCATCAACTAATAAAGTTGCGCTATTTTGGGTTTTAAATACCTGTCGATACAGGGCCATGACTTCATTCATGTAGCATGTCATCACCGGATCATACTGGCCGATAAGTTGAGTCGACATGGCACCAAGCACCCGTGGGTAACAATTGATTGGGCCTGGCCCCATTAATAGACGGGGAGGGGGATTAAGGCGATTCATGCTCGATTTCCTAAAGTAAAGACTGCAGTAACATGCGTCCGCCAGTGATCAACAACACCACAGCAAACACTTTTTTCAATTTATTGGCGTCCATACTGGCCGCCAGTTTTGCACCAAGGGGGGCAAACAGCACCGTTAACGGCACTATGCAGACAAAACCAATGATATTGACCAGACCAAAGGTGAGGGCAGGTGCATCAGCAGGTGTTGTGCCAAAGACCAGCATAGTGAAGGCGGCAGGCACCGAAATTAATAGGCCTATGGCGGCTGCCGTGCCCACGGCTTTGTGCGCTGGATAGTTGCAACTGGTCAGAATAGGCACGGATAATGTGCCGCCACCGATGCCTACCATGGCGCTGAAAAACCCAATACAGGTGGCCATTATGCTCTGGCCCGTCGCTCCAGGTAAGGTATCAACTAACGCAGCTTTACCCGTGCGGAACAACATGTTTAATGCAGACAAACAGGCTACTACACCAAAGACGCTACTCAGCCACTGGCCGCCCATTAGGGTCACCAAAGCACTGCCCAACAATACGCCAAGTAGAATAAAACCAGCCCAGAATTTAAGTAGTTCAAAGTCTACATTGCCTTTTTGCCGATGAGCACGAATCGAACTGAGGGAAGTAGGGATGATCGTAGCTAAGGATGTCGCGGTGGCAATTAACATTGCACTTGCCGGAGATACTCCAAAACCTTGAAACAAAAAATACAAAACCGGCACAATAACAATGCCGCCGCCCACTCCCAGTAATCCAGCCAATAGCCCAGCAAAAACCCCCGTGGTAGCTAGGGCCAAAATGGTAGAAAGATTGTCTAAAATTAGCTGCATATTACCTTCTGATTATTTTGTTAAGTTCACGCATATTCTGCTTAGCCAACGGGATAAAACGCTCTACCATCACTGCGGGGATCACTCGCCGCTATCACCTGGTTACTGGGGTTCAAGACAATTGCACCGGCATGTCCCATTAGTTCATTGCAGGCATCTACGATGGCAATGTCATGACCACGGTTGATCAAATTGCTCACTATGGCATCGGGCATGTCGTGCTCAATTTTGAGATTGTGGCTGTTGTCTCCCCACGTACGACCCAATAACCACCGACTTTCGCTGATGGCGTTAGCAAGGGGTTTTTGTTGGTACACATGACGTGTAAACAACGCTGCTTGAGTTTGTGGTTGGCCTTCACCGCCCATGGTGCCATACACCATACGGCGCCCATCTTTGAGTGCTGCATAGGCAGGATTGAGGGTATGAAAAGGTTTTAAGCCGGGCTGCAAATAATTTACATTGTCTGGCTCAAGGCTAAATGATGTCCCACGGTTGTTCCATACGATGCCAGTTTGTGGTGACACTATGCCACTGCCAAACTCCCAGTAAATACTCTGAATGTAGCTGACCATGCGCCCTTGTTCATCACAAGCCCCCATCCAAATGGTATCGCCTTGTTTGGCCACATGCGGCCATGGAAGAGCATGTGTTATGGAAATTTGCTTGGTCATTTTGCCCAGCTCATCTTCACCAAGAAATTCGTTTAACGGACGGGTCAAACGTGAAGGATCAGCGACATATTGATTTCTTACTAAAAATGCTTGTTTGGTGCATTCCACCAGCAAGTGGATTAAATCTGCCTCACTTTTGGCTAGTTGCTGCACACGATCATACAGCGCTAGGATAATCAGTGAGGCAATACCCTGAGTCGGAGCCGGTAAATTATACAAGTCGCCGATTGACGTGGATACGGTAAGTGCCTCCACCTGTTGAGCACTGTAGCGCTGAAAATCACTAAGTTGTAAAGGGGAGCCTGCCGCGGCCAAGTCCTCTGCTAAGCGCTTGGCAATAGTACCCTGATAAAAGTCTGCTAAGCCTTTTTCAGCCAGAGTAGTGAGGGTTTGTGCTAATACAGGTAATTTTAAAATTTTACCTTTTTTTAGACTTTTTCCTTTAATCAAAAACTGCTCGAAATGATTTAGTTTAGCTAGTTCGTTGAAAGTTTTTTCACTGGCATCTTGTAAGCTTTGCGTAACTTCGATTCCCCATTCTGCTTGACCAATAGCCGGCGCGAGAAGCTCAGCAAGGGGAATAGCGTTTTGCCATGTATGGCTGTGTTGCAACGCCAATTGCCATCCTGCTACGGCGCCAGCCATTGTCAGGGCCGCTTTACCACCGCGCGCAGGGATGGTTTGATTACCTTGATAAAATTCAGCCTGGGCTCGTGCCCCAGCCGTGCCGCTGGCGTCAATTGCGATGGGCTGTTTACCGGGTTCACTGATGAGCCAAAAACCGTCACCGCCTAATCCGTTCATGTGAGGATAGACAACGGCAATTGACGCAGCGGCGGCAACCATGGCTTCGATAGCTGTGCCGCCGTGCTCCAGGATTTTTTGTCCCACTTGACTGGCTGCATAATGTGGCGCAGTGAAAGCGATGGATTTGTTTTTCGAATTCATGACTGTAGGTCCGTTAATAAGGTGTCTGCGATTAAAAATGCCAGCTCAAACAGATCTCTATCGCAATATTTATTACCAATAATAGAAAAGCCACAGGGATTGCTCGGGTTTGTCGCTAAAGGCAGATGTATTTGTGGTAGTCCCCCTAAGCCTGCAATGCAGGTTAGATTGAGTAACTGTTGGCGATAGTTGGTTAACCATTCACTCGAACTGTCTATCAGCGGTGCTGGACCCGGTGTAGTGGGGATAATTATAAAGCTATTGGCTGTCATTAGCGCGGCGAGCATCTCGACAAATTGTGTTTGCATCGTTTGGGCTTCGACGATTTGTTTATCATCTAGGCTGGCACACCAAGCAAAACGAACCGCAATATCCGCTGCAAACTTGGGGCTATGTGTTTCAATCCACTGACCATGGCTTGCCCAAATTTGCGCGCCTTGCAACACCGAAAAAGCGTGTGAAGCGCTAGCTAGCAAACTTGGATTTAAGCTATCTTGGGCATCATGCAAGGTAAAATCAGCCGATGCTGCCAGTGTGGCTAAGATTGCTTGCAACTGAACGCCGTGCTGACAATTTTGGTTGAGTGAACTGCTGTAAATGAGTTTCAAAGGGCTAGAACGTGTGACTTCAGAATCATTGGCTGCGGCGGGCAGTAATACATCAGCCACCTGAGATAAGGTAAGTAAATCTCGTGTCATCCAACCCACCGTATCAAAGGTCGGTGCCAAGGCAACCATATTATCTACGCTGATCACGCCATGACTGGGGCGAAAACCATACAAACCATTGTAACTGGCAGGCACTCTGATTGAGCCTCCTGTGTCCGTCCCTAGACCAATATCAGCACTACCTGTGGCCACGGCAACAGCAGATCCGCTGCTCGAACCACCCGGTAAACGCAGGGCATTAGCGCCATTAACTGGTGTGCCATAGTGGATGTTTTGACCATTGAGGCTGTAGGCCAGTTCATCCGTTATGGTTTTTCCGATGAGCCTGGCACCTTGGTCAAGCAGGGTGTTGACCACAGAGGACGTTGCCTGCGGTATGGGATGTGTTGCCAGCCACGTGGGATTGCCAGCAGCAGTGGGTAAACCCGCCACGTGAAAGAGATCTTTCACTGCCAAACCAAGACCACGTAGTGCTTGCCTATTGGTTTGCTGTGTTTGTTCACCAGGTACTACATAACCATCAGCAACCCTTGGTGGATCGGCTAGCTTCATGTAAGGGGTATCGGTGGCAAAGTGCTGCATGCAGTGTATAACAGTAAGTGATGTCGAATGCTTAATGAAACATTTGTTTCATTAATTAGTCAAGCGAAACATTTGTACTCACTCAATTTCGCCAAGTTCACTAAAACGCTTTGATATATGGGCGATTCTTTGTTTGGCGTGGTCCCCTAAGAGCGCCAACAATTTATTACAGATTACCGCTATCAGACTCATGGGTGCAGCGTAGCTGTCTAGCGCGCGTTCATGGCCTAGTTGACAGATAAACAAATGCTCGACTTTGTCTTGATAAAGTTGACCCGATGGGTCGGCAAACACTGTCAGTTGGTGTTTGGGCAGACTTTGCAATAAAGCCTTGAACAACCTAGGGCGACGTCTAAAACCTATGACGATAAATACCTCATCGGCTAACCAATCTTCGAGATCTTCGCCAATGCTTTGACCGGGTAAGGGTAAAAGACGGACTTGCCCATGAATTTGTTGCAATTGCTGACGAAAATGCATAGCCACCGGATAGCTGTTCCTAAAACCAATTAAGGTAATGCGGCTGGCGTCTCGAAGCTTGTTTATGAAGGCTTGTAGGGAGTCTGCATCAATATTGTCAAAGGTTTGTTGGATGCGGTTTAATTCCGCTTGGTAATCACCGCTGTCACTGTCATGCAAATTGATGGGGTAGCCGCTGGTGCGTAGCGCATTTATCTCACTTTTAGCATCGAGATGCGAATCGTAACCAAGTTGTCGAAAAAACCGGCTCACGGTGGCTTTGGACGTTTCAGTTATCTTCGCAAGTTGCGCGACTGTGCAGTGCACCATGTCTTGATTGTTGTGCAATAAGTGATCGGCCAGCTTGCGACCCTGCGGTGACAATTTTCCGTATTGCTGCGCAATTCGTTGACTAAAGGTTAGGGACTCAGTGGACACGGCTTAGCTCTATTCGTTGACACAGAGCGGTTAGCATAAAACGCTTTGGAATCAACTACAAACTCCAATTGAACGCAGCCTTGTTGATGGCTGGGAAATTGTTAACGACAGTGATAGCATGGCAAAAAAGCAACGTGTTTTCAGCATGCAATATAGCAACATGTTTTCAGCATGCAATATAGCAACATCGTAGTATTAACTGGCGCCGGCGTTTCAGCTGAATCAGGGCTAAAAACCTTTCGCGACAATAATGGTTTGTGGGAAAATCATCATGTAGAAGAGGTGGCGACACCCGAGGGATTCGCCCGTAACCCAGCGTTGGTTTATCGATTTTACAATGAACGCAGACAACAATTGCAAAGTGCCGGGGTAGCGCCAAACGCAGCGCATTATGCCTTGGCTGACTTGGCTAAACACGCTGACATTACCCTGACCTTAGTCACACAAAATGTTGACAATTTGCACGAACGAGCAGGCAGTGTTGAAGTTTTGCATATGCACGGTGAATTGTTATCAGCACGCTGCTTAAACTCGCAACAGCGTGTTAAGGTCACTGAGGCGTTTGATGCCAGTGACCGATGTCAATGTTGTCACCCAGCCCATGGTTTGCGACCAGATATCGTGTGGTTCGGGGAAATGCCCCAGTATATGGACCAAATTGAAACTGCCCTTTGGCATTGTGATTTATTTCTGTCTATCGGCACGTCTGGCAATGTTTACCCAGCCGCAGGTTTTGTGCAGTTAGCAGTCAGTGCGGGAGCGCATTGTGTTGAGCTAAATCTGGAACCCAGCGCTGGTCAAAATTTATTTAGCGAACATCACTACGGTGTTGCATCAAAAATTGTGCCTGCCTATTTGCAAAACTTATTACAAAACTAACAGCGAGTGTAGTAAACAAATGCCTTCTTTTTTCACCGAATATGGCCTTGAATTTTTGACCATTGCTGCTGTGCATTTATTGGCTGTAGCCAGCCCCGGCCCAGATTTTGCCATCGTGCTCAAACACAGTATTAGTTATGGTCGGCGTGCAGCAATGTTCACCAGCATTGGGGTAGGGCTTGGGATCCTAGTACATGTGGCTTATTCATTATTGGGCATTGGCTTACTCATTCAAACCACACCTGTTTTATTTCAAGCCCTAAGTTATGTGGCCGCTGCTTATTTATTTTACATTGGCTGGGGAGCGTTAAAGAGTAAAGCTCAAGACGGTCAATCCGCCGTCAATCTGACCGCCGACCACCAACAAATATCTGACAAACGATCATTCTGGCTGGGCTTTTTAACCAATGGTTTAAACCCAAAGGCGACCTTGTTTTTTTTATCGTTGTTTGCCGTTGTGGTATCGTCTACTACGCCAAATACCGTCAAGGTGTTGTATGGCCTATATTTAGCGTTTGCGACTGGCTTGTGGTTTTGCTTTTTATCTTACTGTTTAAGCTCAACAAAAATCAGGCAGTTTTTAGTGGCAAAAGGTTATTGGTTTGACCGATGTATGGGCTTAGTCCTGGTGTTGTTGGCCATTCAACTTGTCGTCAGCGCTTAGAAAAAAGTTGTGTAATTTAACTGGAACGAATCACGTGGATCAAAATGAACATCACCAACTTGGCGGCAGTCTTGAAAAAAGTCTAGCAGGGCAAGTAAAACTGGATCTCATTGCACTGGGCAAAGAAGCATGGCAAATGACACATAGCAATAAATCCGGCATGTTGCAGGCAAGTTTGTTTATGCTGGCCGTCACGCTGATATTAATTAGTCTATTGGCGCATATTTTTGTGGTACCCAATTGGTTTGAAGCCACCCCCGAGGCTCGTCTTACATTACAGGTAAGCATTACTATTATTACCACACCTTTTTTAGCGGCTATGCTGCTATTGGGGATCGCTCACAGTGTGGGCAAGAAACCGTCGTTGGGACAAGCCCTGCAACGAGCGTTTAAGTCTTCGATTATCATAGTATTGGCTCTGCTGTTATCGTTATTAGTGAATATCGGCTTAGTGTTTTTGTTGGTCCCTGGCATCTATTTTGGGTTGGCTAGCGGCTTTGCCATGATGTTGGTAGTGGAAAAAGGCTTGGCGATGCGTGAGGCTATTATGCAATCTTTGTTGGTCTTCAATCGTTACTGGCTGCCCATCAGTGTGTTTTACGGTTTTGCTTTATTGTTATTGATGGCAGGCACCTTTACGTTTGGCCTAGCCTATATTTGGATTATTCCGTTCTATTTTAATTTTAAAGGGGTGTTGTACCGTGAGTTGTTTGGCATAACAGTGAAAGGTCAGACAACTAGCGCTACACACTCTGCAGGAGATTCAATCTTTCATGCATAAAGTCACTAATAAATGGCGTTTACGTTTTATTCTCGCTGGCTTAATCGCCATTTTTGTTACCTTAGTGCTGCTTAATAGACCACCCCCTATCGAACCTGATACATCTAACGACATTGTAAGTTTGCAACACCTCGAAGTGCCGCCTCTGCCTGCGAGCAGTGAAAAAGTGCCTGATTTTGCGCAAATATCAGATGTGTTGGAAAAGAAACAACAGTTTTTCGCCTATCTTCTGCCGGAAATACGTCGCCAAAATACCATCGTGTTGCGGGAACGTGAAATTGTCATGGCATTGCGTGAAAAAATGAAAAGTGGTGAACGGCTCAACGTTGAACATAAAAAAGTATTAGAAAAACTCGCGCTGAAATATCAACTTCAAGAAGAAGAGTCGATACCGGCATTGATAAACGAATTGGTGGTAAGGGTAGATATTATTCCTCCTGCCTTGATCTTGGTTCAAGCGGCAAACGAATCTGCTTGGGGAACGTCGCGTTTCGCTCAGCAAGGTTATAATTTTTTTGGTCTGTGGTGTTTTAAGCGTGGTTGTGGTTTTGTACCAACTGAGAGAGAGGATGATGAGGTGCATGAGGTGGCCAAATTTCGTAATTTATCGCATGCTGTCATGACGTACATTCGTAATTTAAATCGCCATTATGCCTATCAAGATCTCCGTGATATTCGTCAAGAGCTTAGGCAAAAAAATCGCCCTGTCACTGCGGAGGCATTGGCTCAGGGGCTGCAGAGCTATTCTATTCGTGGCCAGGAGTATATTGATGAAATTCTCAGTATGATAAGGGTGAATCGTAAACACATGAATTTATCTGCATGAAAAAGAATCGACTATTTCCTTGCCTGACGATTGTGGCTAGTGTGTTGTGTCAAGATGCATGGGCGAATAACTTGGATATGGAATATGCGAGTTTTTACAACCATTTGCGCAAAATTGATAACGCCGATATGGCCGCGTTGCAGTTCTCTTTTGGCTTTAAAAAAGTAGAAGAGAATCGCCTGTGCCGCATTACTGAAGGCAAACTCGTTACGCAAAAGGTGACCATGCCAATTATCATCTCTGACGAACAACGATTCACTTTGCCAACGGAGAAAGCGCTAAAGCTTGCCAACGCCGTGGTCAGTTTGGCGTTGCAGGATGCGCCCAATCAGTGCGATTTGTCGGTACAACTTGAAACTAAACCGAGTTTTTTGCGTACCCAATACAGTGCAATGGAATTACAGAATCTGGCTGAGCAATATGCCGAGTTTTTTGACGCCATGGGTGGCTTTTTAGATTTTCTCATGCCCAGTTCACAGGGCTTAGTGTTGCACTTTGCTCAAGCGCCACAACTGGCAACGCAAGTGACTGGGCTCACGGTGAACGGAAATGATCTGGTTGTCAGTGACGCTTGGATTGCGGCCAACAAAAATCCGCTCAATTTGATGATTGAGCCGTTACGCATAACAGCTTTGGTGGTTAAGTAAAGGAGACCATGGGAATGATGAAACACGGTATAGCCACGCTATTTCTGAGTGTTTGTTTAAGTCTGGTGCTTGTCAGCAGTGCGATGGCCAATGTCATCAACAAGGATGATTTGGTAGGGGTTTGGGGGAGTTCAGAAGACCACGGTAAAACATTTTGGGGCTTCGACCAGTATCACGCAAATGGTCGTTTAATGAGTTGGGGCACCTTGCCTGATACGGCAGAATCGTTTGAATTAGTCGGCACCTATCAACTCATTACACAAAATGCCATGTCGGTGAATTGTATTACTATCTTAGAATCATCTAGACCTGATGTTATTAGTCCAGGTACCCAAATTTGCTCGTTGATTACTAAGTTAAATAACAGTGAAATGCACTATATCGATGAAGAGGGTCAACAGCATGTTCTGTATAAACAAAATACCAACCAATTGCTGTGAAATTTGGCAAGAATTGCAGCCAACAGTTGGACTAGTTCCAGCTTTCATACCCAATAGTCGTTGATGCAAACACCATTTTACCCAGTTAATGGACTCGAATTCACCCATCCTCTGTAAAAGCTGCCAGTCACCACTAACGGGCAAATATTGTTCAGCGTGTGGTGAACAAGTCCTCGATAAAGAGTTGCGCTCCCTCAGTTACTTATTCAAAAATTTATTGGAAGTGTTGGTTAATTTCGACGGTAAACTCTGGAAAACGTTTTTGACCTTACTGGCTTACCCAGGAAAATTGGAATATTTCTTTCATATTGGTAAACGGGTTGACTACCTCAAGCCCGTGACCATGTTTTTTATGGTCAATATCATGTTTGTCATGGCTTCGCCGATTTCCGACTTTTACGTCAATTATTATGATCAAATGCATTTGTAACCTTACAGTGAGCGCATTGCGCCCTATGTTTTGGCGTTTATCAATGAACAGGGCATGCAGCAAGCAGAGTTTAGTCGCGCTTACGACCAACTGGTTACCGTGTTAGCGCGCTCCCTCATCATCCTGCAAGTGCCGTTTTTTGCGGTGCTTGTATCATTGTTGTGTTATCGAAAACGGTATTATGTGGCTGACCATGTTGTCTTTGCCCTCAATTTCCACGCATGGTTGTTAGTGTGGATTATTGCAGCTCAGTTACCGGCTAGATTAATGCATACCTTGGCGACTTGGTTGAGTGTCGATATATCGATGGGGTTTTTCTACTATTTATTGCTGCGCTTGGGCACGGTTGTTTACTTAGTTTTGGCTGTCAAAACCATGTATCAATTAACTTGGTGGCAGAGTATTTGGCGTTTACCGATTTTAATCTTTGGTTTGATTGCCTGTCATACCATCTATCGTTTCTTGCAGTTTGGCATTACTGTAGCGTTGGTCAAATAACACCACAGTGCCATTGTTGTTAACTACGCAACTGATATTTTATTTGGTCAGCAATGCGTTTTACGCTGTTGCGGCCCTCCTCAATCATTTCCGACGCTCGATAAAATTCCATCATACCAAAATCTCTTAATTGCGGTTCGATGAGGATATCAGGCGGATCACCGGCTAAACGCGAGCGTGTGACACGGGCTTGTAATATATCAAGGGAGCCCGACATCGCATTGAGTATAGAAGGGGCTGGCATGGTTTTTACCGCTTGGTCGTTACCGTCCTCTTCTTGATTGACTTGATCGAGTATGTCCATGTCATTTTCATGCAACGCCACCTGCTTAGTTTGTGTTTGTTCATCTAGCGCCCGCGTGGTTTCATCTTCGTCTTCAAAATCATCGTTACTGGAACTTTTTTTGAACCACTGCTGAATTTGTGCTTGGCTGCGTTTGAAAAAATCAGAGGTTTTTTGTTGGTTTTTTTCATGTTCACGTTGGTTTTGTAACAACGACTGAGGCCTAAAGTCAGCACTGAGATTGATGGCAAAAACGATATCCGCGCCCATTTGGCGACATAAATTAACTGGCACAGGATTAACCACACCTCCATCCACCAACCAACGGTCATTGATACAAACTGGGGGAAATAATCCTGGGATCGCACATGATGCACGCACGGCCTCAACCACAGAGCCTTTGGTGAAGTCGACTTCACGGCCACTGTATAAGTCAGTGGCCACTGCAGCAAAGGGTTTCTTCATCTCATGGAATTGGTCGAAGGTGAAATTGTCTTGTAAGGCTTTAAATACCTTCACGCCACTGACTAAACCACCCCGATAAAACCCCACGCCCATTAAGGCAAACACTTGCCATTCTGTTAATGATTTCACCCAATCAGCGAGAGGCTCTAACTTGCCAGAGGCGTAAGCTGCACCAACATAGGCACCAATAGAACAGCCTGCCACCACGTCTATTTTGATACCAAGCTCTTCTAGCGCTTGGATAACGCCGATGTGTGCCCAGCCACGTGAGGCGCCGCTGCCGAGTGCTAATCCAATCTTCATGATGCTTTTCCTATTTTCTGCCGTTTAACTTGTTTTGAGCTGAACAACTCACTGCCCAACACTAAACACTTTTATGGTCTGGGTTTCGTTATCTACTGCCGTGTCAAAGCTTGGCGGAAAACTGGGTGGATCAAAGCCGATATCTCCATTTTCATAGGGCTGGGCCTGAGTTTTGAGGCCACGAAAATCAAATAAACTTGGGTCGGCCAAGTGTGAGGGCGTAACGTTTTGTAAGGCCTTTGCCATGGATTCAATGCGACCGGGAAAGCGCTTGTCCCAATCTTGTAACATGCCTTTAATGACCTTACGTTGCAGGTTTTCTTGAGAGCCGCAAAGATTACAAGGAATAATGGGAAAATCCATGACGGCGGCATAACGACTGATATCTTTTTCTGAACAATAAGCCAGCGGACGAATGACCATTTGTTTACCATCATCACTGACTAATTTAGGGGGCATTGATTTAAGTTGACCACCATAAAACATATTTAAAAACAGGGTTTCTAACATGTCATCACGATGATGGCCTAAGGCAATTTTAGTGGCACCTAATTCAGTGGCGGTGCGGTATAAAATCCCTCGACGTAAACGTGAGCACAACGAGCAAGTGGTTTTACCTGGGGCTACCTTATCCAAAACGATGGAATAGGTGTCTTCTTCCACCACAAGGTATTCAACCCCAAGGGAACTTAAATACGCAGGCAGCACATGCTCTGGAAAACCGGGTTGTTTTTGATCCAAATTAACGGCAATGATAGAAAAATGAATGGGGGCGCGTTGTTGTAAATAGAGCAATACATCGAGCATGGTGTAACTGTCTTTGCCACCAGATAAACACACCATGACTCTATCGCCATCCTCAATCATATTGAAATCGGCAATGGCAGTGCCAGTCTGGCGACGAATGCGTTTTTGGAGTTTGTTGAAACTGTATTTGTGTTTGCTATCTAGGGTGGCGATGAGACTCATTTTTTCGACTTTATTTTTATGTGCGCGTAGTTGCAGCAGTTAACTTCTGGATTAACCCGAATTATACCGGAAAAGTGTTAGGGGAATTCAATAAATAATGGCAATAAGATAAGCTTCGTGGGGAAAGTAAGAGATTAAATGCGACACTCCCAATTTTTGGGTATTAGATTGGAGTAAACACACGGTGGAATTTGCTGTAGATATCCAAGACTTGACTTACCGTTGGCCAGGTAATGCGGATTTTTCGCTCAATATAGCCAGGTGGCAAATTGAAGCCGGTAAGAAAGTATTTTTGTATGGTCAGTCGGGCAGTGGTAAGTCAACCTTGTTAAATTTACTGAGTGCGGTTATGCCCGCCAAGCAAGGCAAACTTTGTGTATTGGGTCAAGATTTAACAAGCTTGGCCGCTGCTCAACGGGATGCTTTCAGGGCCAATAATATCGGCATGATTTTTCAGCAATTTAATTTGTTGCCCTTTCTCAGCGGTCGTCAAAATATTGAGTTGGCCACGTTGTTTGGCGCAAAAACTCGATTAGCTAAGCTTGAAAATATTAGTACTATCACCGACAAGCTTGGTTTGTCAGCTGCTGTACTCAAACAACAAGCGAATCAAATGAGTGTTGGCCAGCAACAGCGCATCGCTATCGCGCGTGCCTTATTATTGCAGCCTCCACTCATTATTGCCGATGAGCCTACCTCAGCCTTAGACAGCGACCTGCGTGACGAATTTATTCAGTTCCTCATCGCTAATTCACCCAACAGTACCGTTATTTTTGTCAGTCACGACAGGAGTCTGGCACCACATTTTGACCAAAGTTTTGACTTGTTTGAATTACAACGCAGGGGAGTTGCAGTGTGTTGATTTCTATATTCTTACGCAGTATTTGGTCACGTAAACTCATGGCGGGTTTAACCTGTGTCTCGATTGCCATAAGTATGTTTGTATTACTCAGTGTGGCACATATCCAAGGGCAAATACGTCAAAGTTTTGAGCGCAGTGTGTCTGGGGTTGATCTTATTGTGGCGAGTCGCACCAGTCAGTTAAATTTACTGCTGTTTTCTGTTTATCAAATTGGCTACGCCACTCACACTCTATCTTGGCAAAGTTACCTTGCCCTACAACACAATCCACAAGTTGATTGGGCAATTCCCCTCGCCATGGGTGACTCTTACGCGGGAAAAGCCGTGGTGGGGACCACCAAGGATTTTTTTCAACATTACAAGTTTGCCAACAAACGCAGTTTACATTTTAGCCAAGGAGAAAGGTTTGAGCGGGTATTTGAGGTGGTAGTGGGGGCGCAGGTTGCCCAAGATTTAGACCTCAAGTTACAGCAGAACCTGGTCCTTGCCCACGGTACCGGCAAAGTGAGTTTTACTAAACACAATGACCATCCATTTACAGTTGTTGGCATATTAGCCCCAACCGGCACACCGGTTGACCGCACAATTTATGTACCCATTGAGGCTATTGATGCTATTCATGCCCATGAACCACACGCCAATGAACTGCTTAGCCAAGCTCAGGTGGATACGAATGATATGGGCTTAACCGCCGTGTTGGTTGCGGCCAGTAGCAAAATGGGTATATTGAGCTTACAGCGGCAAATTAACCAAAATGTTGATGAGGCGCTGAGCGCTATTTTACCCGCTGTGGCGCTGCAAGAATTATGGCAATTAATGGATGTGGTGGAGCAAAGTCTGCAATTGATATCGTGGTTGGTGTTAGCCGCGGCCATGCTGGGTTTAATCACCATGTTATTGGCTTCTATGCTGGAACGTCGCAAAGAATTGCTGGTGTTACGTGCCTTAGGAGCGAAAGCTTCGCTAATTGTGTTGTTGATTGAAGGGGAAGCTTTAACCATTACTCTACTTGGTTGCGTGTTTGGCTATGTCTTATTAACCGTGGGTTTACATGTCGCAGCACCTTATGTGCTGCAATATTTTGGTTTAGCGATTGAGGTAATGCCAACCTTTACAACCTTGCTGCGCTTTTCGGGGTTTGCCCTTGTAATTGCCGCGCTATTAGCGCTCATTCCAGCTTTACTTGCTTATAAACAATCTTTAGCCAGAGGATTGCAGGTGAATTAGAGCTTCACCGGTGAAACAAATCCCTCTGGTTTTATGGCAAGAACATCACAGTCGAGTTTGTCGATGACATGCTCTGCTGTGTTGCCGATAAGTGCCGCCGATATACCTTGTCTACCTACCGTGCCCAGCACCACTAATTCTGCATCAAGTTGCGTGGCGCGATGCGGGATGACATCTTCGGGTAATCCTTCATCAACATGACAGCGAGACTCGTCAATGTGGTGACGTTTGGCTAAGACCGCCATGGCGTCGATGTGGTGTTGCTTCATCGTTTCACTGTAGTGAGTGGGATCAAACTCTGGGATTTCAATGACAATATTGACGGGCGTGCCGGGGTAGGAGTTGATTAAATGCACATCGGAATTCAATAAATTGGCAAATTGCAGGGCATGATGAACAATTTTTTCGTTTAATGATTGATGCTCATCGACTGCAACTCCGACATTTACCGCCGCGACAATTTGTCCACCCTCCGGCCAAGCATGTTCTTTTACCAGTAACACAGGCACGGGGGCTTTGCGTAATAGGTGCCAATCTGTAGGGGTGAAAATTACAGATTTTAAAATGCCATGGTCTTTTGTGCCCTTTACGATGAGATCATAATTTTTCTCAATAACCTCGTAAATAATGCTCTCATAGGGGCGATTGTGCCACACCACCTTGATATCAATGGTGCAGTGACTCTGGGCAAATTCTGTGGCAAGGATATCTCGTAGCCACTCAGTGCGATCATCCACCACGGCTTGACGCATATTTTCGCGTTCATCCATAGACAACATAGTGGTCATTTCGTAAGAAAAATCATAAATAGTTAAGAAAGCAGTGATGCTCGCACCCGTCATCTGCGATATCTCAATGGCCCAGGCAAGGGATTTCTGTTGGTCCTGTTCGGTATCGATCACGGCTAAGATTTTCTGGAAATTCATATACTCTCCACCTTTGCTGTTATGACAAGTCATGACGTTGAGTCAACTAAAGTGTAGGTATTATTTACTAGATTAGCCAACCAGCAACGGGGTAATTAGTGGAGCAAAGGGGTGAGGGCAAGTGAGTGGTGTAAACTAAAGATCGCCATCAGTAACAAAACCACTGCTACGCTTTGTTTGACGCTGGGATGTTGCAAAAAGGTGCTTAACTGTTTGAAACCTAATGCAATTAACAACATGACGGGCAAAGTGCCTAAACCAAAGCCCAGCATTAACCACGCACCAGAGTGCCAATTACCACTGGCCAGAGACCACGTTAAAGCCGAATAGACCAAACCACACGGCAACCAGCCCCATAACATCCCATAGGGCAGGGCATGAACAACACTTTTAAAGGGAATAAAGCGTTTGCCTAATGGACTGATATAACGCCAAACATGACGCCCGAGTTTTTCTACCTGAGTGAGACCGCGCCACCAATTACCGATATAACAAGCCAGCATCAGTAGAAAAATACTGCTAATGACTTGTAATACATTTATTCCAGCAAAGGATTGATGGCTAAACAGTTGCCCAAGCCATCCACAAAGCCCCCCTGCCAAGGTATAACTAACAATTCGCCCAAGGTTATAAGCCAAGATATAGGGAAAATGTGCACGCCCTGCAGGAATGGCAAAACTCAGAGCGCTGACCACTCCTCCACACATAACTACGCAGTGCAAACCGCCGGCTAAGCCCACTAATAACGCCGCAAAAAACGTCAGTTCATTCATGATCAGAGGGATGTGTTGTTGAGACTTTTACGTTGGATTCAGGCGTATCTGCGGTAATTTGTTCAGCCGTTTTATTTGACTGACGCGCTGCTGGTAAGTCATCGTCAAATAATATGCTTTGCCCATGACGCTCCAGATCATCAAATTGATTGTTGCGCACAGCCCAAAAAAACACGCCAATGGCTAAGCACACTAACAAGATAGCTAGGGGGATTAGTACGTAGATAATATTCATACTTCAGACTTATTCCTTAATAGCCTTGCCGCGTTTGCCACTACGATAATTGAACTTAACGACATGCCAATCACAGCCATCCATGGCGTTAACCAGCCAATCATCGCTAACGGTAACACCACCATATTATAACCAAGCGCCCATGCCATATTTTGTTTAATGTTTTGGGTAGTGCGTTTCGCCATAGTAAAGACGAGGGGCAAACTTTGCAGCTCATTATTAAGCAAAATAACATCGGCCGAAGACTTCGCTAAGTCACTGGCCATACCGAGTGTAACGGAGATGTCGGCCTGGGCCAGTACCGGCGCATCGTTAATGCCATCACCTAACATCATGACTGAGTGGCCTGCTTGCTGAGCAGCGATCACCTTGTGTAATTTATCCTCTGGGCTTTGTTGTGCGTACCAATCCGTCATATGGAGCTGTTCAGCGATGGGGCGAACTCGACTCACCTCGTCACCACTGATTAAATACAAACTTTTGCTGCGCAGGCGGTCAAGTAATTCAGGTAAATTGGGGCGTAAGGTGTCTTGCAACAAAAATGCGGCAATAAGTTGATCATCTTCGCTCAGAAATACATGGTAGGTGGCCACCTCAGTGGGCACTGCACAATTGACAAAATCTCTGGAGCCAATGCGGTAACGGTGCTGATTGATCGTTGCTTCTATGCCTTTCGCTACCACTTCTTTGGCCTGCTCAACCCTAAGCGTTGCGCTGCCTTCTTGATAAAAGGCTTTGGCAATGGGATGGTTGGAGAATTGCTCCAAACTTGCTGCGATCTGGCTAATAAATTTTGCAGAATATGGCGTGAAATTTCGGCTTTGCTGCACACTAAAGTTACCGAGTGTTAAGGTACCCGTTTTATCCAAACCTATCCAATCAATCTTATTAAGTTGTTCTAATACGTCGGCACGTTTGATGAGAATGCCATGGCGATTCAAATTTCCCATGGCACAACTTAGGCTCGAAGGTGTGGCTAAGCCTAAGGCACAGGGGCAGGTAGCGATGAGAACTGACATGGCAATCCAGAATGCTTCTTCAGGGGCTAACCAATGCCAGGCCAGATAAGTGAAAAAAGCGACGATTAAAACTGCAACAACAAAATATTGCGCAAATCTATCGGCTAGACCCGCTAGACGTGGTTTTGATGCTAAAGCTTTGAGTTGTAACTGATTGATTTGACTAATCACGGCATGACTTAAGGTGCTAGTGACGGTGAGATAAAGGGTGCCGGTGCGTAGTACTGTCCCCGCGTACACCTTGGCACTGTGCTGTTTGGTTACCAATGCAAACTCACCGCTTAACATAGCCTCATCTACTTGACCCGTGCCCTCGGATACAATGCCATCTATGGGCACGGTTTCCCCCGTTTTGACCAGTACTTTTTGGCCAACCACCAATTGTTTAGCTAGGACAAAACGTGTGCCTTCGGGAGTGACTAATGTGGCCGTAGTAGGCATGTGACTAAGTAAGTTTGCCGACTGTTGGGCAGCTTTAAAACGTGCATTTTGTTCAATGTAGCGACTGATCAGCAACAAAAACACAAACATGCACAAGGATTCATAATAACTTTGCCCACTGTGTGTGTAGGTTGCATAACAACCTGACCCAAAAATCAGTATCAAGGCTAAACTAATGGGTACATCCATATTGACCGTGCTGGCTTTGATTGCTCGCCAAGCACTGCGATAAAACCCACTGGCGGAATACAGTGCAACTGGGGCACTTAACACTAAACTGACCCAATTGAAAAACTGTTGGGTGCTTTCATCGATATGCCCAAACCAATCAAAAAACACCCCAAGATTGAGCATCATGACTTGCATGGTCATCAAGCCAGCCAACCCTAGGCGTTGTAATAGTTGTTTGCTTTCTTGTTGATGCAATTTCTCATGCTGATCGATTTGAAATGGCTTAGCCACGTAGCCAATTTGTTCAATGCGTTTGAGAACTTGCCCTAAGTTTTGTCGCGTGTGATCCCAGCTGACTAATAAACGTTTCGCGGTAACATTTGCCGATACCGACAAGACGCCCGGTAATTTCGCTACCTGTCTCTCTAATAGCCAACCACACGCTGCACAATTGATGCCCGCGATGCTTAAGTTAATTTCTCGTTTGTTGGCATCTTGATATAGAAATTCTTGTTCTATGTTTGCATCTTCATGCAGGTGCAGTGACTGCAACAAATCACTTTGCTCGCTAGGCGCTTTGCTGGCAAATTCTGTACGGTATTGATAATAACTCTCTAAACCATTATTCACGATGGCCTCAGCCACCCCTTGGCATCCGGGACAACAAAAGTAACGACTCTGTGCTAAGACAGTCGCGCTATAGTTCTGCTGCGCATTCTCGCTACCGCAGTGATAGCAAAGGTTCGACATGGTAACTAGGGGTTAAACATTATTGGGGTTTGTTGAGGAAGAGAGAGCACTTGCTGAATCTTCCATTGATTATCATGAGGGTGCAAACTGACATGCCATTTGCCTTCCAAGGGTTGGTCTAAACTAGCCCTGTATAATCCTTTTGCATCTTTCAATAAGACAATGTTGAAATCTTTAAAATCTTGGGTAGCGTGAAAAAAGTCCAAGGTTAAAGCGGAGCCGTCTGCAATTTGCCCTTGCAGCACAGTCAATGTTATGTCTTTTCCTGTGACCAAAATCTGAGTTTGAATACCCAGTTGTTTGGCCAATTCAAGCTTTTCAATGCTCAGGTTAATCGCACGTCCTTCATTGTAATAATCGTCTTGTACCAAACTGTCTTCAGTATTCATCGCCAAGCGCAGCATATTGAAGCTCAATACCATGGAACACAGTGGCAAAAATATGAGAAACCAAGGCCAAAACTGTTTGTACCAGGGTTGCTTTTCAGCAGCTTGCATAAAAAATATTTCCGTAAAGTAGTAGTGAAAAAAGTATGTCGGACAAGACAAAAAAGCCCCGGATTAACCGAGGCCTTGATACGCCGGATTAGTCTTAATTTTTCGACACCATGGCGTCTTGTGCCGCTGTATTGTGAGACAAACTGTAAACGTATGCCGCCACTAAATGGATTTTTTTCTCACCTAAACGATCTTTAAATGAGGGCATCACGCCGTTACGGCCATAATTCAGCGTTTCGGTAACGTTTTCTTCACGGCCACCGTACAACCAAATATTGTCTGTTAGGTTGGGCGCACCAATCATTTGATTGCCTTTGCCATCCGCGCCGTGACATGCAGCACATGCCACAAAGCGATCCTTACCTTTATCAGCTAGCGACTCATCCACCTTACGGCCACTTAAACTCAAAGCATAGGCTACCACTTCTTCTATGCCGTCAGCCCCAAAGCTATCTAACCATGCAGGCATCATCGCATTGCGACCTTTAATCAGGGTTTCCACTATCTTGTCAGGTGTACCACCATATAACCAATCATTGTCAGTTAAATTGGGGAACCCACGCTGTCCACGAGCGTCTGAACCATGACACTGTGAACAATTTTGACTGAATAAACGTTGCCCAATTTTTAGCGCGGCAGGATCTTGAATCAGTTCTTCGATAGACTTGGCGTAATAACTATCAAAAATAGGTGCAAACACTTCATTGGCCTGCGCTACTTCACGGTCATACTGACTGATCACACCCTCTTCTTTGGCTTTTTCCACAGCAGCCTTGGATTCTGCTAAAGATAGAATACCTTGGTTTGAACTCTGCCAATTCCACAATCCTTTGAAGTTACCAAGACCAGGGTAGAGGAGAAGATAAATTAAAGCCCAAGCAATACAGATGTAGAATAGATATGTCCACCACCGCGGTAGCTGATTATTAATTTCGATGATGCCATCAAATTCATGATGCATATCATCACCTTCCTGAACGCCGGTTTTATTGGACAAACACCAACGAAGAAATATGAAGCAGCCTAGGATGCTGCCTAAGGTAATAACGGTAATCCAAATGCTCCAAAAACTACTCATCTAGTTTTGACTCCTGCTTGTTAGTTTGTGGTTCATCGTCGAATATTAAGTTTTGCGCTTCGTCAAAACGTTTCTTCGATTTTTTGCTGTAGGCCCACATCACTATGCCAATAAAACAAACAAATACTAAAACGGTAAAAATACTGCCACTGACTGCGTAATCCATATTATTTCAACGCAGTGCCAAGTGACTGTAAATACGCAATTAACGCAACCATTTCTGTTTTGCCCTTTACTGCCTCTTCAGCACCGGCAATATCTTCGTCGTTATAAGGCACACCAAAATCGCGAAACACTTCGAGTTTCTTAGCGGTTAATTTCCCATCCAGTGTGTTTTCAGCTAACCACGGGAAACCAGGCATATTAGATTCAGGTACCACGTTGCGTGGATTCATCAGGTGCACACGATGCCATTCATCGCTGTAGCGACCACCAACACGCGCTAGGTCAGGCCCAGTGCGTTTTGACCCCCACAAAAAGGGATGTTCCCACACTGATTCTCCCGCCACAGAGTAATGGCCATAACGCTCAGTTTCTGAGCGAAACGGGCGAATCATTTGACTATGACAACCAACACAACCTTCGCGAATATAAATATCGCGTCCTTCCATCTGTAAGGCCGTATAAGGCTTTAAGCCATCAACTGGGGTCATGGTTTGCTGTTGAAACATTAGGGGGGTAATTTGTGCCATCCCGCCTATACTAATCGCAATCAACACTAAGATAGTGAATAAGCCGACATTTTTTTCAATAATTTCATGTGCGTTTTTCATCGATTATGCTCCTTAGGCTGTCTGCAATGCTTTGTTATCCACCGTTTCTTCAAGGTCGCCCTTGATGGTGCGGTAACAGTTGTAAGCCATAATCAACATGCCGATTACGATCAGCACACCGCCGATAAAGCGCACTAAATAGAAGGGTTTTGACGCTTCCAGTGCTTCAACAAAGCTGTAGGTTAAGGTGCCATCAGCGTTAATCGCACGCCACATCAAACCTTGCAATACACCCGACATCCACATCGCAACGATGTAAAACACCACGCCAATTGTTGCTAACCAGAAATGCACGTTAATTAAATGAGTGCTGTACATGCGCTCGCGATTAAACAAAACAGGAATTAAGTGATAAATCGAACCAATTGATACCATGGCTACCCAGCCAAGTGCACCAGAATGCACGTGACCAATGGTCCAGTCGGTGTAGTGGGAGAGTGCGTTAACGGTTTTAATAGCCATCATCGGCCCTTCAAAGGTGGACATGCCGTAAAATGACAAGGATACAACCAAGAAGCGTAGGATAGGGTCGGTACGCAGTTTGTGCCATGCTCCCGACAAGGTCATGATGCCGTTAATCATGCCGCCCCAAGAAGGAACAAATAAAATAACAGACATCGCCATACCTAAGGATTGAGTCCAGTCTGGTAAGGCGGTGTAGTGCAAATGGTGAGGACCAGCCCAAATGTATAAAGAAATTAAGGCCCAAAAGTGCACCACTGATAATCGGTAAGAGTACACTGGCCGACCAGCTTGTTTAGGCACAAAGTAATACATCATGCCAAGAAAACCAGCGGTTAAGAAAAATCCAACGGCGTTGTGTCCGTACCACCATTGCATCATGGCATCTACTGCACCAGCATAGATTGAATAAGATTTAGTGAGTGAAATAGGAACAGCCATATTATTGCCGATATGCAATACGGCAACGGTGATCATGAACGCACCAAAAAACCAGTTTGCTACGTAAATGTGCGAGACCTTACGAATGATCATCGTACCAAAAAAATTGATGATGTAAGCCAACCACACTAAGGTGATCAGTATATCGATTGGCCACTCTAATTCAGCGTACTCTTTACTGCTGGTAATACCCATGGGCAAGGTAATAGCGGCAAGCACGATGACAGCTTGCCAACCCCAGAAGGTAAATGCAGCGAGTTTGTCACTGAAAAGTCTGACTTGAGACGTTCGTTGCACCACATAAAAAGACGTAGCAAACAACGCACAACCACCAAAAGCAAAAATAACCGCGTTGGTATGTAACGGTCGTAGGCGAGAAAAAGTCAACCAAGGTGTGTCAAAATTGAGTGCAGGCCAATATAACTGAGCGGCAATAAATACCCCTACCGTCATACCAATAATGCCCCACACTACAGTCATCACTGCAAACTGCCGGACTACTTTGTAGTTGTACTCGGGATGTACTTGAATTGCGTCACTCATGTTACGGAATCTTCCACTTTGTTAATGAAGTGCTAACAGTATTTTCACACTTGATTGCGCTAAATGTGCTGAACTTGCTGAATTTCTAAGCAATTGATAATTAAAAATTATTACAAGCAAAAACCTTACAAATAATAATGGTACTGACGTTAAAAAGAAAGCTAAAACCCGCTTGTCCCTCTAGATTTTTTACCGCAGACTACTTAGATCGTCATCGGCATTTATATATAGGTTCCAATCGTGTCATCTGCGTTAAAACTGATGTTAATTGTTACTGGGCTCATTGGTGTAATTACTTTCGCCGTAGTTTATACGCCCAACCAACAATTTGGTTTGATCAGCGATAAACAATGTGAACTCAATGCAAGCCTCAGTTGTGCCTTTCATTGGGGCGACCAGCAAGGGGGCGACCAGCAAGTTATAGTTAAGTTTGCAGAAAATGCACAAGTTGAAGAATTAAATATAGTCAGTATCACTTTGCCGAAAAATGCTCAGTTAGTTAGTGCTTGGGTTCAGGGGGTAAATATGTTCATGGGAAAAACGCCGTTGCATAAAATTCAAACCGATACGGCCTTATCTAAAGCAGAGCAACGATATGAGTTTTTTATTGGCAGTTGTAGTGAAGAACACATGAAGTGGCAACTTATCCTGACAATCAATGACACAGAACATCCATCAAAACGCCTATTCGTCAATTTTACTACGCACAACGTCCATTAACACCTTGCGTTTCCAGTGTTACTCAGTCATGCGGTGTAACCGGTTGCAATAACAGCATACTTTCCTCTGCAAAACCGCTACCTGCCTCAGTAAAGAAGTTAAATACCTTGTCTGAGCCGGCTGCTAATAGCGCGTTTACTTCATCTTCATAGCGAGCAATCGATGCAATTTTACCTTGATAGTTTGCATGTTTTAGCTGCTGAGTAATGGTGCAAATATCTTGTATGCTCGGCAACGCTAGCAAAACAAGTTGGATTTTTGACATGTCCATGTTTTCCCAAAAATCGCTATCTTCACCATCACCCATCATGGCTTGCACACCGGTTTTGCGTAGTTTGTTGACACGTGCTGGATCAGCGTCCATGCCCCAAACTTTATCACCTTGAAGATTGTGTAAGGCATGATAAGCCCCTTTTCCCACTCGGCCTAAACCCACCACCAGAATTTCGGCATTGGCTGGCTGAAAATAGGTATCAGCTGACAGACGGTCTTGGCTTTCAAAAGATTTTAATAAGGCTCCATGTTGTTGGTATTGATGGTGTGAAGTTTTATACACCAAGCTGGTGAACATAAATGAAAATGACAACGCCAAGGCAAGCACCACTAACCAATCGGCAGTCAGTAGCCCTAAATTAACCAATAGCGCAACCACGATTAAGCCGAACTCACTGTAATTGGACAATACCAAGCTGCTCAAGTAGGCCGTTCTTGCGCGTAGTTTTAACCAGGTAAATAACCGGAAAAACAGAATAAACTTGAGGGGAATGAGCAAACACAGCCCCAAAGCCGCCAGTAATAATGACCATGAGGGTAGAGCGGTAAGTCCGATATTTAAGAAAAAACCAATCAGGAAAAGGTCTTTGAAACTCAGGAGTGCTTTAGATAATTCCGCTGCTTTAAAATGAGGTGCGATGAGCATGCCTACCACCAGCGCACCTAAATCGCCTTTGATGCCAACCAATTCAAAAACTTCATAACCCCCTATGGCAAACAAAAAACCCGCTAAGGGTAACAACTCGCCATGTCCAACCTGAGCTAGGCAACGTTGCCAAAGGGGTTTTAAAAACAATAAACCCGGTAACAGCAGGGCCCACAATGTGGGTGTTTTACCCGTCGCTATGACCAAGAACAACACAGCCAATATATCTTGCATGACCAGCACACCCACGGCAATTTTCCCGTGACGCGTTTTTAATTCTCCATTGTCTTCTAGAATTTTCACCACGCACACAGTACTACTGAAGCTCAGGCAAAAGGTTAACAAGGCGAGATTAGTCCACGACATCAATCCCAGAACGCCTAGGCCTAACCATGCAAGGGCAATTAATAAAACCGTCGTGATGCCAACCCAAAACAGCATGTGAGCCGTGCTGGCCAACCAAACTTCTGGTTTGTACAGATCACGCACGTTGAGTTTTAAACCAATGGTAAAGAGCATCAAAGTCTGAGGTATCCCCACAAATAAATTAAGAAAATCAGTCAGATAGTATATCGGTTAGGGAACATTCATGACGT
>JAACSL010000049.1 GCA_009993955.1 Paraglaciecola sp.
AAGGCAAAAGCTATCTCTTTGTGGGATCGTGCGATGCTTTCAAGGCGCTTTATTATTGAAACTATCAACGACCAATTAAAGAATATTTCGTTTATCGAATACTCAAGACATCGTAGTATGAACGGTTTTATGCTCAATCTAATGGCTGGCTTAGTGGCATATTGCCTCAAGAAAAATAAGCTATCCCTTAATATTAGCGACGTTGAGAGAAATGCGATGGTGGCTGCTTAAACCGATCTCAGGTTAATTATAGTGATGTTGTAGACGTGGGTTATTCCTATCCGTGGATAAGTTTGCCTCAGCAAGTTTACAATGGTTATCTATTTGACAGTTATGAGGGGGTAAGTGCCAGTTACGAGCTAGTAAGCTCTAACTTTTCTGCCAGTATTGAGGCATTTTACGGCGTATTAAATGACGATCTGACCATTGGGGATCGCACCATTGCCGCTGATATAAAAAAGTTCCAAGGCCTGATTTTTTCTGTACAGCACAACAATTTCAAATTGCGTATGTCGACCCACAAAGGCAATGTCAGCGTAGACTTGCCCGACTTAAACCAATTTGCCAGATTTTTAACTCAAGCCAGTTATTTACGAGAAGCCGAATCATTAGAAACGTCGGGCAAGGTGGAAGTGAATCAACTGAGTGTCAATTATGACGACCTAGACTACTTCATCAAATCAGAATTTGTGCAGATCAAGTCCCCTATTCTGGTTTTTCCCGAAACGTTTAGTTATTACCTCAGCGCTGGTTACATTATTTCACCCCTTACATTTCATGCTACTTATGCGTCAAACACCGCTGATTATGGGAAATTAAACTCCTCTATCCCTTCTGGCTTGGCCCCTCAGATAGACGCACTAGCACAGGGTTACACCAGTATTTTCGAAAGCTTAGATCGAGTCGATTTAGACAGCTTAAGCGTGGGTGTTCGTTGGGACTTTCGTCCCGGCATGGCCTTTAAAGCTGATATTACGCACTTACGTGGTAAGTCGGGGCAACGTTCTTTTTTTGCTATTACTCAGCCTGCTGATTTTGACTACCGGGCAAACCTGCTACTAGTCGCGCTTGAGTGGGTGTTTTAATGCATTACGCTCGGCAACTCATTGCTGGCCTATCACTCAATTTGCTGATGATGAGCCAGTGTAACCTTTATGCGGCGCCGTCGGCCAATGACTTGTTAGTGGTCGCAAATATCGACAATGCCGAGCTCAGCTTGTCGAAACAGCAAGTAAAAAGTTTGTTTCTGGGTTCGTTGCAAGGTTATGATTTTATCGTGGCCACACTGCCACCAAGCAGTTTAGCGCGTGTTAAGTTTAATACCCTGGTAATTGGCTTAACTGAGGAGAGAATTCAGTCATACTGGGCACAAATGCAGTTTACCGGCAGAAAATTTCCTCCCAAGCAAATCGAAACGATCAATGAATTACTTAATTTTATGCAGCAGACGCCCGGTGCGGTGAGCTACTTACCGGCCTCCGTTGCCCTGCCAGCCAGTTTAAAAGTGCTGTATCGCGTGAGTGTGGACTGAGGCTGTAACTTAGTATGGTTCGCGCGGTGTATTACATTGGGCGGTTTTTACTTAGCTCAGACAAAGGCACCGGTTTACCAAATAAATAACCTTGTAGTTGACCACAGCCATGACTCATTAAAAATTCTGCCTGCTCTCTGGTTTCAACGCCTTCTGCACACAAATGCAATTTCAGCCTATTTGCCATATCGATGATGGCAATGGTGATCAAATCACTGCGATCAGACACTCCTAAATTATCCACAAAGCGTTTATCAATTTTAAGGGTATCTAAATTGATTTGTGTAAGGTAAGCCAGAGAAGAATAACCGGTCCCAAAGTCATCGAGAGCAATGGTGCAACCTAAGTCATGTAACTTGGCAAAAAACGTATTGGCTGTGGTTAAGTTCTCTAAATATGCCGACTCAGTGACTTCGAATTCGATTAAGTGCGCAGGGATGGAAAAGTCCTCAAGCAATTGGCTGATTTCGGTGAATAAATTGTCATTTTTAATGTCAATAGCGGAGAGATTGATGGATATCCGTGCGGGTTCAGTTTGATAGCTTTGCAAGGTAGGGAATTCAATAAACGCTTGACGCAAGACCCATGACGTCACTGTGTTAATTTTCCCCGTCTGCTCGGCAATGGGGATAAACTCTGCTGGCGATATAAAACCCAAGTCGGCATCGCGCCAGCGCAGTAAAATCTCAAAGCCTTTGATCACGGCCTCGTGATCCACTTTCGGCTGATAGTGCAATGCAAATTTGTTATGCATTAACGCATCATCCATTTTTTTAGCAATTTGGATTTTGCGTTTGTTATCTTCCATCATGGATTCAACAAAAATGGTATAACGCCCTTTGCCCTCTAATTTTGAACGATACATAGCAAGGTCAGCATTGCTGATAAATTCACTGACACTAAAGTTAGATTGGCTTGCCCGCGCAATGCCAATACTGGCACCCACAGTAATCAACCAATTATCAATTCTGATGGTTTCATGTAAGCCATTAACAATGCGTTCAGCAATAGCGACTAGGGTAAGGTCGGCGGGGTTATCGCGAAGTAAGACTAAAAATTCATCGCCACCTAAACGTGAAACAATGTCTCCTTCACGCAGATAACTTTTCACTTGTTGGGCAATTTTAATCAGTAACTTATCGCCAACTTCATGGCCAAAGGCATCATTTACGTCTTTGAAGCCATCTAAATCAAAAAACAGTAATGCAACATCTGAGTGATTGCGTTTTGCTCTTACGAGCTCCATACGCAAAGTTTCAACAAAAAATTGGCGATTGGGCAAACCGGTCAAACTATCAAAATTGGCCAAGCGTTCCATGGCTTTCTGCTGAGAGATGAGCTGTTTGGTGTAATCTTTATTTCGCTCCATCTGCACATTGATGGTATCCATCATCTGTTCGATGTCTTCACTTAATTGCGCAATTTCATACTTCCCGGCTATCTGAGGTTTTAGCGCATAGTTTTGTGTATGACTTACATCATTAGCAAAGGCTGACAGTTGGCTTAAGGGCGATAATAGTTTTTGTAGAAACAGATACAGCATGAAAATGGTCAAGGCTACCACCAAACAAATCAAGGGTAAGACACTGATCAGCATCAGATTTTTACTTTTTTCCAAGGGGCCTTGCAGGTCGTTAACGATGAGTAAAAAGCCTTGGGGTAAACGCTCGTCGCCAATCTGTTTAAAAGCAATGAGTTGACTTTTTTCCACCACCATACCTAGGGTATAGTTTTGTAAATAATCATTTAAATTGGGGGATTTTTGCATACTGTCTGGGTCAACAGAGGGCCCCATGTAGCTGCTCAACAAACGCCCTGAAACGTCAAAAATATAGGCAAATTTTACGTTTTCGTAGCGATCCAAACGCAGCAGAATTGTATCTAACTCAATGTCATTTGCCGCATTTGCTAACAACATGACCAAGTCATTAGAGAGATTTTCGGATAAACCGTGTAGGTCTTGTTTCACGGCTTCGCGATACAGTTTTTCGTGTTCATTAATAGAAATGAAGATTGAAAAAAAACTGACAAACAAAATCGCAATCACCACGATTAAAATCAACGGCGCTTTAATGCTATGTGCCATTAAATGTTAAGACTCCAAGTAATCAATCTACATTCATCCCACTTGCTATCCCATAAACCAATAGTAAAACAGTAAGTTGCAACTAGCCAATTAATGCAATGGATAATTTAATCTACCCAGAATGCGTGCTTGATTTGCCCAAGAAACGGCAGCGTCGAATGTCACCAGCAAGTCAACATTTGTCGTACTTAACGCACCTGCATTCCTGTTAATACCAGCATGCGAGGGCGGCCAAATTCGCTTTTTTCCATCAATTGGCTAGCATTAAAACACGTTGTGTTTGTGCAAAAGGAGTTGCTACATGTCTTTAGCCATCGTTTTTTCACGGGCCTTAGTGGGTATTCAAGCCCCGTTAATAACCGTTGAAGTGCACCTTGCGAATGGTTTGCCTGCCTTCAACCTCGTAGGCTTACCTGAAGCATCGGTGCGCGAGGCCAAAGATCGCGTTCGCAGTGCTTTAGTCAATTCAGGTTTTGAGTTTCCGGCTAAACGCATCACCGTCAACTTGGCCCCAGCGGATTTGCCCAAAGAAGGTGGGCGTTTTGATTTAGCCATTGCCATCGGGATTATTGCTGCTACTTACCAACTGCCACCGGCCCAATTACATGCTCTCGAATTAGTAGGAGAATTAGCCTTATCCGGCGAAATTCGCCCGATAAGTGGTGCTTTGCCTTTTACATTTGCCTGCCTAGAAGCAAAACGAAGCGCCATTTTGCCATTTGACAATGCGGCGGAAGCCGCGCTTATTCAAGGCGCGCAAATTATACCCGCTAAGCAATTGCTTGATGTATTCCACCACATTGTGGGGCAAAAAACCTTGACCTATTTTCAAGCCAAAAATGTCGTGCAGGCGCCGCGTTATGACACAGACCTGCAAGATGTGGTGGGCCAATCCAGCGCCAAGCGTGCCCTTGAAATTGCTGCGGTGGGTGGGCATAACTTATTATTCACTGGCCCGCCGGGTACAGGTAAAACGATGCTGGCGAGTCGATTAATCACTATCTTGCCACCCATGAACGACGCAGAGGCCTTGGCCAGTGCAGCCATACATTCCATTGTGGGCAAACCTGTCGACCCCGCCACATGGAAACAGCGACCTTTTCGTCATCCCCATCACACCAGCTCGGCAGTGGCGCTAGTGGGCGGAGGCAGTATTCCTCGACCCGGTGAGATTTCCCTCGCCCATCACGGCGTATTGTTCTTAGATGAATTGCCCGAATTTGATCGAAAGGTATTGGATGTGCTGCGTGAACCCTTGGAGTCAGGCATGGTGTCGATCTCTCGAGCGGCACGCCAAGCGCAATTTCCTGCGAGCTTTCAATTGGTTGCAGCGATGAATCCGAGTCCAACTGGCAGCCTACAGGACGGGCGTTCTACCTCAGAACAGGTCTTACGTTATCTGAACAGGATCTCGGGGCCTTTTCTTGATCGCATTGACTTACAGGTTGATGTGCCTAAATTAGCCAGCAATGAATTTGCAGAAGAAGTAAAAAATCGCGGCGATAGCAGTGAAGTCGTGCGCCAACGCGTAATGCAAGCACGGCAAGTGCAACTTAAGCGCGCAGGCAAACCCAATGCGCAGCTAGGCAGCAAAGAGGTTGAAAAGTATTGTCACTTAAATCAGCACGATCAGCTGTTTTTGCAAAGTGCCGTGGAAAAGTTAGGACTATCACTACGCACCTACCACCGCGTATTAAAAGTGGCGCGCAGTATTGCAGACCTGCAGGCACTCAAAGACGTGCAACGTCCACATCTGGCGGAAGCCTTGCACTACCGAGCATTTGACAGGATGTTAGCGCAATTGGCACGAAATTGATGTGCAGCATATTGCAAGGGCTGGTGTTTTACGCCGCATCAAACAAAGGGATTTTCTGCGGCAAATGGCTTTGCAACTATGCTGTTTGCTCATAACCTAAACAAGCGCCTGACACCTCATGTTAGCAGTTCAACAAGGCCTGAATCGCTGGCTCTTGTGCACGTTTTTTCAAGCAACATAATCCCAATTTATAGGGTTCAATATTTGATAAAACGATACGGTTTACCTTAGAAGTAGCCACCGAATTGTCTAATACCACTTGGGGTACGATGCCAAGGCCACAACCTAGCGCCACCATACTCACAATGGCTTCATTGCCCGCCACAGTGGCATACACACGAGGGCGAATACCCTGCTCGGCAAACCAGTGATGCACGATACGTTTTGAAGGGCCTGATTCTGGTAACACAACAGCATGGTGCCGCCAATCCACTTGACTCAACTGGCTTAAGTGCGTTTCTTTGGGCGCAATCAATACCAAAGGAATATCGTCGAGGGGCAAAAACAGTAAGTCTTCGGGAAAGTCGGGAGTATGAATAGCAATCGCCGCATCCACATCTTGCTGCAATACTCTGGCAACGGATAGGGCAGGATCACCAGTACTCAGTTTGATTTCAACCCGTGGGTATTTATGCCTAAACATATCGAGTAGTTTGGGCAGATGACTAAAACTGGCGGTCACTGAACAATACACACTTAATTCACCTTGCAGTTGCAAATGATCTTGTTGCAGCTGCCACTTCACTTTTTTCCATTCACTGAGCATTTGTTGGCTAAAAGCTAATAATTTTGTGCCCGCTGCGGTCATTTTAACGCTGCGATTGTCGCGAATAAAAAGCGCTGTACCGCATTCATCTTCGAGGCGCTGAATGGCGCGACTGAGGGTTGAGGGACTGACAAATAAAGCGTCTGAGGTTTTAGCGAAATGTAAACTCGTGGCTAAATGTTGAAAAAGTTCTAGGCTACGAATGTCCATAACACCTCTATGTTGCGTTTTTTGCAATATTGTATTGCAAACATATCATTTTAAACAACAATTTAGCTTTAGTATTATCCTCACATCGGCACTAGGTGAAACAGCATCGTTTTATCCGCCACCCGCAATATTGAGGCAAGAACATGGCAAATTATTTCAACACTCTTTCGTTACGTAACCAGCTTAAGCAATTAGGACGTTGTCGCTTTATGGCGCGCAGTGAGTTTGCCGATGGTTGTAATGCCCTAAAAGGCAAAAAAATCGTCATTGTTGGCTGTGGTGCTCAAGGCTTGAACCAAGGTCTAAACATGCGCGATTCAGGTTTAGACATTGCTTATGCTTTGCGCCAATCTGCTATTGACGAAAAGCGCGACTCTTTTGTGCGAGCGAGCTCTAACGGTTTCACCGTTGGCACTTATCAACAACTCATCCCCAGTGCTGACTTAGTCTACAACTTAACCCCGGACAAACAGCATTCGAGTGTGGTTGAGGCCATCATGCCATTGATGAAACAGGGTGCTGCATTAGCCTATTCGCATGGCTTTAATATTGTAGAAGAAGGGCAAAATATCCGTGCTGATCTGACCGTTGTGATGTGCGCACCAAAGTGCCCAGGCACAGAAGTACGTGAAGAATACAAACGTGGTTTTGGGGTGCCTACCCTGATTGCAGTACATGAAGAAAATGATCCAAATGGCCAAGGTTGGGACATTGCTAAAGCCTTAGCCTCTGCCACCGGCGGTGACAGAGCTGGGGTGTTGGAATCTTCTTTTATTGCTGAAGTTAAGTCTGACTTAATGGGTGAGCAAACGATTTTGTGTGGCATGCAACAAACCGCAGCCATATTGGCTTATGAAAAAATGCTAGCTGATGGCATCGATGCAGCCTATGCAGGCGCGTTAATTCAACATGGTTTGGAAACGATTACCGAGGCCTTAAAAATTGGTGGTGTCACCAACATGATGGATAGGTTGTCAAACCCTGCCAAGATCAAAGCGTTTGAATTATCTGAACAATTGAAAACCTTGTTGGCGCCGCTGTTTGGCAAACATCAAGACGACATCATCAGCGGTGAATTTTCACGCACGATGATGGAAGATTGGGCAAATGGCGATGCAAACTTATTGAAATGGCGAGAAGAGACAGGGCAATCTGGCTTTGAAAATGCCCCTGTGTTTAGCGGAAAAATCGACGAACAGGAATTTTTTGATCACGGCATATTTTTAGTGGCCATGCTTAAAGCAGGCGTCGAACTGGCCTTTGATGTAATGGTAGAAGCTGGCATTTTACCGGAATCTGCGTATTACGAATCGCTACATGAAACCCCGTTAATTTCAAATACCATTGCCCGTAAACGCTTGTACGAAATGAATGTGGTTATTTCAGATACTGCCGAATACGGTAACTATTTGTTTGCTAACGCTGCCATTCCGTTGCTAAAAGAGCACTTTATGGCGAATGTCAGCAGTAACTTGATAGGAAAACCCTATACGTCCGCGTCGAACAGCGTGGACAACAAAAAACTCGTAGAAGTAAACAAGGCGATTCGTCAACATGGTGTAGAAGTTATCGGCGCAACGCTGCGCGGCTACATGACTGACATGAAAGCCATCGTTTAAAAACCTAACAAACGAACCGTTTCTGTCGTAAAGGTGCTTGTTACAAGCCCCATTTGCCCAGCCAATTTGGCTGGGCTTTTTTTTCGTTAAAATCTGCATGTCGCAAAAATAAGACGGCAAAACCTACTCCATAGGCCTAGTTTTACGGGCTTGACCCCACTTTTAAGTCTTGAAACTTTAGTTTATTAAGCTGTGCTTTACTTTTTGACACGTGATGTTGCTAGATTGCAACAAAAATCACGCTGCAATTTGTCGCAGACCAATAAAAACAAGCGCTGCAGAATTGGCGTATGCCTTGCTATAACAGCATGCTGTACACAGTTCATTGCCTTACTCGGCCTACTTAAATTCATATAGGTATCCCATGAAAGAAACAATTACGCGCACGTGCCAAATGGATGATTGGATATTTGAAGTGAAAATGGTGAGGGCATTAAAGGTCAGACGATACGGGGAACCTTATTCTGCGGTCGCAAGTTTAACGACCAATGGTGATCAGGTTTATATCGATTCACATCTATCGGTTAACAATGAAGAGCTAACCAAAGACGATTTCATGACAATCTACCGTTTTTGCGAATCGCTTGGCATGAAACACATCAGCTATGATCGTATTAAAAATGGGATAAAAACCTCGAAAATGGTGGATATTATTGAGAACCAATATCCAAAACCAAATATTCGTTTAGTCAAATAATATGGTTTGCATAGTTGAAGTTAGTACAAAAAGACACTGTGCCAGTTGCAAAAACCTGCAACGTTGGTTGGCACAGCACCCAAACCTTAACCTTTGAGTGGCTCTATGGTTAATTCCACCCGACGATTTTTTTGGCGATTTGCAGCGTCAGTATTCGCCACCAAGGGTTGATATTCCCCCATACCTAAAGTTGTTACCCGACGACTATCCACACCAGTTTGACTTAGATAAGCTTTCACCGAAGCCGCACGTGATTCTGATAACAGCTGATTCTGTTGTTCGCCCCCTACATCATCTGTGTGACCAATAACCTGCAGTGTAGTTTTTTCATACTTGTTGAGTACTTTTGCCACATCGTTTAACACCGGATAAAAATTCGCTGAAATGCTGGCTTTACCTGTATCAAAGGTAATATTGCCTGGCATGATGAGAATGAGGTTGTCACCTTGTCTTTGTACTTCTACACCAGAGTCGCGTAATTCGTCTTTAAACGCTTGCTCTTGTTTATCCATGTAACTACCGATAGCACCCCCTGCTAACGCGCCGACAACGGCTCCCCAGGCATAACGACTTTTGTCGTGATCACCGGTGCCTTTACCAATTAAGGCGCCGACAACTGCACCGATACCCGCGCCTTTCTGCGCGTTGGTTGGGGTTTGAGCACAACCACCCAACAACATCCCAGCCATCACGGCACTGAGAACAGCCTGTTTTGATTTCACTAGTTGAACCATTAAAAACTCCTTACTGCTTACGCCTCAATTTTGCGGTAAGGCTTTGCGCCTTGTCGCCGTGTATCCACCACGTTCATACGAAATTGACGGGTAAATTGATGTCAATGATTGTGTATGTTTCATTCTGAACCCAAAGTGAATTTGGAATGAATCGTTGGTATGTCATGTGTGACTATGCAAGAACATTGCCCAAATACAAAGACAAGTCGGAAGAGATAAAAAAAAGTGGTGACTTTTATAAAGGCAAAACGAAATATGGCCGTTTGCTAGCCGCAACAAACTGCCTACACTTTGTGCTGAATGATTGATCAACATCGGACCCAACCATGCCAAATAAACCCCATATATTCATTAGCTTGCTACTTCTGCTAGGTAGCTTTTCTCTCTTCGCCGCCAACTCACAGCAAGTTACTTTAAGCCTCCAACCGGATAAACAAGGGGACATCATCAATAAAAATATCTACGGCCAATTTATGGAGCATTTAGGTCGAGGAATTTATGAAGGAATTTGGGTTGGCGAACAATCGAATATTCCCAATCAGGATGGTTTCCGTTTGGATGTATTAAAGGCACTTAAAGAGCTACAGGTACCACTGTTACGCTGGCCAGGTGGTTGTTTTGCTGACGAATACCATTGGCGGGATGGTATCGGCCCACGCGCAGAACGCCCTAAGACCGTGAATAGCAATTGGGGAGGTGTTATTGAAGACAATGCGTTTGGCACCCATGAGTTTTTTGCTCTGGCAGAACTACTTGACGCAGAGACCTATGTTAACGGTAATCTGGGCACCGGCACCCCGCAAGAAATGGCGGAATGGCTGCATTACATGACCTCCGATGCGCCTACCACCTTAGTTGCGGAACGTCGCAAAAACGGCCGAGATAAACCTTGGAAGGTTGATTACTTTGCTATTGGTAATGAAAGTTGGGGCTGTGGTGGCACCATGCGGCCTGAGTACTATGCCGATCTCTACAAACACTATGCGACCTTTCTTAAATCACCTGCCGACAATCAGCCGATAATGATTGCCAGTGGCGGCACTGACTCGCAAACACAATGGACACAAACCTTACTTGAACAGATTCCTGAGTACTGGACCATGCGCATGCAAGCTATCAGTCATCATTATTATACCTTGCCCACCGGTGATTGGCAGGTCAAAGGCAGTGCGACAGGTTTTGGTGAAGAGCAATGGTTTTCAACCCTTAAAAATACGTTAAAAATTGAGGACTATATTCAAGCCAACTTAGCGATTATGGACAAACTCGACCCACAGAAAAAAGTCGGCTTCTATGTGGATGAGTGGGGCACATGGTATGATGTTGACGAGGGCACAAATCCGGGCTTTTTATACCAACAGAACACCTTGCGTGATGCCATCGTCGTTGGCTTAAACTTACATATTTTTCATCGCTATGCCCAGCGCATCCAGATGACCAATATTGCACAAATGATTAATGTGCTGCAGGCGATGATCCTCACTGATGGTGAGAAAATGCTGCTGACGCCAAGCTATTACGCGTTTCAAATGCATATTCCCTTTCAGAATGCCCATGCCATCCCCTTCAACGTCGATCACACACCACTGTATAAATTGAATGACCAAAGCATTCCCGCCCTGAGCGCTTCAGCGGCAATTGGCGAAGACGGGCATACTTACCTTTCTCTGGTGAATAGCCAAGCAAAAGGCGAAATAAACGTCGTAGTGAACAATGTGAAACAAGTAGTGGGTAAGGTATTGGCAAGCAACAAGTTGGATGCCCACAATACCTTTGCACAACCTGATGCCATTACACCTCAACCTTTTAGTGCCAAGGTGAAAAACGGTCGGGCGAGCATTGTATTACCCGCCAGTGCGCTGGTCGTTGTGGACTTGGGGAAACTGTAAATCGGCTTAAATGACTCAGTCGCTGGCCTTGGCGAGCACTGAGTCATGTTCAGCGAACCAATAAAACGCCAAAGACAGTCCACCAAACACCACAAAACCGACCGCGATGGGCGTTAAGGTGTCGTGGATAAAGCTACCTACCAAAACGGCAGTAGGCACAGAAAACAAACTGCTCAGCGAGCCAATAATGGCAGCGCCTAAGCCTGCCATTTTACCCAAGGGCTGCATCGCCATCGAGTTTACGTTACCAAATAAAATTCCGATGCAGAAAAACGCGCCAAACAGCACCGAGACAAACTGCCAAAACGGTGGAATACCTTCATTAAGCAAACACAACGCGGTAAGTATTAACGAAAAAAACATCCAACCAAACATTGCCCAGTTACATAATTTTCGCATACCCAAACGCATCACCAAATTACCATTAATAAACGAGGCTAAGCCGATGGAAAATGCTAATAAACCTGAGATCGGTTTAAGCAGCCACCATCGCATTTCTCTCAACGTCGCTAATATTAAGGGATGGCTTATTTTTCTTGAGGCAATATGCCACTA
>JAACSL010000050.1 GCA_009993955.1 Paraglaciecola sp.
AAGAAAATGCCAAAAGGTGATTTGAATGCACCAGAGCAAGATGGCAAAACCATTGCCGCTTGGGCAGCAGAAAATGGCTTAGACAGCTCACCCATCGTTGCTGCCTTAAACGAACGCATCTAACCGTTCAACATGGTAGGTAGCTTGGCTGTTTGCAACCTACCCTAAGAAACGGCCGCGCTTGCGGCCGTTTTTTTGGGGAGTAATCAGCAGTAACAGTCGTTAACTGCACATAGGCAAGCTTACCAACTGAGATCATCAGGAATTTTATAATCCGCATACCAGTCGTCTTCTTCACTGCTTTTTTGGTCTTCTGCACTAATGTTGTCAGCACGATAGACGACGCAATCCGCATCACGCTCAGCAATTTTGTCTGCCACGGGCATGGGCACTAGTTCATAACCCTGTTCGTATTTCACGATGGCCAGTCTGCCTTGACTGATGTGTTTTTGTGTTTCTTTATTAACGTACATGCGCTTTATCAAGCTTCCATCAGTAAAATTACACACGAGGTCACCCTTGCCTCTTTCCTGTTTATTTACTGTGATCAGTTGCTTTATTTGCGCCAATAAGGCTTTTTTGTCCGCTTCAATCTTCGTCTGTTGATTCAGTTCCCGATCTCTGGCTTTTTTAGCCTCTATCGCCGCTGCCGCCGCCAATTTGGCTTCGTCGCTCTCAACAATTTTGTGTTTTTGTTGCGCTTTTGCTTGTTGGTGTTTTTGTTGTTTAACTTGTTTAACCTTTTTTTTGTCGGTTAAACCCGCTTTAAGCAATTGTTCTTGCAGTGATAATGCCATAACCTTTTGACTCTATTGTCGATAAAAAAACCCGCTATTCAGCTAGCGGGTTATAATTTTTTTTGTGATTAATATTACCTTAAGCGCCTTTTTTACGCTTGTCTTCGGCCTTCCATTTTTTACCATCATACCAAGCAGACCAACCGCTGGCTTTACCATCTTTGCTCTCTGACATAACATATTGCTGTTTCGTTTTGCGACTGAAACGCACAATAGTCGGCTGTCCATCAGGGTCTTTTGCTGGTGCGTCAGCCAGATAATGGAACTTTGGCGATAACCTATCGCGAAACCGTGCTAACTCGGCCACTAATGGTGCGCGGGTTTCACGTGATTTAGGAAAGTTATGCGCAGCTAAAAAAACACCTGCAGCCCCATCTCGCAATACAAAGTGAGCATCAGACTTTTCACACAGCAGTTCTGGCAAATCAACAGGATCCTCTTTGGGTGGCGCAGCTTCACCATTTCTGAGTAATTTACGCGTATTTTTACACTCATCATTGGAGCAGCCGAAATACTTGCCAAAACGGCCATTTTTGAGTTCCATATTGGCGCCACATTTATCGCACTCAAGCAAGGGACCATCATAGCCTTTGAGCTTAAATGCGCCGTTTTCAACTAATACTCCTTCACACGTTGGAGTATTACCACAAACATGCAATTTACGATTTTCATCTACCAGATAGCTGTCCATTGCGGTGCCGCACACCTTACAACGCTTTTTCGCTCGTAAGACTTCTGTTTCCAGTTCATCCTCATCGTCAACTTTTATGACGTCGTCACCAGGCACCAAATTCATGGTTCCCGTGCATTTGTCTTTGCCGGGCAAATTATAACCAGAACACCCTAGAAACACGCCTGTACTGGCTGTACGCACATTCATTGGTCGGCCGCAAATCTTACAACTGATATCGGTTGCAACCGCCTGATTGAGGCGCATCCCGCCCTCTTCAGCGGGTTTTTCTGCTAAAGTTAGACGTTGTTCAAAGTCACTGTAAAACTCATCCAACACACCTTTCCACGGCGCTTTGCCGGTGGCGATGTCGTCCAACTGCTGTTCCATTTTAGCGGTGAAATCATAACTAATCAGATCGTCAAAGTTTTCCATCAAACGGTCATTGACAATCTCTCCCATTTTTTCAGCATAGAAGCGTTTATTTTCAAGACGCACGTAGCCGCGATCTTGAATGGTTGAAATAATACTGGCGTAAGTGGAAGGCCGCCCAATGCCGCGTTTCTCCAATTCTTTTACCAACGAAGCTTCATTAAAACGCGCTACCGGTTTGGTAAAATGTTGTTTAGGGTCAAGGGCTTTAAGTTTCAACACTTCGCCCTCTTTCACATCGGGCAATAGCAGATCTTCTTCACCTTTTTTGCGCTGTTGATTTTGTACCCGCGTCCAACCATCAAATTTAAGTACACGCCCTTTGGCCGTTAATTCATAGTCATTTGCCATCACACGTATGGTACTAGCATCATATTGCGCATTGACCATCTGACAGGCCACGAACTGACGCCAAATCAGGTCGTATAAACGCTGGGCATCGCGTTCCATTTCTGTCAGCGATTCGGCTTTTATCATGACATTAGACGGGCGTATTGCTTCATGCGCCTCTTGTGCGCCTTCTTTACTGCCGTAACTAATAGCCTGTTTGGGTATGTATTTTGCGCCGAAATTATCTTGAATATACGCACGACATGTCTCAACAGCTTCTGCACTGAGATTGGTTGAATCGGTACGCATATAGGTAATATGGCCAGCTTCATACAGGCGCTGTGCCATCATCATCGTCTTTTTCACCCCAAAGCCAAGACGCGTACTAGCAGCCTGTTGCAAGGTGGAGGTGATGAATGGTGCAGACGGCTTACTTTGGGTAGGCTTTGACTCCTTGTTGACCACTTTGAATTGAGCTGTTTGCAGCGCATTTTGTGCCGTCTGAGCTTCGATTTTATTGAGTGGCTTAAATGCCTTATCTTGAAACTTAACCACTTGCATACGCAAGTCAGCTGGCTTGGCAGTGAGCAAGTCAGCATGCAAATCCCAAAACTCTTCTGGCACAAATGCTTTTATTTCACGTTCCCGCTCCACCACCAAACGCACCGCGACAGATTGAACTCTGCCAGCTGACAGGCCTCTTGCTACTTTTTTCCACAATAGCGGTGACACCATAAAGCCCACAACCCGATCGAGGAATCGTCGAGCTTGCTGGGCGTTAACCCGCTCGATATTGACCTTGCCTGGGTGGGAAAACGCCTCTTGAATGGCGTTTTTGGTGATTTCGTTAAACACCACCCGTTGAAAATCTTTTGACGGGTCGTTGATCAGCTCCTGCAAGTGCCAAGCAATGGCCTCTCCTTCTCTATCCAAATCCGTTGCGAGATAGATGGTGTCGGCATTTTTTGCCAATTTTTTCAAATCGTTGACAACTTTTTCTTTACCGCTGAGCACTTCGTAGTGGGCATGCCAGTTATCTTTTGGATTCACGCCCATGCGGTCGACGAGTTTTTGGTATTCATAGTCACGCAAATAACTTTCGCGCTTTTTATCGGACAATGTTTTCAAGGCACTCGCAGGCTTTTTCGGTGCAACTTTGCCCAAAGCCTTAGTGGGAAGATCGCGCACGTGGCCAACGCTGGAGGTAACAATAAAATTATTGCCCAAATATTTATTAATTGTTTTAGCCTTTGCCGGCGATTCGACAATGACGAGAGACTTTGCCATAAATTGGATTTAACCTTTTGATATTTTTAGGTTTTTATTTGCAAAGCAAGCGATTTTCAGCGATTGCCTCAAAGTTTTGCTTTTTAACATATATCGACAAAGTGAATAGAAAACAAGTTCTTCTTCATACTTATCCGATTTTCTTATTTCTACACTGCGCAATGCACCAGCAAAAAGCAAGAGTAAAGTTGGCAGCCTGCTTAAAAGCAGTATAATGCCGCCAATTTAACGCCTAAGCAGTGCCCAAAAGGCTCACTTGCATTGCCAAATAGGCTGTTTGTTATACTTTTTATCGTGACCGACTGCCAAAATCATCTGAGGTTTTATCGGTTATTTAAACGCAAAGGGGTAAGCATGAAACAGTTCGAAGTTAATTTTGATGGCTTAGTTGGTCCTACACACAATTATGCTGGGTTATCATACGGTAATGTCGCTTCATTAAAAAATGCCAGTGCAGCAAGTAGCCCAAAACAAGCTGCCAAGCAAGGTTTACAAAAAATGAAGGCGCTAGCTGACTTAGGCATGCAGCAAGGTGTGTTGGCCCCACAAGAACGGCCCGATGTTTTTGCCCTCAGACGTTTAGGTTTTTCAGGCAGTGATGGTGAGGTGTTAGCTCAAGCAGCCAAACAAGCCCCTGCCATCTTCCAAGCCTGTTGCTCAGCCTCGAGTATGTGGACTGCCAATGCCGCAACAGTGTCGCCAAGTGGCGATACCGCTGACAGAAAAGTTCACTTCACCCCAGCGAATTTAACCAACAAGTTTCACCGTTCTTTAGAACCGCAAGTCACAGGGCGCATTCTACAAGCCGTTTTTGCAAACCCAGAACATTTTGCTCATCATCAACATTTACCCGACAATGAGCATTTTGGTGATGAAGGTGCGGCTAATCACACTCGTCTCTGCTCTGCTTATGGTAAGCAGGGCGTAGAGTTGTTTGTTTATGGACGCGAAGCCTTTAACAGTGACAAACCTCAACCCAAAAAATTTCCCGCTCGGCAAACCCTAGAAGCTTGTCAGGCCGTGGCCAGGTTGCACCAACTTGATGATGCAAAAGTAGTGTACGCATTGCAAAATCCAGACGTCATTGACCAAGGTGTTTTCCACAATGATGTTATTGCGGTAGGCAATCAGAATGTGCTGTTTTACCATGAGCAGGCATTCCATAATACCACTGAAGTGTTGGCAGAAATCAAAGGTAAATTTGGTGAAGATGAACTGCATTTTATCTGCGTCGATAGTCAAGATGTTAGTGTACAAGACGCCATTAGTAGCTACCTCTTCAATACCCAAATTTTGACCCTACCCGATGGTTCAATGGCCATTATTGCCCCCACTGAGTGTGAAGAAAATCCTGCGGTCGCTGCTTATTTGCGTAAGCTTGTTACGCTCAACACCCCCATCAAAGAAGTGAAATTTTTTGATGTTAAACAAAGCATGCGTAACGGTGGTGGACCAGCTTGCTTGCGTCTGCGAGTTGCCCTGACCGAACAAGAATATCAAGCCGTTAATCCACATACCTTAATGAGCGATCAGTTGTTCAAGACCCTGAACACATGGGTCGATAAACACTATCGCGATAGTTTGTTAGTGGATGATTTGCGTGATCCAGCCTTACTCAATGAATCTCGCGCAGCCCTTGACGAGTTAACGCAGATTTTAAAACTTGGCTCGGTTTACCCTTTCCAACGTGTTTAATACAGGTCACTAGGTACAAAAAAGCCCAGTTAATTCTGGGCTTTTTTATCACGCTACCTTACAAAGTATCGTTACAGTTGGTACCACTACCATACGGACTCGATGGTGGTGGTGAGCCTTCTATCTTGCGATCTTCAAAGGCCATAGGCAAACTGAATCGTTGACTTTCTTGTGACTCGCTGCCAGCGGATTCTGCTTTCACGGCAATATCCACTTGTACCCAACCGCCAAACTGTTTTGCATAACGGATATCAATTTTTGTCTGGCCGTTTGCATCTGTGGTGCCCGAAGCTGGAATCGATACTACGTTACCTGGTGTTAACTGGCCGTCTCCGTTGGTATCTTCTCCTGCATCCAAAATCCCGTTGCCATTCACGTCTTCATTAGGACAAGCCGTGCGATTTGCATCAAAAATATAGATTTCTCCGATGGGTTCCCATTCCCAACCACCTTTCCAATATACCCCACCTTCATTGAACTTAACGGGTGGCGCTGAAAAAGTCATTAAGGCATTGTTGATGGGTGTCGAGTCGGGGTCAGTCACAAAGACTGAGAACTCTTTTGAATAGGTTGACTGATCAGGCGCCTCAATGTTGCGTCCCGTGCCGATGGAAATATCAAACGCTCTGTCCCCGACTGTTAGCAAAGTGAAACCACTAACTGCTTGGTTGTCGGCTACGGAAGCGTTAATTTTTACCGCTTCAAAAGTACTCACGGCGTTTGATGTGTACACCGTTGTCGCGATACCACTGCGGTCGGTGGTGGCTTGATTCGGAGAAATCGTTCCGCCACTCACGTCATCAACACTAAAATTCACTACTTTGTTTTTAACTAAATTGCCATCCACATCACGCACTACCGCGGTAATCGTGCTGGTTTGGCCGCTTGGCCCCACTGAATCGGGAGTGGCATCAACTAAAATATTGTTGGAACTGGTAGCGATGAACTCGACCTGACTGCGAGCATTGACTTGGTTACCATCGCTGTCGGTGCCCGTAGCAGAAATAGAAGCAAAGCCCGCATTGCTGGATACTAAACTAAAGGTGACCTCACCATTTGCATCCGTGACTTGGCTGCCTTCTGCAACCTCGCCCCGTGAGCTGGTCAAGGTGATGGTACCACCGGCATAGGCAGCATTATTTTTTAACCAAGTGAGGGTTAACAATGCTTCATCACCCAATTTGACTTCACTGCTAGGTACGCTGGTAAAGGAGAAATCATCTTGCTGCACAATAATACCGAAGCTACCTTGCGCATTTAAGGCACTGGCACTGATGACATCGTTTCCCGCAGCACTGGCAATATAGTTAACGGTAACCTGCCCGGATGCGCTGGTTTGCGGCGCAATATTACTTAAGCTGCCGCTTTGTGCGCTAAGGTTAACAACTTGGTTGGCAATGCCTTTGCCGTCTGAATCCACCACACTAATCGTTAATGGCACAGGATCATTGATAATCGCAGAGGCCGCGCCATTAATGTTGATCTGGGTGCCCACCACTTGAATTTCGAGGGTTTGGCTGGGTAAGTTGGCGGTTTTTGCCGTGACTGTGATCGTGCGATTCCGTTTGTTGTTCTGAGTAGACAAGCTGGCTTTGGCTAAACCATCTGCTCCAGTTGCACCTTGGTCAATTTGCAAAGAAGCACCTTCGTTCGCAGAGAAAGTGACTTCGACACCTTCCATCAACACATTATCGACGTTTTTCACCAAGGCCAGCAACTCCACTACATCCGACCCGCTGGAAGCCAATTGGATAGAACTTGCAAAGAAATCTAAAGAAGCGGGTTGCTCATTTTGCTGAGTAATACCCGATGAATTGAAGGTAATCGTCGCTGTTTCGCCCGAGCTTAAGGTAGCAATGACCTCACCCGCCCCTGAATTTTCACCCACCACTAGACCAATCGTGGCCGTACCTGAAGTGCCAGTGGTGGCTGTACCAGCGTCATTTGTAAAAGTAGCTAAGCCTGGCGGATTGAAGCTAAAGGTGACCAAGGTATCGGCGACATTGTTGCCACTGCCATCTTTTACCGTGGCTGACAGTGTTAAAGGTGAGTCACTACTCAGTTGGTTGGCAGGTTCCCCATTGGCATCATTGAGCACAAGCTGTATTGAACGCTCTGTACTGGTGCCACCGCCACCGCTGCCGCCACCTGTGCCCGGCGTGTTTTCGCGTTCAATACCACCGCCTCCGCCACCACAGGCAATTAATCCAAGCACTGCAGTACACGCTAAAAAATTTTTGAAACCTACCATCATATAAAGTCCTTGCTACTCACGTTTGGCAAAGTATAAAAACGACTGACTTTAGTTGTTCAGCTTAACTCACAAACTTGATAGTCTATGACTCAGACAATAAAGCGTATCGTATTGAAAACCACTAATAAAATAACAATAAAATCAGGAATGTTATGACCACTTTCACCCCCAACTCATCAAAAAAACTCGGTCTTACGGCTCGTATCTTTATCGGCATGGCGATCGGAATCGCCATAGGCACATTCATACAATTACTGTCAGATGATAGCGGAGATTTTTCGTTTAGTGTATTTAACACCGAGTTTTCTACGTATGGCTTTTTGGTCGAGGGTATATTTACGGTTATGGGTACCCTGTTTATCAAAGCCCTAAAAATGTTAGTGGTGCCATTAGTTTTTGTATCCTTAGTTTGTGGTACCGCTAATTTATCTGACCCCTCAAAACTCGGACGCTTGGGTGGCAAAGCAGTTGGTTTATACATTTCGACAACGGCTATTGCGATTACCTTGGCCATCGTATTCGCCATTATTGTGGCGCCCGGGGAAGGCATCAATTTGGCCACAGACGCTACCTATGCGGCTAAAGAGGCTCCTTCATTGGCGCAAGTGATTATCGACATGATGCCCGCTAACCCAGTGGAATCTATGGCCCAAGGCAACATGTTGCAAATTATTGTATTTGCTGCATTTTTTGGTATTGCTATGGCAATGATTAAAGGCGAGCCTGCTGCAAGGTTACGCACGTTTTTTGACGATCTTAACGAAGTCATCATGAAAATTGTCACCATCGTGATGAATTTAGCGCCTTACGGGGTATTTGCCCTCATGGCGAAATTGGCGGCTACCACTGAATTACGCACATTTCAGGGTTTGTCGGTATACTTTTTATTGGTGCTATTTGTATTGTTTGTGCATGCGCTTGTTACCTACCCCATTGTATTGAAACTGCTCAGTGGCTTAAATCCTTTCATATTGCTGAGTAAAATGCGTGATACCGCCATTTTTGCCTTCAGCACAGCCAGCAGTAGTGCGACCTTACCCGTCACCATTGAAACAGCCACCAAAAAATTAGGCGTTAAAAACTCTGTTGCCTCCTTCACATTGTCATTGGGCTCAACCGTTAACATGGATGGCACCGCCATCATGCAGGGTGTAGCCACGGTGTTTATTGCGCAAGTTTATAATGTTGATTTATCGATGAGTGATTATTTGATGGTAGTACTCACCGCCACGTTAGCTTCTATCGGCACAGCAGGCGTGCCAGGGGTGGGTCTATTGATGTTAGCCATGGTCTTACAACAAGTGAATCTGCCGGTAGAGGGCATCGCGCTCATTATTGGTGTTGACCGTTTATTAGACATGACACGCACAGCGGTGAACGTTACAGGTGATTGTGTGGTCTCCTGTATCGTGGCGAAAAGTGAAAATGAATTGGATGAACGCGTTTATAACGACAGACTGGCTGACCAACAATAGCGCTTGGCATAACAGAGGTGTCAGACATAAATAGAGCGCTAAGTCAGCGCTCTTTTTTTGTCGTCAATTTCCCTGCTACTTGTTTATTGACCCACGCGTAGGTTTATTAATGCCCTAATACTTTGGCCGGTTCGATTTTGGCTGCCTTAAATGCCGGATACAGCGTGGCTAACCCACTTAAAAACAGGGCAATGGCGGTAGTCATGCCAACTTCATCCCAATGCAATTCCGAGGGCAAAAAGTCGATAAAATACACATCACCAGATAAAAATTTGATGCCTAGAAGTTGTTCAAAAAAACGCGCAATTGAGGCCAGATAGCTGGCGCACAATACCCCTAAGGTGACGCCCCAGAGCGTGCCAATCAAACCATTCACCATGCCTTGATACATAAAAGTGCGGATGATAAGTGAATCTTTGGCGCCCATGCTTTTTAACATTGCAATTTCACTTTGTTTTTCGTTCACCGCCATCACCAGCGTCGATACGATATTGAAACAGGCCACCCCAATCACCAAAATTAGCGCCAGATATACCACGCCACGCACAAGTTGAATGTCTTGATACAAATTCCCTTCGGTACGTGTCCAGTCAGACATATAGACTTCTTGACGCATGGCAAACCCGAGTTCAGGAACCACTGATGGCGCGGCAAATGCGTCATTAAAACGCATGCGTATACCTTGTGCGCCAGTGTCCACCCCTAAACTTCTCGCCGCCAGACTCATGTGCATGACGCCAAGGTGATTGCTAAGTTCACCGCCAATATCTAAACTCCCCGTCATATCTAACCACAGTGACACGGGAGCACGTAAACTCATGTCTGGCGATACTTGTGGCAGTAATAATTGCACACGGTCACCGATCTTAAGATCGAGGAAAGCCATGACCCCCTGCCCCAGTAATACGGCATTTTCGTTGCGTATAAACGCTTGCCATTGCGCATCATTTATATGGGTAATCTGTTGATTTTGCAAAGCAAAGTCTGGACTCAGGGCAGACATTTCAATGGCTTTTAACTCATTGCCTTTTTGCAACATACCGGTTGCTTTAACAAAGGGTTCAACAAATGTAACACGTGGATCAGCGCTTAACTTGACAACTTCATCCTGCCAACCATCTAAGCCTTGGGCACCAACAGCGGTAAATTCGCCATGAGGAATAACGGCCAATAAGCGGTCTTGCAGTTCGCGTTCGAAACCATTCATCACCGACAAAAGTAGAATTAAAACAAAACACCCTAAACCAATGCCCACGGTAGAAGATGCAGAGATAAACGAAATAAAAGCATTTTGTCGTTTATCTTTACGAAACCGCCAAGCAAGCGTAAAGGCCAGCGACATTAGACGTTTTCCAATGAGTCACTGACAATTCGACTGCCTGCCTGACTCGGTACTAAACGACCATCCAATAAGTGCAGACTACGATCGAGCTTGCTGGCCAAGCTACGATCATGTGTCACCACCACAAAACTAGTTTGCAACTGCTCTCGCAATTCACGCAACAGTTGATAAATACTCTCGCCAGTTTTGTGGTCGAGGTTACCTGTTGGTTCATCGGCAAGCACTAAACTTGGTTGATTGACGAGTGCTCGTGCTATAGCAACACGCTGACGTTCACCTCCTGATAATTCTGCGGGTTTATGGCTAGCGCGGTGTTGCAAGCCAACTTTAGCCAAGATATGAGCCGCTTGTATTTCCGCTGACTTAACTGGCTGATTAGCAATTAACAAAGGCATGGCCACATTTTCAAGGGCAGAAAACTCAGGTAATAAATGATGAAATTGGTAAACAAAACCCAGGGATTGATTCCTAAATTGTGCCTGTTGCTTGGCAGAGAAGCGGTAAATATCTTGTTGCTCAAATAATACCTGGCCACTTGTTGGCGTGTCTAATGCACCAAGCAAATGTAATAATGTGCTTTTACCGGAACCTGAACTACCAATAATGGCCAGCTGTTCACCTTTGGCGATGGAAAAACTCACCTCATCTAAGACTCTAATTTTGTTAGTGCCTTCACTAAATTCCTTGCTCAATTTTGTGCAAGTGAGCAGTTGATTTAGCATATAACATTGATCCTTGATGTGAACATGAACGCCTCAATTAAGCTGTGATTGGTTATGCCAGCAAAGCGTCTGCCTGTGGCTCAATCTCGAAGCGTGTATCATAGCAAGGAAATGTCTGCGACCAAGGCGCTCAATGATTTTTTTAACGAATTTACGTGAATAATTGACAAAAACATGGGGGACACAATGATGGGACTTGATTTCTGTTTATTTTATTTATTGGCGGAGTGGACGGGACTTGAACCCGCGACCCCCGGCGTGACAGGCCGGTATTCTAACCAACTGAACTACCACTCCGCTGATAAATAAAATTGTTTTGAAGTTGGCGGAGTGGACGGGACTTGAACCCGCGACCCCCGGCGTGACAGGCCGGTATTCTAACCAACTGAACTACCACTCCAGCTTATTCAAAACCTCGTTCAATTAAGAACAAGTCAGACATCATTAAGGTTGGCGGAGTGGACGGGACTTGAACCCGCGACCCCCGGCGTGACAGGCCGGTATTCTAACCAACTGAACTACCACTCCACATTCTTTAATAATATCAAACAGTTACGAGATAAATTTGGGATACACCCCGTCAACTGCGGCGCAGATAATACGGGTTCACCCCCCATGAGTCAACTGCTTTTTGGTGTAATTTACTTATGCAAAGTTTGATTGCTGTTAGAATGTACAATTCAAGGCTGCAGGTCACTGTTTTATAGCGATACCCTGATCTATTGGCTGGGCAAACCACCTACTTAAACTAGGCCTGAGGTCTGAGGTATCCCCACAAATAAATTAAGAAAATCAGTCAGATAGTATATCGGTTAGGGAACATTCATGACGTTTGGTGATCTGA
>JAACSL010000029.1 GCA_009993955.1 Paraglaciecola sp.
CTGTTCCTCTGTTGGTTCCCACTTTCTTGGTCGAAAGATCGGATCTTGGAACAGGCATTTAGTTCAATTTCTTAAACAGGATTGGGGTTAACTAAAACATGAAGCTACACCAAATACCAAATAACTCCGTGAGGATTTTTCCACGTAGCTTACTTCTGGTGTTTTAGTTTGTCGCTGAAGGAGCACTAACACGACTCATTGCTCGTCGATGGCCAGTGTTGTTTAATCCCGCTGAGACAGCGGGATTGTCAATGCATCGATACTTTTATTGTGCCGATCCATGAGGGCAAAGTGCACTGCGCTCATGCACACCAACTAAGACTTATGCGCTTTTTTATGCATGCGTATTAACAGTGCCCGTTTGCGGCGCTGTGAATCGTTAATCACCTTGGTTTTATCTTCATAAGGATTGGCACCTTCGCGGAATTCCACCTTGATGGGTGTGCCCATGATCTTCAGCGATTTACGGAAGTAATTGATCATGTATTTTTTGTAGGCATCAGGAAGGTCGTTAACCTGATTACCGTGCACAACAATCAAAGGCGGATTGTAACCACCGGCGTGAGCATACTTCATTTTTACGCGGCGTCCACGCACCATGGGCGGTTGATGATCGGCTTGTGCCATTTCCATAATGCGGGTCAGCATGGCGGTATTAATTCGTTTGGTAGCAGACTGATAGGCTTCCTGTACCGAAGCAAACAAGTTACCAACACCGGTGCCGTGCAGGGCCGAAATGAAATGAATGCGGGCAAAATCAATGAAGCCTAAACGCCGATCCATTTCTCGTTTGATTTCTTCTTTGAGATCGTTTTTTAAGCCATCCCATTTGTTCACCGCCACGACCAATGAACGTCCGGCATTAAGCACAAAACCCAAAAGGCTTAGGTCTTGATCGGTTAATCCTTCTTGAGCGTCAATCACCAGCAACACCACGTTAGCTTCTTCAATGGCTTGCAACGTTTTAACGATGGAGAACTTTTCTACGGCTTCCGATATCTTTTTACGTTTTCTTACCCCAGCCGTGTCAATCAGCACATACTCGCGTCCATCACGCTCCATGGGAATAAAAATACTGTCACGAGTGGTGCCGGGTTCGTCATAAACTACCACCCTTTCCTCACCTAAAATGCGATTTGTGAGGGTGGATTTACCCACATTGGGTTTGCCTACTAGGGCGAGTTTAATGGGTAAGTTTTGTAATTTTTCGAGTTGCGCATCGGCATCCAATTCTTCAGGATTTGTTTCCTCTTCAGGAATACGCATATCTGGAAAATCTTTTTCCAGCGGATCAAGTACCAGAGACAACAAGTGGGAAATTCCGCGCCCATGAGCCGCTGCAATTTGATTAACGTTACCCAAACCTAGGGTATAGAAATCAGCGCTTTCGCTGTCGCCATCAATGCCATCCACTTTATTGGCCACCACATACACCGGCTTTTCTTGTTTGCGTAGATGATTAGCAATGCCGATGTCGGCAGACGTTAACCCACTGCGCGCATCCACTAAAAACAACACTAAATCGGCTTCGACAATGGCTAACAAACTTTGCTCAGCCATGGCCATGTCGATGCCCTGTTCGTTGCCGCTTATGCCACCCGTATCCACCACAATAAATTGCAGACCTTCATATTTGGCTTGACCATATTTGCGATCACGAGTTAAGCCCGGAAAATCTGCCACTAGGGCATCTCGGGTGCGCGTTAAACGGTTAAATAAGGTGGACTTTCCCACATTCGGGCGACCAACCAAGGCAACAACGGGCAACATAAATCACTATCCTATAGACAAAAAGGGCTTAGGCACATTGCCTAAGCCGATAAAAAACTAACAGCTATTTGCCACCAACTCTGTTGGTGTTAAGCAGCGCTATGGCGTTTGAATCGCCACCAGCTTGCCATCACGCGTTTGAGTATACAGCACTTTTCCGTCTACTACTGGCGCGGCATAAATGCTTTCATCTTCATCGTCGCCACCTACTTCCATACGCGCAACAATTTTACCATCACTTTGATTAAACCAATGTAAAAAGCCGTATTTATCGCCGGCAACTAAATACTCACCCACTGGCACGGCCGCCGTCAAAGTACGTTGTTTCAACTTACCCTGGCTCCATAATTCCACGCCGTTACGGCTATCGAGGGCATAGACGTTACTGTTTACGTCAACAAGAAACAGGGTACTGCCGGCCATCGTGAGACGGCTATAAGACTTGTATTCCCGTTTCCAGATAACACGACCACTGCGCAGTTCTACTGCAGCCAAAGAGCCGTCGTAAGTGATTACATAGATGATGCCAGCCGAGACCAGTGGTTGGCTGTCAATATCGACAATCCGCTCTAATTCGGTGACACCACTGGCAGAGGTAATCACTTGTTCCCAAGCGGTTTGCCCGGTTCCCAGGATGTTGACCACTAACTTACCTGTGGCGGTACCAATAATGGCTCCACCATTTACCGCAGCTGGAGCTGATACACCGCGCAATGACAGCGGTGGCACTTCAGATTCATAGGTCCATATTTCAGCACCGGTTGCGGCGTCCAGCGCAAACACCATGCCTGAACCTGTATTGAGCACCACTACACCTTCGTCGATAGCAGGCGAGGAAATGATCTCGCCTTTTACCATCACACGCCATTTCACCTCACCAGAGGCGGCATCTAGGGCAATGACTTCACCGTTTTCCGTGCCCACATATACCGTGTCGTAAGCCACACTCACTCCACCCGCTAATTTAGCAGGTGTACCATATGACCATAATTTTTTGAGGCCAGAAAACATGCCTTTATCTTCAAAAACAGCAAAGTTCTGCTTCCACACTCGCTTCCCTGTTTTTTGGTCAAAGGCAGACACCAAACCTTGTCGATTGGCCGCATACACTTTGCCATAGGCTAAAGCTGGTTCAAGGCGCGAATAATAGTAGGAGACACCTTTGCCAAGGTCTTGTTCCCACAATTCAGTAGGCTTGAATTGCGCTTCAATGGGCTGTAAACGACGAATGGCAATTTCTTCATCATCGGCAAACCAATCGCTCACGGTAGAGCAGCTGGATAACAAAATAGCGCCAGTTAGGGCGATGAGGTAAACACGCATTTTCAAAGTATTCACCTTAACTATTGGCTGCAGCTGCAGAACGGTTGGCCAAGTTATCCATTTTCATTTTCAGCGTAGAGTCGTTGCTATTTTTTTCAAGGGCAGCACTATAGGCCGCACGGGCTTTATCGAATAAAGATTGCGCCACATAAACATCGCCTTTAATTTCTTGGGTTTGGCCACTGAAGGCTTCATCCGTCACCAATTCGGCGGTTGCTAAGGCTTCATCTAGTTTACCTTGTTCAAGTTGCACTCTGGCTAAACGTAACTGAGCAATGGCTTTCACCGCCATCATGTCGGCCGTGCCACTGACAAAACTCAATTGTTTCTCTGCTTCACTTAAATCTTTACGCTCTATGGCTTGTTGTGCCAATTCAAATGCCATTAATTGCGCATAACCAGAGTCGTTGTTAGCGCTGATATAGGCTTGCGCCTGACTAAAACCACCGTCATCTTTCAGTAATTGTTGCTCTGCTTGTTCGTAGGCTACAGACGCCTGCTCTTGGGCGGCTTTTTGATTATCGTTATACCAACGCCAAGCGTACAAACCACTCAGACCCAAAACAGCGCCTATGACCATGGCCATGCCATTTTCTTTCCAGAAACGCTTAATGGCTTCAACTTGTTGTTCTTCGGTTTCGTAACGTTCCATTTATTCTTCCTCTTACTACTCAAAGCGCTACTGAGAGCGTGTTATTTTAATTTAATTGTTTTTAAGGGCTTAAGCTCAGTTGCCTGGCAACTGAGTTTGCACAAACGTCACAAGATCTTGATTCGCCACGGTGATTTGTTCTTGCTGTTCACGCAAAAATTTAACTGTCACGTACTGACCTTGAAGTTCACTCTGCCCCAGTAAAAAGGCCAGTTTTGCACCACTGGCATCGGCTTTTTTCATTTGTTTTTTTACATTGCCACCGCCACAGTGCGTTTGGGTTCTTACCCACGGTAGCTGTTCTCTTAACTGCTCTGCCACTTGCCATATTGCGTCTTGCGCTTCGTCATCCACGGCAGTGACATAGATGTCCACCGCTGGCGCAACATAGGTATCCGGCGCAAGGGTTTGCAGCAATAACACCAAACGTTCTAAACCGATGGCAAACCCTACCCCTTGGGTTGCTTTGCCACCTAATTGTTCCACTAAGCCATCATAACGGCCACCAGCACACACGGTGCCTTGTGCCCCTAAACTCTCCGTCACCCATTCAAACACCGTGCGGTTGTAATAATCTAAGCCGCGTACCAGCGCTGAATTAACCCGGTATTGGATGCCTAACTTGTCTAATCGTTCACACAGTGCCTGAAAATGTTGCTGGGATTGTGCATCAAGGCAATCAATCAACTTGGGGGCATCTTTAACCACTGCTTGAACCTGAGGATTTTTGCTGTCTAATACCCGCAGAGGATTGCTGTCTAAACGCCGTAAACTGTCTTCGTCTAGTTCACTTTGGCGTGATTGCAAATAAGCCACTAACTGCTCTTTGTAAGCGCTCCGTGCTTCATTTGATCCTAAAGAATTGATTTCCAACGACACGTGTTGCTGAATACCAAAACGCTGCCATAATCTGCTGCTGAGTAAAATGACTTCGGCATCAATATCAGGCCCAGCAAAACCAAAGGCTTCAATCCCAAATTGATGAAATTGACGATAACGTCCTTTTTGCGGACGCTCGTGGCGAAACATGGGCCCCATGTACCACAAACGCTGCTGTTGGTTATATAACAAACCGTGTTCATTACCCGCGCGGACCACGCTAGCGGTGCCTTCAGGGCGCAAGGTCAAGCTATCATTGTTGCGGTCGTTGAAGGTGTACATTTCTTTTTCAACGATATCGGTGACTTCACCAATAGAGCGTTTGAACAGATCGGTGCTTTCCACAATGGGCGTGCGGATCTCTTGATAACCATAGCTGGCAACAACTTGTCGTATCACGCCTTCGACATATTGCCATAAGCCGCTTTGTACTGGCAGGCAGTCATTCATGCCGCGGATAGCTTGGATTTGTTTTGACACTGATCTTACTCTTGAACTGTTTTAAAAAAGCCCCGCATTATAGGGGCTTTGTGCTTAAACGTAAAACCTTGCAGACGAAAAAGCGGTGCTTATTCCATTAATCAGCGAGGTTATAGAATTAACTGAGGTCTTTGATGGCGATTTTGTTCTTTTCTTCCATTAATGCCGCTTTTGCGCGGATGCGTTTTTCGAGCTGATCAACTAATTCATCATTGGATAGTCGTTCTTTTTGGCGTTTGCCATCCACATAATAGCCACTCATGTTGCGCGCCCCGGTTAAGCCTAAATCTGACACTTCCGCTTCACCCGGCCCATTCACCACACAGCCAATAATGGAGACATCCATGGGCGTTAACAAATCTTCTAAACGTTGTTCTAGAGCATTTACGGTGCTTATCACATCGAATTCTTGGCGTGAGCAACTTGGACAAGCAATAAAGTTAATACCACGAGCACGAATGCGCAGAGATTTGAGAATGTCGAAGCCGACTTTAATTTCTTCAACAGGATCAGCAGCGAGAGAAATACGAATAGTATCCCCTATGCCTTCCGCTAATAACATGCCTAAACCCACTGAGCTTTTCACTGCACCGGCACGCAGTCCACCGGCTTCAGTAATACCAAGATGCAGTGGCTGGTCGATACGTTTTGCTAGCTCGCGATACGCGCCCACCGCTAAAAAAACGTCTGAGGCTTTTACGCTGACTTTAAACTGAGCAAAATTGAGTTTGTCGAGAATATCTACATGGCGCATGGCAGATTCAACTAAGGCAGCAGGGGTAGGTTCGCCATATTTTTCTTGCAGATCTTTTTCAAGGGATCCACCGTTGACACCAATCCGAATAGGGATGCCTTTGTCGCGTGCGCAATCCACCACCGATCTAACCCGATCCATACTGCCAATATTCCCGGGGTTGATGCGCAAACAGTCAACGCCATACTCCGCCACTTTGAGGGCGATACGATAATCAAAGTGAATGTCGGCAATCAGCGGAATAGACACTTGTTGCTTAATTAATTTGAACGCTTCAGCCGCTTCCATGGTGGGAATAGAGACACGCACCAACTCCCCTCCTACCCCTTGAATGCGTTTAATTTGTGCCACAGTCGCCGCAACATCAGTGGTTAAGGTATTGGTCATGGATTGCACCGCTATCGGTGCTCCATCACCAATGGGCACAGAGCCAACATAGATGCGGGTGGATTTGCGGCGAATAATGGGAGATTCAGCAAACATAATTACGCTATTACACCTCTTAAATGATTTTTTTCGCTCTGCCCAGCCTATTCACTGAATGGCAAGGTAAACTTAGCGGTACTATTCGTTCTAAAGCCAGATAAATCCACTCGTTGGCCGTCATAATCAATTTGCACGACTTCGGGGGCACACAAGATGACTGAAAATGGTGGCTCTCCTTCAACACTCATGACCCTGCCCTGCTTCTTCGTTCCATAAGCAATGTCATCACCCGTTGCATCGGTCAGTTTCATCCAGCAGTCACTGGTGAAAGTAAAAACTAAAGGCACGGACTGCACGCCAGGCTGCGCAGCGCTCGTGGTCGTTGCAATGGTGTAGGAAGGCGAACTATTAAGCTCTGAAAGCTCTGTGTTGTTCATCTCGGTATTGGTACTGTCAAGTGATAACACCCTCGACTCATCCAATGCTGCACTTGACTCACTGTTTGTAGTGCCCAGTTCATAGGCTGCCACCACATTCGATTCGTTGGTTAAAGGTTCGGTATCGCTAGTCGTAACAGTTGTGTCAGCTGACTGAGGCAGGTCTACAACGTTAGCGACGGATGTCGAAGAACTCTGCTGAAACCACCACATGACGGCAAGGGCTATAACGACAGCCACAATCAAGTACGTTACTAACATGAGTTTGTCGTCATGGGCCTGGGTGGCAAGGCGTTTAGAAAAACTTTGTAGTTTTGCTGGTTCTTTTTTCTGAGTATTTAAACTATCAAAAGCCGCGATCACTTCTGCTTCACTGACACCAACTTCCCTTGCGTATAATTTAAGGTAGCCTTTTAGAAACGTTAGCGAAATATTGTAATCGTAGTTATCGGCTTCAATGTCTTGAATGAGGCTATTTTTAAGGCGGACTTTATCGGCAACGTCTTGCGTACTCAAGTTACGAGCCTGTCGAGCGGCTTGTAATATAAGACCAGGGCTAACCGGTGGCAGCGCTTGCTGTTCTTCGATCATAGTTAGTTGTTACTCTTGTTCACTGGCTGGTTCTGGAGAAGTAATGCGCAACTTCTTACCTGCATAGATATCTGCAGCATCACTCAATTTGTTCCATTCTATCAGACGCTGCATCCTGATATTGTAACGTAACGAGATACGATACAAATTTTCTCCTTTCTGCACAACATGATACGCCACTTCATCACTCTGAGGAGGCTCATTCACCAAGGGTTTTTCAGGGTTTTCACCCATAGCAGGAGCCCCTGCTGAGGTATTATCCCTGGGCACAATTTCGCTAGGATTAGTTTCGTTAGCCTTAGTTTCGTCAGAGTCAGTTTCATTAGACACCATTTCGTTCGATACCGTTTCCTTCGATGCTGCCTCGTTTTTGCTCTGTGCTACCTTTTCACTGGCTGGCTCGGTCGCCCTCGCCATTGTTGTGTCAGTCTGCGCTGCGGGCTGCTCTGTGCTTAGTGCACTTTCTGAGGCTTCGCTAAGAGGTTCTTCTGGGGCGCTGGGTATGCTCGGTGTTTGTTTGTTTGATTTACGCACTACCGGTTGTGGCACCGTGGCTTTTTGCAGCAGCGATGTTCGATAGGTAGCACTCGCCGCTGAATCTGGGTAGATTTTCAATAACATGGCACCATAAGATTGTGCCGAGGCAATATTACCCAAGGCAGATTCAATTTGACTGGACAGCAACAAACTATCTGCACTGATCTGCGCGACCTTTTCATATTTTTTGAGTACGTCCTTTGCTTCCAGCCAGCGCTGCTCTTTTACTAAACTTTGGGTCAGCAAAAATAAACTTCTTGACCGCCCTGGTTGATGATTGACGGCGCTGCGCAAATACTCTGTGGCCTCGCTTTGATAACCTTGACTTTGGCTACACAACGCTAAATTCTCATAGGTTTCGGCACTCGAAATATAATTGTTACTGTTAACTGCCTTGAGAAAATAACTTTTCGCTTGGGCATACTTACCTTGCCCACACATAAAGGCACCATAACTATTGGCAATGTCCGGATTATTCGGGGCAAGCTCCATAGCGGTTTGATAGGATTTTTCTGCAGCGATGATTTCATCAACCGCCTGATAGTAATAAGCCATGGCGTAATGAGCATCAGCCGAGCGCGGAGCAAACTCTAAGGCTTTGTCTAGATTAAACTTAGCTTGGCTAAAATTGCCATTTTTTAAATACGTTAAACCGAGAGAAACGCGGGATTTGGCAGCTTTTTGTTGATCAAAGTCCTCACCAATGCCAGGACGACTGGTTTGGCTAGTACAGCCAACAACACCAAGTAAGAGACAACAAAATAACAGACTTTTAAAATTCATTACGTTTGTTCACCGCTGAAAAAAACCTATTGTGCCATTTTTACCGAAATATTCTCGCCCTTAAGTTGTTTTTTCAACATTCTTTTTGTGCGATCAACCACATCGCCTACTAATTGACCACATGCAGCGTCAATATCGTCACCTCGGGTACGCCTTACCACCACCACTAAACCATAGGTCATGAGTACCTTGGCGAAGCGGTCAATACGGGAATTACTCGAACAGGTATAGGGAGAACCTGGATAAGGGTTAAAGGGAATGAGGTTGATTTTACAGGGTGTATCAGTCAGTACTTTTGCCAAGGCATGAGCCTGATCAGTGCTGTCATTGATGCCATTGAGCATGACATATTCCACGGTAACCTTGCCTTGATTTGCATTCGACTTACCCAAATAACGGCGAACGGCAGCTAAAAATACCTCAATGGGATACTTTTTGTTAATGGGTACAATTTCGTTACGCAGTGCATCATCTGGGGCATGTAATGAAATGGCTAAGGCCACATCAATTTGGTCACCCAGTAAATCGAGCGCCGGCACGACGCCAGAGGTACTCAAGGTAACGCGGCGTTTTGACAAACCAAAAGCCAAGTCATCCATCATCAGTTCCATGGCGGGAACGACATTTTTCAAATTAAGTAGCGGCTCACCCATGCCCATCATAACTACGTTGGTGATGGGGCGACGCGCTGAATCATTACTCAAGCCAATCGTGGTAGCTACACGCCATACCTGGCCAATGATTTCTGATACTTTTAGGTTGCGATTAAACCCTTGCTGCGCCGTGGAGCAAAATGTGCACTCTAGGGCACAACCCACTTGCGAAGAGACACACAGAGTGGCACGGTCCCCATCAGGGATCCAAACGGTTTCGACTTCTTGCCCACCATCGAGGCGTAGCGCAAATTTAATCGTGCCGTCAGAGGCATTCTGTTGATAAGCGATCTCAGGTGCACGGACTTCACATTGATCGATTAACTTAGCACGTAAGACCTTATTAAGATTGGTCATCTGTTCAAAGTCAGCCACACCTTGCTGATAAATCCATTTCATGACTTGATCAGCACGGAAGGGCTTTTCCCCTAACTCGCTAAAAAATGCACGTAGTCCCGCACGATTAAAATCGAGCAGATTAACTTTGGTGGATTTTACTGGCTGTATTTGTGCTGACATGACTAACCTCGACTCAGTGGTCACTTAACTGAAACAATTATACCAACAAGCGCGCCTAAGTGAGACACCCTGCGGCAAATAACACAAAAGGGAGCCAAGGCTCCCTTTTGCTTGTTAACTTTTTTTGCTTAACGAGTGCGTGGGCACAACTCTTCATCACTGAAGAAATACGCGATTTCACGCGCAGCTGATTCTGGTGCATCAGACCCGTGACAGGCATTTTCATCAATAGATGCAGCGAAATCAGCGCGTAACGTACCGGCTAGCGCTTGAGCAGGGTTAGTTGCACCCATGATTTCACGATTTTTTAATACGGCATTTTCGCCTTCTAATACTTGAATCATCACTGGACCAGAGGTCATGAAGCTAACCAATGCACCAAAGAAAGGACGTGCACTGTGCTCAGCATAGAAACCTTCGGCTTGCTCTTTGCTCAAGTGCAACATTTTAGCCGCCACGATTCTTAGGCCAGCCGTTTCAAAACGGTTGTAGATTGCGCCAATTACGTTTTTTGCAACAGCGTCGGGTTTAATGATTGAGAAAGTGCGCTCTAAAGCCATTTCTGAACTCCGTAGTAATTTATGTAAAGAAAAAGGTGCTAAAAAAATTCGCGCGGATTATATGCAAAATGCGGCCAATTACCTAATTATTCGCGGCTATTTTTGCTAACTCGCTCATTCTTATTGCAATTTAGTTGCTGTGTTACAAAAAAAGGAGCGGTATTCGCTCCTTTTTCAAATCAATAAAACAGTGAAACTAGTTTAATTGATGAATTTCAATGTCGGCACTGGCTTTCAGTGAGGCCAATAAATCACCATACACCAGTTGTGCGCGGCTTGAGGCTAAGCGTTGTTGCAAGTTTTGCAATTGATTGGTTTCAGGTGATGGCGCCGGATTAATCTTGGTCAATTGCACAAGGGCGACGTCGCCGGAGAGTAAATCCACTACCGATGCATTATTTTGCTCATCGCCAGACAATTTAAACAACGCGGTGAGTAAGTTTTGCCCCAGTGCTGCATCGTTCCGGCCAACCTGTTGTTGCTCAACCCATGTCACACTCTTGCTTGCCAATTGTTCAGTAATGTCTTCACCCGCTTGCAGTTGACTTAAACGTTGCTGTGTCCAATCACGCGCTGCGGCTTGTGCCGCCTGGGTGGTGAGTTGCTGTTTAATCTCAGCACTGACTTCTTCTAAGGCTTTGGTACGCTCAGCTTCATTTTGAACTACACGCAACACCATCAAACGGTTGTCGCCCAGGTCGATCACATCGCTGTTTAATGCCTGTTCAATTAAGTCGTCATTAAAAACCGCGTTTAAAGCACGGGCATCCGCTAATGCTTCAGGTGGATTATTGCGGGTAAACATCTGTGTGGTGACGATTGATTTGCCAGCAACGGCAGCCACTTCGTCTAAATTATCAGGATTTTCAAAGGCGACTTCAGCCAAACGTTGTTGCAAGGCATACAGTTCTTCTTCCGCTTTTTGGGTTTTGATTTTACCCATTACATCATCCATAACCTCAGCCAAAGTGGAAACTTGCTCAGGTTTAAGGTCATTTAATTTAATGATGTGAAAACCAAATTCACTTTTCACTACAGCACTGGTATCGCCCACAGCAGCTAAACCGAAAGCGGCGTCGTCAAATGCGGGATCCATCATGCCCTTGGTCAGCCACTCTAGATCACCACCTTTTTCAGCGCTGAAGGTATCTGCCGAATATTCTTTTGCCAATGCGGCAAAATCTTCACCGGCTTGTACTTTCGCTAACACCGATTCTGCCTTGGCTAAACTGGCGGATTCATCATCACCAAATTCAAATAAAATATGCGCCACACGACGTTCTTCATTTTTTTTGTAGTTAGCAATGTTCGCTTGATAGAACTCTTCTAACTCTTGTTCACTGGGCTGAATTTTGGGTAAAAGATCATCTAAGCTTAATTCTACATAGGCAACGCTGACCTTTTGCTCTGTGTCAAAACGCGTGATGTTGGCTTGGTAATAGGCTTCAATCTCAGCATCTGCAACTGTCACTTCACTTTCAAACGATTTTGCATCCACAGTAAAATATTTAATGTCACGCGTTTGTTGCTGCAAAGCAAAAGCTTGTTGAGCTTCGCTGGTAAGGGCAAATTCAGAGCCAATCAAGGCTTTAGACAGTTGGCGGCGCACCATGTCATTACGCATGTAGTCACGAAATCCACTGGCTTGGAAGCCTGCTTGACGTAAAACTAACAAGTAGCGGTCATTGTCGAATTTGCCATCGATTTGGAATTCTTGCATTTGCACAATCGCTTGTTTGATTTGTGCATCACTGACACGTAATCCCAATTCACGTGCCGCTTGATCAATTAATTTTTCGCTGATCAATCTATCAAGTACGCCTCGTTTGAATTCGTTTAAATAATTGGTATCACTTGCCAATGCAGCAAACGCTTCACCATATTGTGATTCCATACGCGCCCGCTCATTTTGGTAAGCTTTTTCAAGCGCGTCACGGCTAATGTCTTGGCCATTAACACTGGCAGCAGCAGAATTGATTGACGAATTGACGTAGCTACCGATTCCAGCAAAAGCGAAACTCAGTATGACCAATCCTAAAATTACCGTGGCCCAAGTGCCCTGCGACCCTTCTCTAATTCTTTCCAACATAATACGTTCAAAACTCCTGATGAGTGGTAATGGCTTTGCTTGACAACTGTATCTGCACAATCGTTTCAGGCAGCGCGGTAAGCTAATCGCGCGGGATTATATATCAATCACTTGGATTTATTAACACAGGAATCTGCCTGTCAGGCATAAAATAGGCGGTAAATATCACCAAAGCGCAGAAAAACAAAAGGCGATGACTGAGCATCGCCTCTTTTTACATTTTTTAGATGCTTAGTTACAAGCGTCTTTCAATGCTTTACCAGCTTTGAAAGAAGGTACTTTAGCCGCTGAAATTTGGATAGTTTGGCCAGTTTGCGGGTTACGACCGCTACGAGCAGCGCGCTCACGCACAGCAAACGTACCGAAACCAACTAGTGCAACTTGGTCACCATCTTTAAGTGCAGATGTAATTGCATCAGTTAATGCATCCAGTGCACGGCCTGCTGCTGCTTTAGAAATGTCTGCGCTGGCAGCGATAGAATCGATAAGTTGAGACTTATTCACAATATGAACCCCTTCATTTGTTATTATACTGTTGGCTCGCAACATGCGATGCCGAAGTGTTATAGCAAGCCTGAATTCTAACTTCAAGCACATCTTTACAAATATTTAACTTCTATGAATCGTCTCCATCCCTTTTGTGACAAGGCCTAAAGCGAATCTGCTGGAAAGGCTACCATAACTATTTACATAGTGAAGCCCTAAAAACCAAAAAAACTAAAAAAATTTGCGTTTAATGCTGTTTTTTTCACCAATCACGCCGTGACTGGTGAAAACTTCTCCGGATTTTCAGCCAAGGCTAACAACAACACTTCATCAATCCAACGTACTGGATGAATAGCCAGATCCCGTTTTACGTTCTCTGGGATTTCTTCCAAGTCACGTTCGTTTTCATGGGGAATGATAACGGTTTTGATGCCACCACGATGCGCTGCCAATAATTTTTCTTTCAATCCGCCGATGGCCAACACTTCACCACGCAAGGTAATTTCCCCAGTCATGGCCACGTCACAACGCACTGGATTACCCGTCAAAGTAGAAACCAAGGCTGTACACATGGCAATACCGGCACTGGGTCCATCTTTGGGCGTCGCGCCCTCTGGCACGTGAACGTGGATATCACGTTTTTCATGAAAATCATTGTTGATACGCAGTTTTTCAGCGCGACTACGCACCACTGTCATCGCTGTTTGAATGGATTCTTGCATCACCTCGCCCAATGAGCCGGTAAAGGTAGTTTTGCCTTTACCCACCACAGAAGTGGCTTCTATCGTCAGCAAATCACCACCGACTTGTGTCCATGCCAGCCCCGTTACTTGGCCAACTTGATTTTCTTTGTCGGCTTTACCGTAATCGAAACGTTGCACGCCGAGGAACTGATTCAGGTTTTTCTGATTAACCACCACTTGCTTGATGCTTTTATCGAGTAAAATCTTCTTCACTGCTTTACGGCAGATTTTTGATATTTCCCGTTCTAAACTGCGCACGCCTGCCTCGCGTGTGTAATAACGAATAATGCCAACAATGGCGTCTTCTTCAATCACCAACTCTGAGGCAGTAAGACCGTTGCGTGATATCTGTTTATCGATTAAGTGCCCTTTTGCAATATTTAACTTCTCATCTTCGGTATACCCAGATAAACGGATGACTTCCATCCTGTCGAGTAAGGGACCGGGAATGTCCATACTGTTAGAGGTCGCCACAAACATCACGTCAGATAAATCATAATCCACCTCTAAATAGTGGTCGCTGAAACTGCTGTTTTGTTCTGGATCGAGGACTTCCAATAAAGCAGACGAGGGGTCGCCACGCATATCCGAAGACATTTTGTCGATTTCATCCAACAAAAAAAGCGGGTTTTTAACCCCTACCTTGGCCATCTTCTGGATCATTTTACCCGGCATTGAACCAATGTAAGTGCGACGATGCCCCCGAATTTCAGCTTCATCACGCACGCCTCCCAAGGCCATGCGCACATATTTGCGGCCGGTGGCTTTGGCGATGGATTGTCCTAATGAGGTTTTACCCACCCCTGGTGGACCAACTAAACATAAAATCGGGCCTTTGAGCTTCTTAACTCGTTGCTGAACAGCCAAATACTCGAGGATACGCTCTTTGACTTTGTCCAAACCATAATGGTCAGCATTAAGAATGTCATCGGCTAAGGCGAGGTCTTTTTTGACAACACTGCGTTTAACCCAAGGCACATTGATTAACCAATCGATATAACTTCTGACCACCGTTGCCTCTGCCGACATTGGCGACATCATCTTCAGCTTATTTAATTCAGTGGTGGCTTTTTTCTTCGCCTCTTCAGGCATTTTGGCATCGTTAATTTTCTGGCTGAGGGTTTCAAACTCATCCGGTGCATCTTCTAATTCGCCAAGTTCTTTTTGAATGGCTTTCATTTGCTCATTCAAATAATACTCACGCTGACTTTTCTCCATCTGCTTTTTAACCCGCGTACGGATTTTTCGTTCCACTTGCAGCAGATCGATTTCACTTTCCATTAATGCCATCAAGTATTCTAAACGCTCTGTAACGCTGAGCATTTCCAATACTTTTTGTTTTTCCGCAAGCTTGAGGGGCATGTGCGCCGCCATGGTATCTGCGAGCCGCGCTGCTTGTTCAATACCACTTAAGGAAGTCAGCACTTCAGGTGGGATCTTTTTATTGAGTTTTACATAACCTTCAAACTGCGAAATAGCCGAACGTACCAAGACTTCTTGTTCGTTTTCGGCCAATTCTTCATCGGTTTTGCTATTAATTTCAGCGACAAAATAGTCTTCGGTATGGGTAAAGCGTGAAATTTCACCACGTAAGTTACCTTCAACTAATACCTTCACTGTACCGTCAGGCAACTTCAATAACTGCAGGATGGTGGCAATTGTACCGACGCTATACATGTCTTTGCTGCTTGGCTCATCGACACCCGCATCTTTTTGTGCCACCAAAAAAATCTGTTTGTCTTTTTCCATGGCTGCCTCTAAACAGCGAATGGATTTTTCACGGCCGACAAAGAGGGGAATTACCATGTGGGGGTACACCACCACATCGCGCAGTGCTAATACCGGCATCTCAAGGCGATTTTCTCGCGATTTAGTCATATTGAATCTCGACCTAATTTTGATTAATAAATAATTGCAGTGTATATGGGGATGCGCGCTTAAAGTTCAAATAAAAATCTAAACTAAAAGCCCGTTGCTAAAAAAAAGATCCCGTAGGGGACCTTTTTTTGCACAATAAACAAAGCCACTAGACCTTATTCAGATGCCGCTTTTTTATCTGTAGAGTTATCGTAAATAAGAATGGGTTTTGATTCACCGCGAATGACCGCTTCATCAATCACCACTTTGCTCACGTTATTCATTGAGGGCAAGTCGTACATTGTATCCAACAACACCGCTTCAACAATAGAACGCAGACCACGTGCACCGGTTTTGCGTTTCATGGCTTTTTTAGCGATGGCCTGCAAGGCATCTTCACGGAATTCAAGCTCGGTATGCTCCATACCAAATAACGCCGAATACTGCTTGGTGAGCGCGTTTTTCGGTTCGCGTAGGATCTGAATCAGCGCTTCTTCATTGAGTTCTTCAAGGCTAGTTAATACCGGCAGACGACCGATGAACTCGGGGATCAAACCGTATTTAACTAAATCTTCAGGCTCGACTTTTTTGAACAACTCCCCTTCGCGGGATTTGTCTTTGCTGTTTTTGATCTCTGTGGCGAAACCGATGCCAGTGCCTTTGTGAGCGCGTTGCTCAATCACCTTGTCTAAGCCAGCAAATGCACCACCACAAATAAATAAAATCTTAGAGGTATCCACCTGCAAAAATTCTTGTTGGGGGTGCTTTCTGCCGCCTTGCGGAGGTACTGAGGCAATGGTGCCTTCAATTAGTTTAAGCAAGGCTTGTTGTACACCTTCACCCGACACATCACGGGTGATAGACGGGTTATCTGATTTACGAGAAATTTTGTCGATTTCATCAATGTACACAATACCACGTTGCGCTTTCTCAACGTCATAGTCACATTTTTGCAATAACTTCTGGATGATATTTTCTACGTCTTCTCCCACATAACCCGCTTCGGTCAATGTCGTGGCGTCGGCCATGGTAAAAGGCACATCCAACAAACGCGCTAAGGTTTCTGCAAGCAAGGTTTTCCCGCTACCAGTTGGACCAATCAGCAGAATATTACTTTTGCCAAGTTCAACACCATCATGCACGTCGCCATTGCGCAAGCGTTTATAATGGTTGTAAACCGCAACTGCTAATACCTTTTTAGCGTGTTCTTGACCGATGACATAATCATCAAGGTGGTGGTGAATTTCTTTTGGCGTTGGCAGGTGGTCTTTCTTTTTCTTTGGTGCAATTTCTTTTATTTCTTCACGAATAATGTCATTACACAGATCCACACACTCATCACAAATAAAAACTGAGGGCCCAGCGATCAGCTTTCTTACTTCATGTTGGCTTTTGCCACAAAAAGAACAGTAGAGAAGTTTGCTGTCACTACTTCCGCTTTTTTTATCACTCATTTCTTGGGTTTTCCTATTTCAAGACAGTTCAGCGACTCACTACGTGTACAAACTAGTACAGTGCACAGCGTCAATCGCAAACTGTTAGCAAGAATACTGTTTACTTGTCTGTTTCTTTTGCGCTTTTTTGGGTGTCTGGTCTGCTGGTTAACACTTGATCAACCAAACCATACTCCATGGCTTCAGTGGCAGATAAGAAATTATCACGATCGGTATCTCTCGCCACTTTCTCATAATCTTGCCCAGTGTGTTTAGCCATTAAACGATTCATTTTCTCTTTAATAGACAGAATTTCTCGTGCATGGATTTCAAAATCTGATGCTTGGCCTTGGAAACCACCTAAAGGCTGATGGATCATGACCCGAGAATTACTCAAACAATAACGCTTACCCTTTGCGCCACCAGACAACAAAAACGCGCCCATACTGGCAGCTTGCCCTACACATACTGTGCTCACGTCGGGTTTGATGAAGTTCATGGTATCGTAAATAGCCATACCAGCGGTAACCGAACCACCGGGTGAATTAATATATAAAAATATATCTTTTTCTGGATTTTCAGCTTCTAAAAATAGTAATTGAGCCACAATCAAGTTAGCCATATGGTCTTCAACCTGGCCTACCAAGAAGATGACATTTTCTTTGAGCAAACGTGAGTAGATGTCATAAGAGCGCTCACCTTTGGCCGTTTGTTCAACCACCATGGGTACAAGAGCGTTACTGGGTACTGCTGGATTTATCATCATAAATTAGATTTCTTCACAAATAAAAATGCTCGGGGATTACCGAGCATTTAAGCAGTTGCAGACTAGTCAAGTCAATTAACAAAAAGCAAATTACGCCTGTTTGTTCATGATCTCGTCAAAAGCTTTCTTCACTTCTTTTACTTTTGCTTGAGTTAACAAGAACTCTACTGCTTGTTCTTCCAAGGCAACATTTTGCATTTGCTGGAATAACTCTTTGTTCGACTTGTAGTATTCCACTACTTCCTGCGGATCTTCATAGGCAGATGCGGCAGATTCGATCAATGCATCGACCTTAGCATTATCTACTTTCATCGCGTTGGTTTTGATCACTTCGCCCAACAACAAACCGATAGTTACACGTTTTTTGGCGTTTTCGGCAAATAAGTCAGCAGGTAATTCAGGCATGTTGCTTACATTACCGCCTTGCTGCTGAGCAAAACGTTGTTTCGCTTGTTCACGTAATGCGTTGATTTCTTGGTCAACTAAGGCAGAAGGTAAATCAATACTGTTATGTTCTACTAAACCATTGATGACCTGTTCTTTTACTCTGGCTTTCAATGTTTGGTCTAATTCACGTTGCATGTTTTTGCGAACTTCTGCATGCAATGCTTCGATGCTGCCGTCTTCAATGCCAAATAATTTAGCAAATTCAGCGTCAACTTTTGGTAAATCCAATTGCTCAACTTTTTTCACGTTTACCTTGAATTGAGCGGCTTTACCTTTTAATTTTTCAGCATGGTAATCTTCAGGGAAAGTGACATCAACAAGCACTTCGTCACCTGTCTTAGCACCAACCAAGGGTTTTTCAAAACCTGGGATCATGCGGTCTTTGCCCATTTCCAGTACGAAGTTTTCAGCTTTACCGCCTTCAAACTCAACACCGTCAATTGTGCCAACAAAGTCCATGGTCATGCGGTCGTCTTTTTTAGCTTTACGCTTCACTTCTTTGTAGCTAGCGTGTTGCTTACGAAGGGTATCCATCATGTTGTCGAGATCTTTATCAGAGATTTCGACCACTGGTTTCTCAACCTTGATCTTGCTCACGTCTTTCACTTCTATCTCAGGATAGATTTCAAATGCCGCAACAAACTCAAGATCCTTGCCAACCACGTCAGTTTTTAATTCGAAACTTGGCGCACCCGCTGGTGTGATTTTTTCTTGGGTAATGGCTTGGTAAAAGCTGCGTTGCATGACATCACTGGCGATCTCTTGACGAACGGCTTGACCGTAACGTTTTTGTATAACGTTTACCGGTACTTTACCTGGACGAAACCCATTGATGCGTTGTGTTTTAGCTAATTGTTGTAAGCGTGATTTTACCGCCGCATCAATAGACGTTGCTGGTACGGTGATGGTAAGACGGCGTGCTAGACCAGTAGTCGTCTCAACGGAAACTTGCATTCTTATACCTCAATTTGGCGCTTACAAGCGCACACATATTATTAATCATGGGGTTTTTATCGGCTGGGGTGCGGGCAGCGATCTATGCGCCACATCTGCAGGTGCATCCAAACATTCACTGATAATGTGCGTTTAGCGAGAACCGACCAGATAAAAAAGACGCAGTAGTATAGCGATAGCTTAATTGCAAGTCGAGGCGAAATATTAAAAAAGGCTAGGCAATTGTTACTTTAACGTGTAATCAATCTGGATACTGGGCCCAACCATGCATATCGGTGGGCATATCGTTGATTTACAGTACCCAAAATCAAGGGTGCTTTGCTTGCAGATGCGACTTGCTTTTTAAGGGGGAATGGGGTGGACGATGGGGCTCGAACCCACGACAACCGGAATCACAATCCGGGGCTCTACCAACTGAGCTACGCCCACCACAGAAACTGGGGTGTATTGACTACTTATTGCCTCAGACGCTTTGGTCCTTCCGAATCGCGTGGCGCGCTCGGCAGGACTCGAACCTGCGACCCACGGCTTAGAAGGCCGTTGCTCTATCCAGCTGAGCTACGAACGCTTGGCGAATCTTTAAGCAATAACTAGAGAGTGGTCGGTGAGATAGGATTCGAACCTACGACCCCTTGGACCCAAACCAAGTGCGCTACCAAACTGCGCTACTCACCGACTCTGACCGTAACAATATTCTCTCTCGTTACGGGGGGCGCATGTTACCGAGTTGCCCCTACCTCGTCAAACACTTTTTAGAACAAAAATTTCACTTGCTGTTTTTTAATTCAAAATGATTATTTTTAACACAATTAGCCCCCTTAACAAGGCCATATGGTGAAGCCTTTTCATCATAAATATCGACTCAACCGTCATACGTCCAACGGCCATTTTTCTTTGGACTGAGTCCTACTTTGCTCAAATATTGTTCGTGTTCAACACTGTCGGCCAATGCCACCACCTGTTCAAAGCCAAATTTCTTTTTAAGTTCTTGTCCGTGGCCAAGGGTAAAATGCCCAAGACGGCAGTCGCGATAAGCGGGAATGACAAAATCAAAATCAACAACAAATACACCAGGCTCTTGTAGATAACCCGACAACATGCCCACCACTTCTGTGCGCTCAGTTAAAAAAAAGTAGTCTCGATGCTCGCCAGCGGCACTGCGCATAAAGCGGGGAAATAGGTGTTTGATTTCGCCTTGGTGGTATTCAAGAAAAAAATCGACATAGTTAGACGGACGCGCCACTTTTAAGATGGAAAACTGTTGTTCGGTGTGCAACAACAAACGACGCAGAAAAAATACGTTAGTTAGGGCAATGAAACCATTGAGGATTGCAACTGGATAGGCGTGAATAATGATCCCGTACAGGCAAAACGACGACGCGCCAAATAGATTGAACCAACGTAATTTGACTAATGAGCTACGAGTCAGCGAATACGCGATGACCGCAGATGCACAATAGCCAAAAATTTCGACGGCACTGAATTGCATATGATTTTCCTAGAATATGAATGAATCTGTTGAGGCGTGGTGGGCATCACGCGAAGTCTGACTATTTTCAATTTTTAACGCAAGTTAATTGCTTGATTCCAATGGTTTATGTGACAATACCGACATCGTTTCTTAGGGTTTTTCCTGTCTATGCCTGCACAAATTATTGATGGCGCACTTATCGCCAAACACATCCGCCAACATGTTGCCACGCAAGTGGATGCCATCAAAGCAGCAGGAAAACGCCCACCGGGTCTAGCCGTTGTCTTGGTGGGTAGCGATGCCGCATCCCATGTCTACGTGAACAATAAACGTAAAGCCTGTGAAGAAGTGGGTTTTCTATCAAAATCCTTCGACCTACCGGCAAGTACTAGCCAACAAGAACTGTTACACATCATTGAGCAACTTAATCATGATCCTGAAATTGACGGTATTTTGGTGCAGTTGCCCTTACCCGCTGGTTTAGATAAAGAACAAATTCTTGAGCATATTCACCCGCATAAAGACGTTGATGGTTTTCACCCCTACAACATTGGTCGTTTGGCTCAGCGCATACCGGCGTTGCGCCCATGTACACCAAAAGGCATTATGAGTTTAATAGAGTCCACCAAACGCCCCGTCAAAGGTCTTGATGCCGTGATTGTTGGCGCATCAAACATTGTTGGGCGCCCTATGTTCATGGAGCTGTTACTGGCAGGTTGTACGGTAACCTGTTGCCATAAATTCACCCGAAATTTGCAAGCGCATGTTGAACGTGCCGATTTATTGGTGGTGGCGGTCGGTAAAGCGGAATTCATTCCCGGCAGCTGGATCAAACCTGGTGCCATCGTGATTGATGTAGGCATCAATCGTCAAAATGATGGCAGCCTTGGTGGCGATGTAGAATTCAAAAGTGCTGTGCAACATGCGGGTTGGATTACGCCGGTGCCAGGTGGCGTTGGGCCGATGACGGTGGCTAGTTTAATTGAAAACACTTTAGAGGCCTATGTTAAGTATCATTCTTAACCTGTAACGGCATGATGTCAGACGACGTAAAACATGGGCAAGTGATCAGCCGCGTTAAACAGTGGCTGCACGATGTGGTGATTGGCTTAAATTTTTGTCCTTTTGCCAAAAAGGAATTTGAGCGCAACAGCATTCGCTTTCATGTTGAGGCGGGGCTCAATGAAAAACACTCCTTAGCCACACTCTTAGACGAACTAACAGCGCTTGATGCCGATCCTAACATCGAGACTACGTTGATCATTTATCCAAACAGTTACCAAGATTTTCACCGCTATTTGGATTGGCTGGATATGGCCATGGCCATTGTTGAAAATGGCGCCTACCGTGGTATCTATCAAATAGCCAGTTTTCATCCTGACTATTGTTTTGCTGATAGCTGCGCAGATGACCCCGCTAATTTTACTAACCGCTCGCCTTTTCCGATGTTACACATTTTACGCGAGTCGAGCCTTAGTCGGGTACTTGAGCACTTCCCTAATCCAGAACAGATCCCTGAGCGCAATATTCTCAAAGCAAGAAACATGGGCCTCGACGCACTGCAAGCCATACTCAAATAAAAAAGTTGCCGAAGCAACTTTTTGAATTCACCTACACCAACAAACTAGGTGTTAATTTGGCGCTTCGCCTTCTTCTACCTCATCACCTGCTTTTTTTAGGGGCTCAGCAGGCTTCATTTCAACTAAGAAATCTTCAAGATTTTTTGCTAGTTGTTGTGCATTAAAACTGCTTATTTGATAAGTCCACTGTGACCAATATGCGTTGTGCTGTTCACTGGCAAATTGCACATAATACTCAGTTTCCCGTTGTTTGATTTGTGCACTAAGCGTGCTGCCATCATTGAGGCTCACCAGTAACTTCGCCATGGCGTTTGCATTGAGCCACACACTCTCATCGCGGGCTAGCAGTGCATCAAAATCCAAATCTACCAAGCTAGTGACCACACTATCGACGATACCGGGGTAACGCAATTCACGACCCTTGGGTAAAGTTTTGAGAACAAATTGCGCGTTTTCACTTTTTTCCACAACCCACGTTTTACCATCGATTCGCTTCAAGGCAGCAATGTCCGCGCTCTTAAACGGTAATATGGGGCGTTGCAACCAACTGTATTTATCACTCGGCAAGCTTATGGCTTGGTCAATCTTCCAACTTTGTGCCGCTTGAGGTAAACGCACGTAATTACCCGTGCCGGTCGTCACACTGTTACCCACCAAGACTTGCCAATCATTGTTTGCTTGTTTGCCTGATAACGTGACCAAGGTTGCCAAACTATCAACATTGTCGATACTTTCTACGCCTAAATGGTGGTAGTTGTCGGCCTTACTGGTTTTTGCTTCCACTAGTTTCGCTTGGGTAAGCGCATTGAGAAAATCCGCTAATTTAGTTTTGTCTAAGGGATAAGGTGGTGCATTTTCCTCTACCTTCGCTAACCACGTCTCGCCGTCTAGCTCCGCCTGTAACAATGCTCCTTGGCTTGTATGGAAGCTAATGGCTTGCAGCTCTTGCACCTGTTGTCTCCCCTCTGGAAACAACATCTGCACGGATTGATCATACGTTTGCTGGTTGCTGTTCAACCAAATACCGCCTGCTACCGCAACCACTGCCAACAAGAAAAGGCCAATTAATCGAGTGTTCATTAGGCCTCCTTACTAACGCTGCGCTGCGCTGCGGTTGATTTGGTCCTCAGCAAACTGCCCAACAACCATAACAACAACATAAGCACAATGGGGGCAATGGCAATATTGATAAATTTCAACCAGTTGCCTAAAGCTTCAATGTCTTTGTCTAGTTGATGACGCACTTCACGTAAGGCTTTACGGATCTGCACTTTTTTGTTCAAAAACGCTTCAACCGCTTGTTGTTGCTCACCCGACAACACCAAGCCGCTGCCTTCACCTTGCTGATTTTGTAATTGCAACAATTGTTGCTCTGTTTCATCCAATTGTTGTTGCAACAATTGCTCTTGTTCACGGAATTTTTGCTCAGCACTGACGGTAAGTTCGTCCACCTTGGCAAAAGGTCGAGCAAACGTGCCCCGACTGCGAACACTGATCAAAGCATCGCTGCCACTGAGGTTTTCCACCGCATTGGTGACAAAATCGCCATTATTGGCAAAGGGGGTAAACACCGTTTGCCCAAAAAAGTTGGCTTGTTGTACCCAAAAGCGATCGGCTAATAAGTCAGTATCACCCACAACGATGACATTTAGCTTATCTGTTGAGCTAACCAGATCTGTAGCGGGCAGTCCTTCTGGCACCGCTGCAAAAGCAGAATTAGCTTGGCCAGTAATTCTTGCAGCCAAGGTATAGAGCTTACCTTTGTTGCTGTATTGTCGTGCTAACTCGTCTGGATCACGAATAGCCGCGTAAGTATTTACATCCATGAGGTCGCTGTTAGTGGTGGAACTCATGATAGGCAACCATTGGGTTGTTGCATCCTCAGCATGGGTGAAGGTACCAAAAGACGCGCCATTGATAATTTCTAGATTTGCAGTGGTGATATCATTGCGATCAAGTTGCTCAGGCCCTAATCCAACAAAGCCAAAATGCCGCGTTACACCACCCGATTGCGTGCGAATGTCTAAGCCAGCCATAGCATCAAGTAATACGTGTTGGCTGTCGAACTGCACGCCCCATTGGTTGAGTAGTTTGTCGAGATTTGAGCCATTAGCCCCCATGCCTCCTGCCATCATCGCCATTTGATCCGATTCATTATGGGGATCAATAAACGCCAGAACTTTGCCACCTTTTAAAGCGTACTGGTCTATGGCAAATAGCAGGGCGTCACTGAGGTTTTTTGGATGCACCAGCACCAATAAATCCGTTTCACTTGGCAACGTTGTGATATTGCTAGCAACTTGCTCAACTTGATAAAGTTGCTGTAACTGGCTGTAAAAGGTCCAAGGTGGATCCATTTGCCCAGTCATGGGGTTTTGTCCACCCACTAAGTTTAAGTCACTGATTAAGGTGACTTTCACTTGGCTTGAATCACTTAATTGGTGAATCAGCTTACTGATTTCATATTCCAAAAAGCTCTCTTGTTTGGGATCAAAAAAGGCAATGATTTTTTCTTCACCAATGGCATTGGTTGCCGCCAAACCTAAATAAATGGATTCACCAGCCGCACCGATAGTTGCGCCGGTCAAACCGAATTGATTGGCTTGATCTTCTTGTTCAGAGAAAGGTTGAGGATCGATGATCTGTAATTTCAATTTGCCTTTGGCAAGTTTTTCGTACTCCAATAACAAGCTTTCCACACGGTTGGCATAATTGCGCAGACTTGTCATGTTTTTCGAGGCTTTGTCTGAGTAGAAAAAATACACATTGATGGGCTCATCAATCGCTGCCAGTACTTGTTCACTGCCTTTTGATAAGGAATAAACTTGATTTTCAGTTAAGTCGAGGCGCAGGGGCGCTAGTACTTGGTTGTTCAGAAGTACCAGTGCAAAAAACACCACGGCGGTTAATACTAAACTGAGAGACGTGTTTAGTTTATGTTGCATAGTTAGTCAGCCTTCTTCTGATCAATAATCACTAAACCGGCAAATAACCAACTCAGTGTAACCAATAAAAAATAACCCAAGTCATTCAGCGCAATAACACCTTTGGCCATGGCCTCAAAGTGGCTGAGGAAACTAAAAGACGCCACCGTATCGATTACCAAGGTGGGTGCCCAGCTTTTAAAGGCATCCAATACGATATTGCTACCGCTGACCACAAATAGGAAACACACCACCACCGCCAAGATGAAAGCGATCACTTGTTTTTTTGTCAAAGCTGACATACAGATACCGATGGCTAAAAATGCGCCAGCCATGAACCAACTACCTAAGTAGGCGGCAATGATGATGCCGTTATCGGGTGAACCCAGATAGTTGACGGTCAACCACAACGGAAAGGTTAATATCAACGCCAGGCCCAAGACCAACCAGGCCGCTAAGTGTTTGGCTACCATGGCTTGCCATGTACTAATCGGCAGAGTCATCAGCAATTCGATACTGCCGCTCTTGCGTTCCTCCGACCAACTGCGCATCGCAATAGCAGGCACTAAAAATAGGTATAACCAAGGGTGGAAGTTAAAAAAGGGCAACAGGTCTGCCTGCCCGCGTTCGTAAAAGCTGCCAATAAAAAACGCAAACACCGCAGAGAGGGTTAAAAATATACCAATAAACACATAGGCCACGGGGGTAGCAAAAAAGCTCGCAAACTCCCGCTTTAATAAAATCATTATATTGCTCATTACTTGGCCTCCCTTTGAGTAATATTTCTAAACACTTCATCCAGTCGGCCCTGTTCCACCACAAGGGTATCAACAGGCAGTTTACACCGTTGCACATGGGCAGTAACAAGATGCAGAATTTGACTGTCTACTTCAGGGAACAAGGTCACCGCGCCGCTTTCTTCATCCACCTGCATTTCAGCTACACCGTCTAGTTCAGCCAAGCCCGATATGTCAGCGCGATAACTGAAATGAAGGGTGATGGCACCGAAATATTTTGACTGACGGTTAAGTTCGTTGGGTGTGCCGTCAAACTGCAACTGACCTTTTGCGATAATCATCACCCGATTACACACCGCAGTAACCTCTTCGAGAATATGCGTAGAAATAATCACAATCTTATCTTTCGCAAGATTTTTGATCAGCTCGCGTACTTGGTGTTTTTGATTGGGATCAAGACCATCAGTGGGTTCATCTAAAATCAGGATTTGTGGGTCATGTAATAAAGCTTGGGCAAGTCCTACTCGGCGCTTAAACCCTTTTGATAAATTGTCGATGGGTTTGTCTAGCACTTCTTGCAGTTCAATTTGGCGAATAACTTGTTGAATACGCTCATTTTTTTCGCGGCCTTTATAGCCGCGTACTTGAGCAATAAATGACAAAAATTGTAGAGGCGTCATGTCGCCATAAGCTGGTGCGCCTTCTGGCAGGTAGCCAATTTTTTGTTTGATTGCCAAAGGTGAGTCGGTGAGATTTAGATCAAACACAGAAATCTCACCTGAACTAGGTTCTAAAAACCCAGTTAACATTTTCATTGTGGTAGATTTACCCGCCCCGTTAGGCCCCAAAAATCCCACCACCTCACCAGGTCGAATGTCGAAGCTAAGATCATCTACCGCAACAACACCAGAGAAAGACTTTTTTAAATTTTTTACTGAGATCATAGCCATCCTAAAATGATCGAAATTACCCAGCCTAGATATAGGGTTAGACCTGCTGATTTCAAGCACAAATTAATTTTAATCAGCGCCAGATTGCCGAGCCTCAATGCTAAGCAAACTGCTTTGATTGCAACGTCGATATCGACTTAATTAGGCAACGATGGTTCCCTAATGCCCCACTAGATACATCTTTTGTTACAAATACCAAGCTACATCTTAATGCCTTGGCGTGGCAGTTTTCAGTTGCCTAAAACATACCTTGGCAAAAACAAGCAAATCTTTTATTGTTCGCCGATGAATCTGAGCAAAACCACCTTTAGCCTACCGCAACTGGACAGACCCAGTAACTACTCTATTATCAAACGCTTGGTTAATTTAGCGTTGGTCATTATGGGTATCGTGATCTGCGTGAATTTATGGCTGGCGCATAGTCGTCAAGCGCAGCAGTGGTATCAAGTGCAAGCCAATCAGCTTGGGCAAAGTTTGAGTCAGTTGTCTGCCCAGTTGCTCAGCCAAGCACTTATGGAAGACAACAAGGTGCTGTTGACTCAACATCTGACGTATCTGCGACAGGATGCCAATGTACTTGCGGTGGCCTTGTACAATCAAAAAGGCCAACTCCTTGAAGAGCAAGACGACAAACTGTCGATACTGGCCCGGGTGCAACAAGAAGACCAACCTAGCCTAGTATTTATTCAAGCTATTCGTGCTGAAGATAAAATTATTGGTTATCTGCGCCTAGTCCTCGACGAAGAAAAAGTGATGGAACATCACTTTACTTATCAACAACAACTGTTTGAACAAGTTGAGGTATTAATGGCCTTAGCGGCTTTGATCGGTCTTATCTTGACCCGTGCTTTTTATACCTTGCGTTACCGGCAGTATCGGCAAAAGCAATCGTTAGATTAACGCGGCATATTTGCCAATGCTGAGCAAACATTGCGCCTGCATTGTTGAATGATTTCTGCTTCACTTTCTTGGCGCAAGGCCACCAAGGCTTTTAATACAAGGGGTAAATTTAGCGGACTATTTCGCAGGCCTTGTAATCCACTTGGTGGCATGTCGGGGGCGTCCGTTTCTAAAACTAGACTATCAAGGGGCACCTGACTCACCACGTCTCTGGTTTTCACCGCACGCTGATAGGTGATGGTAGCGCCAATGCCTAGCTTAAAACCAAGATCGATATAATTTTGCGCTTCTTGGAGGCTGCCAGAAAATGCGTGAATAATGCCGCCGAAATTAAAACGCTTGTGTTTAAGGAGCCGAATTAAGTCGTTGTGCGAGTGACGATGGTGCAGGATCACCGGCAACGCAAATGTGCTGGCCAATTCAAGTTGTTGACTAAATACCTCAAGCTGTCGAGCATAATTGTGGCTAAGGCTGCCATCTAGGCCAATTTCACCAACAGCGACAATCCGCTGCCGATGGGTGGCAATTAAATCACTGAGTAACAGAAGGTCGCCTGCTTGAAATGCATCCAAAAAATAGGGGTGGATACCCAAAGCCACATGGATAGCAGGATAGGCATCGCTAAGCGCAAGCAAATTCGCCCAACTCGCGGCTTGTGTACCCGGTACCACCAGTGTATTGATGGACAATTGTTGGCATTCTGCAATCACTGTTGCCCGATCAGCATCAAAATCGGCAAAGTCTATGTGGCAGTGACTGTCAATCAACAAATCAAATGTCGCTTAGCATGGCGCATCGCCTAACCGTAGCATTTACCCGAGTGTGGCTCATGGCAGTTAGGGCATTAATCGTTGGTAATGCCACTGTGACTCAGTGTCTCGACGGTATAAAAAGCGATCATGTATACGATGTTCACCCCCTTGCCAAAATTCGATCTCGTGGGGGATCACACGATAACCACCCCAAAAACTCGGCAGAGGCACTTCCCCTTGCAGAAATTTTTGTTTGGCTTCATTAAATTTGGCCATGAGTAATTGTTTGGTGTCTATAGGATGGCTTTGTTTCGATACCCACGCCGCTATCTGACTGGGCTTAGGACGTGATACAAAATAAGCAGCAACTTCAGTGACACTGAGCTGCTGTGCGACCCCACAAACTTTGACCTGGCGGTCAAGCATATGCCAAGGAAAGTGCAGGGATATTTTGTTATTGCTTTGTATATCTTGCGCTTTTTTGCTGCCAAGGTTGGTATAAAAAACAAAACCACCCTTATTAATATCTTTGAGCAACACGATACGTTGCGAAGGCTGGCCTGTGGGATCCACGGTGGCGACTGTCATGGCCGTGGGATCATCAAGTTTTGCATCTACGGCGTTTTGCAACCAACGTTCAAACAAGACCATGGGATCAGCCGTTAAACTATCGGTGTCTAAATCGGCTTTGGTGTAATCTCGTCGGATATCACTGATGGACTGCATCGCCCCTTCCTATATTAAATTAAGCTAATTATCTAAACCATAGCCCAAACTGCGTAACGCCCGCTCATCGTCGGCCCACCCGGATTTCACTTTGACCCACAGTTCCAGAAACACCTTGCTTTCAAAAAGTTTTTCCATGTCTTTGCGCGCTTCCGCGCCAATGGTTTTTAGGCGTTGCCCATTTTTACCGATAACCATACTCTTCTGACTGTCACGTTCGACCAAAATTAAGCCATTGATCCTGAGCAGTCCATTTTCGCTTTGTAAAAATTGTTCAATCTCGACGGTCACCGAATAGGGCAACTCATCGCCAGTAAAACGCATCAACTTTTCGCGAATAATTTCTGCCGCCATAAACCGACTGGAACGGTCGGTGATGTAATCTTCAGGAAAATAAAATTCACTTTCCGGTAGTTGCTGTTGCACAAGTTTGCGCAGCTCTTCAACATTTTTACCGGTTTTTGCTGATATCGGCATGATACGGTCAAAATTGTGCTGCTCACCCAACCATCTGAGATGGGGCAGCATGGTTTCTTTGTCTTTTACGTTGTCAGATTTATTGACGATCAACCAACAAGGCACATTATTTTGTTGGATTTTAGTGAGCACCATCTGATCGTCTTCTGTCCACTTTGTACCCTCAACCAAAAAAAGCACTAAACCTACATCCCCGATTGAACTGGCGGCCGCACGATTCATCAAGCGGTTGATGGCGCGTTTTTCCTCGATATGCAGTCCTGGAGTATCGACGTACACCGCTTGGTACGGTTCTTCTGTATCGATACCCATGATCCGATGGCGAGTGGTTTGTGGTTTACGCGAGGTAATACTGACCTTTTGGCCAAGTAAACTGTTTAACAAGGTAGATTTGCCAACATTTGGCCGCCCAACAATGGCGATCATGCCGCAATAGGTATTAGTTGACATGGGTGAGTTTCTCGTAAGCCAGTCTAGCGGCTTTCTGTTCAGCTTTTCGGCGGCTGTTGCCCTTGCCGACTGTGCTTTGTTCTAAACCACTGACTTGACATGCCACAAAAAACATTTGGTCATGAGACTGGCCAGTAATATCCACCACATCATATTGTGGTAAAGGTAATTTTTTCGCCTGCAAATACTCTTGCAAACGCGTTTTGTCGTCTTTTATTACGGCCAAAGGATCAAGTTCAGTGATCCGCTCTGCAAACCAGTAAAGCACGATGCGTTCACATTGCTCAAAGCCTGCTTCAAGGTAGATCGCCCCAATGATGGCTTCAAAGGCATCGGCCAAAATCGATTCGCGGCGAAAACCACCACTTTTTAATTCTCCAGGCCCGAGTTGCAGTAAATCGCCTAGGGCAAACTCTTTGGCCATGGCCGCTAAGGTGACGCCTTTCACTAGGCTGGCACGCATGCGCGTTAGCTTCCCTTCTGGTTGAGCGGGAAAACGCTGGAACAGGGCCTTGGCGATGATCATACCAAGGATGGCATCACCCAAAAATTCTAAGCGTTCATTGTGATTTTTATTGGCACTGCGATGTGTTAACGCGAGGGTCAAATTAGCTGGCTCGGCAAACTGGTAACCGAGCTTTTTATATAAACCGATGTAAGGATCGATCGCTGGCATTTATTGAATGCCACCTACTCTGGAAAAACGCACATCAGTTGGGATCCAACCAGGTACCCAGCTACTCGGTGCACGGTCAAATTCAAAACTTATCCAAATGGCCACGGCCTTACCAACCAAGTTTTCTTCAGGCACAAATCCCCAAAAACGACCGTCTAAACTGTTGTCACGATTATCGCCCATCACAAAGTAATGTCCCTCGGGCACAAGCCACTCGTCAACCTGTGTCCCAGGCTGTTGATAGTATTCATTAGAGCGGGTTAGATGGCTTTTGGTACGATAAATATTGTGGCTCACCTCACCTAACTGTTCAGTGTATTTTTCCAAAGGTGCAAAATTTTGAAATTCTTCGCCTTCGTTGACAAAGGTCAAAGCCATGGTTTGTATTTCAGGACATGCGGTTGCGCTATCACAAGCGGGTTTAACTTGAATTTGCTTATTGCGGTAAATCACACGATCACCAGGCAGACCAACCACGCGCTTGATGTAGTCTAGGTTTGGGTCAACGGGGTATTTGAATACCACCACATCACCACGTTTTGGCTCACCGATTTCGACAAACTTCTTGCGCATGACAGGATCTTTGAGGCCGTAAGAGAATTTCTCCACTAAAATAAAATCCCCCACTAACAAGGTTGGCATCATTGACCCAGACGGGATTTGAAACGGTTCATACAAAAATGAACGCAGCACTAATACAAAGGCAATAACCGGGAAAATCTGTTGAGCGGTGTCAGTTAACCAAGGCAACTGTTCGTCTGGCTTGAGCAAGGAAGTTTGGCCGTTTGCGCTGTTTGCTAAGGCCATGCGTTCCCGACGCTTAGGCGCAAAAACCAAGCTATCAATCAACCAAATAAGGCCGGAGGCGAAGGTTAAAACAACCAGGAAAATTGAAAAGTAATTAGCCATTATTTGCCCACCTTAAGGATCGCTAAGAATGCTTCCTGCGGCAGTTCTACGTTACCCACTTGTTTCATGCGTTTCTTACCTTCTTTTTGCTTCTGTAACAGTTTCTTCTTACGACTCACGTCACCACCATAACATTTTGCGATCACGTTTTTGCGTAACTGTTTGATGGTACTTCTAGCAATGATTTGATTACCAATCGCGGCTTGAATAGCAATATCAAACATCTGTCGTGGAATTAATTCACGCAGTTTTTCAACCAATTCACGACCACGTGTGGCAGCGTTGTCTCGGTGAGTAATCATGGCTAAAGCATCAACTTTTTCACCATTAATCAGAATATCTAGGCGCACCATGTTGGCAGACTGAAAACGCTTGAAGTTATAGTCTAAGGAAGCAAATCCCCGACTTGTTGACTTCAAGCGGTCGAAGAAGTCCATCACCACTTCAGCCATGGGTATGTCATAACTGATGGCGACTTGTTTGCCGTGGTAAGTCATATTGTTCTGACTCCCGCGTTTTTCCACACACAGGGTAATGACATTGCCTAAAAACTCTTGCGGCACCAATATGTTGGCTTCAACAATAGGTTCACGAATTTCCGCGATGTTGTTTACCGGCGGTAATTTAGAGGGGTTGTCAACATAGATAATGTTCCCAGTGGTATCCACCACTTCATACACTACCGTCGGTGCAGTGGTGATGAGATCCAAGTCGTACTCACGCTCCAAACGCTCTTGGATGATTTCCATGTGTAACATGCCCAAGAATCCGATACGGAAACCGAAACCTAAGGCGCCCGAACTTTCTGGTTCATAAAATAATGACGCATCATTTAGGCTTAATTTTGACAAGGCATCACGGAAGTCTTCGTAATCGTCAGAACTTACCGGGAATAAACCAGCATAAACTTGTGGTTTGATTTTTTTAAAGCCAGGTAGAGCAGTTGCCGCCGGATCTTTGGCTAAGGTGATGGTGTCACCCACAGGAGCGCCGTGAATTTCTTTAATACCAGCAATGACAAATCCCACTTCACCCGCACTGAGTACACCGGTATCGGTGGCTTTAGGCGTGAAAATACCGACTTTATCAACTTGGTGAACCGTGCCATTCGACATGATCTTCATCTTGTCATTTTTGCGTAATTGGCCGTCAATAATACGTACCAATGAGACAACCCCTTGATAATTATCAAACCAAGAGTCGACAATCAGGGCCTTTAAAGGTTTGTTTGGATCACCTTCTGGTGGTGGAACTTGATTGACGATAACTTCCAGTACGTCTTCGATGCCCACGCCAGTTTTGGCGGAACAACGCACTGCATTCATGGCATCAATGCCCACAATGTCTTCAATTTCAGCCGCCACGCGGTCTGGCTCAGCTTGTGGTAAATCTATTTTATTGATGATGGGCACCACTTCCATCTCAAGTTCGATGGCGGTGTAGCAGTTAGCCAAGGTTTGGGCTTCAACGCCCTGCCCTGCATCGACCACCAGCAACGCCCCTTCACAGGCGGCAAGTGAACGTGAAACTTCATAGGTAAAATCGACATGTCCTGGGGTATCAATGAAGTTCAGCTGATAAGTCGCACCATCTTTTGCGGTATAAGCAAGGGTCACGCTCTGTGCTTTTATGGTAATACCACGCTCTTTCTCGATATCCATAGAATCGAGAACTTGCTCAGACATTTCCCTGGCGGCTAAACCACCACAATGCTGAATTAATCTGTCTGAAAGTGTCGATTTGCCGTGGTCGATATGGGCAATAATGGAAAAGTTTCGTATGTGCTTCTGTTGCATAGAGATTTAGATTACTACCTAGTAGATGTTGCTTGCCCCAAGTGCTCGGTTGAACAATAGAGACTGCTCAGGCGAAAAGGGTCGTCTTATTTAAAATTGAGCTGGATTTTACCTGTATATGCGGCACTTTGCGACAGTCAAGTGTCGATTAGTTCAGGAACATGAGGCAGATGATGAGACTATTCGATGGCTTTAAACAAGATTGCTTCGTGGGATAAAGGCAAGACCTCAATAATCTGCGGACAATAATGCGAACTCGTACTGGTATTGATGTAATTTTTAACTGCCATAAACGTCAGGATCGCCGACGCAAAGGCACTGAGCACCACCCATAATTCACCGTTGATAGCAAGTTGAGTCAGTAGAATTTGCATCAAACTTGCGCCAACGATCAGCGCTAAGATGGGTAATCCGTACACCAAGAGTGATGCCGTTAACAACCGTTCTTCAGCAATCCCCAATTTCACTTTTTGTCCCACCACTACATCGTCATTGCAAGGCAAGCTAAACTGTTGTGTTTGGCGAGTAAATGCTTTAGCAACCACACTCGTACCGCAGTTTTGTTGCGCATGACAACTGGAGCACGTACTTTTGATGGTGGTTTCAATCAATACCATACGTTTTGTCTGCTGATCATGACCATGTCCGTCACTCAACGTTTCGATGGCCACCACTGTGCCTAACTCTTCAATCATACTTTACTGGATAAACTGGATAGATTTAACGATTGCATCTGCGGTTGCTGGAGGCACTTTACCCACAACGGTTGCACTGAAGTCACCCAACTGGCGAGTGAGTATGGTGTTTGACTCATGACGCCCCAATAAATCTTGGTTCGCTTTGCCATTATTTTGAGGTTGTAAGTAGATGGATACATCCACTAAGCCGTCCGACACCAATAAATAATCAACAAGCTCACTGGTCAAAGGTAAACGATGAGTGTCTTGTTTGGCGACGTACATGCCAATGGGTAGGTAGTTAATTTGCCAGCGCGGCGCCATCTCCGGTGTACTTTGCATCACCAGTACATCGGGTAACATTGGCAACGCAATACGACTGAAAAACGGATCGGGTTGTTGATTGACTTCCAATCCGGTGACTTGGATCTGCTCCAATAACTGCCCCTCTAAATTGATCATGTTCATTTTCAACAACAAACCACTTTCTTGATCTAACCAAAGATTAAAACCAAAGCGTGTTTGGTCTTTACTGATCACCCTAATTTGTTGGGCCGCACGCCCCGATACTCGGCTGCGACCTACTAAAACAAACTCATAACCTTCTTGAAGTTTGTCTGGATGATAAAAGAGTTCACTGGGAAACGGACCATTAATGGTGGTCGATTGCAAGGTGTAGGGAGGAACATTGGGTTCAAAATAACTGACCTTGTCACCGATCCTGACCATCTCTCTACCTGGACCATTCAATAAATTCAGTTGCTCCATTTCAATGCCGTCTTCATTCACCGCGTGACGCCATAGGTAGGGCTGAGAGTCCACGCCGGGTTTAAGCACAATGAAGGAAATATTAAAATTAAGTGTTTTGACGGCCGAAGCCATTTTTACCAGCCAAGCTTCAGCAGTATCACTTGGATAGCTTGTTTGTACAGTGCTTTCGCTGGCTTCGTCTTGATTATTCGTTTGGGCAGATAAGCCGTGGGGTAACCATAAACCCAGCACAAGGATTGGCAAACGAGCCAATCCTATGATGTGACTAAGGCGTTTCGTCAGTGACGTCAGATTGTATTTCACTCGTTTCAAGAGACTGCACCGGAGTTGAAGTAGGATTGTCAGCTAATTTTATCGTTTTCAGCCGCATTTGTTGTTGGTGATCGGCAAGGTAAGCATTTATTTTACGACGTTGCTCCACCTCATTATTTTGTGGAACCGCATAGCTTTGTTCAAAACTCACCGGCGACAAACCACCTGGTACACCTAAAATAGGCGCAGCAGAATTGAATGGCTTATCGATTTCTGGGCTGTTGTTAACTTGTTGAACACCGACAATTACCGCCACGGCAACTGAAGCAGCGATAGCTAATTGACCACCTTGACGGATAAACGGGAGTACCGCGGCCACCACAGGCAAATCTCTAAAACCTTTTTTAGGGGCTAAGATAGTTGGTTCTGCTGCTAGGGCTAGTGCCACATTCGCCGCAATGTCTATATGCAGATTAGTTGGCAACTCTTTGCGCAAGCCATAACGAATAAGATGGTAATTATGCCACTTTTGCAACATCTCGCTGTCTTGTTGCAGCGCATTGATGCTGTTTATGGCATGGCCATCAGTTTGACTTATTTCACCGTCAACTAGCGCAGATAAATTTTCAAGCTTTTGTGACATACATACTGGTTCCCGCTTAACGCTTTCTGAAACTTTATTTAATTCACCACACAACTTAATCATTCATAAGCAGCGGTTGAATCACTTTGTCTAAGGCTTCCCTAGCTCTAAATATTCTTGATCTGACTGTGCCTACCGGACAATCCATCACATTAGCAATGTCTTCGTAACTCATTCCGTCTAATTCACGTAAGCTGATTGCCATTCGCAAGTCTTCAGGTAACTGTTCCAAAGTGGTAAACAGGGCCTTTTCCATTTGTGCCGACATTAAACTTTTTTCTGGCGAATTATTCTCTTTTAACGCATCGCTACCATCATAAAAATCTGCTTCTTCAGCGTCAACATCATTTGCCGGAGGCTTTCTGCCTTGTGACACCAAATAATTTTTAGCGCTGTTTACCGCAATTCTATAGAGCCATGTATAAAACGCACTTTCCCCCCTGAAGCTAGGTAAGGCGCGGTACGCTTTAATGAACGCTTCTTGCGCTACATCAGCTACATCACCAGAGTTTTTAACGTACCTAGAAACCAAATAAGCCACCTTGTGCTGGTATTTGACCACCAATAAACCAAAGGCGTTTTTGTCTCCATTTTGCACTTTTTCAACTATTTGTTGATCTGTGAATTGCTCGCTCATTCGAGCCCTTACTCCTTGAAGAATTAATACTGCGACTCATGCAAGCAATACTATTGACTATGCACCATCACAAAAGTTCGTTAAAACATAATATTTAACGTCATTAATTTGTAATTTGATAAAAATTAGCTAATCCACTCCCGTTTATGGGGATTTCTTTGGCAAATTGCCAGCCAATCATTGTATTTTTTAAGTCATTATTTACTATGACGGCAACTTAATGCTTTAAACGAGTTGCGTAGTGTATGCAGGCTAGTGTGGAACATCAATGCGATGTGTTGATTATTGGTAGTGGAGCGGCTGGATTAAGCCTGGCATTGAAGCTCGCCGATCATTGCCAAGTTATTGTATTGAGCAAAAGTGATATTTCTGAGGGCTCAACCAAATATGCCCAAGGTGGTATTGCCGCCGTATTTGACGAAGAAGACTCCATTGAAAGCCATGTTGAAGATACCTTGTTAGCAGGGGCGGGGCTATGTAATCGAGAAGCGGTTGAATTTACTGCGTCACGTGCAAAAACTTGCATGGAATGGCTCATCAAGTTTGGCATGCCCTTTGATCAATTAAATAGCTCATCGTCTGCAGACGTCAGCCATGAAACACGTTTTCACCTTACTCGAGAAGGCGGTCATAGCCATCGACGTATTTTACATGCAGCCGATGCAACAGGGGCTGCTGTACAACTCACCTTAGTAGAAGCAGTAAAACACCATCCCAATATTCATTTATTTCAACGATATAACGCTGTCGACTTAATTAAGAGCAGCACTAATCAAAAAAGCATTATTGGTGCTTACGTGTGGAACCGCAAACGAGAAGTGGTAGAAGTGATCCGCAGCCGCTTTGTTGCCTTGGCAACGGGTGGCGCCAGCAAGGTTTACCAGTACACCTCAAACCCAGACGTATCCAGTGGTGATGGTATTGCTATGGCCTGGCGTGCTGGCTGCCGGGTGGCAAATATGGAATTTAATCAGTTTCATCCAACCTGCTTATATCACCCAGAAGCCCACAACTTTTTGGTCACGGAAGCATTACGTGGAGAAGGCGCTATTTTATGCCACCCGGATGGCACACCGTTTATGCAGCGCTTCGATGAACGGGGTGATTTAGCCCCACGTGATATTGTTGCTCGAGCGATAGATTTTGAAATGAAACGCCTGGGTGCGGATTGTATGTACTTAGATATCAGTCATAAACCCAGTGACTTTATCGTTAAACACTTCCCTAATATTTACCGTAAATGCCGTTCATTGGGCATTGATATAACACAACAAGCTATTCCTGTGGTGCCAGCAGCACATTACAGTTGTGGCGGAGTGGTCACCGATTTTAATGCCCGTACTGACTTAGATAATCTTTATGCGGTGGGCGAAGTGGCGTACACCGGTTTGCACGGCGCAAATCGAATGGCCAGCAACTCACTATTGGAGTGTATTGTGTTTGCTCATGCCGCGGCCGACCATATCACTCAACGTTTAGCTGAAACGAGTATCGCCGAACCGATCCGCACTTGGGATGAAAGCCAGGTCAGTAACTCTGATGAAGAAGTTATTATTCAACATAACTGGCATGAGCTGCGCCTGTTTATGTGGGACTACGTGGGTATTGTTCGCTCGAATAAACGCTTAGAACGGGCGCAACATCGTATTGCATTGCTCAAACAAGAAGTGGACGAATACTATTCACATTTTAGAGTCAGCAATAACTTATTGGAGCTACGTAACTTGCTGACGGTCGCAGATTTAATTGTGCGCTGCGCACAATCTCGTCAAGAGAGCCGCGGTTTACATTATAACTTGGATTATCCTGATTTATTAGCCAATCCGCAGCCGACTATTTTACCCGGTAAAACCTAGAAAATAATACTCAATGAACCCTCGATGTGCGCAATAAGCTGCCCTGCTGAATCACTACTGAGAGCGAAATGGTAAGCACGATTGGCTTGTACAGATCGGTGGTGAAAATCTACTGAGTTAGGTAAAAATAGGGGTTTCTTAAAGATGAACTCACAATGGTAGGCCCCTTGTAATACAGCAGGGTACAGTTGGGCAAATGCCGATAAGATCCGAGATTTCATACACATCCCGTGAGCAATGGGCTGCTTAAACCCCAGCAGTTTCGCACTCCATGGATATAAGTGAATAGGATTATAGTCACCTGAGCAACGGGCGTATTGGCGTCCCATGTCCTGCTGTAACTGCCACGTTTGACTCAACTGAGTATCTTCACCTTGAAATATTGATACATGCTCTGTGTTTGAACGATAAGTTTTGCCTGCCTCTATGCCCTGATTCTCTAGCTTTACCTTACGCAAATAGCTATGGCTGGCTCGATATACTAATTGTTCAGCCGCATAGATTTCTGTTACTAATTCCAGTAAATAGCCACGGGGATGAGGCTGCAATTCAGTAAAAAAGCACTGTATCGTAAGTGGCTCGTCAATGTGAACACTGCGCCATTGGCTGACTGAATTACTCACATGTATTAAGCCCAACAGCGGGAAAGGCACGGATTTGTTTAATAACAAGAGTAATTGAAGGGGAAAGCTGAGGATGTGTAAGTAGCCAGGTGCTACCGAATCCAAAGGCCAGTGCAATAATTTATCGTATTCTGCTTTGTGTTGAAGATTGATTGGCACGTTAGGCAAGACAAGACGATTACTGGGTAACGTTAGGGTACCAGGTGTGGATTTAAACAAAGAGCGCACCAAGGCTGGCACTAAACGACGATAACTCGGCGTGTTCGGCAGTAAAGTATGGCTGACATCTACCATAGGAAACTAAACATGTTCTTGCTGGACAAACAATACCGCGCGACACAAACGACGGTAATCGGCCGGATTTAACTGATCATAAAATACCATGCACCAATGGCTTTGCTTGGGGTCAATCACCGAGCGCAAATGCAACCAAATGAGCCATTCAGTGACTCGCGATTTTGCACTTATTCGCCATTGCCCCGCGAGTTTATCTTCCGCTTCAGCCGTATGGTAATCCCACTCACCTTGCGGGCTAAATGTGGCACTCACTTCTGCTTGTGCCATTTCGTGACGGATGTGCCGCAAAGCCGCGATGAAGATCACGACACTCAACACCGTTTGCACCAGCCATTGATAAGCAAATATTGGCGTCTTCCAAAGCCATAGAGAAATAAAGAACAAAGCCCACAGCGCAAGATGCAGCGCCATTTTTAGACTGGAGCGTGACAGCTCAATTCTATACTTTGACACGATGCAAGATGTGCTCAATCATGCCTTTTATTTCACTGTCATGGCAGGCTTGATGCCCCATAAACCAGGCATAGAGATCGGGGTCATCGAAGGTTAATAAGCGTTCGAAGATGAGTTGTTGTTCTGGGGCAAGTTCGTCAAACCCTTGCTCAACAAAAGGCATAAATAATACATCTAGCTCTAACATTCCGCGGCGACAAGCCCATTTCAATCGGCCCAGTCGTTGTTTATCAAACATGCTTTTCCCACTCTTGTTAATATATTTTTTATTTCATTGCGTATTCAGGCACATGATACCATCAATACTACGCTAAGGCGTTAGCCAGCGATCACCCGCTGTGACTTGATTTAAACTGCAACTTTACCCTGAGTAAACTAGAGAATCCTATGACACCGACTGATTATTATGCCCTGTTAACAAATAAAGGCCTTATACAACTAAGTGGTGAGGAAAAACAAAAATACCTGCAAGGGCAGATTACCGCCGATGTCGCACAACTAAATGATGATAACGCCCTGCTCGCTTGTCACTGCGACTTTAAGGGTAAAACGTGGAGTGTTAGTTACCTAATGAGTTGGCAAGATTCATTACTATTACTCACGCACAGTTCTGTATTGGAAAAATCTTTAGCTGAACTAAAAAAATACGGTGTATTTGCCAAAGTCAGTATTGCTGACGTATCCCCTGGCTGGCAGATTTCTGCAGGCTTTGGTCACGCTATTGAAGCGGAAATTACCCATGTGTTTGGCAAGTTGCCTGAGCAACACATGCACCTTGTTAAACACACTAACGGCATAGTCTTGGCAATTAATACGAATATACCGCGTTATCTTATTTTGCAGCCTCAGGATGCCGCACAAAAAATCAGTGTGGATGCCAGCAAATCATCAGATGACTATTGGGAAATTGAGGATATCAAAGCGGGCATTGCAGAAGTTCAAGCCCCCACTTGCAATGAATTTGTGCCACAAATGATGAACCTACAGCAACTCGATGCCATCAGTTTTACCAAAGGCTGTTACATGGGCCAAGAAGTTGTGGCGCGCACCAAGTACCTCGGTAAAAATAAACGCGCCGCGTTTCGCTTATTTAGCGATACCCCGCAAACGGTTGCCGTTGGTGACAACCTAGAGTACCAAATCGGTGAAAATTGGCGCCCTGCAGGCACAATATTACGAGTGGGCAACAGCCATAATCAATGTTGGTTATTAGCTGTTTTGGCTTCTGATACAGAAATTGGTACAATCATGCGGGTTAAACAACACCCTCAAGCCAGTTTTACTGTGCTACCTCAACCCTACGAATTAACCTAAGCTATCGAAAGATGAGTTCGCTCATATCGGTTTATTATTGATTTTGGATAATTATGAACATCACTCAACACAGCGTCGCCACGATTCATTTTACAGTTTGCACGGCAGATGGAACACAAATCGACACCTCGCGCAACGGTAAACCGATGGAGTACCTACAAGGTAGCCACTACCTGATCCAAGGTTTAGAAAATGAGTTGGAAGGTAAACAGGCCGGCGATGTTTTTAACATCGACGTATCACCAGAGTTGGCTTACGGTGAACGTCACGAAACCTTGGTACAAGTAGTGCCTAAGGAAATGTTTGGGGATATGGATGTGAATCCTGGCATGACATTTCGTGCGACAACTGATGACGGTGAACAATCAGTGATGATTATTGACGTCACAGATGATGAAGTAGTGGTAGACGGCAACCACCCACTATCAGGATTGACCTTAAATTTTGATGTAGAAGTCTTGGCCGTTAGACCTGCAACGTCTGAAGAAATTGCCCATGGCCATCCCCACTCTGCAGAAGGTTGCGGACACGACCATTAATCACTGGGTCCGGGACGCTGAGCTTTTTGTCATACACCGCTTATCCATGCATTTAAGTTTTTAGCTCCTTTGACTTAAATAACAGAAGATTCAATATCTTAGATATTGAATTAAGATTCTGGCTTGCATCTTTTTAAAGCACAAATATACTGTACATAAATACAGTATATTTGTGCTTATGAATCCTATTCTCGAACATCTAAAAAATAAAAACCTCTTGTGGCAAGGGCAACAGCGCATCCTGCAAAGCGATGCCAACAGCACTGGTTTCAGTGACTTAGACGAGCAACTACAAGGGGGTTTTCCTGATCAGGGAGTCGTTGACATCCATAGCCCTTTCGGGATAGGTGAGCTACGTCTGTTGTGCCCCACATTAGTACTCAGACAACAACGATACGATGAAAGCCTACTTATTTTTATTGCCCCACCTTTGACGATTAATAGTGAAATGCTCGGTGAATTTGGTCTTAATTTAGAGCATACCGTGGTTATCCAAACAAGCTCTGTACATGAGGTGTTATGGAGCACTGAGCAGTGTTTGAAAAGTGGCTGCTGTCATACCGTACTTGTCTGGCAACAAGATCTTGAAATCGCCCAGGTGAAACGTCTTCAACTGGCCGCTGAAAAAGGTCAATGTGTTTTGTTTATGTTACGCCAGAGTAAAGCAGACAGCCTACCCTTACCCGTGACGCTAGCACTTAAATTAACTCCCCATACGCGTGGACTGAATAGTCAAATTACCAAGCGTAAAGGTGGCTGGCCAAGTGGTCCATTTATAATCCCAATGCAACAATACTGGCCTGAACTGAGCATTGCAGACAGCGCACAAATATTGCATTTTGAACACCCACATAGCCATGTAGGATAGTGACTGAGCGCAATGCAAAGTTTATGGCTGTACCTTTATTTTCCTAGCCTGCAATTGGACACATTATTAGAGCAGATGCGAGGCCAAGGTGTTGAAGAACGTGCCTATGTGGTGGTTGATCAACAAGCAAATAGAGTATGCCAACTTAATGCTTTTGCTTATTCAGCCGGTATCCGTTTAGGTATGGGACTGGCGAGCGCAGCCTTATTACATCGCGACCTGCAAGTCATCGCTTATCAAGATGATGTCACTCAAGGACGTTTGGAAGACATTGCCAATAGCTTGTATTTGATCACCAGCGATATTTGTTTTTTTAAACCCCATGGATTACTGCTGCGTGTTCATCATATGTTGGGTTTGTATGGTGGTTTAAAGGCTTATTGGCAAGTGCTCAAAAATCAATTGGCTGAGCAGCACGTCCATTACCACTATGCCACTGGCTACTCTCCCTTGGCTGCTGAAATGCTTGCTAGAGTGGGTAAAAATTGTGTTAGCGATGATCAATCATGGCTCCATAAACAAGTCTTAAACTGCGTTTTAGAAGACTGCCAATTAGATAACAACGTGACCAATAAACTGTCTCGTGTCGGGATTAAAACAGTGGCCGATTTATTGGCTATCTCCCTGCATGACCTAGCGCAACGCTTTGATAATAACCTTGCTACTTACATAGGAAGACTCACCGCCAGTCTTGCTCACCCTATGGTATTTTATCATCCGCCAGAATACTTCAGTCGTTATTTAGAATTACTCTATGAAATTGAAAACACTCAGTTTTTATTAAATCCCTTACAACAACTTTTCAGAACCTTAGAAACGTTTTTACGCACTCGTGATTTAATCACTCATGCGGTGCAGTTGCGTTTTTATCAGCGTGATCATCCCCCTTTGGAATGTCAAATTGGCTCACAGCAGGGTGAATATAAAATGGCGGTTTGGCTTAGTTTAAGTCGTTTAAAACTAGAGTCATTACAGCTAAACAGTCCCATTTATGCCCTGAATTTAAGTACCAATAATACTCAAGTCAGAAGCCCTGAAAGACCCGATTTTTTTACTGGTAAACAAGGCACGGTATCGCGTTTAAAGTTACTTTCTCTACTCCAAGCGAAGTTAGGGGAACAAGCGCTATATCAGCCTCGATTAGTGGATGACTTTCGCCCAGAACTTGCCGTGCAAGCAGCTAAATTAGCTAAGCAAGGCAACATAACCATGCCCTTATATGCTTTAAGACCGAGTTTTTTATTGCCTCAGCCTTGCCCTTTGCAAAAAAAAGTAAGGCTTATTCATGGCCCCGAGCGCTTAAACACCGGCTGGTGGGATCATCATCCTGTGATACGCGATTATTTTATTGCTAGAACACCTCAAGGACAGTGGTGGTGGGTTTTTAAAAGCCCTGAGCAGCACTGGTACTTACACGGCATTTTTAGCTGAGTGGAGTAGCACCAAGAGGACCTTATGCACACACAGTATGCGGAGTTATTTTGCCAGAGTAATTTCAGTTTTTTATGGGGAGCCTCACACCCTGAGGAGTTGGTCAAACAAGCTGATTTTTTAGGTTATCAAGCCTTAGCAATTACCGATGAATGCTCAGTAGCAGGGGTAGTTAGAGCGTATACTGCCATCCGTGATCAAGGCCTATCCCTTAAACTGATCATTGGTAGCCTGTTTAACTATAAGGATGAGCTACAACTTGTTTTACTTTGCCCCGACCGCCAAGCTTATGCTGAACTATGTCGAGTGATCACCAATGCTAGAAAACGCGCGGTTAAGGGGCAGTATCAACTGGATAAATGGGATCTGCGTTCAGTTCAACATTGCTTAGTTTTATGGCTACCGACAGGTCAGAGTAAGCATGATGATCATTGGGCAATTTGGCTGAAAAAACATTATAAAGATCGTTTATGGCTAGGTTATCCCCGCTATTTACAAGCAAATGAGCAACGCTATTTACGCACCATAGAAAAATTAGCCCAAGAGCATCATTTGCCTATTACCGCTTGTGGCGGCGTATTGATGCATGTAGCCGAGCGTTTACCTTTACAGCACGTATTGTGTGCCATCAAACAAGGACAGGCCGTGCATGATTTGGGACGACAGTTACTGCCAAATAGCGAACGCTGTTTACGTCCTCTGACTAAGCTCGCTAGCTTATATACCCCAGCAATGCTCAGAGAATCACTGAGTATTGCTAAGCGTTGTTGTTTTGATTTATCCCAACTGCGCTATGAATACCCTAGCGAAATAATTCCGCCAGGACAAAATGCTTCTGATTATTTACGTTACTTGGTGCTTAAAGGTATGCAATTGCGTTTTGGCGCAGATGGTCGATTGAGTTTTGCCATCAAACGCATTATTGCTAAAGAATTAAAATTAATTAAAGAGTTGGGTTACGAATACTTTTTTCTGACTATTTACGACGTTGTGCAATTTGCCAAGCAGCAACATATTCTGTATCAAGGCAGAGGTTCAGCAGCCAACTCCGTGGTATGTTACTGCTTGGAAATTACGGCCGTCGATCCACGTCAAATCTCCGTATTATTCGAACGTTTTATTTCCAAGGAGCGTAAAGAAGAGCCTGATATTGACGTTGATTTTGAACATCATCGACGTGAAGAAGTTATTCAATACGTGTATAAAAAATATGGACGTGAACGTACGGCCATTGCCGCCACCGTTTGCACTTACCGGCATAAAAGTGCAATCCGTGAAGTGGGCAAAGCATTGGGTATCAACCTCACTCAGCTCGATTTTTTCATAAAAAATATCAATCATCGTGACCAAGAGATGGGCTGGCAGAGGCAGATTAATGAATTAGGGCTAGTCAGTGATAGCCCCAAAGGCCAACAATTCATTGCCTTAGTGAATCAAATCAAAGGCTTTCCTCGCCATTTGTCTCAGCATGTAGGGGGCTTTGTGATCTCAGAAGGACCGCTTTATCAGTTGGTGCCTATTGAGAATGCGGCCATGCCAGATAGGAGTGTTATTCAATGGGATAAAGACGACTTGGAAAGTTTGGGTTTACTCAAAGTGGACATTCTAGCCTTAGGCATGCTGAATGCTATTCACAAATCGTTTGATCTTATTCAACAACATCAACAGCGCCAGTTGAGCATTGCGCAAATCACCAAAATGGGGGATGACCCTGCGGTGTTTAATATGATCCAGCAAGCTGATACGGTGGGGGTGTTTCAAATTGAATCGCGGGCTCAAATGAGTATGTTACCGCGTTTAAAACCAAGCACATTTTACGACTTGGTCATTCAAATAGCGATAGTCAGGCCTGGGCCGATTCAAGGCGGCATGGTGCATCCATTTTTACAGAACCGGCAAAATCCAAGCAACATAAGCTACCCAAGCAAAGCCTTAGAAGATGTGCTTGGCCGCACTTGTGGTGTACCTATTTTTCAAGAACAAGTGATTAAACTAGCGATGGTCGCCGCAGGTTTTAGCGGCGGAGAAGCAGATCAATTACGCCGCGCCATGGGTAGCTGGAAAAAAACCGGTGAATTATTGGGTTTTCAACAAAAACTTATTAACGGCATGATGCAAAGAGGCTATTCCGTCGAGTTTGCCGAACGCATATTTAATCAAATAAAAGGCTTTGGCGAATACGGTTTCCCCGAATCGCATTCCGCTTCTTTTGCCGTTCTCGCTTATGTTTCGTCATGGCTAAAATACTATTATCCCGTGGCATTTTATGTGGGTTTACTTAACAGTTGGCCTATGGGATTTTACGCACCTGCTCAGTTAATCCAGGATGCGCTACGCCACAATATTGAAGTATTGCCTATATGCATTAATGCTTCTGATTATGACCACAGTATGGAATGGTCAAATAATACTTGGGCATTGCGTTTAGGCATGCGTTTGGTTAAATCCTTATCGCAAAGTGTGTGTGAAACCCTGATTCAACATCGTCCATCACAAGGGTATACACATTTCAATCAACTCAAGCAGTTGGGTATTTCCACCTCACAACTAGACGCCCTGGCCAGTGCTAATGCCTTTCATCGTTTAGAGACTAACCGCTATGCGGTACGCTGGAGATTGATGAATAGGGAAGCAGATTTACCTCTACTACAGTCTCAAAGCGAACAAACTCATACTCAAATCAAGCCTTTGATGGTAGCGGAGCAACTCACCGAAGACTATATAGCCACAGGCTTAAGCTTGCAAAAACACCCTATTCAATTGTTAAGAGAAGCAAAGCTTATTACCAGTTACACAGCTGCCAACAAACTGCACACATGCGAACATAAAAAACCTGTCAGTGTTGTAGGATTAGTGACCGGAAGACAGCGACCTGGCACATCCAATGGGGTGACATTTATGACCTTAGAAGATGAAACTGGCAATATTAATGTGATTGTTTGGCAAGCCACGGCCCGCGCCCAAAAACAAGCCTTTCTCAAATCTTCTATCGTCAGAGTCAACGGTATATTGGAAAGGGGAGATGCTGGTGTCACGCATATTATTGCAGGTAAAATTCATAATCTCAGTCATCTACTCGCAGAACTTCATGCACATTCGCGAGACTTTCATTGAGGATTTGAACTAGCGCTCAAGTATCTTACGCACATGACTTAGTATGGTCAGGCTGGGTAGTTCACCTGGGAAGGGTAAGGCTGGTATGTTTAGCCACACAGTTGCCCCAGCCGCGCGACACGCCAAGGAAGGCGTGGCTGGGTGACCGTCATCATGGACCTGTTAATGACGCTGTCTGAACATCCTTGCTGGACGA
>JAACSL010000062.1 GCA_009993955.1 Paraglaciecola sp.
TGCCTGTTCCTCTGTTGGTTCCCACTTTCTTGGTCGAAAGATCGGATCTTGGAACAGGCATTTAGTTCAATTTCTTAAACAGGATTGGGGTTAACTAGCTCAATCAAAGCCCTTCTTTGCAGACTACTGGCAGTTGATACGCTGCCAGATATTTGCACATTAATTAACCAGTTTGCTCGACAAGCCGCATGCATTTCCGTATAGTGCGCGCCGCACTTGGCTGACCGCCTTCTTTTAGTTTATTTGTTGGATACCCGTTTTGATTTCTACCGCAAACATCACCATGCAGTTTGGCGCTGAGCCTTTGTTCGAAAACATCTCAGCTAAATTTGGAAACGGCAATCGCTACGGCCTGATTGGCGCCAATGGCTGTGGCAAATCAACCTTCATGAAAATCCTTACCGGTGATCTCGCGCCATCTTCGGGTAACGTTTCTATCACCCCAGGACAGAAGCTCGGCAAACTGAACCAAGATCAATTTGCCTTCGAAAAATACAGCGTGGTAGATACCGTGATCATGGGTGACATGGAGTTGTGGAAGGTTAAACAAGAACGTGACGCCATCTACGCCAAACCGGAGATGAGCGAAGCGGATGGTATGCACGTAGCGGAATTAGAGACCTTGTACGCTGAGATGGACGGTTACACCGCTGAAGCGCGTGCCGGTGAAATATTGTTGGAAGCGGGTATTGCTGAAAGTTACCACTACGGCTTGATGTCGCAAGTATCACCGGGCTGGAAAGTGCGCGTATTGTTAGCCCAAGCCTTGTTTGCTGACCCCGATATACTGCTGCTCGACGAGCCCACCAACAACTTGGATATCTTTACTATTAATTGGTTGGCTGAAGTGTTGAATCAACGTAAATCCACCATGATCATCATTTCTCACGACAGACACTTTCTCAACTCAGTTTGTACCCACATGGCCGATATTGATTACGGTGAGCTTCGTATTTATCCGGGTAATTACGAAGCCTATCAGGCGGCTGCGTCACTCATTCAAGAACAGTTATTACGCGAAAATGCGAAAAAGAGTGATGAAATAGAAGAGTTACAAGCCTTCGTAGCACGCTTTTCCGCCAACGCCTCAAAAGCCAAGTTGGCCACATCACGTGCCAAACGTATGGACAAAATCAAATTGGATGAGGTGAAAAGTTCCAGTCGCCGCACCCCAAGAATTATCCTCAAGCAGCATCAAAAATTGCATCGTCAGGCTCTGATTTTAGAAGATTTGAGCTTTGGTTTTGAGCAAACACCGCTGTTTAAAAACGGTAACATGATCCTCGAAGCCGGGGCGAAATTGGCGGTCATTGGTGAAAACGGGGTAGGCAAAACCTCATTTTTACGCTGCCTGATGAATGAATTACAGGTGAGTTCTGGCAGCATCAAGTGGTCAGAAAACGCCACCATTGGCTACTGCCCTCAAGACAGCTCGGTAGACTTTGATTGTGATCTGAGTTTGTTTGACTGGATGTCACAATGGCGTACCCCCAAACACAACGATTTAATGGTGCGTGGTTTATTGGGCAGTTTGTTATTTAGTGCGGATGACTTCAATAAAAAAGTAAAAGTGTGTTCAGGTGGTGAAAAAAATCGCCTCTTGTTTGGCAAGTTAATGATGGCCGATCTTAATGTATTGGTCATGGACGAGCCCACCAACCACATGGACATGGAAGCCATTGAAGCCCTCAACAATGCCTTGAAAAAGTTTGACGGTACGCTGATTTTTGTGAGCCACGACCGCGAGTTTGTGTCGTCTTTGGCTACGCGCATTTTGGAAATCAAAGACAATCAAATGATTGATTTCCAAGGTACTTACGATGAGTTCCTTGATCACCGTCAACTGCAGTTGAAGGTGGCTTAGCCACATTGGCTAAGCCCTTGGCTTGCTGTCAATTAACTAAAAATATGTAATAACTGCGTCAAATCATCGGCTACATAGTCTGGTTCAGAATCGCTAATCGGTTCACCGTGGTTGTAGCCGTAGGTCAGGCCAAACGACATACATCCTGAGTTTTTTGCCGCCTGAATATCGTGTTTCGAATCGCCCACCATTAATATTTGTTGGGGTTGAAGTTGGTATTTTGCCTGCAACCAGTTCAGCGCCATCGGATCGGGCTTTTTCGCCGCAAACGCATCGCCGCCCAAGACCTTGCAAAAATACTCAGCAATTTTATGTTGCTCCAGTACGCCAGGCACAAACTGACTGGGTTTGTTGGTGAGAATCACCATGGGCATCGGCATGGCTTTAAGGGCATCCAAGGTGGCTATTACACCGGGGTAGAGTTGACTGCTTTGGTGTCCGGTCTGTGCGTAATAGATGTCGAACAAACGGCGCGCTTCTTTATGCAGTCGGTGGTCAAGCTGTGGTGAGACACACATGCTCCCACTCAGTGCCCTGGCCAGTAGTACATCCGCGCCATTGCCCACAAAATCTCGGATTTGTGCTTCACTAAGCGGAGCTTTTCTCAGTGCTTGTAAGGTTTGATTCGTCGCGAGGGCAATATCTGGCACGCTATCGAGCAAGGTGCCATCTAAATCAAAAACCACGAGTTTGATTGTATTTAACCCCAATCCTGTTTAAGAAATTGAACT
>JAACSL010000008.1 GCA_009993955.1 Paraglaciecola sp.
GTTCCTCTGTTGGTTCCCACTTTCTTGGTCGAAAGATCGGATCTTGGAACAGGCATTTAGTTCAATTTCTTAAACAGGATTGGGGTTAATTATGATCCTGCGGTCATGTCACAAGTGCTGAAAATATCGAACAGTGCGCTGTATAAATTCCCCAGCACCATAACCACCGTCAGTAAGGCTATTCAGGTTATTGGTACCAAATCTGTCTACGACTTAGTGCTGGCCTACGGTGTGGCGAATGCATTTAAAGATATCGATCCTGATGTCATTGATTTAGAGCGATTTTGGGAGCGAGCAGTAAGTTGTGGTTTACTCGCTAAACATTTTGCGGAAGAACTGAATATTAAAGAGCCAGAAAGGCTATTTGTGTGTGGCCTGTTGCACAATATAGGCGAGCTTGTGTTGGTATCCCTCGACCCAGAGAAAGCGCGTTTGTGTGCCAACATTGACGATAAAACTCGGCCACTGGCACTTGAGCTTAAACATCTCGGATTTACCTATGCTGATGTTGCCAGAGAGTTATTATTGTTATGGGGACTGCCCATGGGCATATATGGTCCATTTCGCTCCATGCATGCTTCGCTAAAGCCTGCGACTGAGCGAGAGGAACAGATATTACAACTTAGCTACGTGCTTGCCATCAATAATGTCTACAAAGAGTTCTATGCGCCACTTACCGATGTTTCAGAGGCTTTGTATGAACCACTTGGCTTAGATATCGACCAAGTCAATGCCGCGTTAGATTTCACTAATCTGCAGTTAATTAGTGCGATGTCGATATTTAGCCCATCTAGTTTTTCGATGTATTAAAACGGGTGAGTCTGAGTAACTCACCTAGCTAATCAATCAAACACCGCAACCGTCTGTCTGCTAATGGCGACTAACCTTCCATGCTCGTCCCATACATTTGCTTCTGTATGGGCATAGCCGTTGGATGCTTGGCGTGTCAGGGCTTGATAGGCAAACCACTGTGTGGGTGAAAAATCGGCGTGTGGATGAATGAATTCTAAATTCCAACTCATGGTGCTCGCTGGCGCTGGCCAACGCAGTTGTTGCAAGACAGTTGGTGGCCATACATCGATCAGCGCCACGAGATGGGCGGTGGTGAATGCGGTAGGGGCTTTTTTTAGTCTCATCCAACCATGTATTTGACTGTCTTTGTTGGCCGTAAATGGCCAGCCACCGCGCTCTTTAACTAGGTCAAAGTGACCAAGAAAACTCGGCACCACTTTAGGAATTGGGGGAATAAAATTAGGCTTTATTGGCACTGGCATAGCATGTGTCGAATGACTGCTTTCTTCAACCTTAGATGCGCGCGCTACGCCAAAACTGGCCAGCATTAAAACCGCAGGTTTTTGGTCTTGAATAATTTTACCTTGTACTTGAGTCGCATTTTTACCTTCACGCAAAATCGTTAACTCAATAGTGAAGGGCTGATCAGCTTCTATTGGCCCAATGAAACTGGTATTCAGTGCCCGAATTAATTTTTCATGGGGGACAAGTTGACGCATACCAGCAAAAATTAGCGCAGCAGAAATGCCACCGTACAGTGTTCGACCTTGCGCCCAGGTCTTAGCCACACTTAAGGAGGCGTGTGTTTGAGTCGGTGAAATTTGTTTGATCACACTGCCAATCAAATCATCAATATGCATGGTCAATTCTCGTATGGTTTTGTCTGTTATAGCAGTTTAACTGGTCGGATGTCTATGTTTGTAGTATTTTTGTTAATTATCTAAGCCTATTCTCAAGCCTTATTAATAGTCATAAGTTCTTGTTATATTTACAAAAAATTAACAATGTCTGAATTTTTCGGGTATCCTGCACCAACCAGAAATTAAATTGTTTGCTTAGCGCTCCTGCTTTTTTAAAAGGGTGAATCATGGATACGCAAAAAACAGTGCCGCCGCATAACGAAGCTGTCAGCCCAGCTTATCGAAATTATGTATTGTTTATATTAACCTTGGTCTACGCCTTTAATTTTATTGACCGGCAGATCATCGGTATTTTATCGCCATTCATTAAAGCTGATCTAGGCTTAAATGACGCCCAGCTAGGGTGGCTGAAAGGTTTTTATTTTGCTTTGTTATATACCGTTGTTGGCATTCCTCTCGCTTGGCTGGCGGATCGCTATAGCCGTGTCAATATTATTGGTATCTCATTAACCTTGTGGAGTGGCTTCACCGCCGCCTCAGGTCTGGCCAGCAATTTTACCCAACTCGCCTTGGCTCGCATTGGAGTTGGCATTGGTGAAGCAGGGGGCAGTCCACCTTCACATTCCATCATTTCTGATCTCTATCCAAAAGAAAAACGCGCAGGGGCACTTGCCATTTATTCCATGGGGATCCCCTTTGGCATCATGTTGGCGTTTTTTGCTTCGGCGTTTTTCTTGCGAGGCGGCAGCGCTGATTGGCGTACCGTCATGTATGCCGTGGGGTTGCCGGGGATTTTGTTAGCCATACTATTAAAATTCACCGTGAAAGAGCCAAAACGCAGTGGCAACTTACAGTCTGCTGCCGCGCAAGCGAAATCTTGGGAATCCATCAAAACCTTACTGAAAATCAAAAGTTGGTGGGGCATGTGTTTGGCTATTTCATTCAGTTCGTTTGGTAGTTATGCCATATCCACGTGGATGATCGATTTTTACGTGCGTGCCCATGTGGGCTTGGATTTGACTTGGTTATTAATCACCATTGGTGTGATCAATGGCACGGCTTACGCAGGAGGAGTTTGGTTAGGTGGCGCATTAGTTGATCGCTTTGCCAAACATCACCGCGGGGTGTATGGCTATATTCCTGCCCTTGCTATGTTAGTTGGCGCGCCAGCATACTTCTTATCCCTGTATGTGGAATCATTGAATTATTCCATCGCCTTGTTAACCATTTTGCTGTTTGCCACAGGTTCCTACTTGGGACCGTCTTTTGCGTTGGCACAAACCCTCGCGCCGGTAAAGGTACGGGCGATGTCTACCGCCCTGTTTTTCTTTGTATTGAATATCATTGCCCTAGGTGGAGGACCGACAGTTGTTGGCATCGTGAGTAAAGCCTTAACCGAAGAATACGGGCAAATCGAAGCACTTAGACTGTCTTTGTCATGGCTCGCCTTGCCATTTGCTTTATCGATACTTGCCTTTGCTTGGACGGGGCGCAATATTCCCAGCGACTGGGAAGAAGCTGAAAAACGCAACGCCTAAGGGCTGAATCACTTGAGACGCTGTAACAGGCGTCTTTCTGATTCGCTGGCAAAGTTGTTATCCCAGTCATGGAGTTTTTTTGCCATTATCTTAAACCAAAGTGGTGGCAACAACGTGAGGCAGATGGTGCCGAGGTAACCGGTTGGCATGACAGGGGCGTGTGGCATCGCTTGCAACTGATGAAAAGGAATATGCCCCTGAGCATGATGGTGGGAATGTCGTGACAAATTAAACATCGCCCACGAGCTCATTTTTTTGTTGGTATTCCATGAGTGACGGGGCAACACGGGCTCACCTTCTGCCCTGACTAAGCCATAGTGTTCCATGTAGTTTACGATTTCTAACAGCGCTTTTGCCCATAGACCACAGCCGATAAAAAACAGTAAACCCGCCACACCGCCCAACCAAAAAGACAAACCTAACAAGCTTAAACTCATGGCTACGCCGCGCAGTATCTGGTTATGCCAGGACCAAATAGGCTGTTGACGGCGCTTCAGTCGCTGGCCTTCTATACGCCACGCACTTTTATTACCGGCCAATGTTGATAACACAATATGTTGATATACATTTCGACCACGGGGAGCGGTGGCCGGATCGTGAGAATGCGCCACGTAATTATGATGTCCATATACATGTTCGATGGAAAAACTGCTATCAAAGCTGAACGCCAATAACCAACGACCAATAAACACCGACGGACGATACCAAGTGCGATGAACAAGTTCATGTGCGGTAACGGTGCCAATCATTGAGACCATCAGGCCCACGTAAAATACCGCAATGCCATGTTGCCAATCTGATGTAGCCGCTTTATTTTGGTTAATGTCCCAGCCACTCAGGGTATAAAACCAATGCCCAAAACCTAGCGTGTCTGTGGCACTAACACTCCACGTGCCAACAAACATCAGTACACATAATAATGGCAAAGCGGCGAATAACTGAGCGGTGAATATATGTGGATGTTTATATACTGGCGCACTGGTGTCTTCCCCAAACCATGCATCGCCAGCAATAATAAAAACGCTAACAGCAAGATAACTCAAGGCAATCCAATCCTCTCCAGCTAGTAGGGCAATGATGGTGAGTACTGACAATAGATAAAACAAACTGAATTTAAGGTAGTGAAAAAGCATGGCTTCATCCTGTGAATGTTCAGTTATTTAAGATCGCTTTTAAACAAGCTTAAGTTCGATTTTGGAATGCTTTGGCAACCGAGAATAATACCCTCTGCTAGTTGTTCATCATCCAAAACAAAAGCAAAGTCAGTGAGTTCTCTGACCTCACCGGCTTTAAGTTGACATTGGCAAGTCGCGCAAGCGCCAGCTTGGCAACTATGGGCAAAATCGATGCCGGCACTTAAGGCCGCATGTAAAATGGTTTCGCCTTTGTGTGCCATAAATTGGTATTGGTTGAGTTCAATTTTAAACACGCCATGCTCTCCTCAATTCAACAAGTGATGTTGGGGTTTTGTTTACACTAGATAGACCACAAGTTTAGCGCTGATTGTTGCAGGATGATGAGGGTAGGAAAGGACACTTGGGGGTCATTTATTGACAAATTTGTCCCATACCCCTCAGAATGGTTGGTATAGCTTCGCAACTCGACATAACACCAACATGACCAATGTGCCACTCATCCCGTGCCATTACTTTTTACAGCTTAGCGAGTTGTTAAAAGCAAGAGGCATAAATGCCGAAGAGTGGTTAAAACATCACGGTCTGTCGTTAAAAGACTTGCAAGGCAAAGTGCAATTTATTGAGTGTAAACACTACATAAAATTGATAAAAGTGGCGATTGATTACCCAGGTCAAGGTGATCTAGGTTTGCGATTGGGTCAAAGCTTAGCGATTAATAGTCATGGAACCTTGGGTTTTGCGTTACTTAACTGCGCGAGCCTCGGCCAGGCCTTGGCTTTGTTTCAACGTTTTGTGGTGTTACGCACACCGCTGTTGGCTATTCAAGCAAAGTCCTTGGCTACCTTTGAACGTTTTACTTTTGTTGAGTTGTATAATATTTCAACGATCCGCCAAGCGTTTTTAGAGGCCTGTGTTATGGCCCTACAAAGTACTCTGAGGATCTTATATCCAAACCAAACCGTTGTGCATAATATCGAGTTTGATTGGCCCCAGCCCGATTACTGGCATCACTATGCCCAGCAATTTGATTGTCAAGTTCGCTTCGAACGAGAGGCAGTGGTGATGGATATTGACCAGAGTATACTGTCTCAACCACTGCCAGGGCGAGATCTCCAATCGTTGCGACTGGCTGAACAATACTGTCAAACCGAACTTGACGCTTTTGTCCATAAGGATGATGTGGCTGCCCAGGTGTATCAATGGTTAATGTTAATGCCAGCACCTCAGCGAACACTTGAATTGGTAGCAAAAAAGATGCATCTTTCCCCCCGCACCTTGCACCGGCATTTACTTAATCAACAGCAAAGTTTTAAGGACTTACTGGTTCGAGTAAATAAGACCCAAGCCAGCCAATTGTTTGCCAAAGGGTGGACGGTTGCCGCCGTCGCTCAACAGTTAGGGTATGCCGACGTGGCAAATTTTCGGCGAGCGTTTAAACGTTGGTTTGGCATGGCACCCCAACAATATTTGCAGCAATGGCTGTCATAGAGGTTTATTTTTGTCTGAACGTGAATTGATACCGATACATTTTGCCCATGCAAATGGCTTTCCCGCTGCTAGCTATCAGCAACTTTTTCACGCTTTACCCCCACATTTTAAGGTGCATGCCTTAAGTCAGTTTGGCCACAATCCCACGTATCCCGTGAATAACAACCTCGCACGGCTTGTTGACGAGTTATTGGATTATGTCAGGCAATTAAAAACAGGCCCGATCTACGCGGTGGGTCACTCCATGGGGGCGTTGCTGTCTTATATGGCAGCCTGTGAACAACCCGAATTGTTTAAAGGGGTGATCATGCTTGACCCGCCGATAGCCTCGGGCCTGCCCGGTGTATTGTTTAGACTCGCCAAATACAGCCCACTTATCGATAAAATTTCCCCAGCAGGAAAGGCCGCAACGCGTTGTAAATCTTGGGCCTTAGATACGGATTTGCTTGAGTATTTTAGTGGTAAAACACTGTTTAAAAACTTCCATCCGGCGTGTATCGCTGATTATGTAAGCGCCGCTATTGCTATTCAAGATGGCAAACAAGTCTTGCGTTTTGATGCCGATATTGAAGCGCAGATCTTTCGTAATGTGCCGCATAATATTCATCAATATTATGGGCGAATGCAGCGGCCAAGTTGTTTGATTACAGCGCAAAAAAGTCAGGTGTGCACGCCAAGATTTTTGAAAAGTTTCAAGCGAGCAACCCACATTGACCATACTGAAGTGCCGGAGTTGGGCCATATGTTTCCGTTGGAAGCGCCTAGTTTGGTGGCTCAGCTTATCCAACAAAAAATTGCAGAATGGGAAAAGAATCAATAAAAGAATCAACAAAAGAAGCAAGCTAGACCACCAGCGTGGTCTAGCTTGTGACTTAATAACCTACGGGTAAACCTAGCATTTCGCGAGTGACTAACACCACCCCTTTCTCAGTGACACGAAAACCACGGGCTTCATCGTCAGCGCGGCTATGACCTATTACGGTGCCCTCAGGCACAATACATCCGCGATCAATAATGGCCTTACGGATCCGGCAATTACGTTTCACTTCAACATCGGGCAACAACACAGAGTCTTCTACTTCACTGTAAGAATGCACTCTTACGTTAGAGAAACATAAACTGCGTCTGACTGTCGCACCTGAAATAATGCAGCCCCCTGATACCACCGAGTTGATGGCTGTGCCTCGACGATTATCTTCTTCCCAAACAAATTTAGCTGGCGGCAATTGCTCTTGATACGTCCAGATTGGCCATTTTTTGTCATACAAATTTAAGGCTGGAACCGGGGCCACCAATTCCATATTGGCCTGCCAGAAAGAGTCAAGGGTGCCCACGTCACGCCAATAGGCTTGAGTATCACCTTCATTCAGGAAGGGGTAAGCGTAGACTGGGTGATCTTTAATAATCGAAGGAATAATATCTTTACCAAAATCGCGCTCTGAACCGCTTTTCTCCGCATCCTTTTTCAATTGTTCAAACAAAAAGTCGGTGTCAAACACATAATTGCCCATGGACGCCAAACATTTGTTTGGATCATGGGGCAGCGGAGTGGGATGTTTAGGTTTTTCCTCAAAGCCGAGAATTTTGTAGTTTTCATCTACCGACATCACACCAAATTGTCCAGCGGCCTCCTCAATCGGCACCGGCATACAACTAACGGTCATTTTGGCACCCGATTCAACGTGTTTGGCGATCAATGCACCATAGTCCATGCGATAAATGTGGTCGCCAGATAAGACCAGAACATACTTAGGCACTTCATCGCGAATGATGTCGATGTTTTGGAAAACGGCGTCTGCTGTTCCTTCATACCAATTGTCAGAAAAACGTTGTGATGCAGGCAGGATCTCTACTGACTCACCCAGTTCTTTTTTGAAGTGTCCCCAACCTCTGACTAAATGACGGATCAATGAATGTGATTTGTATTGGGTGACCACACCGATACGGCGGATGCCTGAGTTAACGCAATTTGACAGAGGGAAATCAATAATGCGGAATTTACCACCGAAATACAGAGCGGGTTTAGCGCGCCAATTAGTCAGTTCGTAAAGTCTGGAGCCACGGCCCCCTGCCAAAATCAGTGCATAGGTATCGCGAGTTAAATTACTGATATATCGCGATGGTTTTTCAGCCATAAGTCTCACTCCTTAAAGATTACATTCGATTGTGCAATTATTGTCTAAAACTCAGTGGGGAATACCTTGGGTTTGGTTATAGTAATGCTGCTTGAGTCAGTGTGACACTTGGTTAAAATAAATTCAAACTACTTAAACGTCGATCGTCGCAGGTTGCTCGTCGCACTTAGCACCTTGCACATTCCACTCAGCACCTTGCACATTCCACTCAGCACCTTGCACATTCCACTCAGGGTTATTGCTCACTGACACTTTATGTAACATTACCTTAACATTTAACCTGTGTCTGTGTCGCTAAGCAAGAAGGAAATCAAATGCTCAACGTTGCTATTTTAGTTCATCAACAAATTTCCTTGTTTGAACTGGCCTGTGCCACCGAACTGTTTGCTTTGCCAAGACCGGAATACCAAGACTGGTACGCGGCTGACGTGGTCAGTTTTTGTAAACAACCGGTAGGTGTCAGCGGTGGTTTGCAGATAACAATGACGCAGATAGCGTCTTTGCTTGACTATCACACCCTGATTATTCCGGGGTGGACAACGGCAGTAAAGACAAACGATAGCCCAGAGCTAATTATGCTAAAACAAGAAGTCATCAGATTCGCTGAAGCAGGGAAACGCATTATCAGTTTGTGTTCAGGCGCCTTTTTACTGGCGGAGCTGGGCTTATTACACGCTAAAAAAGCCACCACACACTGGCGTTATGCCCAGCAGTTTAAACAAGCGTATCCTGGTGTTGATTTATGTGATGACGTATTGTTCACCCAAGCGGAGAACTTGTTTTGCTCGGCGGGTAGCGCGGCTGCATTGGACTTAGGTTTAGCGATTATTCGTCAAGACTTTGGCTACACGGTGGCCAATCAAGTAGCGCAACGTTTGGTCATCTCACCTCATCGCCATGGCGGGCAGGCGCAATTTGTCGACATGCCAATGTTGAAACAACATAGTCGATTTGCCAGCACCATTGACTGGGCCGTGTCGCAGTTGTCCACAGGCTTAAATGTTGAGCAACTGGCCAAACATGCGCACATGTCTAGACGCAGTTTCGATCGTTACTTCAGGGCTGCGCTCGGTTGCAGCCCCGCATTATGGTTGAACCAACAACGTATTCAACTGGCAAAAAAGTTATTGACGGACGAAACGCTGAGTATTGAGCAGGTTGCAGAGCAAGTGGGCTATGATAATGCCAATACACTGCGAGCAAACTTTATTCGTCATATAGGTGTTGCTCCACGTCATTATCAGTCTCATTTCAACGCCTTGACTTGAGTCTACCGCACAGCTGTGCGTTAATGAGATGTTAATGAAATGGGGCATAGGCAGTACAGCTTAACTGTTTACGGAGGATAGGTTTATGGGTGTATTTAAAAAGCTAGTTATCATAGTCAGCGCAATAATCATCATATTTGTTTTAGTTGGTTTTGCGTTGCCCTCAGCTTATAAGGTGGAGCGAAGTATCGTCATTAACGCCCCTGCCTCAAAGATATACCAACATATCGTTGACCTCAAAGCTTGGCAACAGTGGGGGGTGTGGTATCAGCGCGACCCAGATATGCAAATTACCTACAGCGGTTCCACCGCGCAAATAGGCATGACATCCACGTGGTTAAGCGCCACACAAGGTAACGGCGAGATGCAGATTATCGGATTGGAAGATGATCACCGATTAATTTATTCACTGACGTTCACCGATATGGGTATGACCTCAACTGGCGAGTTTGTATTAACACCACAAGACAATGCAACCTTAGTGACATGGATGGATTATGGCGACGTGGGCATCAACCCAATTAATCACTATTTTGTATTATTTATGGACCGCTTTATCGGCCCTGACTTTGAAATGGGCTTAGAAAACTTAAAAATGGTGGTAGAGGGCTAATGCTGCGAGTGATATTTACTTGGGAACTTTTCTAAAACGCGGTAAGCGGCCAAAAATAACCAGGTAATAGATCAAGCCACCAATCACAGAAAAAATTAGCATGCCCGGCGTAATGGACTGCCAAGCGCCAATACTCAGGTTGTAAATAAAATAAGCTATCACCGCAAGGGTTGGACTGCCGATCAACGCCAACATCACTCGAACATTAATGGGCACATTGCTGGCGTTGTGGCTTGCCGTTTTATTCTGCTCGGACGCCTTGTCTGGCACCTGCTTTTCCATGTAGCTAGCCCCCAGATTTTGCCAATAAAGCCTTGGCAACCTTAGATTGTGAAGGGCGGCCCAGGGCCGACATAATATTCTGGCCTGAGTTGGCAAGTGCTGCTAAGTCAATACCCGTGTGGATGCCCATGCCATCTAACATGTACACAACATCTTCACTCGACACATTGCCACTCGCACCCTTTGCATAAGGGCAGCCACCTAAACCCGCCACCGCACTATCAACGGTGGCAATGCCATGTTGCAGTGCCACCAATATATTGGCTAATGCTTGTCCGTAGGTATCATGAAAGTGCACGGCTAGCTGCGCGCGAGACGTGTGTTGCAGCACCGTCTCGATTAATTGCGCAGTTTTCATCGGCGTGCCAACACCGATGGTGTCTCCAAGTGATACTTCATAACATCCCATCGCTAACAAACGCTGCGTTACTTCCGCGACTTTTTGCGGCTCGATGTAGCCTTCGTATGGGCAACCTAATACACACGACACGTAGCCTCGCACTTGCAAACCCTGTTGCTGGGCTTTGTCTAACAAGGGCGCAAATCGTTGCAGGCTTTCCTCAATAGAACAGTTAATATTTTTTTGTGAAAAACTTTCAGATGCGGCAGCGAATATAGCCACTTCAGTGGCCTTGGCAGCGATAGCCGCGTCCAAGCCCATGATGTTAGGGGTGAGTGCCGCATAGGTGACACCGGGATGTCGAGTGATTTGGCGAAGCACTTCGCCACTGTCTGCCATTTGTGGCACCCATTTAGGTGAGACAAAACTGCCAGCTTCAATATATTGTAAACCAGCAGCCGACAACTCATTGATCAAACTAACCTTCGCCGTCAAACTTATTCCGCTTCGTTCATTTTGCAGACCGTCACGGGGACCAACTTCAACAATCTTTACGTGTGTGGGCAATGCCATCTTAGGATTCCGCTACAAAATTCAGGAGTTCAGCGCCGCCATCAACTAAATCGCCCACCTGATAAAAGTATTCACTGACCTTGCCAGCACTGGGGGCTTTTAAGGCATGTTCCATTTTCATGGCCTCGATGACAATCAGGCTTTGCCCGGCGGCCACCGCTTCTCCCGCTTCGGCCAATATTGCCACTACCGTGCCATTCATGGGCGCATTAAAACCACCATGTTGAGCACTGGCATCATGCAATCCGAGGTCTGGCCGTTGTTGAGTAAAACGCACAGTCCCTTGCTCTGTAAATAATACATAGTGGTTAGCACTGACACTAAATTCGTGCTGTTGACGATGACCGTTGACGGTGCTCGTCAAAACAGAACCGTTAATTGCACCACTGCACACAAAACGTTGATCTTGACAGTGCACCTCAATTTTTGTGCTGTCACCACTATCACTAATTAGGTAAGTGACTGCGTAGCTCTCCCCCTCCATCTCAAAATGAAGTGTATTGTGATGCCGGGCATTAGCACGCCATGTATCCTTTGCTAACCAAGGGGAGCTGCCATCTGCATAAGGTGTGACGGCAGGTTTTTGACTTAACAAACAAGCAAGCAACGTTGCCAGCGGTAGAATGGTATTTACATCATGGTGTGTTGCCGCAAATAACGCAGCATGATGTTTCTCAATGAAACTGGTATCGAGTTCAGCTCGCATAAAAGCTGGATTGTTGGCCAGTTTAGCTAAAAACTCGAGGTTGGTCGTCACGCCCTCAACATGATAATGCGCCAGGGCCTGTTGCAAGCGCAATAGGGCTTTGTCTCGGTCTTCATCCCATACAATAAGTTTGGCTAACATTGGATCGTAATAAACCGATACGGTATCACCCCTGATAACCCCGCTGTCGACCCGAACGTGCTGGTTTTCAGTTGGGGGAGTGTAGAGCTGTAAACGTCCGGTAGCCGGTAAAAAGTCATTGGCAGGATCTTCAGCGTAGATCCTAGCTTCAAAAGCATGGCCAGTGAGTTTTAACTGATCCTGTTGCAACGGCAAGGGCTCGTTATTGGCAACACGTAATTGCCACTCCACTAAATCTTGTCCCGTGATCATTTCCGTAACCGGATGCTCTACTTGCAAGCGGGTGTTCATTTCCATGAAGTAGAAACGCCCATCGGTATCGAGTAAAAATTCTACGGTGCCAGCACCACGATAGTGGATGGCATTGGCGGCCTTTAACGCGGCCTCACCCATCTGTCGGCGCAGCGTATCGCTCAAACCCGGAGCAGGGGCTTCTTCAATCACTTTTTGGTGACGGCGTTGAATAGAGCAATCACGTTCGAACAAATACACGCCGTTGCCATGATTGTCACAAAAAACCTGAATTTCTACATGCCTAGGTTGAGTCAGGTATTTTTCTACCAACATGATGTCGTCATTAAAACTCGACATGGCCTCACGTTTGGCGGCATCCAAAGCCGAGCGAAATTCACTGGCTTGCCATACTTGACGCATCCCTTTTCCGCCACCGCCAGCCGCCGCTTTTAACAATACGGGATAGCCCATGTCATCAGCATGTTTTTGCAAAATGTCGGGGTTTTGATCCTGGCCATGATAGCCGGGTACCAAGGGCACCTTGGCCTCTTGCATAATCTGTTTGGCGGCGGATTTTGATCCCATCGCTTCGATAGCTTTTACCGGTGGCCCAACAAATACGATGTGATGTTTTTCACACAAACGTGCAAATCCTGGATTTTCTGACAAAAAACCATAGCCAGGATGGATGGCGTCAGCGCCAACTTTGCTCGCCAACGCAATGACTTTTGCCGCACATAAATAACTCTCTTTAGCGGGGGCCGGACCAAGATAGACAGCTTCGTCGGCTAACTTGACGTGCAAAGCGTGTTCATCCGCATCCGAAAATACGGCAACGGTTTGGATGCCAAGACGCTTGGCCGTTTTGATAATGCGACAGGCAATTTCGCCACGGTTGGCGATCAATAATTTGCTAAACATAGTTATTCTCTAATCCAAGTGGCAGGGCGTTTAGCCAAGAAAGCCTGTAAGCCTTCCTGACCCTCAGCAGATACACGGATTTGCGCAATTTGCTCACAGGTGTATTGCACAACGTCTGCATCGATGGGCCTATCTTGTAGTTGCAACACTAAATGTTTAGCTGCGCTGACCGCTTGTGGGGAGTTGCGGAGTATCTGTTCAAGAAGATTGTCTATGGTGCTGTCCAGCTCTTCTTCCGTCACTGCTTCACTGAGCAAACCTAAACGTCGCGCACGGCGAGCCGAAAAAACTTCCGCAGTTACAAAATAACGACGCGCGGCGCGCGCGCCAATTGCATCGATCACATACGGACTGATGGTGGCAGGCAACAGGCCTAATTTGACTTCACTTAAACAAAACTTACTCAACTTACTGCCTATAGCCATATCACAGCAGGCAATCAGTCCCACCGCGCCCCCAAATGCGGCACCCTGCACCCGAGCAATGGTTGGCATGGGCAAGGTGTTTAAGGCATGCAGCATTGCCGCCAAAGCCTGTGAGTCCTTGAGGTTTTCTGCATAGCTGTAATTGACCATGCTCTGCATCCAATTCAGGTCAGCGCCTGCGCTGAAGCTTTTGCCAGTGGCGGCAAGGATCATCGCACGCACCTTGGGGTTTTCAGCCAGTTGCTGAAATATGCTGCTTAGTTCGGCAATTAAACTGGCATCAAAGGCATTATGTTTTTCTGGTCGGTTAAGCGTAACGGTGGCGACACCACGGTCGTCAATGAAAAGTTGTACCGCTGCATTGTCATCAGTCATTACATTCTAAACACGCCAAAACGTGTTTCCTCGATAGGTTTATTTACACTTGCTGAAATACATAGACCCAGAACACGACGGGTATCGGCGGGATCGATCACGCCATCGTCCCATAAACGTGCTGACGCATAATAAGGATGGCCTTGGCTTTCATATGTGTCTATTATAGGTTGCTTGAATTCCTGCTCTTGGGCAGTGCTCCAATTTTCACCTGCCCTTTCTTTTTGCTCTCGTTTGACTTGTGCCAGTACCCCTGCGGCTTGCTCACCACCCATTACCGAAATTCGGGCGTTGGGCCACATGAATAAAAACCGTGGATCATAGGCACGACCACACATGCCGTAATTCCCTGCACCAAAACTGCCACCAATGAGAATGGTGAATTTGGGTACTTTGGCACAGGCAACGGCTGTCACCATTTTTGCACCATGTTTGGCAATGCCGCCGGCTTCATATTGCTTGCCCACCATGAAGCCGGTGATGTTTTGTAAAAATACTAAAGGGATTTTGCGTTGTGCACACAACTCAATAAAGTGGGCGCCTTTTTGCGCAGATTCAGAAAATAATATGCCATTGTTCGCCACGATCCCCACGGGATAACCATAAATTCTTGCAAAGCCACATACCAAAGTTTGACCGTATAAGGCTTTAAATTCGTCGAATTCTGAACCGTCAACCACGCGAGCAATCACTTCGCGTACATCATAGGGTTGGCGACTGCCTTTGGGGATGACCCCGTACAGTTCAGCAGGATCGTAAAGTGGCTCAACGGATTCCCGCACATCTAGGTCGATGGTCTTTTGGCGGTTGAGTCTGGCCACGGCATCACGGGCAATCTGCAAGGCATGGTGGTCATTATTGGCTAAATGATCGACTACGCCCGAAGTCCGACAGTGTACATCACCACCACCAAGGTCTTCGGCACTCACCACTTCACCGGTTGCCGCCTTCACTAAAGGCGGGCCACCGAGAAAGATAGTACCTTGATTTTTGACAATAATAGATTCGTCAGCCATGGCCGGCACGTAGGCGCCACCGGCCGTACAAGAACCCATCACCACTGCAATTTGAGGAATATTCTGCGCCGACAAATTGGCCTGATTGAAAAAAATACGGCCAAAGTGTTCACGATCGGGAAAGACCTCGTCTTGGCGGGGTAAGTTTGCTCCACCTGAATCAACCAGATAAATGCACGGTAAGTTGTTTTGCTCGGCAATCGTCTGGGCACGCAAATGCTTTTTCACGGTAAGGGGGTAGTAGGTGCCGCCTTTTACGGTGGCATCATTGGCCACTATCATGCATTCAACCCCTGCGACTCGACCAATGCCAGCAATAACACCAGCGGCGGGCACATGATCGTCGTAAACCTCATAGGCGGCAAGTTGACACAGTTCGAGAAAGGGTGAACCTGGATCAAGCAGGGTGTTGATCCTATCCCTGGGTAACAGTTTACCGCGTGCGACATGTCGTTGATTAGCCACGTCACCGCCCCCTTGCATGATAAGGTGTACTTTGGCATGTAAGTCGTCAACTTGGGCCTGCATATGAGCAGCGTTGTCAGCAAACTCCTGACTTTTGACATTAATTTTACTGGTTAACACGGGCATCGTCAGATCCTTGGGTTAAGACAAACTTAGGCAGATTCTTTGAACAATTCACGACCAATCAACATGCGGCGAATTTCAGAGGTACCTGCGCCAATTTCATATAATTTGGCATCCCGTAAGAGTCGACCTGTTGGATATTCGTTGATGTAACCGTTGCCACCTAATAACTGAATGGCATCTAGCGCCATCTTAGTCGCCAATTCCGCAGCATACAAAATCGCACCTGCAGCGTCTTTGCGGGTTGTTTCGCCGCGGTCACAGGCTTTAGCTACAGCGTACACATAAGCGCGCGCCGCATTCATTTGGGTGTACATATCAGCGATTTTGCCTTGCACCAACTGGAACTCGCCAATAGCTTGACCAAATTGCTGACGATCGTGGATATAAGGCACCACTACATCCATACAGGCTTGCATGATGCCAAGTGACCCACCGGCTAATACAACTCTTTCATAGTCTAGACCACTCATCAGCACACGAGCCCCACCACCTTCTTGGCCAAGGATGTTTTCAGCTGGGACTTGGCAATCCACAAACACTAATTCACAGGTGTTGGATGACCGCATACCTAATTTGTCGAGTTTTTGTGCTTGGCTAAAACCGGGGGTGCCGCGTTCAACAATGAAGGCGGTCATGCCTTTGGCACCGCCATTAATGTCAGTTTTGGCGTAGATGACAAAGGTATGTGCATCTGGACCGTTGGTGATCCACATTTTATTGCCGTTGAGCACATAGTGGTCGCCCTTTTTATCGGCGCGCAGTTTCATGCTTACCACGTCAGAACCGGCATTCGGTTCACTCATGGCCAGAGCGCCAATGTGTTCACCACTGACCAGTTTAGTTAGATATTTTTGCTTTTGTGCCTCTGTACCGTTTTTATGAATTTGATTCACACATAAGTTGGAGTGCGCACCATAACTCAGGCCAATACCTGCGGACGCCCGACTGACTTCTTCCATCGCCACCACGTGGGCTAAATAACCCATGTTGGAGCCGCCAAATTGTTCAGCAACGGTTACTCCTAACAAACCCATTTCCCCCAATTTTGGCCATAACTGGTTGGGGAAGGCATTGGCCTCATCAGCACTTTGGGCTAACGGCGCAATTTCATTTTGCGCAAATTGGTAGACGTGATCACGCAACATATCGATGTCTTCGCCTAAACCAAAATTTAAAGTAGGGTAGGGAGCGTTCATAATTTTTTTCCTTGAGTTAAGGCGATTAATTCATCTTTACAGCGACTTTCCACTTCATCCAGTTCGTTCATCAGCATTTGAATGTCCTCTAACTGTTGACGCATGTGCTGACGTTTTTCTTGTGTCATTAACAACATGGCTTGTAACTGAGGTTTTGAGTTTTGATTGCTGTCGTATAGGTTAAACAATGTTTTGGTCTCAGCTAATGAAAAGCCTAAGCGTTTTCCACGTAATATTAACTTGAGTCTGACCAGATCTTTTTTTAAATAAATCCGTGTTTGGCCCTGTCGTTGCGGGTTAAGCAAACCTTGCTCTTCATAAAAACGGATAGAGCGTGGGGTAATATCCAGCGTTTTAGCCAGTTCTCCAATGCTGTAAGTTTGTGTGTCCATCGCTAGGGCGTCTTCATTCCTAATGTAAAATCAACGTTAAATTACTTTACGTTTACGTAAACTGTAACTAAAGGTAAAGTATGCGTTCCAAGAGGTCAAGATGGCGGCAAAAATTGATCAAAATTACCGTGAGTAGACTGTGTCTTTTCCTATACACTTTGCGAATTCCGCCTTATTTTTGCCAAGCATCAAGCTTTTGAGTCCTTATATTTTTAGAGCAGGAGAATATTTATGTCAGATTACCTCGACGAGAATAGCGTCGTTATTGTTGCCGCCAAACGCACCCCAATGGGTGGTTTTATGGGGTCTTTATCTAGTTTGAGCGCAACGGAACTGGGTGCACATGCCATTCAGTCTGTGCTCAATAGCACCAATAACGCTGAGGTGTATCAACATGTGGATGAAGTGATTATGGGCTGTGTACTGCCGGCAGGCCTTGGTCAAAGTCCCGCTCGCCAAGCCGCCATTGCCGCAGGCTTACCCATGAAAAGTGGGGTAATAACCCTCAATAAAGTCTGTGGTTCAGGCATGAAAGCGGTGATGTTAGCCCACGATTTAATTAAGGCTGGTAGTGCTGAGGCGGTGGTCGCTGGCGGTATGGAAAGTATGAGTAATTCCCCCTACTTGCTGCCAAAAGCGCGGGCGGGTTATCGAATGGGCCACGGCCAAGTGTTAGATCACATGATGTTAGATGGTTTGGAAAATGCCTACGATGGTCAAGCGATGGGCTGTTTTGCCCAAGCCACGGCAGATGCCGAAGATATTAGTCGTCAGCAAATGGATGAATTTGCCCTGAGCAGCTTAACTAAAGCAAATAACGCCACATCACAGGGTTATTTCACTGCTGAAATCTGCCCAATTGTGGTCACAACCAGACAAGGCTCCTTTGATATCAACAGCGACGAAGGACCGAAAAATGCAAAACCCGAAAAAATCCCAAGTCTCAAACCTGCATTTAAGAAAGGCGGCACGGTGACAGCAGCGAATTCAAGCTCGATATCCGATGGCGCCGCAGCGTTATTAGTGATGTCGGCTAAGCGAGCCAAGGCGCTTGGTCTAGATCCCTTGGCCAGAATTGTCGCCCACAGCTCTCATGCCATCGAACCAGAAAATTTCACGGTGGCACCGGTTGGTGCAATAGAAAAATTATTGGCAAAAACCGGCTGGGACAAAAACACTGTCGATTTGTATGAAATCAATGAGGCCTTTGCCATGGTGACGATGTTAGCCATCAATAAATTGCAACTCGATGCAGCAAAGGTCAACGTGCACGGTGGAGCCTGCGCCCTCGGCCATCCAATCGGCGCCTCTGGTGCCCGAATTTTGGTGACCTTGCTGCATGCGCTAAAACAGCGCTCTTTGTCTAAAGGCATCGCTGGCATTTGCATCGGTGGCGGTGAAGCCACTGCCATCGCTGTTGAAATGTTATAGATAGGCTGACCAGATGAAATGCCCCGCTACGATAAGCACTGCACTGATCCTCGCCCAGTGTGTTTCGCTTCATGCAGTCGCTAATGATTATCCACAGGTTGACAGTAATGTACCTTACGCTAAGGTGTCGGCCTTGGCGGTTAAATCAGCGGATGAACGTGTGCCTTATGGCCCTGATCCACTGCAATATGCTGCTGTTTGGCGCCCTGCGGAGGAACTGAGTACCAGCAGTAAAGTGGTGGTGTTAGTGCACGGTGGCTGTTGGCTGAATGCCTATGATATGCAACACAGTTATGCCCTAAGTACCGCGCTGGCTCAAGATGGCTTTGTTGTATGGTCACTGGAATATCGGCGCACTGGTGATCCTGGCGGTGGTTGGCCCGGCACCTTTAACGACGTGCTGGCTGGGATTGAAAAACTCGCCAGTTATGCACCACTGTCTCTTCATCAAGCGGTGATTATTGGTCACTCTGCCGGTGGACATTTGTCGTTGTTGGCTGGAGGCAGGTTGCCACAGGTGCGTGGAGTCATTGGTTTGGCCGCGATAACCGACATTGTTGATTATGCCCAAGGTGAGAATAGTTGCCAGCAAGTGACGGATGATTTTATGGGGGCAACACCTGCTGAGGCTGAAATGTTTTACAAACAAGCCAATCCAGTCAATCAACCCTTACATGCGCGCACTGTGTTATTACAAGGTGATGCAGATACTATTGTGCCATTGCAGCAGGCGAGTCGTTTGCCGCTTGTGCCGCAAATTGAAACGGGGGCAGGGCACTTTGATTGGATCCATCCAGGTTCTGCTGCGTACCAGCGCCTAATAACTAATTTACAAGAGATGTTTGAGTGAGTCTGTTAAGTAAGGCCATAGCCCTCGATAACCTAGACCCTCTGGCGTTTAAACGTCAGAGTTTTACCCTACCGCCAGACATGATCTATCTGGATGGTAATTCCCTCGGCGCTTTGCCAAAGGCCGCGAGTCAACGTGCAGCGGCCGTGGTTGATCAGCAATGGGGAGTGGATCTCATCAAAAGCTGGAATAGCCATGCGTGGATTGATTTACCCCAACAAGTTGGTGAAAAAATTGCCAAACTGATTGGGGCAGCGCCCGGCCAAGTGCTATGTTGTGACTCAATCTCCGTTAACTTATTTAAGTTATTGTGTGCAGCACTAGCTGTGCAAAAAGGGCGGGGTAACCAGCGCCGCGTGGTGTTGTCGGTTGACGATAACTTTCCCACTGATTTGTACATGGTACAGGGCTTACAAGGTTTATTGGGAGAGGAAAACTGTTGTTTGCGTTTGTGTGCACAAGCAAACATTGAGCAAGCCTTGCAAGACGATGTGGCTGTGCTGTTGCTCACTCAAGTCAATTTTCGTTCTGGGCGTTTGCTCGACATGCATAAACTGACCGCTGCCGCGCATCAAAAGGGGATTTTGGTGATATGGGATTTAGCGCACAGTGCAGGCGCTTTACCGCTGGCCTTGGATGCCTGTCAGGTAGATTTTGCGGTGGGATGTGGTTACAAATATCTGAATGGTGGCCCCGGTGCTCCCGCATTTGTGTATGTTGCAACACGCCATCACGGGTCGATGCAGCAACCTCTTAGTGGCTGGATGGGGCATGCACAACCCTTTGCTTTTCACGTCGACTATGAAAAAGCGCCTGGTATCAAACAGTTCTTAAGTGGCACACCAGCTATTATTGCCATGAGTGTATTGGATGCAGCATTGGAGGTATTTGCTGATGTTGATATGCAAGTCGTCAGGCAAAAATCCTTAAGCCTCGCCGAATATTGTTTGCAGCTGGTTGCGGAAATTCCGGCGTTAAGCGAGATGGTTATGGCATCGCCGTTGAACCCACACGAGCGTGGCAGTCAATTGGCCTTTGCCCACCCGCATGCCTATGCGATTTGCCAAGCCCTTATTGCGCGTGGCGTGATTTGTGACTTTCGTGCTCCAGACATCCTGCGACTTGGCTTTACCCCGCTGTATACCTCGCATCAAGATATCTATCATGCCATGCAAAACTTAGCTGAGATCTTGCAAAGCCAAGGCTACCAACAGGATGAATTTAAGCGGGTGCAACAAGTCACCTAATGGCTTGAACCCTAATAAATGATCTGCTGTAAAGTATGGCTAGCCTGAGCTTGCAACTGGTAACCTTGGGTTAGCGCTGTTTCTACACACAACATCGTTTGATAGCCATCATCCGCCATGTCTTTCATGCTGGTGGATTTTTCTGACCATGGATTCCATACCACGATGCTGTCATGCCCTGCGTGAGCGATATCGATATTGCCGCGGTTGTCGCAAATAGTGACTTGCTGCGGCTGACAAAGATGAACACGATCCGTTTCTTGAGTAAAAACATAAGGGCTTGGGCAGGCATACGTTTGCATAGCCCGAGTTTTATCCAAATAGTCGCTACTGAGTCCTTCAAGCCTACAATGGCTGATAGCACTGACGCTAAAATAACTGTGTAATGCCAAAGATAATGAACACGAATGTTGACCAATATTGGTGGTGGTAAGTTTGATGGACAGTGTGGCACCAATATCCACGGTCAAACTGAGGGTGGTTTGCCCAGCAAATCCTGCTCCCTCACTTGTAGTAGGTTGTAATACAAGCTGGGTGCCTGCACTATTTTCCACACAGCTTACGACCTGCCACGTTTGAGTTCGCACAAAGCCGTGGGCTGGAACGTTCTGCCCCTGAGCTTTTTGTGGATGATCGCCAAACCACGGCCAACAGATAGGGATGCCACCACGGATGGCGTGTTTACCATCAAAAATCGCTGCTTCACTCAACCATAAACGCTCGCGACCATCATGTTTTGGTTTAAAGCTAAGGATATGAGCCCCCAACAGAGCAATCTCAGCTTGGGCAAAACTATTATTGATCTGCAGGATTTGAATATTGCCACGTGGAGAAAGCGAACAGGATTCTGAAAGGTGCATACTTATCCTTGGTACAAGAAAAAAGGCGACTGGTCTTAACAAACAGTCGCCTTTTTAGCATAGCTATATAAAAAAATTAAGTATCAGTCGTTTGCTTACTTACTGATGTAGGCCACTAAATCGAGTACCTTATTAGAGTAGCCAATTTCGTTGTCATACCATGAGACCAGTTTTACAAAGGTATCCGTTAAGGCAATACCGGCCGTCGCATCAAAGATCGAGGTGCGTTTATCACCGATAAAGTCCTGTGATACCACGGCATCTTCTGTATAACCCATAATACCTTGCAGTGGGCCTTCTGCTGCAGCTTTCATAGCGGCACAAATTTGTGCATAGGTCGCTGGTTTGGCCAAGTTTACGGTTAAATCCACCACTGATACGTCTGCGGTAGGCACACGAAACGCCATACCCGTCAGTTTGCCGTTTAATTCGGGGATGACTTTACCCACTGCCTTGGCGGCACCCGTGGATGAAGGAATAATATTTTGTGAAGCACCACGACCACCTCGCCAATCTTTAGCAGAGGGACCATCAACAGTTTTTTGTGTCGCGGTGGTGGCGTGCACTGTCGTCATCAAACCATCGACAATACCGAAGTTATCATGCAGAACTTTTGCCAAGGGCGCTAAACAGTTAGTGGTGCATGAAGCATTCGACACGATGTCTTGACCGGCGTAGCTGTTTTGGTTCACGCCCATTACAAACATTGGGGTGTCGTCTTTTGACGGTGCTGACAATACCACTTTTTTGGCACCTGCTTGAATATGTTTACGTGCAGAGGCGTCGTCTAAAAATAAGCCGGTTGATTCAACCACCACCTCAGCGGCAATTTTATCCCATGCTAACGCGGCTGGATCTCGCTCAGCAGTGACACGGATCGTTTTACCGTTGACCACGAGATGGCCATTTTCAACACTGACAGTGCCATTAAATTTGCCATGGGTTGAATCATATTTAAGCATGTAAGCCATGTAGTCTGCGTCGAGCAAGTCGTTGATGCCCACTACTTCGATATCGTCACGTTCGCAAGCTGCGCGAAATACAAAACGACCAATTCGACCAAAACCATTGATACCAATCTTAATTGTCATATTACACCCCTCTACATAGTATTTTGTGAAAGATAATTACAAAATTATGGACTATTGAACCACATAAGGCAAAATAATCCCTTAAATTTGTTATTTAATTACAAGCCAAGGACTGCAAACGTATTCAATTTCGACAATGGCAAAATTTAGATGATAATGAATTGTTAAAAAACTGCACAAATTTATAGGAATTTAAAGGTAATGACTGCATCGTTAATCGAACAGCTTGTTGAATACCGTGGCATCGAGTCAAACTATACTGACGCTTGGGGAAAACCCGCCACTATTGCACCAAGCACCAAGGAAAAGTTATTGGGTGCGATGGGGTATCAAGTCGATAATCCGGCTGTATTAGAGCAACAAGCTTTAGAAGATGTTAACAAAGTGTGGTTGAGTCCGCTTAATCCCGTGTTAGTTTTGCGCGAGCAGCAGAGTGTGCAACTGGCTTTGCGCTTACCTATTGAGTTGGTTTCTGACGATTACCTGTGTGTGATTAGCACCGAACAAGGTGAGGTCATTGAGCATAAAATGTCGCCCATTGACGGGCAATTGGTCAATGTTACCCATATTGATGAGGTGGAGTTTCAAGAATACCTAATTGACTTACCCGTTAAGCTCGCCTTGGGCTATCACCAACTGTCTTTGCAGGTTGATGGTGATGAATTGGCATCCATGCGTTTAATTATTGCGCCTGCTGCTTGTTACAAACCTGAAACCTTGTTGGCGGGACAAAAAGTCTGGGGTCTGAGTGTGCAGCTTTATTGCCTACGCAGTGAACATAACTGGGGCGTGGGGGATTTTACTGATCTGGCTTACCTACTCGAAAAAGCCGCCAAACAAGGCGCTCATTTTGTCGGTTTGAACCCGATCCATGCACTTTATCCCGGTAATCCTGACGCATGCAGTCCCTATGGACCTTCATCTCGTCGTTGGCTGAATTTTATTTATATCGACGTTAGTGCCTTAGATGGTTTTTCTGAACCCAGCACACAAGGCTTGATCAATACCCCCAAATTTCAAGCCAACCTCGCCAAAGCTAGGGCAACGGTATTGGTCGACTACAGTTTGGTGACGCGGCTTAAGCTAGAGGCCTTGACCCAGATTTTTGAATATCAAAATAGCCAATATTTGAATAAAAACACCAAACAAAATAAGGCGTTCAAAGCCTTTATTAGCGAAGGAGGTGAGAGTTTACAAACCCTTGCCGTTTATGATGCCCTGCAAGAAAGTTTGGCGGCACAAGGTAAACCATCGTGGGGCTGGCCAGTGTTTCCAAGTGATTATTCGGATTATCACAAGACAGCCGTCGCCTCCTTTGCGAAAAAGCATGCTAAACGTGTGAAATTTTTCTTGTGGTTACAATGGCAGGCTGCGATTCAACTAGCGGCAGCCAATGACGTCGCCAAAGCCCACAAGATGTGTATCGGTTTATATCGTGATTTGGCCGTTGGGGTAAGCGAAGGAAGCGCGGAAATTTGGGGTAACAAAGACTTGTATTGCACCCAAGCCAGTGTGGGGGCACCACCCGATATACTCGGACCTCTCGGGCAAAATTGGGGTTTACCGCCCATGGACCCAGAAAAGCTCTACGCTCAACAATATCAACCAATCATTGAGTTATTTAGCGCCAATATGCGTGCCACGGGAGCCTTACGCATTGATCACGTGATGGCACTGTTGCGTTTGTGGTGGGTGGTCAAAGGCGATAGTGCTAAAGATGGCGGCTATGTCTATTATCCGGTTGATGACCTATTGGCCATTCTCGCCTTGGAAAGCCACCGCAATCAAAGTCTGGTTATCGGTGAAGATTTAGGCACCGTACCTGAAGAGATCCGCGAAAAATTGGCCGATAATGGGGTGTATTCTTATCGGGTGTTCTTTTTTGAACAAGCGAAAGACGGGGGTTTCTATTCACCGGCACATTATCCCACCCAGTCAATGTCAACTTTGACCACTCATGATATGCCAACCCTAACTGGATTCTGGCATTGTTTTGACCTAGAGCTAGGTAAAGAGTTGGGTCTGTATCCTACCGAAGAAATTCTACAAACGTTGTACGAAAGTCGTCACGAAAATAAACAAGCGATTCTCGATACCTTACATGGACATCATTCCGTGGGTGATGAGGTTGGCCGAGAGGTGTCTCATGTGGGTATGAGCAGGGCCTTGAACTATGGTATGCAACTGCATATGGCTGGTGGTTCCAGTGAATTGCTCAGTCTACAGTTAGAAGATTGGTTGGAAATGGACAAACCAGTGAACATTCCTGGCACGTTCAACGAATACCCTAATTGGCGGCGCAAACTCAGTAAGGATCTGCAAACTATTTTTGCAGATGAACACATTAATGCACTTGCATATAAGTTGACAGAAGCCCGCAAATACGCGTCACTGTAAGGTATTAAAAACAGTGGCTCACTCTCAGAGGTGAGCCACGCTGATTAAGGTAGACCCATGCAGCTTGAACAACAACTGAAACACGCCCAATGTACCTTTCCTTTTAATCATCTCGGCCCAACCTTCGATTCTGATACCGCCACTTACCGAGTGACCGCGTGGTTACCCGACGCTCAGCAAGTGGTACTCATCGACTGGCACAGCGGTAAACCGATTGGCAAGATGACAAAACAAGGTCATTCGTTTCTGTTTCGCGGTGAGTTCAAGCTTAAGCAAGCTCCCAAGCACTATGGCTTTGATATTACCAATGCACAAACCAACTATAGGGTATTGGACCCGTATCAGTTTAAAGAGCAAGCCTACTACGCTGTGCATTTTGTCGACCATGCTGCACAAAATGTGTATCAACAATTAGGTGCACAGCTTGTCTCCCTCGATGTAGGTGGAAAATCGCCAGTACAAGCTACTCGCTTTGCGGTGTTTGCCCCCAATGCCAGTGCGGTGTCGTTGATTGGCGATTTCAATTACTGGGATGGCAGTTGCATGCCCATGCAAAAAACCGACTTTGGTTATTGGGTCTTGGTTGTGCCTGGCATCGGTGCCGGTGCGAAATACAAGTATCAGATTAAAGATGCGGCAGGCAAGGGCTTACCCCACAAGGCAGATCCAGTGGGATTTTGGGCGGAGCAATATCCTTCACATACTTCTATTGTGTACGATCACAATGCCTATCAATGGCAAGATGAGGGTTGGCGCGAAAAAGCCAGCCAAGACAAATATGCTAACCCAATGTCGATTTATGAGGTGCATTTGGGATCATGGAAACGGCCAGGTGAGGCTCCGCAATCTTATCTGAGTTATAGAGAGCTTGCGGTAGATCTTATTGCCTATGTAAAAGACATGGGTTACACACACATCGAAATGTTACCTGTGTCCGAGTTCCCCTTTGACGGCTCTTGGGGCTATCAACCCGTTGGTTTGTTTTCGCCAACTAGCCGCTTCGGCAGCCCTGATGATTTTAAATATTTTGTGGATCAGTGCCATCAACATGGTATTGGCGTGATTATCGATTGGGTGCCCGCTCACTTTCCTGAAGATGGTCATGGCTTAGCACGTTTTGATGGTACACATGTGTATGAATATGCAGACCCACGCAAAGGTTGGCATCCAGATTGGAACTCCTGTATCTACGACTTTGGCAAGGATACTGTGCGGCAGTTTTTAGTGGCCAACGCCTTGTATTGGATAGATAAATTTCATATTGATGGACTCCGTGTAGACGCGGTGGCGTCAATGCTCTACCTAGATTATTCCCGCAAAGCAGGAGAGTGGATCCCAAATGTGGATGGCGGCAATCAAAATTATGAAGCCATCAGTTTATTGCAATGGATGAATAGAGAAGTCTACGAAAAATTCCCTCATGCCATGACCATTGCAGAAGAGTCTACGTCCTTTCCAAAAGTGTCGCGGCCATTATTTGACGGTGGATTGGGTTTTGGTTTTAAGTGGAATATGGGCTGGATGCACGATTCATTGCACTACATTGCCAAAGATCCTGCATATCGCCGCTACCATCATAATGAAATTACCTTCAGCATGGTTTACGCCTTTGATGAAAACTTTGTATTGCCGATTAGTCACGATGAGGTGGTGCATGGTAAAGGTTCGTTATTGCGTAAAATGCCCGGTGATGAGTGGCAGCAAGCGGCTAACCTGCGTGCCTATGCTGGTTTTATGTATGGTCACCCGGGTAAAAAACTCAATTTCATGGGCAATGAAATCGGTCAGGCCAGTGAGTGGAACCATGATAGCTCGGTGAATTGGCACTTATTGGAATTCGACAAACACAAAGGCATTCAGAATCTTTACCGTGATTTGAACAGTTTGTACTGCAAATATCCCGCGCTTTATGAGCTTGAGCATCAGCACGGTGGTTTTGAGTGGATAGATCACGGTAACGCCGATCAAAGCATTCTTGTAATGCTGCGCAAATCTTCCAATCAAAAAATGTACGTGATCACCAACTTTACGCCCATGCCCCACAGTCATTATACGATGGGGGTTCAAGATCTCGGTAAATATGAAATTGTGTTAAATACCGATGACAAAAAGTATTGGGGAAGTGGCTTCAAGAGCCCTAAAAAGTTACAAGCCAAAGACAACCCTTGGAATAATCAAAGTGCCTCGATTACCATTAGTCTGCCACCGTTAGCGAGTTTATTTATATTGTTAAGGGCTAGTACAAATGGATGACAAAGCCATGGTCGTTTCAGCAGGGGCGGCCTATCCACTCGGTGCCAACCATAGCGCGACAGGCTGTAACTTCGCCGTGCATTGCCCCGATGCCACAGAGGTTATTCTGTGTTTATTTACGCGAGAAACCGAAGAACAAATCGCCACGTTTTCGATGCCAGGCAAAACCGGCAAAGTCTGGCATTGTCATATTACGGGGATCGAAGCCGGCCAGCTATATGGCTACCGCACCAAGGGGGAACAGCAAGCCAAGGTTGGTTGGTTGTTTGATGAGAATAAATTACTCATTGATCCTTACGCTAAAGCATTAAATCGTCCCACTAGTTGGAATGAGCGGCAGTATCATGGGGACAGTCAATTTATGGTGGCTAAGGCCGTCGTTTGTGCCCCAAGGGAAACCAGAGGACGTTGCCCAAAACCCAGGCATCCATTGCAGCAAACTATCCTCTATGAAGCGCATGTAAAAGGCATCAGCCAACTCCACCCAGACGTGCCAGACCAACATAAAGGTAAATTTTTGGGCGTATGCCACCCCGCGATTATTCAGCACTTGAAGAAACTTGGTGTGACCAGCATACAGTTAATGCCAGTGGCTGCCTTTATGCCCGAACCTTACATTACCAATAAAGGGCTCACCAATTACTGGGGCTACAACCCTATCAATTATTTCTGCCCAGACCCACGTTATGTGGTAGAAGACGGCATTGCTGAATTTAAAACCATGGTTGATACCTTACATGCGGCGGGGATCGAAGTGATCTTAGATGTGGTGTTTAATCACACCGCAGAAGGGGGCATTGAAGGCCCAACATTATCGTTTAAAGGTTTTGACAATGCCTCGTTTTATCTATTTGAACGCAATGAATACGGTGCAGTGGACTATTGTAAATATGTTAACAATTCGGGTTGTGGTAATAGCGTAAATACAGCGTTTCCCTATGTGCTTAAGATGGTCATGGATGCCCTGCGTTATTGGGTTTGTGAAATGGGCGTAGACGGTTTTCGTTTCGATTTAGCCGCAAGTTTGGGGCGCGATCCTTATGAATTCTCAAGTTTGTCAGGTTTTTTCCGCACCTTGCCCCAAGACCCAGCCTTGTTAAATGTTAAGTTGATTGCTGAGCCTTGGGATATCGGTCACGGTGGCTATCGTCTTGGTCAATTTCCTTCAAATTGGCTGGAATGTAACGACAAATACCGCGACACAGTGAGGGCGTTTTGGCGGGGGGATAAAGGCCACACCAGTGATTTTGCGACACGTTTGTTGGGCTCCCGAGATGTATTCCCCAAAGAACAACGTTCCATCCATACCTCGGTTAATAATATCACCTACCATGACGGTTTTACTCTGCATGATCTTGTCAGTTATAACGAACGTCATAACGAGGTCAATGGGGAGCAAAATCGGGATGGTCATGGGCATAATTTGTCAGCCAACTATGGTGAAGAAGGGCCAACACGGGATCCCAACATAAAAAGCCTTCGTGAAAGACAAAAGCGCAATTTATTTTTTACCTTGATGTTGTCTCAAGGTATACCCCACGTCTTGGGAGGCGATGAATTGAGCCGAAGTCAAAAAGGTAATAACAATGCGTACTGTCAAGACAATGAAATAAACTGGTACCGCTGGACCTTAAATGAGCGGCGTCAAGATTTCCTCGATTTTTGCAGTCATGTTATTGCCTTACGTAAAAACAGTGTTCTGTTGAGTCATTTTAATCTGCCCGATGACAATTATCAGCTTGGGCAAAATGTCGAAAAAATCAATTGGTATCGCCCCGATGGCGAGCGAAAGTTGGTGGATGATTGGCACGATCATAATAATCAAGCGTTTGCGGTGGAAGTAACCGGAAGCGAGCTAAAAGACAATTACCCAGTGGAACACTGGCTTATTATCTTTAATGCAACTGATCATGACGTGCGTTTTAATTTACCTGAACTTGCCGACCCTGTGCGTTGGCAAATTGTGTGTGATACGCGCTACGCTAAAGTGGCTGAACAACCCAAATTTTTCATCAAACAAGTTTATTTGCAGGCGTTTCGCAGCATCTGTTTACTTAAAGCTACGCCTTGTAACTAATGCCACTTACTTACCGCATAAAACCAAGACAAAGTGGGTTTAATCAATCCGCTAAGCGTCGAATTGCTCATAAAATCAGCAATAAGACGGAGGTAACGCGAATTTTTGCGGAACATTGAAAATTAATTTGTGAAATTAATTTTCATCTGGACGCGCTATCTTTTGAAACCATGCTGACTATTGCCTGCTATTACCGCCTTATTTGCCTGTGTGAAGATTAGAATCACCATATCAGTCGGAACACCTCGTCAATTCGTTGTTTTATTACCAAAATAATCCTCAAAAAACACCAACAAAACAGGCTATGGGAAATTTTCAACAATTTGGCTAAGGCCCAAGCTTTCATTAGAATGGCGGCCGCTCAAACGCGGGGCACGCGTTGTTTAGCAGTCGACACTGGTCTGAACGCGCTTTATCGGCAGGTCAGTGAGTCCTCAACTACTCCAATAAGCTAATGTGAATATGAACCAGCAACTCGAGCAGCAACTTTTAAATAGTTGGCAAGAACGCCAAGAATACGCCGAACAAATGCAACCTTTGTTGGGTAAGCTTTATCGCAATCATGCCATAGAGATCTCTGTTTATGGCCGCCCGTTATTGGCCGCTAGTGCCATTGATATCATCAAGGCTCATCGCTCGGTCAGGCTAAAAGAACCAAATAAACTGAGATTACGTGAGAGTTGGCCTTTGCTTGAGCATATGAGCCGTATGCAATTGGCACCTGCCCATATTGATTTGGGTAAATTGGCCTACGCCTACCACTACGATGCGCAATACTCGGTCATGAGTGTCGACTCCTATTTACGTCAAGCCTTAGCCGACATCGTTGATCGCAGTGATCAACATACGCCGCAAGACGTGGTTTTGTATGGCTTTGGTCGTATCGGTCGAATTTTGGCGCGCTTACTTATCGAGCGTCAAGGGGTGAATAATAAGCTGCGTTTAAAGGCAATCGTGGTACGCGGGGGCAAAGCAGGTGATCTAGAAAAACGAGCCAGTTTGCTGCGTCGAGATTCCGTGCATGGCCCCTTTAACGGCAGTATTACCATCGACGAAAGTAAAAATGCAATCAAGGCCAATGGTGCATATATCCAAGTGATTTATGCCGATGCGCCACAACATGTTGACTACTCTCAGTACGGCATCAACAACGCCATTGTGATTGACAATACCGGGATGTGGCGAGACCAAGACGGTTTGAGTCAGCACTTGCAGGCTAAAGGTGTGAGCAAAGTATTACTCACCGCACCGGGCAAAGGCGCCATCAAAAACATCGTGTATGGAGTTAATCATCAAGCGATTCAGCCTGAAGATACCATTTTATCAGCGGCGAGTTGCACCACTAACGCCATTACTCCGGTATTAAAAGTGATGGATGAGAAATTTGGCATTGAAAGTGGTCACGTGGAAACGGTGCACTCTTTTACCAATGATCAAAACCTAATCGACAACTTCCACAAGGGCGATCGTCGCGGGCGTAGTGCGGCACTTAACATGGTGATCACCGAAACGGGTGCCGCCACTGCAGTAGCCAAGGCCTATCCGCAATTAGCCGGTAAACTAACCGGTAGCGCTATCCGCGTACCTACACCTAATGTGTCTCTGGCGATCCTAAACCTGCATCTACGTGAGCAAAGTGACAAAGAGACAGTGAATAATTTTTTGCGTGATGTGTCATTATTTTCTGAGTTACAGCATCAAATTAACTACACCGCGTCTAAAGAAATTGTGTCTACTGACTTGGTAGGCACACGAGCCCCTGCGGTCATTGATTCACAAGCCACTATTGTTGCTGGCCAACGCGCAACCTTATATGTGTGGTACGACAATGAGTTTGGTTACAGCTGTCAGGTGATGAAGGTAGTGGAGCAGATGAGTGGATTATTTTCACCTACCTTACCCAAAGCAAAAGTGACGTTTTAACCTGTTTGATTGCGCTGTTCGCAGCGCAATCCTTTGTTCTGTTCGAATAATCACCACTCCTTAACATTAAGCGACTTTTTTAGCCCTGATTTGCTGAGGCTCTGCCCATTTGCTGTTTAGCTATGGTAGATTACTGCGTGAAAAATTTAGAGAGAGCAGCCAGTGCGAATTAGTAGCAATTTTGACAGCGGAAATATTCAGGTTATTCAAGCCTCAGAGCCAGATAACATCCAGTTGCGGATCAAACCTGACAACCAATCAGATTTTTATCAGTGGTTTCATTTCAAATTAGAGTCCCAAGCCTTTGTTTCACATCGCTTGACCATCGTTGACTTAAAAAACTCTGCCTACCCAGATGGCTGGAAAAACTATCAGGCCGTGGCGTCTTACAACCGTCAAGAATGGTTCAGAGTAGACTGTGAGTTTGACGGTGAACAGCTGGTGATCCAACACACACCAGAATTTGAGCATACCTATTTTGCTTATTTTGCCCCCTACAGTTATGAGCGCCATCTAGACTTACTCGCTTGGGCGCAACAAGCGCCTTTGTGTCAGCAGCTTTGTTTGGGTGAAACCATAGATGGCCGTGATATGTCACTGCTAGTGATTGGTGAGCCAGAAAAAGATAAAAAAGTCATTTGGGTGACAGCCCGTCAACACCCTGGAGAGACCATGGCGGAATGGCTGGTGGAAGGGTTGTTGGAGCGCTTGTTGGATGAAGACGATGGCTTGGCTCGTCAGTTACTTGAAAAAGCCGTGTTTTACGTTGTGCCCAATATGAATCCAGATGGTGCGGTGCGTGGTCATCTACGCACCAATGCCGTGGGGGCAAATTTAAACCGTGAATGGGCCGCCCCAAGCATGGAACGCAGTCCAGAAGTATTTCTGGTTAAACAGATGATGCTTGAAACCGGTGTTGATTTGTTTTTGGATGTACATGGTGACGAAGCCCTGCCTTATAACTTTGTGGCAGGGGCGGAAGGAAATCCTGATTATTCACCACGTATCAAACAACTTGAAGATCATTTTAAACAAAGTTTAATGCTTGCCACACCTGAATTCCAAGATACCTATGGCTATCCAAAAGATGCACCAGGGCAAGCGAATGCCACGGTTGCTACTCATGCGGTAGGGCAAACTTTTGATTGCTTAGCGTTCACGTTGGAAATGCCATTTAAAGACAATATCGAATTACCTGATACGGCATATGGCTGGTCGCCAGCGCGCTGTAAGCAGTTGGGTGAAGATGTATTAATTGCCATGCGCGCCGTAGCTGATATGCTGCGCTAGGTAAAAGCAATACACAGTCATACACACAAAATAACATTACTAAAAATAAAAAATGACAGGGGAAAACAGTGGAAACATTTCATAATTTTTTGACGTCTTTAGATGGCATGTTGGGGGGCGCGTGGTGGTTCCCCTATGTGTTACTCGGCACCGGTTTATTCTTTACCATATATTTAAAATTTCCACAGATCCGCTACTTCAAACATGCTTGGAAAGTGGTGATGGGCAAATATGATAAGGCTGATGCCCCAGGAGATACGAGTCACTTTCGCGCCTTGACCACTGCCTTATCAGGCACAGTAGGTACAGGTAACATTGGTGGCGTGGCCTTTGCTATTTTCCTTGGCGGCCCTGCTGCCCTGTTTTGGATGTGGGCAACGGCTTTTCTTGGCATGACCACAAAATTTGTTGAAGTCACCCTGTCCCACAAATATCGCGACAAAACCCCAGATGGCACCATGGCTGGTGGTCCCATGTACTACATGGACAAACGCTTAAACATGAAATGGTTGGCCGTGGCATTTGCGGTTGCAACGGTTATCAGCTCGTTTGGTACCGGCAACCTGCCACAAAGTAATGGTATCGCTACCAGTATCGAAGCGACCTTTGGTTTTGAGCCGATTATTGTTGGTGGCGTATTAGGTGTACTTCTTGCTCTGGTTATTCTTGGCGGTATTACACGGATTGCCGCAGTCACCGCCAAAGTTGTGCCCTTGATGGCTCTGATTTATTTGGTTGGTGCGGTATCGGTTATTTTTGCCAATCTAGAAAACGTGGGGCCTGCCTTTGTCTCGGTTTTTGCTGATGTGTTTACTGGCTCAGCGGCAACGGGTGGATTTTTGGGGGCGACAATAGCCTATGCATTTAACCGTGGTGTTAACCGTGGTTTATTCTCCAATGAAGCCGGTCAAGGTTCTGCGCCTATTGCCCACGCGGCAGCCAAAACCAATGAACCTGTATCAGAAGGCATGGTGTCCATTCTTGAGCCTTTTATCGATACCATTATCATTTGTACCTTAACGGGTTTGGTTATCTTGTCTTCAGGCGTGTGGAAAGAAAAACATTTCAACATTTTTGACCGTGCTGACATGCAAATCATTGCGGGTAGCTATGTAGACACTAATGAAGCGGATCGCCAACAACTGTATACCTATTTAAACGGCTTAGAAGGCAGTCAGGTGACAAATTATACCGGCGAGATTCAAGTGATTAATGGTAAGGCGGTGAATTCAGGTTTTACTATTTTGAATGCGCGCTCATTGGCTGAAAATGTCACCTTTTCTTCGGGTGAACCAGAAGATACTTACAACGGCATCTTGAAGGTCGTTGATGGGAATCTAGTCAAAGACAAGATCATTGTATCCGGTGAATCGCTGATCCACTCGGCCAGTCTAACTGCGCTAGCTTTTACCCGTGGTTTCTTTGGCAATTTTGGTCAATATATTGTTTCCATCGGCTTGCTGTTATTTGCATTTTCTACCGCCATTGCTTGGTCATATTATGGTGACCGCGCCATGACCTATTTGTTTGGTCCACGTTCAGTTATGCCTTATCGCGTGGTGTATGTAGCCGGTTTTGTGTGGGCAGCGGTCTCTGATACAACATTGGTGTGGGCTCTGTCTGCCGTGGCCATCGTAGTTATGACCTTGCCCAACTTATTTGGTATCTTCTTACTGCGTAAAGAAATGAAAGAATCAGTGGCGAAATATTGGGAAAACTTTAATAAAGATCACCCATCCTGATCCTTAACAAAAGGCACTAAGCGCGGCAACTGCTGCGCTTTTTGCTTATTAATCAAGCCCAATTGTATAGCTAAATACACATTTTTTTGACCGGCGTTTGCATAATTAGCAGTGGGTCATTTGTTGTTGGAGGTCCATATGGCATTAATTGATTGCCCAGCATGTGGTAAAAAAATTTCGGATAAAGCACAACTCTGCAGTCACTGTAATTTTGCAGTGGGTTCAGCGAGCAGTGAAGACATTGCACGTAAAACGGCTTTAAGCAAATATCTGCAAGCGCAAAAAATTCAAAACCAGTCGATGGTTGCCATGTTACTTTTTGTCGGTGGTTTTGGTTTTATGTACTGGGGTGATGCAGACCAAGAGGATTGGCAATTTAAAATAGCTTTTGCACTTAGTGTATTAGGTTTTGTTTGGTACATCGTTAATCGTGTGCGTTTGATCTTTGTTAAAAAATCTTCATGAGTACATTAAAACAATGAATACTGACATGCTTCTCAAGTCTATGACGCCTCAGGTTTATGAGGCTTTGCGAACGGCCGTTGAAACAGGTAAGTGGTTAGATGGCTCAGCGCTCACCCAAGCTCAACGTGAGAGCAGCATGCAGGCTGTCATGTTGTATCAAGCTAAAGTACTAAAATCAGATCAACACATGACCATTGGTGAGAATGGCGAAATTGTGCACAAGAGTCGCGACGCTTTAAAACAAGAGCTAGCTCAACAATCATTTGATAATCAAACAATAGCGCGGTTTAAACAGGATGATATTTAATCGTTTTTTTCGTTCCAAACATTTAGATCCCAAACCTCAAGTACGGATTCAAGCTATTGCAAAGCTCGACAAGCAACTGGCGGCGCAAAAAACCGTATTGCATGAACTGGCGTTTAATGATCCTGATGCTGGGGTGAGTTTAGCTGCCCTGCACAAGTTGGATAGCTTTCCGCTGTGGTACAAAATGGCTGAAACGGCGAAAGACGAACGGGTGCAAAAAAAGTCACAACAGGTGGTTGAGCAGCTGTTATTCGACGAAAGCAATACCACCCTGAGCGAAAAAGAAAAACGTAACTTCATCAGTCAATCTAAAGATCTGCGCTTGCTAGAAAAGTGTGTATTGCTGCCATGGATACAAGCCGACGAGGCCTTATGCCGACTTATTTTAAAACGCCTTGATAAACCGCAACTGGTTGAAAAGATCCTCATCGACAGCCCAAACGAAAGCTTGCAGTTAGCTCTGTTAAGTGAACTCAGTGATGAATCACAGTCTCATAAATTACTCAACAAGCTGAGTAAAAAAGCACGTTCAGCCAAGGTGCGCACAGCGGCTGGTGAGTTAAGCAATCAATGGCAACAACGCAGTCTCATTCCCGCTGCCGTAGAAAAAGATACCCGCATGGTATTGGCCAAACTGCTCGCCCTCAAAGACAGCACCGATTTACCCCATATTCAAAGCCAATGGCAAACGTTGCGTGACCAATATGCTCAGCAGGCGGCACAATTTTCTTATCTGAGCGACACAAAGGCCCATGAGTTTAGCGAAAAATGGCAAGACTTAAACCGTAAACTCGAAGCGGTGGTGGCACGTTTGCAACCTGAGTGGGAAGCCTTAGCCGCCGAGCAAGCTCTACAAGCTAAAATTGATCAACAACTTGTCCACATTGAGCAGGCCTTAGGCAACATCGATGCTCAGCTTAACGCGGCGGGCATGAGCTTGGATGAAAGCCACAGACAAACATTACAGGCAGACTTGCAAACCCACCAACAGGCTTTGCAAACTCTACTCAACGAAGCACAGATGGGTCCTCACGCTCACACGAGTATTTCTGCCTTGCTGCAGCGACTAGCCACTAAACAGGCGTCATTGGATAACCTACCTGCTTATCAACGGTGCCTCGACGAAGCACAAAGCTTATTACAACAACTCAGCGCCCTGGATTTACCCAGCGACAGCAGTCAACTCGATGCTGCCCAGCAATACCTGCGTGAGGTTAAGCAACAATGGCGTGAGATTACCGCCAAGTTTACCGACAAATTACCAAGTAACTTGGTGCAGGCATGGCAGCATCAGGTACGCCAGTGGCAACAAGCCAGCAAATCACTTAATGATAAAATTAATCAGGATGTGCTGCGTTGTCGTAATAAACTGCGGGCGATTGATAACCTGGTTTCACAAGGACGTTTCCGACTGGCGATAGATCTCTATGGTCGTGTTTGCCAGTGGTATCAAGCGTTGCCTGAAAAACAGCAAACACAGTTAGACAAAGCCTTTGCCAAAGCCAAAGAGCAGGTGGAAGATTTACAAGACTGGCAGGAATACATTGCCGCACCACGCAAACCAGCATTGTTAAACCAAGCAGAACAATTGGTTGCCGAGCCATTAGCTATCGAACAACAAGCCAAGGCCGTTAAACTCTTACGCCAACAATGGAAAAGTTTAGGGGTAATTGATAACGAAGCTGATCAAGCGCTTAACCTTGCATTTGATTCAGCCCTAGAACTGGCTTTTGCCCCTTGTCGCGCCCACTACGAGTTACAAGAGCAACAGCGTGCGGCTAATTTGCAGCAAAAAAATACTATTTTGCAACAATTGCAGCACTTGGCTGAAGCCAGTGTGCATGGCAAAGAGTTGAGCAAGCAGCTTAACCAAATTCAGCAACAATGGCGCAATGTTGGCGAAGTTGGGCATCAACAGCGACAGGCTTTGAACCAGCAGTTCCATGCCTTGTTAAGCCCGCTGAAAACCAAAGTGCAAGATATGTTCGCTAACAATGCCGAACTCAAACAACACCTGATCACAAAAGCTGAAAAACTGCTGAGTCAAGAATCGGTTCAAGACGCGGTGGAAGAAGTTAAGAAACTGCAACAGCAGTGGAAGGCCATTGAGCATGCAGGGCATAAAGCAGAAGAAGGTTTGTGGACCAGCTTCAGAGCGGCATGTGACAGCGTGTTTGCCAAGCGTCAAGCGCAACAAAATGCTGCTCTGCAAGTTGCCAATCAGCATGTGCAACAAGTAAAAACACAGCTTGCCACCAGCAAAGAGCTGTTAACAAACGCCACCACAAAGGCAGAGCTTGACGCCTTTGTTGAACAGCTAGGTAAGGTGACTGAACTGCTGCATAATTTGCCAGAATCAGTCAGCGATAAAGAGCAACAAGGCCTTAAACGGCAAGTAGCAGACATGGAAGAGCTGCACAAAAAACGTGTAAGCCAAATTCACCACGCACAAGTACAGCAGCAATATCAAACATTGTTCCATGCCCTTGAACAATGGCAGCACAAAGATTCCTTGCCAGCCGAAGCAAATGAGTTGGCCAATCATTGGCAACAGGCATTTAACGCTAGTGTCTCGGAGCACTCGCGGCATACCTTAACGATTATGCTTGAACTGTGTTTAGACAAAGCGTCACCTAATTCAGATCAAGCAAAACGTCAGGCGATTCAAATGCAAATGATGGCGGCGAAATTACAGAACGGTGAATTACCCAGTGCGGATGAATTGCTCAAACAATGGATAGCCTGTGGCCCAGTGAGCAAAACAGAACAAGCTTATTTGGCTCGGATCCAAGGTTTGTTTGTTTGACATGAGTGAGCAAGTGGGCATACGCCTCAACAAGTTTATCAGCGAGTCTGGTTTTTGTTCGCGTCGAGAAGCTGATAAGTTAATTGAGCAGGGGCGTGTCACCATCAATGGGGCATTGCCTGAACTGGGTACAAAAGTTCTGCCTGGCGCCAAAGTCGCGGTGGATGGCAAGGTAATAGCAGCCAGTGCCAAAAATAAATCAGATAGGGTGTATATCGCCTATCACAAACCTGTGGGCATTACCTGTACCACGGAACTGCATGTAAAAGGCAATATCATTGATGCGATTAAACATCCCCAACGCATATTCCCCATTGGACGCTTAGACAAGCCCTCTGAAGGGCTCATTTTTTTGACCAGTGACGGTGATATCGTTAATAAAATATTGCGTGCTGAAAACGCCCACGATAAAGAATACGTGGTCACGGTTAACCGGCCACTGAATGAACATTTCTTACATAAAATGGCCAGTGGCGTGCCCATCCTGAACACCGTGACTAAACCTTGTGTGGTGACCATGCAAAGCAAGATGGTGTTTAGAATTGTGTTAACTCAAGGCTTAAACCGGCAAATTAGGCGCATGTGTGAATACTTGGGTTTTGAAGTGGTGAAACTTAAACGCACCCGCATCATGTCTATCCGACTGGCAGGGCTTAAACCCGGAGAATGGCGGGATCTGACAGAACAGGAAATGGCCGAAATTAACGCAGCCGTGGCTAACTCTTCAAAGACAGCATCAACAGCGCGGCAGTGAATTGCCCACAATTTGTAAGCTAACTGCTATAGTAAACGCTGCAACACTTCAAAAATTTAGTCTAGCCTTATTGCCTAAACCACAAGGAAAAAAGCATGAACGATTCTCAAAAACAACAAGCCATCAGCATTTTAAACGAAATCATGGAATATGAATTAGCTGGGGTAGTGCGCTACACCCACTATTCGCTTATGGTCTATGGTTACAACCGCATACCCATTGTATCGTGGTTAAAAGGCAATGCTGCTGAAGGTCTTGCCCATGCCCATAAAGCCGGCGAGATGGTCACCATGTTGGGAGGGCATCCTTCACTTAAAATTGGTAGTTTGCTGGAAACAGAACAGCACAACATTGGTGATATTCTCAGAGAAAGTTTAGTGCATGAAAAAAACACCTTAGCGGTGTATCAGAAGCTACGTCAATTAGTGGAAGGTAGTTCCGTGGTGTTAGAAGAATACGCGCGTGAAATGATTTATTTGGAAGAGCAACATCTGGATGAAGTGAACAAAATGTTGCGCAGCCCCGGAGAAACCAAACCCTTCAGTATCTAGTCACCCCGCAATCGGCGCCTGCTTATCCCTGACGATAAGCAGGCAGCCAACTTTCGATAACAATAAACGTCTGTCACCCACCTGCGGTTTCTGTTCTTTTCCTACTTGTCACAGTGGGTAGGTAAACTTCAGTAGCACCAACACAATGCTTGAGTAACACACTGACACCGGTAAACCTATTTTTACAAAGTGTTTAAGTTTGTAATTGGTGGCACTAAAGACCAGCAAATTAGTTTGGTAACCGTAAGGCGATATAAAACTGGCGCTGGCGGCAAACGCCACGGCCAAGGCAAACGGCATCAACTCAACTTGCATAACCTGCGCAATCCCATAGGCAAAGGGAAACATTAAGGCTGCCGCCGCGTTATTAGTGACCACTTCGGTTAATAACAAGGTGGCAAGGTAGACCGTCACCAACGCAACAAATGGGCTGGTGTTAGTGACTAAGGGAGCTAATACCTCGGTAAGGTTATCAATGACACCCGCCCGCTCCAAACCAGTGGCTAAACTCAAGGCGCCGACTATCACCACAATCAAATTCAATGGCAAGTTACGTTTGATTTCCGCATTCGAGGTCACGCCGCTCACCACCAGCGCAGCCAGTAAAAATAATAAGCCGGTGGCTAAGGACAAGATAGACGTGGCGGCTAAACCAACCACCAGAAGAAAACCAAAGAGGGTGAGGTATTCTTGTTTGAGGCTTAACTTGGTCGGCATTTTCTTTTCCGACAAAATGAAAAAGTTTTTTGCTAAGTTATGGCGGCTCAAAAAATCCGGGCCGGTAGCGAGCAACAAAAAATCACCGGCTTGTAACTTAATCTCGCCTAATTTACCGCTTAAGGCTTCACCGTCGCGACGGATGGCTACCACTGCAGCATCAAACAGGGCGCGAAAGCCCACCGCTTTGAGGGTGTAACCAATGATTTGTGCTCGATTAGAGATAATCACCTCAGTGAGGTTGTCACGCAGCAGACCGTTTGATTCCGCGAATAAACTTAAACCTTTAATGTGACTGAGATTGCCCACATGTTGGATATTGCCTGTAAAAATTAACTTGTCGTTGGCTTCGATCACCAAATCGGGAGACACGGGGGTGATCAATTTATTATTACGCACCACTTCGACTAAAAACAACTCGGGTAGGTTTCGCAGATGGTTGTCTTCGACACTTTTGCCCACCAGTTCTGAATCCACCGCGACTTTGGCTTCAATAAAATAACTGGTGTACTTGCCGCTTTTATTCTCAATATCGGGTAACCAAGGGGCGAGTAAAAACATCAATAAACCACAACTTAGGCCAGCCACCATGCCATAGAGGGTAAAATCCCAAAAATTGAAGCCAGCATGGCCATGTTCAATTAAAAAGCTGTCGACAATTAAGTTAGTTGAGGTGCCGATTAGCGTTACTGTTCCCCCCAGTATGGCAATGTAGGAAAGGGGAATAAGCAGCTTTGACGCCGGATGATATTGATTTTGTTTTACCGGACCAATCAAGCTGGCAACCACCGCAGTATTGTTCAAAAGTGCAGAAGAAAAGAAGGTTAAGCCAAATAGACGCCAGTAACTTTGTCGATAGCTGGCCGTGACCAATGTGCGTCCCAATCGTTTAATCAAGGAGGTTTTGTCTACCGCATTGCTCACTATTAACAAGAGCACCAAGGTGATGAGCCCCTGATTGGTGAAATTTGTAATGATGTCTTTAATGGTCAGTTGCTGGCTGACAATCAGAATTAGTAAGGAACCCGCAAAAATAGATGAAGGCCGCTTATTGGTCGCGATGAGCGCGATAATGGTACTGGCGAAAATCGCCAGTACCAACAGTTGATTGACGTTCATAGAGCCTTGTTGTTACGAGAGTTGACTAATATCAGCAGCATTCCAATGAGGGAAATGTTTTCTGATCAAGGCATTAAGCTCAAGTTCAAATTCAGAGTGAGCATTGGCATTGCTCTGAGTATTTTGCTTGGCCACATCGATGATCATGCCCGCGCCTACCGTGCCGTTGGTGATGCGATCTATGATTATAAACGCACCGGTACTACGGTTTTTGGTGTAGGGATCACAGGCTACGGGTTGAGTTAGTTTGATTGAGCCAACGGCAATCTCATTCAAATTTAAACGCACCGCTTCTTTGTGTTCCAAAGAATTTACATCAATTTGGTATTCGATATCCGTGACACTGCCGGGCACAAACTTGGTGGCAAATTTAAAACCGTATTGCTTGTTAGGCATCAGCGGTTCTTCACTCATCCACACTAGGTTAGTGCGGTAGTGATTGCTGTGCAGGGGCAAATTGTCACTCTTAACAATCATGTCACCACGAGAAATATCGATTTCGTCGACTAAAGTCAGGGTGGTGGTAAGCGGCGTATGCACACTTTCATGCTCACCCTCGTAATTGACGATTGATTTAATGGTTGATTGTTTACCTGAGGGCAGGGCAGTGATCCGATCGCCAACCTTTATTTCACCCGATACCACAGTACCAGCAAAACCACGGAAATTTAGGTTGGGGCGATTGACGTATTGCACGGGGAAGCGGAAATCCTCAAGGTTGTAGTCATGTTCTACTTTGATATTTTCCAACATTACCATCAAGGTTTCACCCTTGTACCAAGGTGTATGTTCACTGATATTTACCACGTTATCACCCTCAAGAGCAGACAAAGGGATGAACTGAATATCAGGGATGGTTAACTGTATAGAAAACTCTAAATAGTCAGCCTTGATTTTCTCATAGACCGCCTCGCTGTAGTCCTTTAAGTCCATTTTATTCACGGCAACAATAACGTGTTTAATGCCTAATAATGATACTAAAAAGGAGTGGCGGCGGGTTTGCGTTTTAACCCCAGCCCGGGCATCGATGAGTATGATGGCCACATCACAGTTTGATGCACCAGTCACCATGTTACGGGTATATTGCTCATGTCCAGGGGTGTCTGCGATGATAAATTTACGTTTGTCAGTAGAGAAATAACGGTAGGCTACGTCAATGGTAATGCCTTGTTCACGTTCTGATTGCAGGCCATCAACCAACAAGGCCAAATCCACCCGTTCTCCGGTGGTGCCAGACTTCTTGCTGTCCTTGGTAATCGCGGCTAGCTGATCTTCAAAGATCATCTTTGAGTCATGCAGCAAACGGCCAATCAAGGTACTTTTTCCATCGTCCACACTGCCGCAAGTTAAGAAACGCAGCATGTCTTTTTTCTCGTGTTGTTCGAGATAGCCTAGGATGTCGGCTTGTAATAAGGCATTTTCGCTATTCATAATTCAGCAACTCACTAAAAAATAAGGGTTTAATACGGATTCTTTTTGATTGTAACGCAAAGGGAGGGCATCTTTGCTCAGACCCTGGGCGGGGTCAGTAATAACGGTGACCTTACCGCCAGCCGCCTCAACCACTGCCTGCGCTGCGGCGGTATCCCATTCTGATGTGGGGCCAAGTCGTGGATACAGGTGGGCGGCGCCTTCAGCCACTAAACATAGCTTTAACGAACTGCCCATGGCGATGAGCTCAGCTTCACCCCCTAAGCTATCTAAAAAAGCTTGAATTTCAGGGCTTTGATGGGAACGACTGCCCACCACTTTCCATTGTTCGTTACCTTGATGAGGGCGAGGGGCAATGGCTTTGCGTTCACCATCGGATATTTTATACGCACCTTGACCAAACACGCCCACATAGGTTTGTTTTAGCACCGGCGCATAGACCACACCAAACACCGGTTTGCCATCATCAATAAGCGCGATATTAACAGTGAACTCCCCATTTTTTTTGATAAATTCTTTGGTGCCATCCAGCGGATCAACCAGCCAATAACGTTGCCACTGACTGCGCTCTGCCCAAGATATGCTGGCTGATTCTTCAGACAAGATGGGTAATTCAGACAACGCTGTTAGGCCAGCAACAATACTGTGATGAGCTGCAAGATCGGCTTCGGTGAGTGGACTGGCATCGGTTTTTTCATAAACGCTAAAATCCTTAGCATAAATGCCCATGATTTTTGCACCGGCGGCATGGGCGATATCCACGACACCATTAATCAAACGAGGCTCAAGCATGTGCCAAATATCCTTTTAGTTGCAACAAAGCAAACAATTGCTCCGCTGACTCTTCAGCACTTTGCCCGCTGTATTCTAAGACAATCTCTGCGGCCTTAGGGGCTTCATAAGGAGAGGTGATCCCAGTGAAATCTTTGATGTCACCTTGCCTTGCCTTCTGATACAAACCTTTAGGGTCACGTTTTTCACACACTTCCAATGGGGTATTGATAAACACTTCTATAAATTCACCTGCTTCAAGCAGGCCACGGCAGTAGTCTCGATCTTCCTGGAAGGGCGAGATAAATGCAGTGATCACCATTAGGCCCGCATCCACAAACAACTTAGACACTTCACTGATACGACGGATGTTTTCTACCCGTTCTTTATCTGAAAATCCCAGATCACCACACAAGCCATGGCGCACATTGTCACCATCTAACAAGTAGGTATGTTTGTTGTGTTCAGCGAGTTTTTTCTCTAATAAGTTTGCAATTGTCGACTTGCCAGAACCACTTAATCCGGTTAACCAAATCACGCAAGGTTTTTGCTGCTTAGCCGCACCGCGGCGCTGTTTGTCGACCTCATGCTGATGCCATACGATATTGGTTGCCATTAGAAATAACCCTCCATTTTTTTCTTCTCCATGGAACCAGACGAGTCATGGTCAATCACACGCCCCTGACGTTCTGACGTTTTGGTGAGTAGCATTTCTTGAATCACAGCTGGCAGGGTATCGGCGGTAGATTCCACAGCACCGGTTAAGGGATAACAACCAAGGGTTCTAAAACGCACCGAGCGCATTTGTGGCGTTTCACCGGGATTGAGTGGCATACGATCGTCATCCACCATGATCAATACGCCATCACGCTCAACCACTGGACGTGGTTTAGCCAAATACAAACTGGGGATTTCAATATTTTCTAAATAGATGTATTGCCAAATGTCTAATTCTGTCCAGTTCGACATGGGAAATACCCGAATACTCTCGCCCTTGTTGATCTGCGAGTTATAAATATTCCACAGTTCTGGGCGTTGATTTTTTGGATCCCAACGATGGTTGTCATCACGGAACGAATACACTCGCTCTTTAGCCCGTGACTTTTCTTCGTCTCGACGAGCACCACCAAACGCCGCATCAAATTTGTATTTATTCAGAGCTTGTTTCAGGCTGGCGGTTTTCATGATGTCGGTATGTTTGGCACTCCCGTGAGTAAAAGGCCCAACATTCATGGCCACCCCTTCTTGATTGATATGCACCAACAGGTCTAGGTCATGTTTGGCGGCCATGCGATCACGGAACTCAATCATTTCACGGAATTTCCAAGTCGTGTCCACATGTAACAGTGGAAACGGGATCTTGCCAGGTGCAAACGCTTTACGCGCTAAATGCAGCAATACCGAGGAATCTTTACCCACGGAATACAACATCACGGGGTTATCAAACTCAGCGGCGACTTCCCGAAAGATATGAATACTCTCAGCTTCGAGCTGTTTTAAATGGGTTACGGTAGGTATCGAGGTCGACATATAAAGTTCTCTTGCTGGATTTAAGGTATATACCAATTAATTCTATACTTAGAACATAACATAAAATAGCCACTAGTAAGTATAAAATTTTTATGACACGGGCTTTAGTTCATCTTGGACTGATTTAGAAGGGAAGTTTCCAACGCTGAAACCTGAAAAAAATAAAATCAATAAGAAAATTGCCTGCCACCTTAGAGCATGGCAACCCTTTCGGTGGCCCAGTTCAGGGCTTGTGCAAAATGTTGCATAGCCACGTCATGGTCATAACCTAATCTTATGCATTGTTGTTCTGCTAATAGCCATTCGGCGCGTTCTAGGTGTTCACACAACTTCACGAGCTCGGCTGCTTCCCCCTGTTTTTTAATTAAGGCATCTTTCATTTCATCAGCAATGGGAAGTTTTTCCATTAACTCGCCAATATCAGCATCCACCATGGCATCAATTAACGATAACAAACCCACCAAAAACGCCGAGGAGTGTTCTGAACCTTTATGTTTGGTCAACATTAATTCATTAAAGCGCGCCCTGACTAACGACATGACAGTTAATTCAGCAGGTTTACCTTGACTAAATTGCGCCGTGAAAAGTAATGAGATAAAGCGTTTTAGCTCGGCGGCACCCAACATGACCAGGGCTTGTTTGATGGTGGCTATTTGGCTGGCCCGCTTAAAAAACGGAGACTGTGCATAACGCAACAATTTAAAGGCTAAATCAACGTCACTCTCAAAAATCGCGGTGACTTTAGCCAGGTTGGGTTCACTACTGTTGATTTCTTCCATCAGCTTAATCAAAGACATCTGTGACGGTTTGAAGGAAATCGAGCGGATCACCTCAGGTTTGCTGAAAAAATAGCCTTGGAAATAGACACAGCCCAGTGCTACGGCCTGTTGGTATTCCTCGTAGTTTTCGATTTTTTCGGCCAACAACTTAATGTGAGGGAAATCCTTAATTTCCAAGAATATCTGCTGGATTTGCTCAGGTGTAGAGAGTTGGTAATCCAATTTGATGATATCAATATAGGGAAAAAAGTGTCGCCAGAGAGGGTCATGTTCATAATCATCGAGGGCCAGCATATAGCCCTTTTCTTTTAACTCAATACACGCTTGCAATAAACGTTTACCGGGTTTGGCGGTTTCTAAGATTTCTACCACGATTTGCTCTTTGGGTAACAGCAAGGGGTAACCGTCTAGCAATGATGCTTGGGTAAAGTTGATAAAAGCCAATGTGCCCTTAGTCAGGGTTTCAAGGCCTAAGTTAAACTGCAAACCTTCAATTAATTTGGCCGTTGCCTGGTCGTCATTTATTTGTGGAAAAACGTTTTCGAGACTTTGGCGAAACAATAATTCATAAGCAAATAAGGTTTTATCCAGATTTAAAATGGGTTGACGTGCTGCATAAAAACTCAACTTTTATCCCCTTACAAACGGTGACTAGCCTTTAACATCGTTATTTTTCACTGCAAATACCTGAGCAACGCGGTGGAATGTGGTAGCGACATTGTTGTCAACTTGTTTGCCAAGCAAACTGACTACAACAATGGTAGCACTGCATACCATAAAGCCAGGAATAATTTCGTATATCCAAGCACTTGGTGCTTCACCCATAATGGTGAATGGTGCATATATCCAGAGTAAAACGGTAATAGCGCCAGCCAACATGCCACTTATTGCTGCGGCCCTTGTCATACGCACCCAAAACAAACTGATCAACACAACCGGGCCAAATGCTGCACCAAAGCCGGCCCAAGCATTGCTGACGATGGATAAGATAGAGCTATCTCGATCAAAAGCGATCAATATTGCCACCATTGCCACTAAGGCCACCGACACTCTACCGGCAATGACTAATTCTTTTTGACTTGCTTGGCGACGGAAAAACAAATGATACACATCGCCGGTTAGTGAGCTGGATGTCACCAATAGTTGTGACGAGATAGTGCTCATGATGGCAGCCAAAATGGCGGCCAACAAAAAGCCGCTGATCAGGGGATGAAACAGTAGAGTAGATAAATAAATAAAGATAGTTTCTGGGTCAATCATGCTGCCGTGTTGGCTTTGCACATAGGCTTTGCCTAATAAGCCAGTGGTAAGCGCACCAATGACGGTAATGATCATCCAGCTCATGCCTATGCGTCTTGCTGTCGCCATGTCATTGACTGAACGAATGGCCATAAACCTGACAATAATGTGCGGTTGGCCAAAATAACCTAAACCCCAAGCCAGTAACGAAATAATGCCCAGAACCGTGATGCTCTGACCGTTTAGAGCATCGGTAAACATGTTGAGATAATTATATGGCTGACTTTCAAACTGGGTCACCGTGGCACTGAGGCCGCCTAAGTCAAATAAAACCACTACCGGCACTAAGATGAGAGCCACAAACATAATACAGCCCTGCACAAAATCCGTGATGCTGACCGCAAGAAATCCACCAAATAAAGTATAGGCGACAACCACGCCGGCCGTGACATAAAGCCCAAGTTCGTAACTCATGGAAAAAGACGACTCAAATAGTTTACCGCCAGCAACCAAACCTGAAGCGGTATACAGGGCAAAAAACACAATGATCACCAGTGATGAAATTAAACGTAAGCTATGACTTTTATCATTAAAGCGATTTTCAAAATAATCAGGAATGGTAATGGCGTTATTGGCGTATTCGGTATAAACCCTGAGGCGAGGTGCAACCAAGAGGTAGTTAAAATATGCACCGATTATCAGACCTACACCAATCCAAGCACTGGATAAGCCAGAGAGATAGATTGCACCCGGCAGGCCCATCAACATCCAGCCACTCATATCAGATGCCCCCGCCGACAAAGCCATTACCTTTGGACTAAGACTGCGGCCACCAAGCATATAGCCGGCCACATCAGTGTTGGCTTGCTTAAATGAAAATAAACCGATGCCAAGTACCACGGCAAAATACACGGCGAGGGAGACAAATGTTGCGGGTTCCATGCTGTTCTCTTCTTGTTTGAATGCGAAGGCGGTGCTTAAATACGCGCACCAGATGAATCACCATGCTAACAATAGAATGAGTTTTTCTCCAGTTATATCAAGCTTTTATCTCGAAACTAAAGCCTTTTCGGCTTTAAGTTTGGGTGAATTTTATGCCGTGGCCAAGCTTCGCCAAGACGTGTTTATTTTGGATCAGCAAAGCTTTTATCAAGATTTAGATGGCTTTGATCAACACGCGCAACATTTTATGTGTTACGCCAATGCCAGCAAACAAGAACTCACCGCTTATGCCCGCTACCGCTGTTTACCGGCCCAAAATGAGGTATCAACAACGGTACAGATAGAGCGTATGGTGGTGGCTGCGCAATGGCGCGGCCAAGGCCTCGGAGAAACGTTAATGCAGGCAATGTTGCAAGATATCAACATTCGTCATGTGTCTTGTGAAGTGAGGTTGTCAGCACAGTTAACTGCGCAAGCTTTTTATCACAAATTGGGTTTTGTAAGCCAAGGGGATATCTATGACGATGGGGGTATTGACCACATCTGCATGTTCAAAAAGACAGGCTAATAAAAAAGCCGACTTAAGTCGGCTTTGTATCACTTCTGGCGTCTATGCGGAAAACACCATGTTTTTTGCCAGTTTCTCTTTCATGGCTTTAACACTCTGATCTTCCTCACCCACCACCACAATACTGGCTTTTTGCAGATTCATTGCCTCGCTCTTCCAACGACCCTCATGAAGGCTGTCAATGGCATAAGCGTCATTGTGTGGCACTACAAATACACTGACTTTACCTTGTTCACCCTGCATAACTAAATGCAAACTTTTGATGTGATTAAAATCGCAAAAGTTGGAGTAATAGACTTGGCCAACATTGCCGACTAATTCTCCACCAAACCTTGCTAGCTTTGCATTCACCTGCTGCAGAGAAATATCTTCATCGGCGCCTAAGGCATAATCTCCCTCGTGTAAGACATGGGCGATACCGTATTCACTGAGCCTTAAAATTTGGCTTTGTTGCCAAAAAATCACACTGAGGCCCACAACAAATACCACAGACGCAGCCATGGCAAACTGCCACATGTTACGTTTATGTTTTTGTTGCTGAACTTGCATGCTTTGGCGCAACAATAAACGATGGGCTAAGCCTTCTGGCACATCAATTTTGGCGGCCTGCTCCATTTTATTATTCAGCTGTTTTAATTCCTGCCAAAACGCTTGTTTTGTTGGATCTTTGGCCATGGCATCAATCACATTTGGATCATGCAGTTTTGGATCGGCCAGTAAACTACGACGAAACTCTAGATCATCCATTGCTGCGACCTCTTTGTTCATTTGCGTTCTCTAGTGCCTCTTTTACTTGGTTACGTGCTCGAAATAAGCGGGTCATCACGGTATTTTTATTTAAATCTAACTGTTCAGCGATTTCATCGCCAGAATAGCCAAATACTATCTGTAACATCAGGGGTTCTCGGTACTCTTCACTCAGGGACGCCATAATGGTGCGTAGTTCCTGATGCTCTATGGCTACTTCATTACTGAATTGTTCATCGATGACAGCCACATCATCAATATCCACTAAATCAAACTGCTTACGTTCAAAACGACGCGCGTTCTCACGGCGTAAAATGGTGATCAACCACGATTTGGCCGCTTTTTCGTCAACCAAGGAATCCAACGACTTCCATGCCCTGAGAAAGGTTTCTTGGGTGATGTCTTCGGCCACCGCTTTGTCTCTCACTAACCAATAGGCATAGCGAAAAATATCAGCGTGAAGGGCTAATACCAGGGTTTCATATCTTTTTTGTTTATTTGCCATGTCGCTAGAGACCGAGGCAGTTTGGCTTTGCTTTCGTGAAAACATAATTAATTCCCAAGGTGCGCCACAGCGTTAAATCAGCCTAGTGTTGCGCATCATTCCTATGCCTTGGGTTATTATGCGGTATTCACGAGTAACAGCCTAGTGGCAATTTATCAGATAATATCAGCACCTCTGCTCACCCTGCTTTAGCCTTACGCAGGGTAGAGGGCTTGCAATTCAACTTGCCTTGCTCGTGCCTGATATTGGCCAGGACGATAGGCTTGTAAGGCTTGTGTTAATGCCTGTGGATCCCACTTACTGGGCGTTTGACTGTATTGCGCCGCAAGCATTGCATCCACCGCCGTCTGCAACGAGGGATCATTTATTTGCCGCAGGGCGGCAGCCAAATTATGGTGTTTTTTGCCACTGATGCGACTGAGCCAGAGAGGCAGAGTCTGCTGCACTTGTTTGCTGTCGCTTTGTTTTAAGGCTTTGACCAGTTGCCCCCACAGCGCGGTATCGGCTAATTCTGAGCGTGCTGGCTGAGTGAGTGCTTGTCGCTTCTTGGCCAAGCGATGTTGCATAGCCCAAGCGAGTAGGGTAACTAACCACAAAATCAATACAGCAATACTGATATAGCGCCATTTTTCATCCACACTCGGGTTTCCTTCGGCAGGATTTTGCTGCACTTCGTTGACCTGCGTTGATAAGGCCGCTGGATCAGCTTGGTCTACCGGCAGGGTCGGTAAAGGCGCACTTGCCTGAATGTTTGCCGGTAATATTTGCAAGACTTTTTCGGGTAATACCGTGTATTCGGTTTTTTTAGTCAGCACGTTAAACCAAGGGATACGGACTTCAGGAATGACCAAGGTTCCTGCTTCACCAGGAATAATTGCGATGGATTCTTTGCGCTGAGCAACCAAGCTATTGTCGCGTTCCACTGTGAAGGTTTCTGGCTGATCTGGGTAAGTTTTCACCCAGCTTGGGTATTGACTATCGATGGCGGGCAATTGTTCTTCCACTACACCAATGGAAGTAAGGGTGATGGTGCGTGTGATCGGTTCACCAGCGTGGTACTGACTTGTATCACCTTGCCATTCTTCGTTTACCTGCACAAAATCGCTGGGTAACCAATGATCGGGGTAGTTTGCAGGAATGGGTAATACCGTTATTTTCTGGCTGGGACCAACACGATTAACCGGTGTGCTGCGATTAAAAAAGCCAAAACTTTGGCGACTGTTATCCACCACTTCACCTTCAAACAATGGCCCTTCAATGGTGAAGGTGCCACTCTGTTGAGGAATGATGGCAAAGGTTCTTTCAATGATGCGATAGCGACGTCCATCTACGATGTCATTGTATTCCTTGTCTTTGCCAATCTGGCGAATGTCGGCATTGGCCAAACTCGGATTAGCCAGGCTGCCACGTTGCAAATCTTTACCCAGAAATAACTTCACCGTGTAGCGGATCTGCTGCTGCAAGTATGCTTCATTGACATCCAACTCAGTGGTGACATAAATGTCACGCCCCTGACTGGATGAACTGGCCGACACGGGCAACACCATCAGCTCAATGGCTTGGGTCGTTTCGCCATCGACCTTAAACGCGGGAATAGTAAAGCGCCCTTGTTTGCGTGGGATCAACACGGTGGTCCAGGTGGTTGAACGGGTGGTATTGAAGTTAATCATTTGAGTTTGCGTACTCACCGAGGTACGCCCTACGACAAAGTCTTTTAACAAAGGCGAGGGGTCAAACTCAGAGCTATCCACATCGTCATTGGCGGTAACAACGAGGTTAAAAGACTCATCGGCCAATACAGGATTTTTATCGACACTCGCCGTTACAATACTTGGTTTTGCCTCAGCCAGATTGACTGAACTTAGCAAAGTGGCCATAAAAATGCTGGCCATCAACATCAATGATCTTGTTGCTCTCACTGTTACCAGTTCCTCTGTAAATTACTTGGGCTGCGCTCACGTTTACGCTGCTGTGCTTCAATTTGCATTTTACGTTTCAGTAAAAAGGCCGGGTCGTCAGGTACTCTGTTTAACAGATTTTGCATGCGCTGCATCTGTTCTTTTTGTTCGTCACTCAGTGTTTGTTGTTCAACTTGTTGAGCTTGTTGTTCCTGTTGTTGGTCTTTTTCGTTTGCTTCCTGCTCTGTTTGTTGTTGCTCTTGTTGCTCACTATTTTGCTGCTCTTGTTCTGCAGCCGCGTCTTTCTGTTGCTGGTCTTGTTGCTGTTGATCATTTTCTTGGTTTTGCGCGTCTTGAGCACTTTGTTGCTGATTTTGTTGATCTTGTTGTTCAGATTGCCCTTGGTCTTGTTGATCTGACTCTTGCTCTTGATTCTCTTGCTGCTGGTCAGATTGTTGTTGGTCTGACGCTTGTTGTTTTTGCTGTTCTTGTTGTTGCTCCAATAACTTTTCAAGCAAAGCTTTGTTGGCTTTTGCATCGGCATGATCGGGGTCGCTGGCTAAGACATGCTCATACTGTTTAATCGCTTCTTCAAACTGTTGCAACTGCGCCAAGGCATTGCCTTGATTGTAACGGGCTTCGCTCCCTTCTACTTTTGAGAAGGCTTTTACGGCGCTTTCGTAGTCTTGACTTTTATAGGCGGCGGAACCTTGCCATAAAGGATCGTTAAAGGTTTGCGCTGCCTCATCAAACTGCTGCTGTTGAAATGCTGCCAAACCTTGCTGATCACTATTACGCCACATGTCTTGCCACCATCCTGCCTGAGCTTGAGGGGTGAACACCGGCAGCAAAGTGCCAAGTAAAACGACGGTAATTAAACCACGACGAAAACTGTAGGCGGCAATGGGCAGTAATAACAGTAACAGGTAAGGCCCCATCTCTTGCCACTTGTCACCAAAATTGTCCTGTTTGGATTGATCCTCTTCTTCGCTCTCATCTTGGCTGAGCTGACGCTGATTAATCAAATAGTCGATATCACTGTTGTCTGCCTGCATGGGGGCAAAACGTCCACCACCCTGTCTGGCCAAGGTTTTTAACTGACCCATTGGCAACTTAGGTATAACAATGGCGCCATTTCGATCTTTTAATAATTCACCATCGAGCATCTTAATCGGCGCGCCTTCTTCTGTGCCCACCGCGAGAATTGACAAACGATAAGGAGAACTCGCTAAAATACCCTGAAGTTCTTGTAATTGCTGATTGTCTACGCCATCAGTGATCCAAAAAATTTCTCCTTGCTGATAGCTGGCACTTTTTAACAAATTAATCGCCGCTTGCAGTCCCAGAGCCGGATCACTGCCGGGGATGGGCATGATTTCTGGACTCAGACTCGGGATCAAAGTGGTGAGGTTTTGTCCATCCGAACTCAGTGGACTGATGGTAAAGGCATCACCAGCGTAAGCCACCAAACCTGTCTCTCCTTCACTCAGTTGTTTGACCAGATCGATGGCTTTGTATTTAGCGCGAGTTAAACGATTGGGGTTGAGGTCAGTTGCTCGCATAGACATGGTCATGTCCATCAGTACAACTTTGCCACTGTGCAGTTGGTAAACAGGTTGCGGTAAACGTTGCCATGTAGGCCCAGCCAAGGCAATAACAGTGATGAGCCAAGCGACGTTGAGCATCCACAATGGCGGTCGATTCTTTTTGCCACTGTCGTGACTAATAAGGTGTTGGTAAAGATGACCTGCTAGAACAGACTGCCACCCACTTTGTTGTTTATGCCAATGACTTAAGGTCAAACCCATTGCCAATAATGGCAGTAAGGCCCACAACCAATGTGGTCGCAAAAAATGAAACTCAGAAAATTGCTGCAACCAGTCCATCATGGGTTTACCCCTCGCGAAGTTGGCCACCAATTGCGGGTTGCCAGCAATTGCCACAAAGCTAACAACACACTGAGTGCGAGGGCTATTGAAAGCGGGTAGTAATATAACGCTTGCAAAGGGCGCATTTGTCGACTTTCTCGGGCAAAGGGTTCTAACTCATCGAGTTTGGCATAGATTTTTTGCAAAGATTCTACATCACGGGCGCGAAAATATTGGCCTCCCGTTGACTCTGCGATTTTACTCAACATGTCTTCATCAAGTTCCTGAGACGGGTTGATTTGACGACTGCCAAAAAAACTTTGCACTAACATTTTATCCGCGCCAACGCCGATGGTGTAAATCGTTACTCCATTGCTGATGGCCAATTCATTGGCCTGCTCTGGGGTAATATTGCCCGCTGTGTTCTGTCCGTCGGTGAGTAAAATTAAGACTCTGTTGGATTCTTCGCGACTCTTAAAACGTTTGATAGCCAAACCGATGGCGTCACCAATGGCGGTTTGTTCACCCACCAGACCAATTAATGATTCGTCGAGCAAGAGATTCACCGTGTCACGATCATAGGTGAGGGGCGCTTGCAGGTAAGCCGTATCAGCAAAAAAGATAAGCCCAAGACGATCGCCAACCCGTCGTTCAATAAAATCATGCAATACGTATTTTATCATTTTCAAACGGTCGACTTGGCGGCCGTTTATTTGCATATCGTCAATTTTCATACTGCCGGACAAATCCACCGCGATCATAAGATCTCGACCTTCGGCAGGAATACTGACCGGCTCACCCAACCACTGCGGTCTAGCTGCCGCCGTGACTAAGGCAACCCAGGCGAGAATGGCGATCAATACGCGCAGTTTATTGCTAGCTTTGCGCTGACCAGACGCTTCGATGCCCCCGATGATGGATGGCACTTTTAATGCCGCCGGCTGGCTATCTTGGCGCTTTGGCAGCAAGAAAAATAATAAAGGCAGAGGCAAACAAGCCAGCACCCACACCCAGGCAAACTCAAACATAGGTTTTGCCCTCCTGCTGGGTTTGCCACCACAATTGCAAACGTTGCTGAGCAGCACGCGACGGCGGGAGAGCGTGTTTTAACCACGCGTTGACCGCCCGCTGACAATCTTCAAAAACAAGATATTGTGTGCTTTTGGGCTGATATAACTGTTGTTGTAAGCCTTGCATGGCGACCAAAAATGTTGACCGCGTAGTTGTGGGCAGCGCCTCAGCCAAACAATGACTCCACGTTTGACCATGCAGTTGTTGCACTGGTAAGTCAGTGAAATAGGCCTTAACGGCGCGTTTCAGCAAGGTGTTCATGGCACTTGGCCAGTTATCCTGATCAGCCGTGATTGCCGCCAATTCTGCTACGGCCAAACGTTGGATACGATGCAAACGCCAACGGCGCACACTGTACCAACAAACAAAAACAACCAGGCCAATGCTGAGCGTAATTAGTACCCACCAACCGTAGGCTAGGGGCCAGCTGGACACATCTTGAGGAATATGAATATCTTTAAGTTCGGCAAGTGGATTGTTCATCGTGACGGCCGTGAAAATAAATTAAGTTGTTGCTCTAAAGGCAGGGCGGCGGAAATGGGAATAACCTGCACCTTACATTGTTTTAGTGTTTGTTCGATGTGTTGGAAATGCTGTTGATGCACTTCACTGTAACGTTGGGCAGTGTCTTTTTCACCCAACATGATGTGTTGTTGATTCACCCCGTCTGTCAGTGCTACCCGTTGGCTTATTTTAACCTTGGGTAATTGATGTTCAAAGGGATCGCTAATGGGGTAGGCCACCAATTCACAGTGCTTACTGAGTTGGGCCAAATGCTGTTTAGCCTGTTCATCAAGCTGACTAAAATCGCTCACCAGAAAAATTAAACTGCCTGGGTGAGCGAGGCGTCTGAGGCGGCCGCAAGCATCGGCAAAGGTCACCGCTTTGGCCGTCGGGTCGGCAGTTATTGTACTAGTAGTTGTCGCCACACCAGCATTGCTTTGCACTTTGATCAGCCCATTTAACAAGGCCAGCACTGCCTTCTGCCGAGTAAAGGGTTTGCATTCCACATGGCGTTGCTGATTAAAAATCAAACCGCCAACACGATCACTCCGCTTGCGCGCAGCCCAAGCCAGCAGAGCAGTAAGGTGAGCCGCTTGAACAGACTTAAACATCAGTTGTGTGCCAAATTGCATACTCTTGGACAAATCGGTTAAGACAAAAATAGGCCGCTCTTTTTCTTCGCGATAAAGCTTGGTGTGGGTCTTACCCGTGCGGGCAGTGACTCGCCAATCAATAGCACGAATATCATCTCCTGCTTGATAGTGCCGCGCTTCATCGAACTCCATACCACGGCCTTTGGTTTTCGCCAAATACGCCCCCGCCAATGACGCTTGCACCGTTTTGCGTGGCGACAAATTAACCAAAGCCGTTTTACCTTGGTAATACAGCAGTTCTTTGATAGATAGGTTGACCCCATCAGTATGATGGCTGTTTAACCATGTTTGAACATTGTGCATAGCGCTTCCAACCATCTATTAGTTAAGGAACAGCCACTAATTGCAATATTTTATCCAGTACTTGGTTGCGACTCACCCCTTCTGCTTCGGCTTCGTAGCTGAGGATCAGACGATGGCGTAATACATTGTGAAATACCGCCTGAATATTATCGGGGCCGACAAAATCCCGCCCCATTAACCATGCATGAGCACGTGCGCATTTATCCAGTGCGATGGTGGCGCGCGGGCTAGCGCCAAATTCTATCCATTGGGCTAATTCAGGTGAATAACGCTCAGGTTGGCGTGTGGCAATGATCAGCTGCACCAAATATTGCTCTAAAGCTGGATCAAGGTGGATTTTTAACACGTCTTGACGGGCACTAAAAATATCCTGCTGGCTCAAATTGGGCGCGGCTATTTTATTAGTATGTAGGGCTTCATCACGGGTCAAACGTAGGATTTTGAGTTCTGTTTCAGCGCCAGGATAGTCAATTTCTAGGTGCATCAAAAACCGATCGAGCTGGGCTTCTGGAAGCGGGTAAGTCCCTTCCTGTTCAATGGGGTTTTGTGTGGCCATCACCAAAAATAATTCTGGTAGCGAGTAGGTTTTGTTGCCCACCGTGATTTGCCGTTCTGCCATGGCTTCAAGTAAGGCGGATTGTACTTTAGCTGGCGCACGGTTTATCTCGTCGGCCAAGACTAAATTGTGAAACAAAGGCCCTTGTTGGAAGACAAATAAACCGGTTTCTGGTCTATATATGTCGGTGCCCGTTAGGTCAGCTGGCAACAGGTCGGGGGTAAACTGCACACGATGGAAGTCACCTTCTACCCCTTTAGCTAAGGCATTCACTGCGCGGGTTTTGGCTAATCCCGGCGGCCCTTCTACCAATAGATGACCATCGGCTAATAGCGCTAATAAAAGATTCTGAGTTAAGGTCTGTTGCCCCACAACTTGGCTATCTAAATAATCTTGTAATTGCGAAAATTGTGCTCTTGCCATGGTTATTAAGGTGTCCTTATTACTGGAATATGAGAAGACATAAGGCCTAGGTCAGCCTAGGCACATTAGTGACAATGCTACCTTATATAGGGTTCCCCATCAGAAAAACAATGTTACAAAGTCTCTTTATCCGTGAATTGTTTGGCTACACTATGGATGCACATAAACCAGCAGATTATTAGGCTGTACAACTTGAAGTACGGCAAAAAATGCGACTTATTGGGCGATACTTGAACAACTACTATGATGACTGTACAATCCGTCGCTCAAAACAGGTCAGACCACTAACGTGTGATAGAAAGAGGGTTACCCATGACAGCAAAGCAAAATCTTACCACCAGACAAGGCGAGCGCATTGCCATTGTGGCGGGCTTACGTACCCCTTTCGCCAAAATGGCGAGTTATTTTCATGGTGTACCCGCCGTTGATTTAGGCAAGATGGTCGTCAATGAAATGTTGGTTCGCCACAATCTTGATCCACGTGAAGTAGAGCAGTTGGTCTATGGTCAAGTGGTGCAAATGCCAGAAGCACCCAATATTGCCCGTGAAATCGTACTCGGCACAGGGATGAATGTGCATACCGACGCTTACAGTGTATCCCGTGCTTGCGCCACCAGTTTTCAATCTACCGTGAGTATTGCCGAAGCGATGATGGCCGGCAATATTAGCGTGGGTGTAGCCGGTGGGGCTGATTCAACCTCGGTATCACCCATTGGTGTATCTAAAAAGTTAGCGCGCGCTCTCACTGATTTACAAAAAACCAAAACCCTCGGGCAAAAATATCAAGTCTTAAAAAAGCTCGGCATCAAAGATTTAATGCCTGTGCCCCCTGCGGTGGCAGAATATTCCACTGGTTTGTCTATGGGGCAAACGGCAGAACAAATGGCCAAAACCCATCAAATTAGCCGTCAAGCACAAGATGAGTTAGCGCATCGTTCGCATACCCTAGCCGCACAAAGTTGGAATAAAGGTAAACTGGCAAATGAAGTCATGACCGCTTATGCGGAGCCGTATAAAGGTGCATTGGAGCGTGATAACAACATTCGCTTTGATTCGCAACTCGAAGGCTACGCCAAACTACGCCCTGTATTTGATAAAAAACACGGTACGGTGACCGCCGCCAATGCCACACCACTCACTGATGGGGCGTCTGCGATAATCATGATGACCGAAAGCAAAGCCAAAGCCTTAGGTTATAAACCCTTAGGTTATTTGAAAAGTTATGCTTGGGCAGCGATTGATGTATGGCAAGACATGTTGATGGGACCATCTTACGCTACGCCTATTGCCTTAGATCGTGCCGGTATGACCTTGCAAGATGTGACATTAATTGAAATGCATGAAGCCTTTGCCGCACAAACCCTGGCCAATTTAAAAATGTTTGCCAGTGATAAGTTCGCTCAAGAAAAACTGGGTCGTGCAAAAGCAACCGGCGAAGTCGACATGAGTAAATTTAATGTCATGGGCAGCTCGCTGGCATATGGTCATCCATTTGCGGCAACCGGCACGCGTATGATCACGCAAATGTTAAATGAATTAAATCGACGTGGTGGCGGAACAGGCTTGTTGACAGCTTGTGCAGCGGGCGGCTTAGCCGCAGCCATGATAGTTGAAACAGAATAAGGGCCAGCTAATGACACAATCTAATCAAACAGCACAAACTAGCAATAGCGCTTTCAGTCTCAGTGTGCGCGAAGATGGTATTGCCATTCTGACCATGGACGTACCAGGCGAGTCGATGAATACTCTTAAAGTGGAGTTCGCGGCGCAAATAGAAACGGTACTGCAACAGATCAAAAGTGACAGTAAAATAAAAGGTGTGGTACTTGTTAGTGGCAAAGCGAATTCATTTGTCGCTGGCGCCGACATCAGCATGTTGGCTGCTTGCCAAAGTGCAGAAGACGCAGAAGCCATTGCCGCCGGTGGTCAAGCGATGTTCCAGCAAATCGAAGACATGCCACAAACTTTTGTTGCTGCCATTCATGGCCCGGCCTTAGGTGGGGGCTTGGAATTGGCCCTAGCCTGTCATTATCGTGTATGTAGTGATGATGCCAAAACTCAGCTGGGCTTGCCTGAAGTACAACTCGGTCTATTGCCGGGTAGTGGTGGCACTCAGCGTTTACCAAAACTCATCAGCGTACAACAAGCCATGAAAATGATGCTGACTGGCGCGTCGGTGCGTGCTCAACAGGCTTTGAAGTACGGTATTGTTGACGACATGGTGCCACATTCTATTTTACTCGATGTAGCCATTGGTCTGGCAAAAAAACCAAAACCTCAGCGTAGTGCTGCAAAGTTAGATGTCATGGGTAAGTTTTTAGAACGAACCGGACTTGGCCGCAATCTTATGTTTAAGCAAGCTCGCAAACAAACACTAAGCAAGACCCAAGGTAATTACCCTGCGCCCATGTTGATCATTGACACCATCGAAACCGGACTAAACCAGGGCAGCAAAAAAGGTCTGCAAGTGGAAGCGAAAAATTTCGGTAAATTGGTGATGTCACCTGAATCAGCGGCCTTACGAAGCTTATTTTTTGCCACCACACAGATGAAAAAAGAGTTGGGTGTGGAAGGGGTTGCCTCAGCAAAATTAGCAAAAATAGGTGTGCTCGGTGGTGGTTTAATGGGTGGGGGCATTGCATTTGTGACTGCAACCAAAGCAGGCTTAGCCGCCAGGATCAAAGACATCAGGCCAGAAGGCATCGCAAATGCCATCAAATACAGTTACGACTTACTAAATAAAAAAGTTAAACGTCGTTTTATGAACAAGGCGCAAATGCAAAAACAACTGGCATTATTAACCGGCTCGGTGGATTACAGTGGTTTTGGCGATGCGGATGTTGTGATTGAAGCGGTATTTGAAGACTTAGCGTTAAAACAGCAGATGGTCGCTGATGTGGAAGCCAATTGTGCCAAGCATACGATTTTTGCGTCTAATACGTCTTCTATTCCGATTACGCAAATTGCTGCCAAGGCACAACGGCCTGAACAAGTAATAGGTCTACATTACTTTTCACCCGTGGATAAAATGCCTTTGGCGGAGGTCATTGCCCATGCAACGACTTCAGACCTCACCATTTCAACCACTGTTGAATTAGCCAAGCGTCAGGGTAAAACACCCATCGTAGTTAAAGACGGTGCTGGCTTCTACGTCAATCGTATCTTGGCGCCTTACATGAACCAAGCGGCTGAAGTGCTGTTGATGGGAGAGCCAATTAATAATATCGACAAGGCTTTGGTTAAATTTGGTTTTCCTGTTGGCCCCATCAAATTGTTAGATGAAGTGGGCATCGATGTAGGTTCAAAAATATCGCCGTTTTTACAAGCTGAATTTGGTGAGCGTTTTGCGCCGGTGGCTGGATTTGACAAAGTATTGGCAGATGATCGTAAGGGCAAAAAGAATAAGCGTGGGTTTTATCTGTACAGCGGCAAAAAACCTGGAAAAGATGTCGACGAGTCTATTTACAGCTTATTGGGGATTACCCCGAATAGTACATTAAGCCAAACTCAAATCGCCGAGCGTTGTGTATTAACCATGCTAAACGAAGCCGCCATGTGTTTGCATGAGGGCGTGATACGCTCGCCACGCGATGGTGACATTGGCGCTATTTTTGGTATTGGTTTCCCGCCATTTTTAGGTGGTCCTTTCCGCTATATGCACACCTTGGGCATAACACACGTTGTCGCGCGTCTTGAGCATTATCAAGGCCTGTATGGCGATAAATTTGCACCTGCAGCCTGTTTGAAAGAAATGGCGGATCAGGGACAAAGCTATTACTGATGTTTAGCCTTAAATAACAAGTAGGGTAAAAGGTATCGTGCTTGTATGCCATCTTTGATACATCAAGAGCATGCAGGCTTTAAGTAGTGAGGTTAATATGATCGTTTATTGTATTTGTTCGGTGGTTTTTAGTTTGTTGTATTACGTGCAGGGATTCAAAAGCGGGCTAACAGCAAAGAAGTGGGCCATGGCAGGGCTGATTTTCGGGCCGATGTTATATCCGCTTTTTCGTGCGCAAAAACGCTTGTATTTACATCGCGCGAGGGGTTTAAACAGCGTGGTGATACTGGCCTAATCGAGACTCACGATAACGTCATAAAGAAAAAGAGAGCCAGGCTCTCTTTTTTAATGTCAACTCAGTGAAAAGCACTGATTTTGAAGTTTCATCCTTAAAAACGTACGGTACCAGCTCTCACTCCGTAAAAACGCACTGTACCGGCTCTAACGCCATTTTTAGTGGTGTCTTGTACAGTTGTGGTAGTAGTTGCTTCAGTTTTCACTGGAGCTTGTACACTTTCAACTGCATTTACCGCTACAGGTGCGGTGGTGGCTAGTGCTACGGCTACTGCATAAGCTTTCAACATCTTGCTTTCCTCATTTTTTGATTATTGACGTATGTGCTGACATATTTTTGTCAGTCTATGTCGTTATAGCCAAAACTATGCCAATACTGTGAGGAGAACAAATTTTCGCAAAATAACGTGCTTTTAAAACCAATTAACTGCAGACGAAATTTATAATAAGTTATTGATTAATAATTAAAAAACTAACCGTTGTACATGATCTTGTTGAGTTCAAAATTTTCACGCAGTAAGCGCTCAAAGCGGGGAGAATTAAGGGGTTTACTGTAGAGGTAGCCTTGAATCATTTCACATTTATAACGACGTAAAATTGACAGTTGGCTTTCATGCTCGACACCTTCTGCCACGACTTTAAGACCTAAGTTGTGGGCAATGGTAATAATTGCCTGCGCCATATGGCGATCTTCACTGGTGGTAGCGATATCATCAATGAAGGCTTTATCGATTTTCAAAGTGTTAATGGGGAAGCGTTTTAAATACGCTAGGGATGAGTACCCTGTGCCAAAGTCATCCAAGGCCAAGTGGATACCCCGTTCGCGTAAGCGCTGCATCATTCGTAGGGCGCTCTCTGGGTTTTGCATCAAAGTGCCTTCGGTTATTTCGCATTCTAAATGCAGCGGTGACAAACCAACACGTTGCAAAATCGCCATGATACGGTCATCCAGGTCTGGCAACTCAAATTGACGCGCCGAAATATTCACGGCAACACGACCAGTAAATAAACCCGCATCCACCCAACGTTTGGTATCTTCACACGACTTACGTAGCACTACTTCACCAATATCAACAATTTGCCCGGTTTCTTCTGCAAGGGGAATAAATTGTGATGGGCTGACTATGCCTTTTTCTGGATGCTCATAACGTACTAATGCTTCCATACTGACTAGTTTACCAGAGGCAATATCAACCTTGGGCTGATAGAACACCGTGAATAAATCTTCTTTTAAACCATGTCTGATGAGGTTTTCAATTTGCAGTTGACGCACCGCATTTTGGTTCATTTCGCCGCTGAAAAATTGGTATTTATTACCCCCAGCGTTTTTTGCAAAATACATGGCCGTATCTGCATTTTTCAGCAATTCTTGGGTGCTACCGCCGTCTTCTGGGAAAAACGCAATACCGACGCTGGCGCCTAAAACAAATTCTTGTTTATTAATCAAGAAGGGGCGAGCCATGCTATCGAGTACGGTTTGTGCGAAATGGGTCACACGGTGTACGTCAGTGGTTTTATCGATGAGTATGCTGAACTCGTCTCCACCCAGTCGGTAGCAGGTGGAATCTGTGCCAGCGATACGCTGTAATCGTTTGGCTATTTGCTTGATCAGGATATCACCAGTCTGATGGCCCAATGAGTCGTTAATTTTTTTGAAATTGTCCATATCCAAACAAAGTAGGGCGTGATGAGTATTACGTCTGACAATGTTGTTATGGCTGGCTTGAAAAAATGATCGATTCGGTAATTCAGTTAGTGGATCAGTATTGGCCAGTTTAAGCAATTCTTTTTCGGTTACCTTGCGTGTGGTGATGTCAGAGAATACCCCCACGTAGTGACTGGTTTTACCGTCTTCATCATGGATGGCATCAATATTGAGTTCCATCTCGTATTTATCGCCGTTGGTACGGCGCGACTCTACCTCACCAAACCAATTGCCTTTTTGCCGCAGAGCTTTTTTCACTTCTTCAGTAAAGGCCCCAGGGTATTGATGGAAGGTGAGATAGCTAGCAAGCGCTTGTTCACGAGTTTCGCCAGTATATTTGCAATAGGCATTGTTCACAGAGATAAATTTAAAGCTCATGTCGGTTATGAACACGCCATCAGAGATGGTCTCGATAGACCGTTTGAACAGCTTGAGTTGCTCTTCAGCAGATTTCAAATGGTTGATATTTTTTAAGGTACCAGTCATCCGTTGCGGTTGATTATGGTTGTCTCGGTTAACCACTTTGCCACGATCAAGTAACCACACCCATTCGCCTTTGTAAGTCTTGGCGCGATACGTGACTTCGTAGTGTTCGGTTTTATTTTTTAAATGTTCGCGCAAGGCTTCTTGCACGCGGGTAATATCATTGGGGTGTATATTGGCTTCATAGGCTGAATTGACACGAATATCATCTTGCGGGAAATCTAAGGTTCCCCATGTATTCGACCTAAATACTTGCCCTTGATAGATGTCCCAATCCCACAGCTCGTCACCACTGCTCCATAACGTGAGTTTTAAACGTTCTTCGTTTTCTTGAATTGACTTACGAATGGCGTTCCTTGCCCGGGATTGTTTGAACCAATAGAGCAACAGTAATACAGTCAAGACGGCATATAAAATCAGCGCATTCTGGCTAAACCAAGGAGGCGGTGCAATGTTGACAGTTAAACGTTTCTCCGCTGACCACGGGCCATTGCCAGTGCGACTTTGCACCACAAATACGTAATGACCAAAATCCAAATATGAAAACTCTGCCTTACGTGGTGAATCTTTGTCGGTCTCAATCCACTTGTCTGATAAGCCTAGTAACTGATAGCGATATTTTACTGCATCGGGATCAACCGGGTTAAGTTTGGTGAATTTAAAACTTAACATGTAGGCATTGTACGGTAAGTTAATTTCACTCGTTGTGGTAATAGACTCTCGTAAAGGGCTGTTATCTGAATGCACAGTAGTGGCTTTATTAAAAATACTCAGTTGCGTGATCATGGGGGCGCTGTCGGGGCGCGCAGCTTCTTTGTCACTGCTTAAGTTGTTAGTGCTGAGTTCTTCTGGGTCAAATAACAAGAAACCGTTGGTACCACCAAACATCAGTTTATTTTGTTTGGTGAGCAAGCCTGAGCCTTCATTGAGTTCGTTGAATTCGAGTCGCTCTGGCGCGATATTTTGAATGACCTTGCCTGAAGTGAGTGAAACCTCATCGATCCCGGCACTGGCATAACTCAACCAAAGACTTCGGTTGAATACCAGTGCCTTCAGTACTTGATCACTGGCCAAACCTTGCGCTTCATTGAGATGAAGCAATATTTTATAGCTTTGTTTATCAAGTTTTATCACCCCATGGGTAATGGATGACAGCCAATAGCCATCGTCTGTTTCAACTACAGACGTAAAGTTGGGTACTTGGTTATCAATATTGAGAATGAGATGGTTAATTTGTCCTGACTTGGCATTGTACAAGACCATACCTAAATTGGTGGCCAACCAAACTTGATCACTGTTGTCTTGAAACAGGGGATGAATGACACGCAAAGAAGGATTGGGAAGGGCTATCTGCGAGAGTGTTAAGTTAGATAAATCAATAGAGATTAACTCTCCGGCCACTGAGCCTATCCATACTTTGCCACCAAACAAACTGATTCTTTCAATATTTTGACCTGGCATAAAACTGCTAATCAGTTCAAGCTTTTGTCCGTCAGTTTGTGCATAAACAAATAAACCACCACTGGTTGCTACCCATATTCTATTTTGCTCATCAATCAGCAAATTCCAAATATTGTGCTCATAGTCGGTGAGATAGTGTGTGAAGCTGTAATCGTAAGGACTGAAGACATTTAAGCCTGCCGTTTGGGTAGCAATCCAGATGTCACCTTTTGCATCTTGTTCAATGGCCCACACAATATTGCCAGAAAGGGCATTATTTGCCCCTGATTTTTGAAAATGCTCAACACGTGCGGTTTGAGGGTTGTGTTTATAAACGCCCCCTGAGTATGTGCCCAACCAAAGCGTATTGTTTGAATCGACAAAGGTGTCGTAAATGAAACTGGTTTGCAGACCAAAATTAAGGTTATTTTTGTCATTAATGGAGATAACAATATTGTTAATGTCATCTAAGATACTCACCCCGGTAGTGGTACCAAACCAAAAACGGCCAAGATGGTCCTGACTGATACTTCTGACTTCATTACCTACAATTGAGGGCTGACTTTGTGTGGTAAACCTACGCATCGATTTTGATTCTTCATTGTAGGCAAATACCCCTTCATTGGTGGCGATCCAATAGGTGTTGTTGGTTTTGCTGATATCAAATAAATAGCCAGCAGGTAATACAATGTTCCACGGATTGGGTTTGGCTAAGTCGTATAAGATATTGCTGTCATTGTCTAAGATGAAAATACCGTGGCCCATACTGCCAATCCAGGTTTTGTCAGGTTCACTGAAAATAAATTTAATTTCAGGGGGCAGGGCCGTATTACGCGTATTAACGATGAAAAATCGATTTTTGACGCTATCAAACTCGTACAAGTTTTTATCATCTGCCACTAACAACTGGCCGTTTTTATTCAGGGCGAGGGTGTAAATATTGTCGTTAAGCAGGTCACTATTGTCTTTGGTATAAACGGTAAAATTGTCTCTGCGCTCATTAAATTTTGCCAAGCCAGAATCGGTACCAACCCATAGATTGCCTGCGCTATCGATTAAGAGTTTTTTTACAAAATTATTGGGCAAAGATTGCGGGACTTTCGGATCGTGCAAGTAATCGACAAATTCATGTCCGTCGAAGCGATTTAAACCTTCGAACGTTGCAAACCACATAAAACCACGTTTATCTTCAACGATATCGGTGACGTTGTTTTGCGAGAGACCTTGGGCTTTGGAAAAGTTCTGAAATTCAGTATTTTGTGCAAAAACGTTTGCTGCGAGACAGAGACCCAACGAGGCAAAAATTAGAAGGCAGCGGAAAAATTTAAAATTGCAATTATGCACATCACACCCGTGGTAGTTCGACTACCTTGATTTTATTAGAGTATATGGTTTCACCTCCTTGTCACCACACCGCTAAATATGCCGAAAATTGTGCTTTGTCACAAGCATTTAGTTGGTAAAACCTAAGGTGCTGCATTGTTTTTTAACGCTTTCTGGTATTAATTGCTGCTTTATTGATCAGTTCATGTATTCACTACTTTTTTTGAACATTTCAACGGATTCAATGATGGCGTAATTTTGTTCGTTGTTACATTGTTTTTGAGTGGTGCATAAGAGAATTATCTCACCAAAGTGTTGAGACAACGCTAAGGCTTTGGCAAACGCAGCGAGATCAGCAAAGGTCAATTGCCTGAGACACTCAGTCATTTTTTGATGGTGTTGGAAATGATAATCTTTGTGACCAATTGCCACCCAGAAACGTTGACTGCGCATATTTGGATGCGTGTCTGGTTCATTAAATTGGCGAATTACAGCGTTACACAAAGACGGCCAAACGCCCTGATATTTATCGATTTCGTTGGCAAGCTGCATGAGAAATTGTTTGATGGCTGTGACTAAATCATGTGCTTGTTGATTGGGAGACTGAATATACAAAGCAATGCCTGGATGTCGGTTATATGGCAAGTAACCACTACCCACTAAGTAACCCAGCTGTTTTTCTATACGTAACTGATTAAAAAATGGCGCGGCAATTAATTGCTCAAACAAAATGATTAACGCCACATCTCGAGTGCTTGCACTGGGGGCTTGCAGATAAATGACGGCTGCTTCGTCAGGATGCTGGCATTCAACCACATGCAGCTGTGAAGGTCGACTGCGTAAATCGACTAAGCCTTTGAATATTGGATCGTTTATCTGATGTTGGGCGCGAAAATGACGCAATTTTGTGAACACCTCTGAAGTATCGTTGAGGTGCCAATTTCCATACATCATGCCTTCTAAATGAAAGCTTTGGAGTAACTGTGTCTTGGCCTCTAATACAGCATCCAAGTCTGCATTTTGCATGATGTTTGCCATATCGATGGGGGCAAAATTATGTTGTTGCAACAACACCGACAAACGACTAAATAAACGGTTAATGGGTTTATTCAACAAGCTATTACACAGACCTTGATACTGACTCGCCTTGACCTGTTGAAAGCTCTGTGAGAACTCCTCGTGCAATACAATTTGACTTAATAATTGTGTGCAAAATTCTAACTGATTGTTGCTAAAACCACTGGTTTGCAAAGAAAAACCGCCTTGATGAGGATAAAAATGAAAATGCATGCCGGCTAAGTTTGCTTGGTAATAATGCTGTTGTAATTTTTCATTCAATAAGGCCACCCACAAGCGTTTATAGGTGGCCATTTCAATCCCATTTGCACTGGCCGCACAGTCGAAGGTGAGATAACAATCGCCTTTTGGCTGCAAAAAGGTATGGTCTTGCCCATACCAAATTGCCAAACCAGCTTCGTCTACTAATTGGGTTGGCAAGGCATAAACCTGTTGTAAGGGTTTTAATTGGGTGAGGTCCTGCAAATATGGATTCGCAGTGGGCAAAACCATGTTTTCAGCGACCTGCGAGGCATGATATTTTGCCAGAAGATCTTGGTCTATTGGCGAAATTTTATAAGGTGTATGGTACCACTTCGCCACGGAGTCGGTGGCCTGGTCTGCCTGAATTATTTTCAGTCGCATGTTGGTTGGCGTGAAATATTCCAACATTGACATACACAAGTGTTGTGACGGCTGGTCAAGCAGGCTCTCTCCCAACAACCAATGTTCAGGGGCATACTCAAACATGCCATGGCTTAGGCTGAACACTTCATCGATACTTTTTACTGCTTCCCCAAACTGTCCATTTAGGTGACTTAGCTTAGCCACTTCTTCTATTCGCCAGGTGGCGATGCCTTCCGTTTTTAACAGCTTGATAAACGCAAACGTAGCAGTGACTATTTCCTCAATATTCGCTGCGCCTTTCGCGGTTAACTGTAAATTGATATTGAAGTCTTTGAAATTACTGCCTTCTACGCCACCACCAGCACTGAGGCCAATCGCCCAATCTTGTTGCTTGAGGTAGTTCAATAGACTGCCCCTACCTTCATCACCAATGATGTGGCTGAGCACCGTGAGAGGTTTACTGCGATATAATCCCACCTGGCTAGGCAGTGCAAATGTAATGATTAAACGTTGCGCTGAATGAATGGGCTCAATCTTAATTTCCACACCCAATTGGTGGGGCAAGTACAGGGGCGGCAACTCTTGCGCAAGCGTTTCATCAGTATTCATCCAAGTAGAAAAATGATGTTCAATTAACGCTTTAATGTCGTCAATGGCAAGGGGGCTTACCAGACACAAACACGCATGACGAGGTTGGTAATATTGCTGATGAAGTTCAATTAACTTTTGCTGCAGTTGAGCATGAGAAAACGCTGCAAACGTTTCAATATTACCAACAGAAAACTTACTAAACGGATGCTTGGGATGGCATGTTTCTTTGTGAACTTGATAGAGGCGCCGCAGATCATCTTTTTGTTTGAGTTTAAATTCAGCGTCAATGGCTGAGATCTCAGCTTGAATGTCTACTTCGTTAAGCAAAGGTAAAGTTAACATGGCGATAAATAGTGACAGTGCTTCGCCTAAGAATTCAGGCATGCAGTCAAAAAAATAGCTGGTAAATTCAGTGCCTGTTGAGGCGTTGATGGTGCCACCCCGCTGGGCGAGTTGGTCTGCAAGACCATTAGCAGTTGGATCTTTTTGGTTACCTCTAAATAGCACATGTTCGAGTAGGTGACTCAAACCTTGGCAGTCCCAAGGATCATTAAAATGACCGGTTTGTAGCGTCAGTGCACAAGCACTTTTATGGCAGTTTGCATCCGACACAATCAACACCCGCAGTCCATTTTTTAGGGTTAAGGTAGCGTGTTGACGCGTGGCGTTTGCAGCAGTAGGCAATGTGGTTTACCTCTTTATAAAAATACATCAAGCATAAACTAAATTTTTGTGAGTACAGATTTATATCTGATTAATTTGCTATATTATTCACTCAAAATCAGTAGTAATGAATTCTATGAAACTTATTGTGATGCGCCATGGCGAGGCTGAAGCGCAAAATACTTCAGATAAGACCCGAAATTTAACCGAATATGGCATACAGCAAGCAAAAAACGCAGGTCATTGGTTAAGTAAAAATTTTGCTGAATTTGCGCAACTTGATGCCGCAATAGTGAGTCCTTATAACCGTGCACAACAGACTTTTCATGCCCTGGCGAGCGCGGTGAAGGTCAGCAATGTCGTAACGGCAGTAGAATTAACCCCCAATGCAAAAGTGCAAAAAGTGCAAAAACTGCTGTTTAATTTTTGCAACAGCAGACCCAATACCCAGAGTTTACTGCTTGTCAGTCACATGCCGCTGGTTAGCTATGTGCTTGATGACATTCTCATGACACACCAAGCCAATCTTTTTGCTACCTCAAGTATGGCTATTATCAATTATGATATTGAACGGGGAACGGGCAGGCTGCTTCAGTTTTACCATCCAATGAGTGAACAGCAAATTTCAAAGTAAGCTTTAACTATCGTCAAAATTGACCGATAACGTGGAGATGAATACAAAATCCTTACCAGCCTATTTGCAACAGGTGCTTGAACACCATGTTGCCCAATCTCAACTGACTCAGGACGCTGAGCTGCAGGAGATTATGGTGGGCCTGCAAAGCTTAAATGAAAAAGTTGAGTTGCTGAAAAATAAAATTAAACAGAACAGAATGCGCATAGCCCAATAACCCTTGTTATTTGGTTTAGGTCTGTAGGCATTTTAGTATTTTTTTGTGTCTGCTGTCAGGTGTGAAGCGCCGCAGCGCGGCGCTATACTCTGCTTGTAGCTATACTCTGCTTGTATTAGCCTGATAGTGAGCTGGCATCTTTACCCGATTCTGCTCTGAACAGTCTCGGCATTACTCTTACCGTTTTCACCATATTGTCTTTCATTTCGATAATTTCGATGGGGTAGCCGGCTAAGCGCAAACTTATATTGGCTTGTGGAATGTCTTCAAGATATTCCAGAATTAAGCCGTTCAGGGTTTTGGGCCCCTCAGTTGGGAAGTGCCAATCTAGCTCTTTGTTTAGTTCACGCACGTTGACACTGCCGTCAATCAACACGCTACCATCTTGTTGAACGTTAGCTTCTTTACTGTGGTCGGGTAAAAAACTGGTAGTGAAGTCACCAATGATTTCTTCGAGTATATCTTCAAGCGTCACTAGACCTTGGATATCACCGTATTCGTCCACCACTAAACCGATGCGCTCCTTGGCAGCTTGAAACTTGTACATCAAGGTATGCAAGGGAGTGGATTCAGGCGTGAAGTAAATTTCGCGCACCGCCCGTAATAAACTGGCTTTAGTAAATTGATCTTTTGACAACAACCGTAATGCATCACGTACGTGCACAAAACCAACTGCGTCATCGATGCTGTCACGGTATAACAACACTCTGGTGTGCTGGGCATTAACAAGCTGGCGCTGTATATCTTTCCAATCATCATTGATATCAATTGCCACAATATCGCTGCGCGGCACCATAATGTCTTCAGCAGTGACTTTTTCTAAATCTAAAATGCCGACTAACATGTCTTGGTGTTTTTTGGGGATCATCGCGCCCGCTTCGAATACAACTGTGCGCAACTCCTCTCGACTGAGGCTATCGCCGGTTCCATCGGCTGGTCGAATACGAAACAAAGCCAAGATGCTGTTGGTGATCATGTTAATTAAATACACCAAGGGATAGAGCATCATCATCAAGGGTAGCAAAATGATAGAAGTGGGGAAGGCCACTTTTTCTGGATACAAAGCAGCCAAAGTTTTTGGCGTTACTTCAGCAAACACTAAAATAACAAAGGTTAATCCAAAGGTCGCAACCGCTAGGCCCCAAACGTCACCAAATAGACGGATGCATACTATCGTCGCGATGGCCGATGCACCGATGTTGACTAAATTATTGCCAATTAATATCAGGCCAATAAGGCGGTCGGGACGTTGTAGTAATTTTTGTACCCGAATTGCCCCTTTATGCCCTTCATTTTCTAAGTGTTTTAGGCGATACCGATTAATCGACATCATGCCGGTTTCGGAACTTGAGAAAAATGCGGAAAGTAAAATGAGAATACCCAGAAGGATTAATAAACTACTGGTGGATATGTCGTCCAACTAAAAACTTCCTATCAACGTGGTGGATCAAGACTGTAAGGGCTATCGAAGCAGTATTCAAGAGGCATTTGCGTAGAGCGTCGCAGATAGGCTCAATTTAAAATAAACTCGCGCACAAAGCGGCTACCAAAATAGCCCAGAGTCAACAAAAATGAACCGACTATCGTTGCACTAATGACTGGCTTTCCACGCCAGCCAAATTTTATGTGGCCAAATACAATCACACTGTAAATTAGCCAAGCCATTATCGATAAAACGGTTTTATGTGCTTGTTCTTTGGCAAACATATTATCCAAAAACATAAAACCACTGATGAGCGAGAAGGTTAACAATACCGTTCCAACCATTAACAGCTTGAATAAAATTCCTTCAACTACCATAAGCGGGGGCAATGATGAATGTAGGAGTGACGCTTTTTTCTCCTTCAAACGTACATTAATGTAGGCCAATTGAAGCGCATACAAAAAAGCTATACTCAAACATGCATAGGCGAGCAGAGCAAAGGTAATATGGATGATCAAGGCCGGCTGAATGCTGTAGTGCATTAAATGCTCATCAGGCAGCAAGGGGTTAACCAGAATAACTAGCGCACTGAAGCTAAAAACCACGGGCAACAAAATAGTATTGGGCAGTTTAAACGAGGCCAGCACCATGGTGACGCTTATCAGCCAACTGACCAGCGATGCCACATTCAACATGCTCATGTTTTGCCCTGGTTCTAATATCACAAGATTGAACAAAATAAAGCCGTGCAATACCAACGCTAAGCCAGCCACAGGTAGTGCAAGACGTTTTTTCGGTCCGTGATGATCAAATAATCCTGTCACAATGATGGCAGCGGCAATACTATATAAACCAAAGCAAATAATATCCAAAAGCATTTTGTAATTTCGCCTCACAATCGAACAGAAATCTCTGGCATAAGCTGCCTGTTTGTCTCGGTCAATATGCCAGTAAGCTACCCTATTTGGCAGCAAAACCTACCATCTAAATTAACACCATTGGCACACTGATGACAGATCTGAGTAAGGAAACAATTTTTGTTGCCCTGTGCAAAAGTTGCCACTGTGGTAATGCAGTGATTCTTATCTGATGTCTAATTCGTTATACTCGCTGTAATTTTTTGACAGCTAACACAAACTAGGTAAGTAGACTGACATGTTTGAAAATCTCAGCGAACGTTTGGGCGCCACCCTCAAAAACATCAGCGGCAAAGGCCGACTGAGTGAAGACAATATCAAAGACACCTTGCGTGAAGTGCGCATGGCTTTATTGGAAGCAGACGTAGCGCTGCCTGTGGTGAAAGGTTTTATTGCTCAAGTCAAGGACAGGGCGCTGGGTATTGAAGTATCCAAAAGCCTAAATCCAGGGCAAATGTTCATCAAGATCGTTCAATCTGAACTTGAAACGGTGATGGGCAGTGCCAATGAAAAACTGAACTTGGCCGCACAACCCCCAGCCGTTGTGTTAATGGCAGGTTTGCAAGGGGCAGGTAAAACCACCAGTGTGGGTAAACTTGCCGCTTTATTAAAACAACGTGAAAAGAAAAAAGTACTGGTGGTGAGCACCGATGTGTATCGACCAGCGGCAATCAAACAATTAGAAACCTTAGCTCAGGATGTAGAAGTTGGATTTTTTCCATCTGATATCACGCAGAAACCCGTTGATATTGCCCTGGCTGCACTCGATTTTGCCCGTAAGCAATTTTACGACGTAGTACTGGTTGATACAGCAGGTCGCTTGCATGTTGATAACGACATGATGTTAGAGATCCAGACCTTACACAAAGCAATTAAGCCCATTGAAACCCTATTTGTGGTGGATGCCATGACTGGCCAAGATGCGGCCAATACCGCGAAAGCGTTTAATGAAGCTCTGCCTCTCACCGGGGTGATCCTGACAAAAGCAGATGGTGATGCACGTGGTGGTGCGGCGTTGTCGGTCCGGCATATCACCGGAAAACCCATCAAATTTATTGGTATGGGCGAAAAACTGGACGCTTTAGAGCCCTTTCATCCCGAACGTATTGCCTCACGTATTTTGGGCATGGGCGACGTACTCAGTTTAATCGAAGAAGTTGAACGTAAAGTTGATAAAGAAAAAGCCCAGAAACTGGCGCAGAAAGTCCAAAAAGGTAAGGGCTTTGACCTGCAAGATTTTAAAGAGCAACTCGAGCAGATGCGCAATATGGGTGGCATGATGTCGTTGATGGACAAGATGCCAGGCATGGGCAATATGTCGGCTCAGATTAAAGAAAAAGCCAACGATAAGTCTTTCAATCAAATGGAAGCCATCATTAACTCCATGACTTTAGTGGAACGTACTAAACCTGACCTGATAAACGGCTCACGCAAACGCCGCATTGCCAGTGGTTCAGGGACGCAAATTCAAGACGTGAATCGCTTATTAAAACAATTTACCCAAATGCAAAAAATGATGAAAAAAGTCTCTGGTGGTGGCATGCAGAAAATGATGCGGAATATGAAGAGTATGATGCCTCCAGGTGGAGCCGCGGGCCCAGCTGGCGGTCTACCAGGAGGTTTGTTCCGTAAACGTTAAGCCTTGAATCTTAACTCTATAAAGCCCAGTCATGCTGGGTTTTTTTGTGCCTCACCGCAACCACTGCCAATGACTTGGCTATCTTCACGATGTTATGCGGATCAATACTGACTCTTTCAATTTTCATGGCCACCTATTCGACGTGTCATAAATAAGTGGCATAAAGAAGTGGCGTAAACAGGTATATAACTTAATACCCCATTCATTCGTCTTGACTTTAATCAACCGTAGTTTGCGACTATTCTATCCAGTCATATAAACGAATGATGGAAACTTAAAATGCGGCAGACAGGACTTTTGGGTTGTTTTAAAGGTGCATTGGTACTGCTTGCTGCCTCATTCAGTTTTAAGTGTTTAGCCTTTGGTGAAGAAGTGCTAGCGCAAGACCTCGAAACCATTGAGTTGGGCTTGATAGGCATTGCCATCTTAATTGGGGCATTGGCTGTGCTGTGGATAGGGCAGAGCATCAAATTATCTCGTGTTAGGCGAGCCCTTATTCAGCAAGGGCTTACGTTGTCTGACAGTCAGAATTTACTGGATAGTGGCAGCGAAGGCCTTGTTAAATTGAGTGACAAAGGTCAAGTGGTTTTATTTAATCATGCTGCAAGTTTTTTGTTAGGTGCCAAGCCTGAATCCTTGCATGGGCAGGTATTCAGTGCCTTATTTAATGCAGAACAAGCGGCCGCTATTGATGAACACTTAAGCGTCCAAACCAGCGCTAATCTGCAACTGTTCACCCGTAATCGTCATTTATTATTGCAATTCAAGAGCGATCCACTCCTGCCATCATTCACCCTTGTCAGCATCCATGACGTGACAAATAGCCAGTTAAAATTGGATAAACTCACTCGCCAACTTAACAATAAGGTGGCGATGTTGGAGAGGGCGGAGATTGGTCACTTAACCATTAATTTTGAGAAAAAACTGTTTACCTTCGATCCAGTACTCAGCACAACGTTGGCGCTAGATGCTGAGGCACAGCAGGGTGAGGTGAATCAGTTACCAAAGTATGTAGTTAACGCCGACCAATTTGCGTTGAAACAAACCTTGGAGCAAGTAGCTAAGGGGGAAGAAGCGCAACTGGACTGCCATTTCAACACTAAAAGCGGCATCGTATTAATGCGCTTATTAGGGCTAGTCAGTGAGCGCAACACTAAAGGGGATGTCGCTCAAGTACAGTTTGTCTCAATCAATCAGCACGAATTGGCGGCGAGTCAACAACAGCAGCAAGTAAGTGAGCATTTAAGTAAAACCTTACTAGGCGCTGGCAAACATGCAATTTATATCCTTGATGCCAATGGCAAAATAGACAATACCAACAGCGTTTTTGACAGTTTATTCCGCACCAGTTTGAGTAAAATCAAAGACAAAAGTATTCATGATCTTGATTTTATTCCAAATGATATCAAACAGTTACATCCAACTAAGGAATCTGATTACAATCAGTCTCGCTTTGGTCAAGACAAAGAGTTTGAGCACAGCGGTATTGATGGCAAGGTGAAAACCCTAAAACTCGGTCTCAGATTTGTGAGTGATGAGCAGGGCAAACGCGCAAGCATGGTTGGCTTGCTTGAAGATGTCAGTGAGCTTAAGTCACTCAAACAACAAGTTCAGCAAGAGCGTCAATATCTGGCAGATTTAATTGAGTTAGCACCGATTGGTATTGCCACAGTTGATGAAAATGATCATTTTATTTCCGCGAATAAAGCGCTGACTGCCCGACTCGGCTACTCACTCAAAGAGCTGAGTAAACAACCTTTTTACGCCTACTTTAGTGATCCAAATCAGTCTGCCAAAGCGGCAAAACTGCTCCATCAACAGGGCAGAGTGCATGGTTTTAAAGCGAAGTTGAAAGGATCCAACGGAGAATCATTACCTAGTGAATTGAATCTGGATTTAATCGATCGTTCACGTAAATACTATCTGTGTTGGTTGGCAGATACCACCGATGAACAATTGCAGCGAGATAAGTTTGAAGGCCTATTGCATTACAGCAGTATGCCGATGGCCGAATTAAGTGAACAAGGATTTACCCAACTTAATGCCGCTGCCTGTGAGTTTTTTGATACGGAAGATCAGCGGGATTTATTGGGCTTAAGTCCTGATTCTAAGCAATTGAATGCAGATGACGAGGCATGCCAACGGATCAGTGACTTGGTAGCAGCGGTTAAAACTAGCCAAAAAGTCCAAAATATGCGCTGCCAACATCGTGTCAAAGACAGAACTTTGCCCTGTGAATTGACCTTAGTGCCGATGTTTAAAGCCCATGAATTGGTCTCAATACTGTGCATGTGGACAGATTTTCGTGCTATCAATGAAGCTGAGCAAGCGCGGCTGGAAGCCACTAATTTACAACAAGCTGCTCAACGGCAAGTTGCAGAAAAACAGAAACTATTAGAAAACAGTCAAGACCAGCTGGCTCATCAAGTTAAAAGTCTCAGTGAAACGCAAACTAAACTGCAAGCCGCAGAAGCAGATCTCTCGGAGAAACAAAGTGAGATCTCAGATTTGCATCAGGCCCATCAAGATATCACCGCCAACCTCAATCGTTTGCAAGCAGAGTATCAACAAAGCCGGCAAAAACTGGCAGCAAGCCAGCAGCATAATGAAGAATTAGAGGGGCAATTAGCGCAATCTGTAACGAAAGTCCGTGGTTTACAAGAACAACGTAATCAAATTGCCGATGCGCTGCAATACAGTGAGAAAAAATACTCAGCGGTACAACAGGAATTAGCGCAAAGTGAGAAAGTGACAAAAGCCCTGCAAATAGAACAGCAGCAACAGGCACAGAAAGTATTAGATTTTGAGGCGCAAATCAGTGACTTGAAGCAATCTATTGTGACAAAAGATAAACAAATACACGAGGTGAGTGGTCAAATTTCAGCCTTGCAGTCGCAACTGACTAGCTCCAGTCAAACCACTGATAAATTGCGTGAGCAATTGGTTAATCAGCGTAAAGCGAGTGAGCAGGCTGAGGAACAGCGCCGTCAATTAGAATTCACCTGTCATACTGCTCAATCAGAACTGTCCAGCAAAGCCAGACACATCGAACACTTGCATCATGAGATGCAAAAATTTGAAGAAATGTCTCTGCAACAGCGTGATGACATGGCCCTGCAGCAAGAAGAACTGCGCAAAGAGCTAGAGGAAAAACAACGGCAATTAAGTGAAACACAAATTGCGTTAACTGAAGCGAAAAAACTGTCTGATAGCGAAAAAGCCGAGAAAAAAGCCCAACAAGAAGCCTTGTCTAAATTGCAATCTGAATTAGCGGCCATCGAACAAGATCGTGAAAAACAACAACAACAAATGCGTGAAGAAGCGCAAGCGATGCAACAACAACAGCGAGCCTTGCAGAGTGAATTAGCAGCGAAGCAGGAAAAATTGCAAAAAGCTGAACAGATCTTAAATGAAAGCAAACAACAAACAGAAGCAGAAAAACAAGAACGTGCTAAGCAGCAGGCCATCTTCAGCCAGTTGAAACAAGAACTTGAGGCCCTGAAACAACATGAGTCTGAACAACAACAACAAATCGCGCAGAGTGATGAACAGTGGCAGCAGCAACAACAACTTCTGCAGCAAGAAGTCGCTGCGAAGCAGCAAAAGCTACAAGAAACGCAACTAGCTCTAGACGAAAAACAACGTTTGGCGGATCAAGAAAAACGTCAACGCATTGAACAACAATTGAAGTTAGATCAGCTAGTTATCGAGCTGGCTGACGTGGAAAATAGGGCAAATAAACAACAAGCTATGGTCGCTGGTAGTGAAGAGCAGCGGCGCCAACTTGATGAAGAAATTACTTTGCAAAAAGCGCAATTGCAGGAAGCGCTGCAACAAGCAGAAGAACAAAACGCTCAGATGCAAGCTCAGCTGCAAACAAAACTACAAGCGTTAGAGCAAGCAGAGCTGCAAGTTCAAGACACAAAAAGCGCTGAACAACAGTTGCAAGAGGAACTGAATCGCTCGCGTCTTGAGGCGCAAACCTTACAGCAACGTTTACAGCAACAAGAGCAACAAGAGCTTGCTTTGCAAAAGCAATTATCTGAACAACAACAGGCGCTGCTCAAACGCGAGCAAAATATTGATGAGCTGCAAAATAAACAGCAAGAACTCACGGCTGAATTACAAGCCGTGCAAAAAGAGCACAACGCCAGTAAAAACAATCTGTCGCAGCAAGATAGTGATCAACTTGCGTTGGCGGAGCAATTGGCAAAATTAGAGCAAGCCTTACAGCAAAGCCAGTCACAACTCAGCGAGAAAGAGAGTGCGCTGCAACTGGCACAACAACAAGCCCTCAGCACACAACAAAAATTAAGTGAGCAAGAAAAAGCTTTGGTTGCCGCTCATAAGGAAGAGTTGCAACAAGTACAGGCCAGTAATAAAGACGAAATACAAGCAGCACCCAGTTATGCCAGTTTACCCTTGCCAGAGCAGTCTGCTGCATGGTTTGACTTATTACCTTTTCTACAGAAACAACAATCACCCGGGCCCCTCGCTGTCGCTTTAAAAGCGTTGTTACAAGATTTGCAAACAGCCACTGAAACAGCCGACGAAGCCATGAACAAAGAAAATTTGGCGCAGATAAAACAAAGTGTTGCGGTATTGTCGGCTCTAGCTTACCGCATTAATTCAGAGGCTTTGATGGATCAGATCAGCCGCTTAGAAATGCATAGTAGCCAGGGGTTGATTGATAACATCACGATTGCTTGGCCAAGTATTAGAAAATCCATTTTGACCACGATGAGGGTCATATATTCTCACCTTCATGCATAAGATGACTGCAGGAAAACAGAGCCGTTAGGCCACACGGTTGGGTTTGCCCTAACGCTCTATTTATAAGACCTTTGATAGGATTATTGCTTAAAGCGTTTATTTCTTATTATTGTTGTCTAAATAGGTGAGGGCGTGTTTGACCGCATTGATGGCGTTCATCTCCATTTGCTGCCGTTCACTTTGTGGTAAATAAAATGACATATCCACTTCGTATCGAATATAACGAGGCGGTATTTGATTAAGTGCTAGACAGCACAAGTCTGCTAGGTAGTCTTCGTCCTTGGTTTTGTGCAAACCCAAGCGTTCAATTTGCTCGAGTACCAAGTGCTCGTAATAATTGTGGATATCATCATCAAGTTTCATAATTTGCCTCAACTGATCCAATCATAGTTTTGTCACCTTCTCATAACATAGCCGTTTTGCTTGTAGAAACAAAATGGATTTAAATATTTATTAACATTAAATCAATAAATTCAGGCGATATTTAGTGTCATTCGCCCCCATAAATGACGTAATTCGAAACAAATACACTCAAAACTGCTGATTTTTACAGCACTCCTTCGCTTAGTTGCTCAGATTTGCTGGCTTAGAGTTGACCCAAAAGCAAATTTTTGTTTACTATGGGGTATGAGGCACACTACCTCTGAGGTTCACTACCTCAAACTCGAAAAGTCGTTAAAGCGACTAAAAATCACACTAAAACTTAGTGGCCCAGGGAGACATACATGTTTACATTTAAAAAGAGTGCGGCTGCGCTTTCGGTAGCAGCGTGCCTAGGCTTATCTATGCCAGCTTTGGCAAATGATACAAACGGTTACATTACCGGTAATTCAATTACCACTAGCGGTGCTGTGTTATCAGACGTAACCATTAGCATTGAGAACCTAGAAACTGGTTTGAAGCGAACGGTTGTTTCTAACTCAGAAGGTTCTTTCCGTTTTCCATTGTTACCTCCTGGTACGTACAAAGTAGTGGCTGAAAAAGCAGGCTACCGTGCTACAGTTGAAGAAAAAGTTACTGTTGGTATCAGCGGTAAAGTAAACATGAACTTGGCGCTTAATGATGCTTCTATGGAAGTTATCGAAGTAACAGGTTCAGCAATTTCTTTGGTTGACGTAACTAGTACCAGTACAGGTATTGTTGTAGATTCAGTCACTTTAGATCGAGTTCCAGTACCAAGAGATCTAACCAGTGTTGCCTTATTGGCGCCAGGTACGACTAAGGGTGACTCTGCGTTTGGTAACGTGCCATCAATCGGTGGTGCATCAGCGGCTGAAAATGCTTACTACATCAACGGCTTAAACATCACTAACTTCCGTACGGGCGTAGGTTCAAGCCAACCTCCCTTCGAAATGTACGAAACTTTTGAAGTAAAAACCGGTGGTTATTCTGCTGAATTCGGTCGGGTAACTGGTGGTGTTATCAATGCCAAAACCAAAAGCGGTACAAACGAATTTAAATGGGGCGTAAATGCCAACTACGAACCAGATGCACTTCGTGAAGACAAAAAATCAGAAAAACGTGCTGACGGTTCATACCGCATCGACAATACAGGCGACAAAAATACCTATTGGGATGTAAACATTTGGGCGAGTGGCGCAATTATCGAAGATACATTGTTCTTCTATGCACTATACAACCCGCGCTCTGATATTTTTGATTATAACGGTTCACAAAACGGAACCGGCGCTTCACAAACACAAAGTATCTACCGTGATGAAGACAAAGACGCATTTTGGGCAGCTAAGGTTGATTGGTACATCAATGAATCTAACATCTTAGAAGTAACTGCGTTCTCGGACCAAAGTTCAACTGATACATACAGAACGGATACCACTGGTGGTGTTGCAAATGGTGAACCAGCAGCGGGCTTCCAAGACGAGGGTGGTAAAAACTACAGCATCAAATACACCAGTATCATCAGCGATGATTTCTCAATCTCTGCTATGTATGGTGTGAATAAAGCGGATAGAACCACGGCCAGTGCTTTGGATGCAAATCCAGTTGTCTATCGTCGTTTCGACAGCAATGGTGCATTCGTTATCGGCGGTAACTGGGCAAACTTCTCTGTTGATGTTGGTGACGACAAACGTGAGGTTTACCGTATAGATGCTGATTGGTACTTAGGCGATCACGAACTCCGTTTTGGTGTTGACTCTGAAACCTTGACCGCTAATTCAAGCACTATTAACTCAGGTGGTGCTTACTACTTGATCTACATGGATGACTCTGATCCGGCTAATCCAGTGCCTTACCAAGTGCGCAAACGTACTTACAGCTCAGGTGGTTCTTTCGAATCTAAAAACTTCGCTTACTACATTCAAGACCAGTGGCAAGCTACTGATGACTTAGTCATCAATGCGGGTATTCGTAACGACTCATTCGAAAACTTCAATGGTGCGGGTGAATCCTTTGTTGAGTTGAGCAATCAATGGGCTCTGCGTTTAGGTGCGGTATACGACATCAATGGTGATGGCGACTCTAAAGTATGGGCAAGTTATGGCCGTTACTATTTGCCTGTTGCTGCCAATACCAACATTCGTTTGTCTGGTGCTGAAACGTACATCCAAGAATACAAAGCATGGACTGGTTTTGCTGACCAAGCTTTAGAAGTACCTAAGTTTGATGGCGCAACTACTCGTGATACTGACGTGTTTTCTGATGGTGATGTACCCGATGCATCTGCGATCGTTGATGCATCTCTAGATCCAATGTTCTCAGATGAATTCATTGCTGGTTACCAGTTCCAATTGACGGATGATTGGAGCATGGCTGTTCAGGGTACTTACCGTGAACTGTCTACTACAATCGAAGACGTTGCGATTGACTATGGTTTCAATCAATACTTAGAGCGTGAATTTGGTTCTTCATGTACTGAATGTTCTGGTTTCCATTACTATGTATTAACTAACCCTAATACTGATTTAACAGTAACCACTGATCCAGACGGAAGTGGTCCTTTAGCGTTGGATACTTATACTATCCCTGCTGAAGATTTGAACTACCCAGACTCAGTGCGTAAGTACGCGGCAATCGACGTAACGTTTGAGCGTGCTTGGGACGGTGTTTGGTTATTGAATGCTGCCTATACTTGGTCACACAGCTGGGGTAATAACGAAGGTTATATCCGTTCAGACAATGGTCAAGACGATGCTGGTTTGACGACTTTGTTTGACCAACCTGGATTGTTAGATGGTGCGTACGGTAACTTACCAAACGACCGCAGACATTCAATTAAAGTATTCGGTGCTTACCAAGTAACTGAAGATTTGTTAATTGGTACTAACATTTCGTGGCAGTCTGGTCGTCCTAAAAACGCATTTGGCTACCACCCAACAGATGAATTTGCTCAAGCCTACGGTTCTGAGTCATTCTATGCAAATGGTGAGTTAGTACCACGCGGATCTTTAGGTACCACTGCAAGCGTATTGTCTGTTGACTTAACTGCCAGTTACAATATTCAGTTAAGCGATGAATACGATTTAACATTACGTGCAGATGTATTCAACATATTGGATAGCGCAACCGTTACTGAAGTAGACGAAATATATGACGATGAAGGTTTCGATGCTGGTTCTGGCCAAGTTAATCCTACCTTTGGTTTGCCGACCAACTGGCAGACTCCTCGTTACGTACGTTTAAGCGCTTCTTTGAAGTTCTAAACTGTACCTAGTCGAAATGAAAAGCCTCGCTTAGCGGGGCTTTTTTTTTTTACAATAACTATACGGATGACTTCTGAGGCAACATTATTTATGACATCAGTCAACGATCAGCTCAATAATCTGGCCAAGATAGTAAAGCTTGGTGACAATAACGAAGCACGCAAAATACTGCAGGGATTAGTGAGTCATAAGCCAAGCATCAAGGAGAACTGGCTTGGTGTGACCCGTCTTGCCATATTGTCTTGTGAAATTTCCCTCGCAAAACAAGCGTTGACCTTATTTATTGAGCAGCAACCTCACAGTTTAGAATCTCTATTACATTACCTAACTTTGTTGGTGGAAGTGGGAGAAATTACAGCTGCAAAAAACGTGGCAGAAAATCTTTTTTTACAGACGGATAAAAAACCACATCTTAGCCACTTTCTCAGCAATATTTATCTACAACTAGGTGATGCAGAAAAATCTGCTGAAATGGCCAAACATACTTTGGAAGCGTTGCCTACCTCAGGACAGTCTTGGTTAGTTCTTACTGCGGGGCAGCCTTTAAAAGTGGAAGATGAGTGGTTTGCAAAAATGCAGGCAATAGAAAAGGATATAACAAAGACTGATGATAATCGCTCACTTGCTTGTTACTACGCAGCAAAGAGCAAATTGGCGGTGGATAATAACGAAGATGAGTTGGCTTTTGACTTTGCGACAAAAGCAAACACATGTATGAAGTCACTTTCACAATTTGATGGCAAAAGAGAAGAGTCCATCGTAAATAGAATTATCGCTAACACTGCAAATGATTCTCAGTCTGTCAGCTCAAATTCTGAGGTTGACGAATTTTGTCCGATTTTTATTGTCGGATTACCACGCAGTGGTACCTCGCTGTTAGAGCAAATATTATGTCAACATAGCAAAATTGTTGACGGAGGCGAATTCAACGGAATGGAAAGAGCCACTCGCTGTCTCACGAAAGGTGAAACGATTGGCAGTAAAGATGAACACTTCTTGGCTTCCAACATTCAAAAGTTATTACCTCAGATTAAAGCAAACTATGTACGTTATGCTCAAGAACGTTATGGCAACGAAGGGATGGTGGTTGATAAAAGTCTCAATAACAGTCGTTACCTGTGGTTAATCAGGCAGGTGTTTCCCAACGCTCCCATTATTTATATTGAGCGGGATAAAGCAGATGTCGCGTGGTCATGTTTTCGAACTCACTTTAGTTCTGGCCTTCATTGGACGCAGTCTGTAAACGATATTGCACATTTCATGAACTTAGAAGACAAACTGATGGCGCATTGGCTTAAGCTTTATGGCTCTTTCATTTATCCCATTAAGTATGAAAATTTAGTGGCAAACACAGAACCTGAACTGATCGCTTTAATGCAACATTGTGGTTTGGATTATGAGCCTAACCAACTTGAATTTCATGCGAGTAAAAGACCAATCTATACAGCAAGTGTGGCACAAGTCAGACAAACTTTGAGTACACAGTCCATTGCAAAATCCGCCAAGTTACAGCATCATTTTTCGATGTTTCGATAATTTTGTGAACAATATATTGAGCTGTGCCTGAGTAAAGAAGGCACATTGTGTGTTGAATGCTCTGAGTTGGTTTTATTGTAGCTTGAGTAATTATCCCAACTAAAATAAAACCACTCTGAATTTCCTTTGTTAAACATCCTGTCGACTCTAAATTTTATGAATATGGCTGGATCGTTTTGTACTTTCATTGCCAGAGAAACACACCCTGAAACACTGAGAAAAACAATCTTCTGGTTTTTCAGTTCATATTTGGCCTTTGAGTAAGGCGTCTCAAATGTAGTTAAGGTGTTGCATTCGGTTGGCGCTGCATTGTTTAGGAGAATTGTTACAGGCTGTTGACCATTTGACCAATACGTGGTTAATATCTACGCGAGGCTCACTACCTTATTTATAAAAAAGTCGTTAAAACGACAAACCAATCACACTTAATAGTGGTCCAGGGAGACATATATGTTTACATTCAAAAAGAGTGCTGCTGCTCTGTCAGTAGCTGCTTGCTTGGGTTTATCCTTGCCAGCAGTAGCAGATAATACAACGTCTAACATCGTCGGTTCTATCAAAGCTAACGATTACTCTCAGTATACCGTGACCGCCACTGACCCAAAAACTGGGTACAGCCGCCAAATTTCCGTTTCTGATGAAGGAACGTTTCGTTTTTCAAAATTACCCACGGGTGAATATGACATCGTAATCAGTAAAAATGGTGAAGTTGTCGCCACTGATAAATTACGGGTTGCCTTGGGTTCAAACGCAAACGCAGACTTCGATTTTTTAAGTGCTGATGGTACCGAACGTATTGAAGTGACAGGTGCTCGCTTTTCAGCTGTTGACGTAACGTCTACCGACTCAGGTTTAGTTATTGACGAATTTGAGCTTGATCGTTTACCTGTTGCGAGAAATTTAACTGCAGTATCTTTACTTGCCCCAGGTACGGTGGCCGGTGAATCTGGTTTTGGCAACACCGCCTCATTTGGTGGCGCTTCTGTTGCTGAAAACTCCTGTTACATCAATGGATTAGAAGTAACTAATACTCGTCAAGGCTTAGGTTGCGGTTCTGTCCCTTTTGAATTTTACAAAGAATTCCAGGTTAAAACGGGTGGTTACTCAGCTCAATTTGGTCGTACAACTGGCGGTGTAGTGAACGCTGTTACCAAGAGCGGTACAAACGAGTGGGAATTTGCTGCGGTTGCTAATTTTATTCCTTCTGGTTTGCAAGAAAAAGGTAGCGTTTCTCGTGGTAAGGGCTCAACCGGATTGGTGTTTGCTGATGAGAGATTGGACGAACAAAGTTTTATTGATGTAGCTATCTCTGCGTCTGGTCCGTTGATTGAAGATACCCTATTTATTTATGCTTTGGTTAACCCACGCGATTCTCAAAATGACTTTGCTTTTGCCAACGGCCGCAGAAGAACGACACCCGTTAATGAATTCAGAGAGCGGGAATCATCAGGCAGTGACAACCTATTCTGGGGTGTAAAATTAGATTGGCAAATTGCTGAAGATCACCGTTTGAGTTATTTCGGTTATTCTGACCGCAACGATACCACTGAAACCATTTACGACTATAACGGTAACACCGGTGTGATTTCTGGTGACCCAGAATACAACGTTCGTTTGCGTGGTGGTAAAGCTCAGAGTTTAACCTATACAGGCTATTTAACCGACGATTTATCAGTTAGCGCGATGGCAGGTGAAATTAAGACTGAGTACAACACATTAAAACCAGGAGTAGACCTTAACTGTCCATCTGTTAACGATACACGTACTACCACTAACCCCATCACAAGCTGTGGTCAAGGTGGAACAGTTGGTAGCAACAACGATGACAACGTCCAGTATCGCTTAGACATTGAATATGTGTTTGGTGATCACACCATCAAAGCTGGTTTAGATGTGCAAAACCGCGAATCTACTCGTTTAGATGAACCAGTGGGCGGACACAGTTATACCTATAGTACGCTTATCCCTACCGGTACTATCCAGGGTATTCCTTACACCAACAATACTGGTGCTAATCAGGATTATGTAACTGACCGTATCTTTGCTGGTGGTGGTGGTTTTAAATCAGATCTGACTGCCTATTACATCGAAGATGTATGGCAGGCTACTGAAAACCTCATATTGAACATTGGCTTGCGTAAAGACAAATTCAAGGGTGAAGGTACTACCGGTAAATTATTGTTCGACTTTAATACCGACATTGCTCCGCGTTTAGGGTTTAGCTGGGATGTGAATGGCGATGGTGATACCAAAGTCTTTGGTACTTACGGTACTTACTACTTGCCGGTGGCTAACAACACCATTTTCCGTGCTGCATCAGGCGTAAGTGACGTTACAACTCACTACACTTTCACAGGTTCAGACGCCACTGGCTCACCTACTGGTATTCAGCCAATAACCGGTAATCTGAGCACTTCACAAGCGGTTAACTCAGTATCTACCATTCCGCAAAAAGATATTTTTGTGGCCGAAGAAGCTAATCCCTTTGCACGTGACGAGTATATCTTGGGTTATGAGCAAGTGCTTAGCGATGAGTTGTCTTTCTCTGTTACCGGTATTTATCGTGAAGTAACAAGCGTTCTTGACGACTATTGTGGTGAATTTGCTTATCCATACTGTTTGTTAGTGAGCCCTGGTGATAACGCCACATCCTATAAAGATGGCTTCTATTACTATGGTAATGGCGATCCACGTAACTATATAGACTTCGACTTATTTGATGGAGAACCAGATCCCGGTTCACGTACTACGATCCCGGCAGCGGATATTGGTCTTCCTGAAGGTAATAATGAATATCTAGCCTTACAAACACAGATGATGTATCGCGCGGATGATTTCCGCATGACTTTCATTTACACCTGGTCAAGAAGCACGGGTAACTTCGAAGGTGCGGTTAAGTCTGATATCGTACAAGCTGATGCTGGTATTACTCAAGACTTCGACTTCCCAGCATTAATGGATGGCGCACAAGGTTATCAAGCCAATGACCGTCGTCATGCATTTAAGTTGTTCGGTAGTTATGATCTCACTGAAGACTTGACGTTTGGTTTTAACGCTCAGTTAATCAGCGGTAAACCTTTGTCAACATTTGGCCGTGGTTATATCACCGATGATCCCGATATTTACGGTAGCTACGGGGATACGTTCTACATCTACACAGGGCAGTGTCCAGACACCAATATGGATGGAGTGTGTCAACAAACTGAAAAAGTGTTTACTTTCACACCTCGCGGTAGCGCTGGTAGAACACCTTGGACGTTTAATGTAGATGTATCGTTGGCATACAGCTTCGAAGTTGAAGGTATTGAGATGGAAGCCTCGGTTGACGTATTCAATTTGTTGAATAGCCAAGAAGTGATCAGTTCTAACGAACACTATGAGATCAGTGAAGGTAATGTCAGTCAGTGGTACGGTGCTGCTTATGATTGGCAAACTCCGCGCTACGTTCGCTTTGGTTTTGAAGCAAGATTTTAATCAAAGTTAATGTTGGCTATTTGCTTTGTGTAAATAGCTAGCAATAAACCCAAAAACCTCCACTTTCAGTGGAGGTTTTTTTTTGAAGACTCAAACCCGTCTTCCTGTGTTTTTAGTCAGAATAAAATTTCAACAGTGATTGCACAATTTACAACACATTCTAAAAAAGCAAAAAAAGCAAAAAAAGCAAAAAAAGCAAAAAAAGCAAATGTTTAAATTACGCAAATGTTCAGCATTGCAATAATCCTCGTCTTGACAATTCGCTAACATCCATGTGACCATTCAACAGTCTTAGTCGTATTAAATTTAGAGCTAAGCCCCTTAAACAACAGTGCTTTATAAGCCCCTTGCTGACCAACATACGCGCTTAGCAAGGATTCAAAACAAGAAATTGGTTGGGAATTATGTCCAAAATGAGCAAGAGAAACCTTATTGCTTCTGCCGTCGTTGGTGCCTTTGCACTCGGTAGCAGCGCCGTTGTCTCTGCAGACACGTTAAATGATCTTCATGCAGAAGAATCTAAAATTCACGTTGCTGCAGCGAACTCCCAAGAGAAAATAAATAATCTTTATGAGCAATCTCAAGAATTATTTGCTGAATATCGTCAGGTAGTTGACGAAACTGAGAATCTCAAAGTTTATAACGATTACGTTGCCACATTAGTTGCTGACCAGCAACGTGGAATCGACTCTTTACAACGTCAAATCGATGGTATCGAAGGTGTTAAACGTGGCGTAGTTCCTCTGATGTTCAGAATGATCGATAGCCTAGAACAGTTTATCAATCTTGATGTACCAATTGACTTGGAAGAGCGTAAAGCCCGAGTTGATCGTTTGCGTGATGTAATGGGTAATTCCAACGTAACGACGTCGGAACAATTCCGTCAAGTTATTGAAGCTTATCAAATAGAAAACACTTATGGTCGCTTCATGGGATCATATAAAGGTACTCTTAATTTCCAAGGTACTGAAATCACAGTTGATTTCTTTAATCTAGGTAGAACTGCTCTCGTTGCATTGTCACTTGATCAAAAAAATGCATGGGTGTGGGATAACGACGCTCGTGCATGGCAAGAACTTGGCGATGAGTATTTAAGCTCAGTCATCACTGCTGTACGTATGGCCAATAAACTTGTGCCAGCTGATCTTATTAAGTTACCAATTAAAGCTGCGGAGTAATATTGATGAAACCTATATATAAATCCATATTAGCCGCTGCTGCGTTAGCGATGATGGCAACAAGCGCTATGGCTGCAAACTCTCTAGAAGAGTTGCTTGAAGAAGTGAAGAAAAATCGTGTTTCAGAAGCAAGAATCAATAAAGAGCGTGAGGCAGAATTCCAATCTGCTCGTGCAGATAAACAAGCTTTGTTGAAAAAAGCACAAGATGGTTTGAAGGCAGAAAAAGCGCGCGGTGATCGTTTAACCAAGCAATTTGCTGACAATGAAGCCGCCCTTGCTGCTAAAGAATTAGAATTAGATCAAGCCACTGGTACCTTGGGTGAAATGTTTGGTGTAGTACGGCAAGCATCGGCTGAAGCCTATGGTCAGATCTCTACGTCGATCGTTAGTGCGGAACATCCTGGTCGTGGCGAGTTTTTGAAGCGCATGTCTGAAGAATCAAAGGGCTTACCTAATATTCAAGAATTAGAAGACCTTTGGTTTGCGTTACAAACTGAGATGACTGAATCAGGTAAAATTACTCGTTTCAACACTAAAGTAGTTAGCTTAGATGGTGGCTCACAAACTCAAGATGTTGTGCGTGTTGGTACGTTCAACTTAATCGGCGAGCAAGGTTATCTAATCTATGATGACAAAGACGAAATTGTTCAGCCTCTAGGTCGTCAGCCTGACGGTTATTTGGTTGATTCAGCTCAGGCCTTAATTAGTGCCAAATCTGGTGTCATTCCTTTCTATGCTGACCCTTCTCGTGGCGTGTTGTTAGGTCTGCTTAAAGAGAAAGCGACCATGATGGAACGTTATCATGCAGGTGGTGTAGTTGGTTACGTCATTACCGTGATGTTGGCGATTGGTTTATTAATTGGTTTGTATAAAATTATTACCTTGACCGTGATCAGCGGAAAAATGCGTTCACAACTTAATAATCCGTCTAACCCTTCTACGAGTAACCCACTTGGTAGAATTCTGACCGTTTACCGTGACAACAAAGGAACGGATGCAGAAAATTTAGAGTTGAAATTAGACGAAGCTATTTTGCGTGAGTTACCAAGCATCGAAAGTGGTATCAACATCATCAAGATTTTCGCCGCTATTGCTCCTCTTCTTGGTCTTCTAGGTACAGTGCTTGGTATGATTGCCACCTTCCAGCAGATCACATTGTTTGGTACAGGTGACCCTAAACTGATGGCAGGTAGTATCTCAATGGCACTAGTAACAACGGCTCAGGGTATCATTGCAGCTCTGCCTTTATTACTGATGCACAGCATTGTAGCGGGCCGTAGTAAGTCAATTGTTCATATTCTTGATGAACAGACTGCAGGCATCATTGCTGCGCACGCTGAGACGGAGAAAGCCTAAGATGTTATACCTGATTGGACTATGGGAGTCGGTCAGGGACTTTATCGCTGCCGGTGGCGACGTATTATACGTCGTCGCCCTAGCGCTCTTTCTAATGTGGGTGTTTATGATAGAGCGTTATTGGTATCTGACTTCAGTGTTCCCCAAACTACACAAGGATATAGTAGCTAAATGGGATGCTAGAGAGGATACCACTTCATGGTATGCGCATAGAATCCGTGATACGTGGATTTCACAAGCATCAGATGGCTTAAGCTCAAGAATGTTATTGATAAAAACTCTTGTTGCTATGTGTCCTCTAATTGGTTTGTTAGGAACAGTAACGGGTATGATTGGGGTGTTCGAAACAATGGCAGCTCAAGGTACCAGTAATCCTCGTCTAATGGCGGCCGGGATATCTATGGCAACTATTCCTACTATGGCTGGTATGGTTGCTGCTTTATCTGGGGTGTTTTTTAGCTCTCGCTTAGAAGCGAAAGTTAAGATTGCCAGAGAAAAGCTTGTTGATAGCTTACCCCATCATTAAGGAGAGGATCTTATGGGTCGAAAAGTTCGAGTCGAAGAAGAAGATGCAGCAATAGACATGACTCCTATGTTGGACATTGTTTTTATCATGTTGATTTTCTTCATCGTAACAACTGTCTTCGTGAAAGAAGCAGGTATAGAGGTGATAAAACCAAACGCTACTCAATCTGTCATGCCTAAAAACGCTAACATCTTTATCGCTGTAACGGAGAAAGGTGATGTATGGATAGACAAACGTCAGGTTGATATAGAAAGTGTGCGGGCTAATTTGGAACGTTTAATGGCGGAACAACCCTCTGATGTAATTATAATTCAAGCAGATAAAAATGCTGAACACGGGGTTGTTGTTGAAGTCATGGACCAAATTAAAGCAGCTGGTATTGATAGAATCTCTATAGCAACGGCGGGCGGTTAAATATGGGTAGACTAATAGTTTCTATTTTAGTTGGTGCTGCCATTGCGTTCGGTTTGTTTGTGTTAATGGCAAAATTGATAGAGAACTCATCAAGACCTGCAGATAAAGCTGCACCATCACCTATCATTGATATCGTGATGACACCACCTGATGACTCAACTCAGTTGCGTACTAGGGTGCCACCACCACCACCTCCTCCACCACAGCAACCACCGAAAATTCAGCCGGTTGAGCCTGATGTGGCTAAAGCAAATACTGATGGCTTAGGTTTTGCTATGCCTTCAATAGATGTAGGCGGCGCTTCGGTAGATATCGGTGGCGTTGGCGCAATGCAAAGGGACGGAGACGCTACGCCTATCGTGCGTATCGAACCTAAGTACCCAGTGCAAGCTGCTCGCGACGGTAAAGAAGGTTGGGTGAGATTGTCGTTTACCATTAATGAAGTAGGCGGTGTTGAAGATGTTGAAGTCATCGATGCTGATCCAAAACGTGTGTTTGACCGTGAGGCTAGACGTGCATTGGAAAAGTGGAAATACAAACCCAAAATCGAAGATGGCAAACCAATCAAGCAATTTAATTTAACCGTGCAACTAGACTTTAAGTTGGATCAGTCATGATTAAAGTTTCCATTAAAAAATTATGTGTTGTTTCAGCCTTGTCGTTTTTTACAGTGTTACCCAGTGTAGTTTACGCACAAGGTGCACCAGTGATTTGTCCGGACTATAAAAAGGGTCCGACAAATATACCGAGTGAAAGAACTGGTAAAAAAGTTCAGAAGGCTTATGAAGCTTACAACAATGATCAGATAGACGAAGCTTTAGCACTTTTATACGAAATTGATACTTCTCAAGAGTTCGACCGTGCATTTACCGATCGTTTTATTGGTAATTTGCTGGCTACTAAGCCTGAAAGTGCGACAAAGGCTCTCGAATATTTAACCAAAGCTGTGAAAGTGAATAAGTTAAATGATTCAGAACAAGCCGGTACCTTGCGTTTAGTTGCTGATCTTAATATGCAAGAAAAGCAGTATCCTCAAGCAATTGAGTGGTACAACAAATGGATGGCTTTTACTTGTAAAGAAGAAGCTGAAGTGTATTTGCGTATTGCTACAGCCTTGTATGAGCAGCAAAAATGGGCAGACATTATTGAACCGGTTAACAAAGCTATCAAAATGGCTGAGAAACCGAATAAAAATGCCTATGCCCTTAAATTGACTTCTTATTTCAACAGAAAGATGTACAAAGAAACCATCCAAGTAGCTGAAGATACGGTGACAATATTCCCCGACAATAAGGCGAATTGGACACAACTTGGTTTCTTTTATATGTTGGTTGAAGACTATAAAAAGGCACTTTCTACGTTTGAAATGGCGTTGAATCAAGGGTTCTTAACAAAAGAAGCTGAGATTAAAGCGCTGATGCAGTTGTATTCTACCAACAATATTCCGTATAAAGCGGCTCTATTGTATGAGAAATACATGAAATCAGGGTTAATTAAAAAGGATGAGAAAAACTTATCTACATTGGCAAATACCTGGCATCAAGCGAAAGAGCATTTAAAAGCGGCTAATTATTATGGCCAAGCTGCGGCGATTTCTTCAAATCCTGACATGTACAGCAAACAAGGTACTTTGTTGTATGCTGCAGAAAAGTATAAAGATGCATTGAGTGCTTTACAAAAAGCATTAGATGGTGGAGCTGATAACGTTGGTCGTATTCATATGGCGATGATGGAAGCTAATTTTTATACGGGTGATTTCAGAAGCGCATACCAGCACGTACTTGAAGCTAAAAAGGACACCGCTACTGCACGTAGTGCACGAAGCTGGGAGCCTTACATCAAGGAAAAGGCTAAAAATCGTGGTATCAAGCTTTAATTAGGTAATCCGATAATGAAAAGCCCCTTAATTGGGGCTTTTGTATTTTTAGCACTCATCGATTGTTTACTGTTAAGTAAAGTGGATGAGTTTAATTGAGGCGAACATGCAAAACTTACGGTCAGGGCTTGAGTCACCATGTGTACGCAATTGTTGTTTAAATCAACATGACATTTGTGTCGGCTGTAAGCGAACCTTAGAGGAGATTTTGCAATGGGGGAACGCAGATGAGCAAACAAAACTAGCCATCTTGCAAAACTGTCATGAGCGCAGTATCTCCACTAGTTTTCAAACTAAATAACCTCCCATTTAATAAGCTTTTTGCAGATTTCTCAAAGGGTACACTACCGTGCACATTACCTTAGCGCCTATGGAAGGCGTTGTTGATAGTTTAATGCGAGACATGCTAACGAGAGTAGGTGGCTTCGATCTATGTGTCACTGAGTTTGTCAGGATTGTTGATCAGCTTCTCCCCAAACGTGTGTTTTATAGAATGTGCCCTGAACTACACCACCATGGTTACACACCAAGTGGTGTGCCAGTCAAAGTTCAACTACTTGGAAGTGAGCCTCAATGGCTAGCAGAAAACGCTGTTAGAGCGGTTGAGCTAGGTTCTCATGGTATTGATTTAAATTTTGGTTGCCCTGCTAAAACGGTGAATAAAAGTAAAGGTGGCGCAGTACTATTACAAGAGCCCGAAACACTCTACCAAATATTGTCAACAGTGCGTCAAGCATTACCCAAAGGCACGGTTTTAAGCGCAAAAATGCGGCTAGGATTTGCCGACACTACCTTAGCAATTGAAAATGCCCATGCCATCGCATCGGGTGGTGCTGACCTTTTGGTGATCCACGCTAGAACAAAGTTGGACGGTTATAAACCCCCAGCGTATTGGCCGTGGATAGCTAAAATAAAGCAACACGTTGATATTCCCCTAGTAGCAAATGGTGAAATTTGGGGAAGAGAGCAAGCGTTTCAATGCATACAAGAGTCTGAGTGTCAGAACATTATGCTTGGACGTGGGGCCTTGGCTCTGCCAAATTTGGCTGCCGTCATTAAAGGTACTCAACAATCTATGTTGTGGCCTGAAGTGAAGCAGTTGCTTCTTGATTACTCGGGTTATGAGTTGTACTCAGATAAAGGCAAGTATTTCCCCAATCGTGTTAAACAATGGCTTGGTTATCTCAGTCGGCAATATTGGCAAGCTGAGCAATTATTCATTCAAATCAGAACGTTACACAATGCTCAGCAGATAATCGACAAATTAAAACAGTTTGATGCAAGCTAAGGTATTAGACATGTAAACTGCCTCGGCAGCTTTAGAAAACATGGCTGTTATTCATAAAAAAGCCACTGCAGAGCGAGTGGCTTTGTTGATTCAAACTCTCGTGTCTATGATTGAGCCAACACGATCGTCTGCTGATGACCTCGTTTGTTGTTCTGGCGGTGATTCCAAGGTCTCTTGAGATTGAGCCTGCACCACTTGTTGCTGAGAACCCGTCTGGGTTGGTGCAATTTGAGCTAACGACCCTGCACCTGCTGAACCTATCTCCATCTTGTCCTCCTATGGTTGAGTAAACGCACTAAGGTCAGTCTAGACCTTAAATAGTTCATTCGCCAGCCAGTATACGATTGAATTGTGCGTACATGGCTTGGGCAATACTTTGTTGTGCTGCTGCATTCGGGTGAATACCATCCCGCTGCATTAATTCAGGTTTGGTGGCGATATCTGCCAAAAAAAACGGGATTAATCGTATATTGGTTTCTGCGGCAATATCTATAAAGCTTTGTGCGAACATGTCGGTATAACGTCTACCGTAGTTTGGTGGTATTTGCATAGCTTGCAGAATAACCTGAATATTCTGTTGCTTAGCCAACTCAATCATCGCGATTAAGTTACTTTGCATCTTTGCTACTGGATGGCCTTGCAATCCATCGTTTCCACCTAATTCTATGTATAAATGGCTGGGAGCGTGTTGCTCAAGCAATCTGGGCAGTCTCGCCAACGCCCCGTCAGTGGTTTCACCACTAATCGCCGCATTAACTACCTCTATGCTATCGTCTCTCCACATATCTTGTAACAAACTTACCCACCCATCAGCTAGGGAAATGCCATAGCCAGCACTTAAGCTATCGCCGAGTATCAATAGTTTTGTGTCTTTGGCCCACAATTGATCTGAAACACACAATAAAGGTATTAATACCAAGAGAAATTTTAATTTAGTCAACCAAGACTTAGCATTTACAGGCAGCACAATGACTCCAGAAAAAATGATAGTAGCTAATGGGATTAGTAAAACAGTTTCTACTGCTCAAGGTCAATTACAGATCCTTCAACCCATCAGTTTTAATGTCTCAGTGGGGGAATCTGTGGCAATCGTTGGGGCATCAGGTTCAGGAAAGTCCACATTGTTGAGTTTATTGGCGGGGCTTGATGAAGTGACGTCGGGGGAAATATTCCTAAACGGCCAAGCCATGCATGCAATGAATGAGGAGCAACGTGCTCAACTTCGTGGCGCCAATGTGGGCTTCATTTTTCAGAGTTTCATGCTGGTACAAAGCCTCAGTGCTATTGAGAACATCATGTTGCCTGCAGAGATAGCGGGGACAGCCAATGCCAAACAACGGGCTTTAGATTTGCTTAAGTTGGTTGGATTAGATCATCGTGCAAGTCATTACCCCAATCAACTGTCTGGTGGCGAACAGCAACGTGTCGCCATTGCTCGTGCATTTATCACTCAACCCAAAGTATTGTTTGCCGATGAGCCAACAGGTAACTTAGATGCGGCAAATAGCGGCAAGATAGAACAGTTACTGTTTGAATTAAATCGTGACGCCAATACTACCCTCATTCTTGTAACACACGACCAAGAACTTGCGGCAAAGTGCCAACGCCAATTGCATATGCATGCCGGAGAATTGACAGAAACTGCTGAGCTTAGTTCAATCAAACACGCGCTCAACGCAACGCAGAAACGGGGTTGAAGCATGTCGAGTTTTAGTCTGAATTTGGCGTGGCGTTTATTCAAACATGAAACACGTCGCGGAGAGTTAACCATCATTTTACTTGCCATTGTGTTAGCGGTGTCTTCGGTGTTGTCTTTATCGCTATTCAGTGAAAGGTTGCAAAGTGCATTGAGTACTAAAAGTGCTGAGTTTATTGCAGCTGACCGCGTACTTAGTGCGCGCAAACCCGTTGCCGATGCATGGTTGGAGCAAGCTCAAACCTTAGAGCTTGATACTGCTCAGCAGGTACGGACTCGCTCTATGGTCTTTGCTAAGCAACACATGTTGTTGGCTGAATTATGTGCGGCGGGGCCGGGTTATCCACTCAAAGGTCAGTTAAAGGTATCCGACCAAGCATTCAGCGAAGGCCTGCCCACCAGTGAACTTCCGGGTCCCGGTGAAGCATGGGTAGAATCGCGGTTGATGCAAAGTTTAGCGCTAAACATCGGGGATTCCTTAGATGTGGGAGACGCAGCGTTTACTGTCACTAAAGTACTTGTTTCCGTTCCTGATGCTGGTTTTAGCGTATTTGCCGGCGACCCCAAAGTATTAATCCCCCTTTCAGGCTTGCCAGCAACCAATCTCACCGGGCCTGGTAGTCGCGTCAGCTACAGCTATTACTTTGTTGGCGATACATCGGTATTAGATGAATACTACACGTGGTTGCGCCCACAATTGGATCGAGAAATTCATGACTGGAACTCGGTGGACGATGATGATTCGCCCTTAGGGCGTTCTGTTCAGCGCGCAGAGCAGTACTTTCTTTTGGCGAGTCTGTTGGCCATTGTATTGGCGGCGGTATCGATTGCTGTTGCGGCACAGCGCTACAGTCAGCGTCACTATGATCCCGTGGCAATCATGAAAACCTTGGGGGCAACGGGTCGTCAAGTTAAGCAAGTATATGTACTGCAAATACTATTTATTAGTACCTTGGGTATTTTGATTGGTGGTTTGATTGGCTTTTTACTGCAACAAGCCGTGGTGTGGGCACTGGCTGGGCAACTTGATGTGAGCATGGATGCCTGGCACTGGCGTCCTGTTTTTATCGCGATTTTCACCGGTGCTGTGTGCGCGTTTTTGTTCTCTTTGTACCCCTTATTAAAACTGTTCTCTGTTTCGCCATTGCGTGTATTGCGACGTGATTTAGGTGCAAATCTCTCATCGCGTGCCATTCAATTTATTGCTTCGGGTGGGGCCATATTTTTATTGATGTGGGCTTACAGTCAAAATTTGCAGATCAGTGCCATTTTGTTTGTGTCGGGTATTTTGCTGGTACTAGCACTTTTGTTGGTGACTTTTGGGCTGATTTGGCTAGGGCGGCGTCTGGGGCAGGGCAAGATGGGTGCTTGGCGCCTTGCATGGGCGCGCATACATCGTCGTGCACTTGATAATAGCGTCCAGCTCATTAGTTTTGCTATCACCATCATGTTGCTGCTCGTGGTACTTGTGATGCGTAACGACATGGTCAAACAATGGCAAGATCAATTACCACAGGGCACCCCCAATTATTTCTTGATTAACATCAGCCAAGAGCAAATGCCCAATTTAGCTGAGCATTTCAATCAAGCTGATGTCAGCTTAGATAAATTTTATCCAGTGGTGCGGGGCCGTTTTGTGGCCATCAATGGTGAAAAAATACGTACCGATATTAGTAAAGAAGAGGAGTCTGCAGGAGATGCGGGTCGGCAAGGTTTGGGACGTGAAGCTAATTTAACATGGAATACGCAGCTACAGATTGGTTCTAAAATTGTTGCAGGTCGTTGGTTTGACGAAAATACCTCAGCCAGCGAGGAGCAGATGCCATTTGAAGTATCGGTTGAAGAGCGATTGGCGCAGCGTTTAGGTATCAATTTGGATGATACCCTAACCTTCAACATTGGTAGCGAAGTCGTCAGAGTGAAGGTGACAAGTTTGCGTGACGTGAACTGGCAGTCGATGCAACCAAACTTCTTTTTTGTCATTGAGCCCCGGGCCATGGCGCAGTTTGTTCCCACCTACATGTCGAGTTTTTATTTACCAATAGACGACAAGCCTAAACTCACTGAATTGTTGCAACCATTTGCTAGCGTGACCTTGTTTGATGTAGATGCACAGATTAATCAGCTGCGCAGTATTGTAGAACAAGTGTCGGTAGCCGTTGAATTTATTTTGGTCCTGGTGCTCATTGCAGGTTCATTAGTCTTGGTCGCACAGGTACAAGCCAGTATGGACGAGAGGCAGCAAGAATTGGCCATCTTACGCACGTTAGGCGCCAAAGGCAGTTTGATCCGGTGGAGCGTGATCTGCGAATTTGTGATCATCGGCATGACAGCAGGATTGATGGCTGCAACCTTTAATGAGTTGAGTCTGTATTTGTTACAAACCGAAGTGTTCTCAATGCAAGCCACTGTGCACGGGCAATTTTTCATTATTGCCCCGATAAGTGGTGCCATTGTTGTGGCGTGCTTGGGTGGGATCAGTTGTTGGCGCTTGTTACGTCTTAATACCAGCCATTTGCTAAGGCAAATGGTATAAGCACAGACGGCGATTCATCAGTGGCGCAAACAATTAAACGCTGCGTCAATGTCGCTGTAAACAAAATTGTAGCCGCTTGCCAATAAGCGTTTGGGCACAACCCGTTGACCATAAACAAGTAGGTCAGCGGATTCTCCCATCGCTAAGCGTAGGGCAAATTCTGGCACACGAAACAGACAAGGGCGATGCAGTGCAGTGGCTAAGGCTTGGCTGAATTCTTGATTGGTGACTGGGTTGGGTGCGGTAAAATTAAAGATACCTCGACAGTTAGGGTTGTCAATCAAGTGTAAGATGCCGCGCAACATATCTTCCAAGTGGATCCACGACATGTATTGTTGGCCGCTCGCTATCGGCCCCCCTAATCCCAATCTAAACGGCGTTAGCATTTTCACTAAAGCCCCGCCGCGTTTTGTCACCACAATACCCGTACGCAGGATACATACACGGGTTTTTTCTGATGCTGCCTGTTGGGCTAAAAACTCCCAGCGTTCGCATAACTGGTGGCCAAAATCGTCTTTCACTTGGGTGCTTTGTTCGTCAAGGATAGTATCGTCCTGTGGCCCGTAATACCCCACTGCCGAACCACTAATCAAGAGTTCCGGTGGCACACTACTGGCTTTGATGAGGGCGACAATTTTTTCGGTGACCGACCAGCGACTTCGTTCGATTTCCCCTTTCTGTTGCGCCGACCAGCGTTTTCCAACAATCGGTTCACCGGCTAGATTAATCACTACTTGATAGTCATTCAGATTACTTAGATGCTCTAATGAAGACAAATAATGGATTTTATGCCCCAGTATTTGTTCTGCCATTGCAACATTTCGGGTGTAGACGGCAATCCCATGTGGGCGGAGTAAGGGCACTAAATTAGAACCAATGAGGCCGGAGCCACCTGTTATTAAAATTTTCATATGTGCCCTAAACCTTAGTGAATGTTTATGTATTCTTCTGACAAGATAAACATAAAGACACAGAATCTGCAAAACGTAAAGCGTGGGGTTTGTCTACCTCAGCTTCAGCATAAATGACCCAACTGTGTTCTGCCGCGATGGCAAGTACATCGGCGGTCAGTTTTTCCAACAACGAAAAACGATTGTTTTCCACTAGTTTTATGATGCGCTTAGTGATGGTTTTATAATTTAACGCATCATCCATGCGGTCAGAATCTGTCGCAGAATCTGCGTGATACTGGATCTTGACGTTGATCACGACGTCTTGCATGTTCACAATCTCGTCATCGTTGATGCCTATAAAGGTGCGTAAGCGCAGATTTTTGATGCGAATAGCGGCGGGGTTTAAGTTCATGTTTAGCCTTTTCCTCATTGTTGGCTTTTAAATGCGAGTCACCCTTGGCGACTATTTTATGGCGACCAATGCTTGGCGACCAATTCTTGGCCACATCATCATACTGTAAAAAGTGTTAACTATCTGATAGTTTGCATGTAAATGGACGCTACCTAGATATATCGAATGCAAGCAAAAACACCCTCCTCATCTTCTTTACGTGTGCTCGTCATACTCGCCGCATTGGTTATTGTATTAGCCGGTATTAAAGCGGCAAACACGATTGTTGTGCCATTTTTGCTTTCATTATTTATCGCTATGGCCTGCAGCCCGATGATAAGTCGATTGCAAAAGTTGAAAGTGCCACGTAGCTTGGCCATTCTCACGGTTATACTGGCTATTGTCGTATTTGGATTCATCTTGGCGGGTATGGTAGGGCAGTCGATGAATGAGTTCAGTCAAAACGTGCCTAAGTACCGAGCGCAATTGGCCGAACAGTTTTCGTGGTTGATCAATCAACTTGATGCACTTAACGTTAAAATCGACAAACAACAATTATTGTCGTACCTCGACCCAGGTATGGCAATGAACATGGCAACCAATGTGCTGACTAGCCTTGGCGGTGTGCTCACCAACTTTTTGTTGATCTTGTTGATCGTGTTATTCATGTTGTTTGAAGCTCACTCTATTGCACCGAAAATTCATATTGCCTTGGATGATCCGGATATGAAGATGCAACAGATTGATAAATTTTTAAGTTCAGTTAAAAACTATTTGGCGATTAAAACCTTAGTCAGTTTAGGAACAGGGTTAATCATCGGCATTTGGTTGTACGTATTAGGTCTTGACCATTTTATGTTGTGGGCCATGCTGGCATTTTTACTCAATTACATTCCCAATATAGGTTCGATTATCGCTGCGGTTCCTGCCGTGTTATTGGCATTTGTGCAGCTTGGTGCCCCCTCAGCTGGGCTGGTAGCCCTGGGTTATGTGCTAAGCAATACCGTCATGGGAAATGTGGTTGAGCCAAGGTATATGGGGCGCGGACTCGGTTTGTCGACATTGGTAGTGTTTTTGTCCTTGGTATTTTGGGGTTGGTTATTGGGCACGGTTGGCATGTTGCTGTCAGTGCCGCTGACCATGATAGTAAAAATTGCCTTGGAGTCTAATCAGCAAACACACTGGATCGCGTTGCTGCTGGCCAGTGAAAATGAAGAATTTGTGCCCAAGGTGGCAGAACCTGCGCCATCTGAGGAGAAATAAGTGAGTACCGGCAGTGATAAGCCAAGTCGCATCCAGTAACCTTAGCTAAATTTGCAATCAAAACTGAATATTTCCTGAAAACCTACGATAACCTAACAGACTGAAGGAAAATCGGCTGTCCATGAATTCGCAATTAGCTAAAGACACCAAAGTATTGATCGTTGATGATCAAGCCCTAGCGAAGGGCTACATGAAGTATTCACTGGAAGAACTGGGTTTCAGCGATATCACCTACGTGGACAAAATAAGCCTCGCCCTGACCACCATCCGTAATCAACGCTTCGATTTGATCATTTGCTCTTACAACTTAAAAAGAGAGCAAGATGGTTATTACTTTTATGACGAAATAAAAACCAACGGCGAGTTGCCCTCCAGTACGGCTTTTGTGTTCATTAGTGCCGATACCAATTCAGATTTAGTGCAAAGTATCATCGAGTTGCAACCAGATGATTTTTTAGCCAAACCCTTTACGGTTAAAGAGCTCGATCGGCGATTAAGTCGGGTATTGGCACGTAAAAAAGCCTTGCGAGAAGTGTATCTGTGTATCGAAAAAAACCAGTTCAATCGAGCCTTGTCTGAAGTGGAATTATTCTTAGCCAATCCTAAAAATGCCGAATTTTTCCCCCTAGCGCTGAAAATAAAAGGTGAAATGTTGTGTGCGTGTGGCAACTTTGCCCAGGCCAAAGAGTTTTATTTAGCTATTTTAAAAGTGCAAACCTTTGCTTGGGCACAACTTGGATTAGTGAATGCCTATTTGCGTTTAGATGAAGATGAGTCGGCAGAAAAACTGGTATTGCGCTTGGCGTTTAAACCTGACTCGCAGCTCGCTGCCTATGATCTGCTCACCGCCTTACAAATCAAACAAAATGATTTTGAGACGGCCTTAGAATGTGTATTGATGGCCACCGATATTTCACCGCGAAATATTCGCCGGCATAAAACAGCCCTCGACTTGTCACGTATCACCCACGATTATGAAACGCAATTTGAGGCGGCGAAAAAAATTGTGCGTTTTGCCAAAAACTCCATTCATGACAAACCCGAAAATTATTTAAACGTGGCGCGCTCCGGGATTGATTACGCCATGACCGCTGACGAAGAGAACACCGATAAGTTAGTCAAACAAGCCAACGAATACATCAAACAACTGAAAATCGTCTTCCCCAAGGCAGAGGTCAGCGAACAGATTAAAGTCATCAATGTACGCTTGTTTTATTTGGAGAATGAAAAAGAAAAAGCCCAGGCCCTGATGAATCAATTGGATGAAACCAAGTGGGATAACGAGGGCGTGGACGCTTTGTTAGATAAAGCCAAAGCTTTTCACGAGCTAGGTTTACACGAACGTTCTCAAGCGGTGCTGGAACAAATCGAGTTTCGCTGTAAAAATCATTCCGATCAGGGAGAGATTTTCCTGCATTACATTCAGCAGGAAATGAATGAAAAATCCACCATCAAGTCAAGTTCACGGGAGCTCAACAATGTGGCGGTGAATTACTATCGCCGTGGTGACATTGAGAACGCTATCTCTGCCTTTACCCAAGCGTTTACCGTGATGCCTAAAAATGTCTCTATTGCCCTAAATTTGTTGCAAGTTATCGCCGCAAAATCCGCCGAGTTGGGGGCCACCAAAGTGGCGCCACAATTAGTGAAAAAATGCATTGCCACGGTGGAAAATGGTCAGCTCAACGAAGAACAGCAAGAACGTTACCATAAAGTTCGTGCGGCTTTGGATGGTATGGGCTAAGGCTAAAGGTGCTAGTTACCCACTTTTGATTCGGCAATCAGCCACTTTTCTTGCATAGCGTCGCTCAACCATTTTTGCATACATTGGCTATTTTGCATGGTGGTCATGTATGTTTGGCAGATGGGTGTTACGCTCACGCTATACGTGGCAAACCGCCACACCACTGGTGCAAACATGCAATCGGCAATGCTGAACTCTCCGAATAACCAGGGGCCTTGACTGGCATAACGTTCACGACAGTCAGTCCAGATGGCAGTAATGCGTTGAATATCTTGTTCTAATGCAGCGCTTAATACTATGTGTCGTCCTGTCGCTCGGCAGTTCATCGGCATCAATTGCCGCAAAGTCGCAAAACCGGAATGCATTTCAGCGCTCACCGAGCGAGCATGGGCACGGGCGGTGATATCGGCCGGCCACGCACGGCCTGATAGATAGTGTTCAGACACATATTCACAAATGGCCAGCGAATCCCAAATATGCCGATCTTTATCGATCAATACCGGCACTTTTGCCGCAGGGCTATAGCGACGAATCTGCTCAGCACTATCCGCTTGATACAGTGGAATAATGACCTCGTTAAATGCTAAACCAAAATGCTCCAGCAACAACCATGGCCGCAACGACCAGGAAGAGTAATTCTTGTTACCCATCACTAACAACATGGCATTATTCCTCGCTTACTTAGTCTCTCGACGTGCTTTTTCTAGCAGGACGCTGTGCAGAACCTGATGACTTTTTGGGACTTCTAGTTTCTGAACTTGCTCTGCTGACTTTGCCAGAGGTCGCTTTGCCCGCAACGGCTTTTGTCGCAGGTTTATGTTTGTTTGCCTGTGCCACACGATGTTTCTTCACCGACCGGCGCATACGACTCAACTTAACATGGTCTAATTTGCCTTGTTCTAACTTAATCAAGGTCTCTTTTTCTGGCGGCAGTTGCACGCTGGCGCGCAGGGCGTTGATGTCTGCCAGTGGTAGTTCTAACCATCCACCTTGCGGCAAACGTTTAACCAATTCTAGTGCGCCATACCGCACGCGAATTAAGCGACTCACTTGTAAACCCTGAGATTCCCACATCCGTCTGACTTCACGGTTTCGCCCTTCAGACAGGGTAACATGGTACCAACTGTTTAAACTTTCCTCGTCACTGGGCAGTTTGCGAATGCTGGTGAACTTGGCCACGCCATCATCTAATTTGACCCCTTTTTGTAGCTTTTTCAGCATCTCTGGCTGCACGTCACCAAATACTCGAACCGCATATTCACGCTCAACTTCATGTTTCGGGTGCATCAAGCGGTTGGCAAGATCGCCATCATTGGTAAACAATAATAAACCGCTGGTATTCAGATCGAGTCGGCCGACCGCAATCCAACGGCCATTCTGAATGGTGGGCAGACGATCGAATACGGTGGCACGCCCTTCAGGATCCTTACGACTACACAATTCACCCTCAGGTTTGTTGTACATCAATACGCGACAAAAGACTTTCTGTTCACCGCTGGTAATGAGGTTGCCATCAACTCTGATTTTATCGTCAGCTTCGACGCGATCACCTAAGGTAGAAAGCTTGCCATTGACCGATACGCGGCCACCTTCAATCCAAGTTTCCATTTCACGGCGCGAGCCGAAACCGGCATTGGCCAATACTTTTTGTAATTTATCACTCATTAATGTAATTGCTCTGTTTCATCTAGTTTGAGGCTACGAGGCTCGCTAGATTGGGATGGCGGAATTTCGTCATGGGCAGCGGCTACTGCAACATCGGAATCGGGTCGAGGGTTTTGGTCATCCTCGATAAATTGGGCAAAGGAATCGGCACTTGGCAATTCACTGAGACTTTTAAGGGCAAAATAATCAAGAAACTGTTTGGTGGTGGCATACAGTGCCGGACGACCGGGCAGTTCTTTATGACCCACAACTTTTATCCAATTGCGCTCGAGCATGGCCTTCATGATTTGACTACTCACCGATACGCCTCGCACGTCTTCGATCTCACCACGTGTGATGGGTTGTCGATATGCAATTAAAGCCAAGGTTTCGAGCATGGCGCGTGAGTAGCGCGGGGCTTGTTCTTGCCACAGCTTGCTCAGCCAGGGGCTCAAGCTATCAGCAGAGACAAAACGATAGCCACTGGCAACTTCTTGTAACTGAATACCGCGTGCTTGATAGTCAAGTTGCAGTTCTTTGAGTACTTCAATTAAAGCGGTTTTGCTCACCGCCATGCCCTCAAGCACAGTTAGCTGCAGTTGCTCAGTGCCTAGCGGCGTATCAGCCACAAAAATAGCTGCTTCCACCAATTGCTTCAATTGTGCACGGGTAATCTTAGGCATAAGTTTGGCCTTGCAATTTCACATGAATATTACTGAAGGGGGCATTTTGTACTAACTCAATGAGATGCTCTTTGGCGAGCTCGAGAATGGCCAAAAACGTTACCACCACGCCAGCACGCCCTTCGCTGGCATGAAATAAGGTATCAAAGCCGGAAAAATGATCAGCACTGAGTTGTTCGAGAATGTGGCTCATACGCTCACGTGTTGACAGGGCTTCACGTTCAATATGGTGATGTTCAAAGGCTTGTGCGCGCTGCATGGCCGATTGCAAACTCAGCACCAATTCCTGCAAACTAACTTGTGGCAAAATACGAATTGGCGCGACGGAGTCTGCCGGTGTCGCACTGCCTTGGAACAAATCACGTTCTTGGCGCGGCAGGGCATCGAGTTGCTGGGCGGCTTGTTTAATCAACTCATATTCTTTCAAGCGACGTATCAGCTCAGCGCGAGGATCGTCTTCATCGTCGTCTGCATCAGGCCGTTTGGGTAGCAACGAACGAGACTTTACTTCGGCTAAAATGGCCGCCATCAATAAATACTCTGCCGCCAATTCCAATTTAAGATCTTTCATCAGATCGACGTATTGCATGTATTGCTGGGTCACTTGATAAACGGGCAAGTTGACGATATCAAATTTTTGTTTGCGAATGAGGTAAAGCAATAAATCTAAGGGCCCTTCAAAGGCCTCCAGAATAAGCTCTAAGGCATCGGGGGGAATATACAAGTCCTCTGGCTTTTCAATTAGGGCTTCGCCATTGATGAAGGCCAGCGGCAGGGGTTGCTGCACTGGATCATGCTGGGAAAAACGCGAGACAAAATTGTCACCGGATTGCGCCATGGCGTTTGGCCTATTTACACGAAGGGGCGAGTATCGCCACTTCCACGGCGAATGATGGTGGCTTCACCTTCTGATAAATCAATCACAGTAGTAGGCTGTTCGCCTAAAGTGCCACCATGAATAATTAAACCTACCAATTTTTCCAATTTATCGCGGATGTCGTCAGGATCGGATTCAGCCACAATCGCACCGGGCAAGATTAGGGTGGTTGACATCAAAGGCTCGCCCAATTCAGCTAATAAGGCTTGCGCTATTTTATTGGTAGGAACACGGATCCCGATGGTTTTCCGTTTTGGATTTTGCAGCCGTTTGGGGACTTCTTTGGTGGCTTTAAGAATAAACGTATAGGGCCCAGGCGTATTGTTTTTAATCATCCTGAACGCGACATTGTCGACTCGCGCGTATTCAGAAAGCTCAGACATATCACGACACATGAGGGTGAAGTTGTGATCACTGCCAATTTGGCGGATCCGACAGATTTGTTCTATGGCATTTTTGTCGTTCATATGACAACCAATGGAATAACCTGAATCGGTAGGGTAAACCACCACAGCGCCCTTATGGATCAGCTCGCAAGCCTGTTTTATCAAACGTGGCTGAGGGTTATCGGGGTGAATGGTAAAAAATTGGCTCATGTTAGTTTCCTTAGTTACTATCGCAGCAAGTGGGAGCAAAGCAAGTGGCAGTGAACGCTGTTGAATTGCGCAGCCTACGCCGACATATTAACGGCTAAATTCCAATCATGCCAGATAGGTTTGAGTTCCTCAGGCAAGGTGAGGTTTTTCCCCAACTCTGTCCAGCGATTGGGGTAGTGAAAATCTGAACCACTGGAACCGAGCAACTGATGTTCAAGGGCGAGATCAGTGAGTAATTTTTTACGTTCGGGACTGAGGTGAGAATGAATCACTTCCATGCCATCTCCGCCGGCTTCACTGAATTCTGCCACCAAACGTCGTAACCATTTGGCTGTCATGTCGTAGTGCCCGGGATGGGCGAGTACGGCTTGCCCACCTGCTGCATGGATCCATTCGATTGCTTGTGCAATGCTAATCCACTGTGGCTTAACATGGGCTTTTTTGCCCTTGCCTAAATACTTGGTAAAGGCCTTGTCAAAATCGCTGACCACCTGTCTGTCAACCAATACGCGGGCAAAATGTGCTCGGGTAATTTGTCCCACACCGGCTATCGCTTTCGCTTGGCTATACACTTCATCTATGCCCACTTTACTGAGTTTGTTCGACATCTCTTGGGCGCGGATTTCGCGCTCTGCGCCCTGTTGCTGTAGGCGAGATGCAAATACAGGGTCGGTGATATCAACCTGCAAACCAAGAATATGAATGTCAAAGTTATGCCATGAAGTAGACAGTTCCACACCAGCCACAATGTGCAGCGGCCGTTTTTGCAGAGCCTGAAACGCTAGGGCTTGGGGCAGGGCGTCAACCGTATCGTGATCGGTGATAGCCAATACATCAACCTGCATCGTATGTGCTCTGGTGATCAGCTCCTGTGGTGACAGTTGACCATCAGAGAAATGGGTGTGGCTATGCAAGTCAATTTTCATGGCGAGCGAAGGTATCCTGAGTAAATAATTTAGGTTATCCCTATTTTGCTGGTTGACAGCGCAGCCATTTTGTTTTCTTCTATGCCTGTTGAATTAACACAACAGATAATTCAAAACGTCAGCCTAGCACAGAGACATCATAAGTTAGCTAGCTGAGTCAAGGGAAAACGGAGACTAACGGCATTATACCCAAAGCTGGGTAAATTACCGAACAATCGCTGGTTTTCTGTGAAACAAATTGATTGAAAGAGATAAACAAGCAGTGACAAACATAAATACACAAGCAAACATGACTTGGTGGTGGCACAACCTGAATTGACGGGCTGTGATTATTTGTGTGTAAGACACTAAAAATTCCAAAAAAAGCCCGTTTTGAACGGGCTTTTTTTATGGTGAAAAGATGTAGGAAACATACCAGAAAAGTCCCAAAAACGAGCATAAAACAGAGCAGAATGACATGAGTTTAGCGCAGTTAACCGAACAAACAGGCAAGGTGGAAACCTTGGTAGTGCAGGCGCCGTATGTGGCGGATCCTCTGCATGCGTATCAGTATTTATGCCAAGATCGCGCCCACAACCTGCTACTGGAATCAGCGGAGATTGACAGCAAGGACAATCTCAAAAGCTTGTTGTTGGTTGATGCAGCGCTGAAGTTAGAGTGCTGGGGACAGCGCGTGAGCATAACGGCATTAAGCGATAATGGGCGGGCGGTTTTACCCCTGTTTGTGCAAGCTGCACCACTGGGCGTAGATTTGAATGTGGCCGAAGACATCATCACCCTGACTTTCACCAGCAGCGATCCTGAACTAGATGAAGACAGTCGTTTACGTTCGCCGGCTGTATTTGATGCCTTGCGCATGATGCTCAAAAATGTGGTAGCCATTCGAGAACACCCGCATGCAGTGTTTTTAGGTGGTGTGTTTGCTTATGATTTACTGGCTAGTTTTGAAGCGTTGCCGCCAGTGCGAGACAGCGCTAATACCTGTCCTGATTTTATGTTTTATTTAGCTGAATGCCTGGTATTAATTGACCATCAACAACAGGTTTGTGAAGTAGTGGGCAGCGTGTTCAGTGGTAAAAATGTGGGCAACAATTATTTCGCCATCAGTCAACGTCTCGAACAAGTCAAACATAAACTCACTACCATTAAAGCCTTACCGTTCAGTACGTTGCCGCCGTTGAGTGACAGTAAGCTGCAAGTGAATAAAAGCGATGAACGCTACAAACAAGATGTGCTGGATCTCAAGGAGCACATTCTGGCTGGGGATATATTTCAGGTGGTGCCTTCGCGTATTTTTAGTTTGCCCTGCCAGTCTCCACAAGCGGCCTATCGTGCACTTAAATTGTCCAACCCAAGCCCCTACATGTTTTATCTGCAGGCCGATGATTTTTGTATTTTTGGCGCATCGCCTGAATCGGCACTTAAATACACCAAGTCCACCAATCAGGTGGAGATCTATCCCATTGCGGGTACTCGGCCGCGAGGTAAACACTTAGATGGTCGCGTCAATCTAGATTTGGACAGCCGCTTAGAATTGGAATTACAACAAGACCTCAAAGAGCGCTCAGAACACATCATGTTAGTGGATTTAGCCCGCAATGATGTGGCCAAGGTCTCACAACCAGGCAGTCGCTATGTTGCCGAACTGCTCAAGGTTGACCGTTATTCTCATGTGATGCATTTGGTCTCCAGAGTAGTAGGTCAATTACGTGAAGATCTCGATGCCTTACACGCCTATCAAGCATGCATGAATATGGGCACCTTAGTGGGAGCACCAAAAGTCAGTGCAGCGAGCTTAATTCGTCAGGTTGAACAAGAACGACGGGGCAGTTATGGTGGCGCAGTTGGTTACGTGAATGGCCACGGTGATATGGACACCTGTATTGTTATTCGTTCAGCTTTTGTGCGTCAAGGCATGGCGCATATTCAGGCCGGTGCGGGTGTGGTGTATGACTCGGATCCACAAGCAGAGGCGGATGAAACCCGTGGCAAGGCACAAGCAGTCATTTCGGCCATCATCGCCAGTCAAAGTGCCATTAATCAACTTCATTCTAGTGAGATCCAATCTGCTGAGATCCAATCTACTGAGATCCAATCTACTGAGATCCAATCCAGTGAGATCCAATCTGCAGAGATCCTAGCAAGCAAGGGAGGGCAAGCTTAAATGACAACACAACGAGGGTTTACCACCACACAACCAGCCTCTATCTGTGTTTTCTTGCTGGATAATTTTGATTCCTTTACTTACAACCTCGTCGATGAACTGCGCACTTTGGGGCTGGAGTTGATCATCTATCGAAATTCCGTCGCTACGGATTTTATTGTGCAAAAAATGCAGGAGAAAGCACAGCAGCGCACGTCAACGGGGCAGGCAGTGCAAGTTATGCTGCTGCTGTCACCTGGTCCGGGCAATCCGTCCCAAGCAGGTTGCATGTTAGACCTTATCAACGCAGTAAAAGGTCGCTTTCCCGTATTGGGTATTTGTTTAGGGCACCAGGCTATCGTTGAAGCGTACGGTGGAAAAATTGTGCGGGCTAATGAGGTGATGCACGGTAAGTCGTCATTGATCACCCATGCTGAGCAGCCAGTCTTTGCTGGTTTACCTAATCCCTTGCCTGTTGCGCGCTATCACTCTCTGATGGCAGCCGACATGCCCGAAACATTAAGTGTCATGGCAGACTATCGAGGTGTGCCGATGGCAGTGGAGCATCAAGCAGATAGGATGTTAGGTTTTCAATTCCACCCGGAATCTATTTTAAGCAGTCACGGCAGTCAGTTGCTCAAACAGAGTATTGAATATTTGACCCAAACCTTGGACGCCCATCAAGCCCAAATCAAAAAAGGAGAGCATGCCAATGATCCTCAAGGTTCTTGAACAACTATATAGAGGCGAGCAATTACAACAAGGTGAGATGAGTCAGGTATTTTCTGAAGTTGTGAGCGGTAAAGTGGGGGACATTGAACTGTCATCTTTACTCACTGCGCTAAAAATGAAAGGTGAACAACCCGCAGAGATTGCTGGTGCCGCGCAGGCGCTAATCCAACACGCTTCGGCGTTTGAACGACCAGATTATGCTTTTGCTGACATTGTGGGTACCGGTGGTGATGGTCATGACACCATCAATATTTCGTCTGCCGCCGCTATTGTGGCCGCCAGTTGTGGTTTGAAAGTCGCCAAACATGGTAATCGCAGTGTCTCTAGTCAAAGTGGCTCGGCTGACTTGTTTAAGGCCTTTGGTTTGGAATTGTTAATGTCGGCCGAGACGGCACGCCGTTGCCTAGACGAGAGCAACCTGTGTTTTTTATTTGCGCCCAATTACCATGCTGGTATTCGCTATGCGATGCCAGTGCGTACAACACTGAAAACGCGAACTTTGTTTAATTTATTAGGGCCATTGGTTAATCCTGCTCGCCCCAGTCACATTATCATCGGTGTCTACGATACAGCACTGCTGCAACCCTTTGCATTGACCCTGCAATTGCTTGGTTACCAACATGCGCTGGTGGTGCATGGCAGTGGTTTAGATGAATTTGCGTTGCATGGCGATACCCAAGTGATTGAAGTGCAAGGCAAAGATTTGGCACGTTATAGTTTGAACCCGGATGATTTTGGTTTGCCAAGCTTTCCGTTAGACGCCATAAAAGGCGGTGAACCAGTGCATAACAAAGAGTTGATTGAACAAGTATTGAAGGGGCAGGGACAAGCAGCCCATCAAGCGGCAGTAGCCATGAATGCAGGAGCTTTATTAAAACTCTGTGGGCAGGCCGACAGTTTTGCAAAGGGGGCAGAAATGGCCTTAAACGCCATGGCGCAGCAGCGCCCGCTGACAACGATTCAACACGCTGCTGCCATCAGCCAGCAGCATCTAGATTAGAATAAGTTATTATGCCAAATGTATTAGAAACTATTGTTATCCATAAACGTCAAGAAATCGCCCAGCGCAAACAAGACTTGCCCTTAGCGACGTTTGTTGATCAACTTGTACCGTCTGAGCGCAGCCTTTTCAACGCTTTGAGGGGTAAAAACGCCGGCTTTGTTTTGGAATGCAAAAAAGCATCACCCTCAAAGGGTTTGATCCGTGCAAACTTTGATTTAGACGAAATCATTGCTGCCTACAGCCCTTATGCGGCAGCCATTTCCGTGTTAACCGACGAGAAATATTTCCAAGGCAAATTTGAGTACTTGCGATATGTGCGCAGCAACGTCACGCAACCGGTTATCAACAAAGATTTTTTTGTTGATCCTTATCAGGTTTATTTAGCGCGTTATCATCAAGCCGATGCAATTTTATTGATGCTTTCAGTGTTAGACGATGCCAGTTACCAAGCACTATCCGCCTTGGCCGAACAATTCCAACTCGATGTGCTAACGGAAGTCAGCAATGCCGAGGAAGTTGAACGCGCGGTGGCATTAAAAGCCAAGATCATTGGCATCAACAATCGCAATTTACGTGATTTGAGTACAGATTTAGCTACCACGGAAAAACTGGTGCCTTTGATCAAGCAACTCGCTACCCATGAACATGTGATTATGTCTGAATCCGGGATCTATACCAACCAAGAGATTCGTCATTTAGCGCCCTTGGTTGATGGCTTTTTGGTGGGTAGTGCGTTGATGGCACAAACCGATGTTGCCCTAGCGGTTAAACAATTGGTGTACGGCAAGGTGAAAGTATGTGGCCTTACTTCAATAGACAGCGCCAAGCTTGTCAACCACAGTCCAGCAAGTTTTGCAGGCCTCATATTTGCGGATAAATCGCCACGCAAGATTAGTTTTGCACAAGCGGAGCAAATCGTGAAAGCAGTGCCCAATCACTACGTGGGTGTGTTTGTCAATGCACCACTAGCGCAGGTGGCAGAGTATGCAGAGGCGCTCAACTTAAGCGCAGTACAGCTCCATGGTCAGGAAGATCAAGCTTACATCAACAGCTTACGTTTGCTACTGCCTGATGCCTGTCAAATTTGGTTAGCCAAAGGTGTTGAACAGCAACTGCCGGCTATGACGGAAACAGCCATTGACTATTGGTTGCTAGATTGTAAAGTCGGCGCGCAAACAGGCGGCACGGGTCAGCGTTTTGATTGGCAACTGCTGCAAGATTCAGAGGATAAGCCCCGCTTGATCTTAGCTGGTGGGCTTAACTCAGAAAATATTCAACAGGCTGCTGCGACAGGCTTGGCCATGCTTGACCTGAACTCAGGGGTAGAGAGTGCCCCCGGTGTAAAAGATCAGCAAAAACTAAACAGTGTATTTGCGCGCTTGCGTGAATATTAATCAATACCGCCAAAATAGAGAGTAAGTCATGAATAAATTAAACAGTAAATTTGGTGAGTTTGGCGGCATGTATGTGCCGGAATTATTGATACCTGCCCTCGATCAGCTTGAGCAAGCGTTTATCGATGCTAAGCAGGATCCAGAATTTCAAGCAGAATTTTTAGGTTTATTAAAAGACTATGCAGGGCGTCCAACTGCGATGACCTTAAGCCGCAATTTGGTCAGTAACCCTTTAGTAAAATTGTATTTAAAACGCGAAGATTTGTTGCACGGTGGTGCGCATAAAACTAACCAAGTGCTTGGTCAAGCACTGCTAACTAAGCGCATGGGTAAAAGCGAAGTGATTGCCGAAACAGGCGCGGGGCAGCATGGCGTTGCCACTGCCTTGGCCTGTGCTTTAATGGGTTTAAAAGCACGCATTTACATGGGCGCCAAAGACGTTGAGCGTCAAGCACCCAATGTGTTCAGAATGCGTTTGATGGGGGCTGAAGTGATCCCGGTAAATGCTGGCTCTGGCACCTTAAAAGACGCGGTCAACGAAGCCATGCGTGACTGGTCAGCGAGCTATGACAAGGCTCACTATTTATTGGGTACTGCCGCGGGGCCTCACCCCTTCCCAACCATTGTACGGGAATTCCACCGCATGATCGGTGAAGAAACCAAGGCACAAATCCTTGAAAAAGAAGGCCGTTTACCGGATGCCGTGGTGGCCTGTGTGGGTGGTGGCTCTAATGCTATTGGTATGTTTGCTGATTTTATTGATGAGCCGAGCGTAAAGCTCATTGGCGTGGAGCCTGCCGGTAAAGGTTTGCATACCCATGAACACGGTGCCGCCATTGGTAAGGGCACGACGGGGATTTTGCACGGCGCGTTTAGTTACATCATGCAAGACAATGATGGACAGATTGAAGAATCTTACTCAGTATCTGCGGGCTTAGATTATCCAGCGGTAGGTCCACAACATGCACATTTGCATGCTACAGGGCGTGCCCAATATGTGGCCATCAGTGATGATGAGGCACTCAACGCCTTCCAGTTGCTGTCACGTAAAGAAGGGATTATTCCCGCATTAGAATCTTCGCACGCGTTGGCGCATGCGCTAAATATGGCTGATGAAGCCGAAGAAGAAACCATTATTGTGGTGAATCTATCAGGACGGGGCGACAAAGACTTAGCCCATGTGCACAGTATTTTGGGAGATCAAAAACATGCTTAATTCAAAGGACAGATATCAGCAAATGTTCAGTGCCTTGGCGGCGAAGAAACAAGGTGCCTTTGTACCCTTTGTGATGGTGGGAGATCCCGATAAGGCGACATCTCTGGCAATTATTGAAGCCCTTATAGCGGGTGGCGCCGATGCCCTTGAATTAGGTTTTCCTTATTCTGATCCTATTGCCGACGGACCAACAATACAACAAGCGAGTATTCGCGCTTTAGCGAATAAAATAAAAACGACAGATTGTTTTGCCATTATTGCTGCCGTGCGTGCCGCGCATCCTGATATTCCCATCGGTTTATTGTTGTATAGCAATTTGGTACTCAAGCGGGGTATTGAAACGTTTTATCAAGACGCCGCTGACGCCGGCGTGGATTCCATTTTGATTGCTGACGTGCCATTACGCGAAGCACAGCGGTTTATCGATGTCGCCACAAAGGTGGGCATCAAACAAATTTTAATTGCCCCACCCAATGCCAGTGAAGAAACGCTACAGCACATTGGTCAGCAATCTCAAGGTTACACCTATTTGTTAGGGCGAGCAGGTGTTACTGGTGCCGAAACCGCGGCAGCAACCCCCACCCATGAATTGATTGAGAAACTCACGCGGCATAAAGTGGCACCACCTTTACTCGGTTTTGGCATATCCAAACCAGAGCAAGTGGCTGATGCCATTAAAGCCGGTGCTGCGGGGGCGATCTCAGGTTCGGCCACGGTGAATATCATTGCCCAGTACTTGGCGCAACCTGAAGAAATGCTGAAACAACTCACCAGCTTTGTGAAAAACATGAAAGCTGCCACGCAACGTTAAAAAGGAAGGTCGTATGTGGTACATGATTTACAGTGAAGACGTCGCCAACAGTTTACCGTTACGTAAGCAAACTCGGCCAGCCCACTTGGCGCGTATTCAACAACTGGTTGACGCTGGGCGAGTATTGGTAGCGGGTCCGTGTCCTGCCATCGACAGTGACGATCCAGGGGAGGCGGGTTTTACTGGCTCACTGGTTATCGCCGAGTTTAACAGCTTACAAGAAGCCCAAGCGTGGGCCGACAGTGACCCCTACATGCAAGCTGGAGTTTATGCTCGTGTGGTGGTGAAACCCTATAAAAAGGTACTGCCCTAATGAGCAGACTTGGGGTTTGATGTGAGCTATCAGCCCGACATGGAGAGTTTGACGGCCTTTATTGACATTAGTGCCATGCGTGCTCAAGGGGCAGGTGGACAGAATGTCAATAAAGTGTCCAGTGCAATTCACTTGCGTTTCACTATCGCCGCTGCGCCGCTACCTGAATATGTCAAACAACGTTTATTGTCGGGGGGCGATAAACGAATAACCAGTGATGGCATTTTGATTATAAAAGCCCAAAGCCATCGTACCCAGGAAATGAACAAACAAGATGCCTTAGAGCGACTGCAAAGCCTCTTGACTGAAGTGGGAAAATTGCAAAAAGCCCGCCGCGCCACTAGACCCACTAAAAGTTCCCAGATCAAACGGGTTGATACCAAAAAGAAATCAGGCCAAGTAAAAGCCCTTCGCAAGAAAGTGGATTATTAGCCAGCGAATTTTTTAAAGCCCATATTATGATTATCGGCGATAACTTCTTATTATCATTAGCGATCGCGCGATGCTCAGAGACAACTCTCCTTTAGTATTTGCTAAATTTGCCGATATCCCCTCTGAGGTTAGGAGGGAAATATGTTTAATTGTCAATTTGTATTGCACCGTGGTGCCATCTTGTTTATCAGTTTGTTTATGTTGGGTGGGTGCTTGCAACATCACGAGCGCTATTATTTTGCTGAGAATTTTGCTTCGGCTGAGCCCAGTATTGCCGCCTCAGATAATACGATAAAACTGGTTAATTCTGCTTTTTATCAAGCATTTATTGGTGGTGCTTGGCGTTATAAGGGTGCGGTGCGCAGCAACGGTAGGATCAATGCCTATATTCAAATTCCTGACCCGCTTAACATGACTGAAGCGGCGCAACAGGACTACCTCAAACAAGCTATTTGCCCATCGAGTAATCATCACAAGATGTGGCAAGAAATAAAAGGCACAACCCTAGCGGTGCATGTATACACAAATACACGCTCACACACTACGTTTGCTTATTGTGACAACCCTGCTGCAGAGTCTGTGTAATTGCCTTTACTTGCCTAGTGTTAGTTACCGTTTAATTCAGGTCTAATTCAGACTCATCACGGTAATCTCAGTAACACCCGAAACACTCATGATTTACGCCTTTTTTTGGCGCTTTTCAGTGACCTAGTGTATGGGGTAAACTACAAGACGAACATCACTACTGAGTACGAGATTGAATATTATTAGCCGCCACTGTATGCCCCTTATTACCCTCGTCATTATGTTGAGCGTGAGTACGGTTGCGTCTGCTGAAGATAAAAAAACACCACCACCTCCTGTGCAATCTAAAGCGGAAGCCGCCCAGCAGGCACAGCAAAAAGTGAATGGCCGAGTGCTAAAAGTCGAACAAAATCAAAATGCTTATAAAGTAAAGGTACTGCAGAAATCTGGTCGTGTGGTATCGGTTGATGTCGACAAAAAATCAGGAAAGGTCAGTAAAGAGAAAAAGGACTAAGCATGCGTTTAATGGTGGCAGAAGATGACAGTCGATTACTCACACAACTCGATCAGCTGTTACAAAAAAACGGCTACAGTGTTGATTTAGCCGATGACGGCGCAAAGGCGCTGTTCTTACTGAGTGAACATCCATACGACTTAGCCATCATTGATATTGGTCTACCTGTCATGGACGGCTTTGAATTGATCCAACAAGCCCGCAAAAAAAGCGTAACGTGCCCCATTTTGATTTTGACCGCTCGCGACCGCTGGCAGGAAAAAGTCGAGGGTCTTGAGTCAGGGGCCGATGATTATTTAACTAAACCCTTTCATAACGAAGAACTCCTTGCCCGCATCAAAGCGCTGATCCGCCGGGCGGCAGGCAAAGCGCATCCCCTGATTGAAAAAGGGCCACTCACCTTGGATACCTTAAGTGAGGAAGTCACCGTAAATGGCCAACATATTGAGCTGACAGCCTATGAGTACAAGGTGCTTGAATATCTGCTGTTGAATCCACAAAAAATCGTCTCAAAAACCGAACTCACTGAGCACATTTACGATCAGGATTTTGACTTAGACAGCAATGTGATAGAGGTATTTGTGGGGCGTTTACGCAAAAAAATTGATCCAGATGGCAGTTTAAATCCCATCGAAACTCTGCGTGGGCGAGGCTATCGGATAAATCGTGAGTTGTAATTCCTTGGCGGAAGAGTAAACAACAATGCGCAGTTTGTCTTTGCGCTTACGCACCTTTGCGGCAGCCATTTTAGCCTTAATTATCTTTGTACCGACCACGGTACTGACCCTCGAAAAAGCCTTTAATTTCAGTTTAAGCCAGTCCATGCAGCAGCAATTAAAGGTGCAAAGCCTCACGCTGATCAGCGAATTTGAGTTCGACAATGGCCTCGTGCAAATGCCCGAACAACTCATTAACGAGCAATTTAATCTTCCTGGCTCTGGGCTGTATGCCTTTATTCAAACGGACCAAACCATTGTCTGGACTTCATTGTCGAGCTTAAATCAAGCACAGCTGCCGTTGTTAACGCCACCTGCCGTTGGTGACGAAAGCTTCATTGATGATTTTATCTGGGGAGAACGTTTCTTTCTATTTGCCTACACCGCAGAGTTTGACACCGGTGAGGGTTATCAGGCCGTCAGTTTTTTCATTTTGCAAGATAAACAAATCTTTGATGCGGAAAAGGCACATTTTGCGAGTATTTTGTGGAAATGGTTAGGCCTCGTCGCCTTATTAATGTTGGTTTTATTGCTGGTCAGCCTCAATGCTGCGCTGCTGCCTATTAGTCGCTTGAATAAACAAATCATTCAAGCCGAGCGAGGTTTGATTAAGCGGATAGAACAACAATACCCGCCGGAATTAGAGAGGCTCAAGAGCAGTATTAACCATTTACTCAATAGCGAAGAACAGCAACGTTCACGCTATAAAAATAGTTTGAGTGATTTGGCGCACAGTTTGAAAACCCCCTTGACGGTGCTTAAAGGCACGCAAAACTTACCCAGCGATGCGGATGAACCCATTCAACAAATTGATCAATTGATCAAACGTCAGTTAAAACGCGCTGTGGCTGGACATGCCATGAGTTGGGACGCGCAATTGCAAATCGAACCTATTTTGCAAAAACTGGTTAATGCCATGCACAAAGTTTATGCCGACAAACACTTAAAAATAGACTGGCAGATTCTGCCACCTGAGCAATATTTCCTTGGCGATGTGACTGATTTGATGGAAATGTTGGGCAATGTATTAGACAACGCCTGCAAAGCGGCAAAAACCCGTGTGTTATGCCAAGTAGAAGCGATGGGTCGGTGGTTGCTGATCAGTGTCGCTGACGATGGTGCAGGGATCCCAGCAGAAAAACGCCTTAGTTTACTCAGTAGAGGTGTGCGTCTTGACAGCTATACCGAAGGTCAGGGGATCGGCTTAGCCGTGGTGGCCGACCTAGTATCTGCCTACCAAGGCAAACTCGAAATAGAACAGAGTGAACTGGGCGGTGCGCGTATTATTATGCAATTCCCTTTATCGTAGACCTCGTTAATCCCCCTCAGGCTTAAGCCGCTGTTTAGATTGCTGCATAAATCGACACTTGGCTCAATTCAGGTTTGTTTTTGCGGAAATGGACTGGCTAAAAAGACACTTAACGATTAAGGTTATTGTCAAATTTTTAGGGCGAGATGTGCAATTGAGAAAGCGGTGTCAGTGCTTAACCATTATTTTTTTCTTAAGTCTTGCTGGTGGCAAAGTCTGGGCAGAATCTGTGCGCGAATTTATTCAGTCAGCACAAGTGGAAACCTTTGATTGCCCAAGTGATGAAAGCATGCAAGCACTTGAGAACTGGTTGAGTCGAGGAGATTTAGCTAGCCAAGACGTCATTGATCTGACGGTCATCAAGGGCCAAGGCCTTATTTGCATCGGCCAGTTTGAACCGGCTAAAAAACTGCTTAAAGATGTGCTGAGTGATGATCTCATTGATCATAGCACTTATGCCTATGCCAGCGCGCTCTATCAACTGGGATTTATCTATGACGTGCAGGAAAACCCACTCCGTTGTCAGTATTACGCCGAGGCGAGGCAAGCGGCAATGGGACAATTTAGAGATGTGGTGCTCAGTGCTGAGTTAGGGGAAATAACGGTATGCAGCAGTGATAATCAGAATGTAGGGTTAAAATTGGCTAAATTATTTGCCTTGTTAGAAAGTTATTTACGCGTTGGTGATAAAGCCGCCATTGCACATATTCATAACAATATCGGTCTATTGTATGGGGATATTGGTCAGAATGCGCTCGCCGCCGAGCAATATGAAAAATCTTACAAAATTGGTCTCGAAGTCTATGAGCAGAAAAATCAAATGGCGCCCCTGTTTAGTGTGATCAGTGCCTACACCGGCAGTGGAGATTTTGCCAATGCCAAGTTAATGATTGATGAATTGGAACGCGCGAATAAACTTGTCAACACACCGCTCACCAACAGTTGGTTGCATTTTACCCGCAGTCGGTATTTTTACGTCACCAAGCAATTTGATCAAATGCGCAATAGCCTGCGTGACTGGCTACCCTTTTTGGCACAGGTTTCCAATAAACAAATGGCTGCCTTACACGCTCTATATTCAGCTGCATTATGCATGCACGATGACGACAGAAAATGTGTAGAAAACTTTATTGCACAAAGGGCAGAAGTTGACGCCAAACATGCATCGCGTTTATCCGCTAACAAAGATTATTTGCGATTCTTAGTGTCGGCAAATTTGTATCTGGGTGATATTGGTCGTTCTCAAGACGCGTTTGAACGTTATGCTGAAACCTTGACTGAAAAATTACACCAGCAACAATCCTCAGCTCAGGTGCTGGGTGTGGCAAATTTGTACAGTGAAATTATTTCATTGGAAGATGAGTTAAACAAAGCACAGCAGCAACGCATTCAATTTATGGTGTTAATTGTAGCGCTTGTGATTTTGACGGGACTGGCTGCGTATTGGGGCATTGGCCGCCGATATTTACGAGGCTTACATACCGACATGCTGACGGGACTGCGCACGGAACAATCCGTACTCGCAGCGATTCGCCGAGTAAAAGCACCCATGCAAGATAGAATCAACGCCTTGGCAGTCTTTGATTTGTCGAATTTTACTGAGGTCAACGCCCAGTTTGGTTATATGGCGGGGGATATGTTGCTAAAAACTGTGGCCAGCTGCTTACAGCAGGTGACACGAGAGCACGATTTAGTCGGTCGCTTAGGGGCCGATCAATTTGTTGTGTGCTTGAAAAATATCGAAGATCACACCGCTACAGAATTATTCGAACGCATTCAAAAAGTGTTAGGGGATACAGTGCTTGATGCGGGCAGAGGGGAGAGAGTTAACGTGCATTCCAGTATGCATATTTATTTAGCGCCGGATAATTTTTCTGATCTTGATCAGGTGTTATTGGATCTACGTCAAGCCGCCAGCAAGAAGACCTCAGTTTAGGGTTTTGTTTACTTTTGAGATACTACAAGGCTGACGTGTGCCTAAGTTGCTCCTTCCATTAGATCATTATGACGAAGCAGGGCGTGTGAAACCCGCGTCCAGTCACTATTGGTTAGCGCTTTATTTGTCGCGAAGTTTGCTGGTTGCTTTGCTAGCCTTAAGTGATAGGCAACACAGCAGTGAGCTACTCAGACTTATCTACCCCCAACAACAGTATTTATTTTGGGGCATCGGTGTTGGTTTGCCGGCGGTGCTGGGTCTGCTCATCCTTTCGTTTCGAGAAAAACTGGTGACACATCGCTGTGTTTTGCTTTTTACCTGGCTAAAACCCAGCTTTACTGCAGCAGCATTGCTAGATATTTGCTTACATCTGTACTTAGCCAATCTTCACCTATGGCAATTTTCTTGGGTAATCGCCCTGTCTTTACTCTTTGATTTACTGAGTTTGCTGTATATATGGCGGGATAAACACCTAAGTTTACTTGTTCGTGACTGGCGTCATCCATAACAACCAGCTTTGACTAGATGAATTATTATTGTGTGCAACTACTGCATTTTGTTAGCAAGGGCCTGTTCAAAGTAACTTTTGACACTGATCTGACTGTCGACCACCAAACGTTGATAACATATCCCTGCGAAGGCGTAACTATTGCCAGCATATTCTAATACCACGTAAGGGGCATCAGGATCGGACGCATCGTAAGTCCAGTTACCACCTATTTTACGTCTGAATATTTCGCCAACATAGGCGCCATAAATATTACACAGCGTGAATACGGCACTTTCTTCCAAAGCCTGATCTCGGTATCTGGCCAACCAGCCTAAAATAACCTCGTCCACTAAATCAAGACTGGCATCGCTGTAGTCCAAGGTTAAATTAAATTCTTCTAAGGTGGTGTTGACCGCGTTTTCAGCACTGTCAGTCATTAATTCAGTTAGCTCTTCTCGATTCATCTGCATAGTATGTCCTTTGTACCCAAGTTCAGTTTGACTGGTGGGTTTGACTATTTGCCACTATTTGTTGGTAAAGTAACTCGCTGCCAGGGCCAATTCTATCGGCATTAGGGGCAATTAAGTAAAATGAGATAGTCCTAAAACTGCTGCCTTTGATGGCTAATTTGACCAATTTATTGTCTAACACAAGGGCATGAGTTGTATGGGCTGGCAACCAACAAAAACCGATACCTTCGAGCATAATATCAATTGCGGTAGAAAAGTCACTGACCGTCCAGCGTTGTTCCGATTTTAGCCAACCTTGTTTTTCATCGGGTACTTTACCGGTGTCCTTGATGACCAGTTGTAAATGTTGAGCCAATTCTGAAGGTTCGATAGGCCCCGGGTACTGTGCCAGTTCATGCTGTGGGTGACACACTGTATAAAAGTTTTCTTGGCACAGCGGTTCACCCAAATAGCCTTTGGGAATACTGCCGCTGATGACTAAATCTGCCCACTTTTCCTTGATGGCTTCTTCGGTACCAGTGAGCACAGTATTAATAACTTTTAATCGACTGCCTCGGCAGTTTGGACCAAAAGCTTTTAAAGCGGGGTAAAGTAGCTGTCGGGGAAAGGCTAAATCTACCGCCAAAGTAATTTCCGGCTCCCAATTTTGATTAATATTTTTAGCGAGTTCTTCCAGATCTTGAATATTCTGGGTTAAATGTCGCGCGCGCCTGAGCATCACTTCGCCGGCTTCTGTGAGCCTTGCTTTGCGCCCAATCACCTCTAATAGTGGCACACCGAGTAAATCCTGGAGCTTTGCCACCGCATGATTTAGAGACGATTGACTTTTATTTAATTTTGCGGCCGCCTGCGCATATCCGCCATAATCCACAACAGCTTGTAAAATACGCCACTGTTCAATGGTAGTTTTCGATCGGTACATAGTTCTATTTTATCGAATTGTCATAGCTCAGCATTGTGGACTGAAGTTGCCTGTAACACCAGAGTGATCTGAACCAAGCTCCAAGCGTACAGCCTTTATCATCATCGAGAAACTTATGAAATATACATCGACCTTGCCGCTTACCGCATTACTTAGTTTAGGTTTAATTTCAGCCCTGGTGGAATGGCACGTTATACCGCCAGGCTTGGTTTTATTGGAGAGTATGCAGGCTGCTTTTCAAGACTATTTTTACGCCTTAATCGTGTTAATTATTCTGTTGGAATCCATTGTTTATGTTGGGTTTTATTTTCCAGGGCAGTTTTTCGCTGTGGTGTTAGTGGTGTTAGCTAAACCTAATTGGCAAAGTATTGTTTATTTAACCTTGGCGATGGTGTTTGCTGCGACACTTGGATCGTTGATTAATTACAGCCTTGGGCGGCGCATTGAAAGCGACAAAAACAAACAAAAAGCGGTATCCATCAAAGCGTTAGCTGTGGCCATGATCCACATCAACTCCTTGGCGTTTTTTATGTTCAATCAAGGGGCAACTCACCAACCCGTGCGCATCGTGTTGTTAGCCGGTTTACTTAACCTACCTTACTACTTGGCCTTAATATTTCTTACTTCTGTTTTTAGCCAAGAGGTCATGGGTATGGCGGAAAATCCATGGTTGTTGGCTGTCTTTATTGTAATTTGGTTAGGCATCACGCTTTGGATTGATATTAAAAATCTTCGGAAGCTAAGAAATCCTGCTTAGTTTTTTGCCGTTGCTCGGGCGATTAATTTATCGATAACACGTGCAGCTGCAACAAAACCGAAGGTGGCAGTCACCGCTACCGATGCGCCAAAACCCGTATTGCAATCAAGTTTGCCACTCTCCTGACTTTGATGTTTACTTGCGCATACTGTGCCATCTGGCTGGGGGTATTTTAGTTGCTCAGTGGAGTAAACGCAGTCAATGGCAAAACGGCGTTTGCTGTTTTGGGTAAAATGATAGAAGCGGCGTAAATAGCTACGCAACTTGGCTGCCAAGGGGTCTTGAATAGTTTTGCTGAGATCGCCAACACACACTTGGGTTGGGTCAGTTTGTCCACCAGCGCCACCGATGGTTATGATCGGTATTTTATTGCGTTTACAATAAGCAATCATGGCGGCTTTTGCTTTAATGCTATCTGTAGCGTCTACCACGTAATCGAAACCTTCGCCAAGTAACTCAGCGACATTTTCTGGGCTAACAAAATCTTCAACTGCCCTAACAATACATTCTGGATTAATGTCCACTAAACGTTTCTGCATTTCAGCCACTTTCGCCTGACCCACAGACGACTGCATGGCATGAATTTGGCGATTAGTGTTGGTTACACATATATCATCCAAGTCGATCAGGGTTAAGTGTCCAACAGCAGAGCGCACGAGTGCTTCTGCTACCCAACAGCCTACGCCGCCAATCCCGACTACGCACACATGCGCCTTAGCCAATATTTCGACGGCTTGATTGCCATATAGGCGTTGAGTACCGCCAAAGCGCTGAGAGATTTGGGTCATGATTGGTATTACCTAATAAGATCTTGCAAGCGAAGACAAACACAGTGAAATTCGGCGGGATTATATCAAGTACAATAGGTAAATCGTGAAAATTTCTTAGTGGCTTCCTCCTGCTTTTGCATGATCCTTCGAATTAATTGATGTTTATATCCTGTTAACTGCAATTTTAATTCTAATTGCTTCATGCTTTCATATAGAAATTAATGTGAGGGTGAAATAATGACAACAAACTCAGTGATCAAACAAATTGTACGGGGTATGCCTACTCAAGATGGGGCGGGTGTCACGTTGACAAGAATTATCGGCCAACCGAGTTTGCCAAGACTCGACCCCTTTCTCATGCTTGACGAATTTGGCTCTGATAAAGCACAAGACTATATTGCCGGATTTCCAGAGCATCCTCATCGTGGTTTTCAAACGGTGACCTACATGCTGGATGGAAAAATGGAACACCGTGATTCGGTGGGTAACCAAGGCCTTATTGAAACAGGTGGTATTCAATGGATGAACGCCGGCAGGGGCATTATTCATTCTGAAATGCCTAAACAAACCGAGGGCTTGATGCGCGGTTTTCAACTGTGGGTTAATTTGCCCGCCAGCGAAAAAATGTCGGCCCCTCATTATCAAGATATCAAAGCAGCCCAAGTGCCAATCGTGGACCTTGCTGATGGCGTGTCCGTGAAAGTACTGGTTGGCGAATTTGCAGGGGTGACCGGTCCGGTGACCGCACAGGCAGTCAAACCTGTGTTTATTGATGTTAATTTTACGCAAACTGCTTCGTTGACTGTTCCACGTGATCCGCAGCACAACTTTTTTATCTATTGTTACGAAGGACAATTGAGCCTAGGTGATGAAAATATCCTCAAGGGGCAATTAGTGGTTTTACATCCCGGCAGTCAATTTGCGTTACAGTCAAAAGGAGCAAGTCGATGCATCATAGTGGGTGGGCGGCCAATAAATGAGCCCATCGTCCAGTATGGTCCGTTTGTGATGAATACAGAGCAAGAGATCCATCAGGCCTTTAACGACTATCGACAAGGTCGTTTGGCTTAGTTTTTGCCAGTAAGTGCCAAGCAGTGAGCTGACAAAGACGAATATTTTACTTTACTGCTTGGACTTTGTTGAATAAGCGTCTGAGCTTTAATACTATTCGAGCACTTAAGTTGTGGTCATATGAATTGACCCGAGTGCAGAAAAGGAAAGAGTAATGAAGCCAGTCGTATTAGCCGGAGGAAGTGGAAGCCGTTTGTGGCCAAAATCACGTGCCGCGCTGCCTAAACAGTTTTTAAAACTGACTTGTGACATGACCATGTTGCAGGACACCATTCTTCGCCTTAAAGGCACGGTGACTGATTCATCCATCATAATTTGTAATGATGCTCACCGCTTTTTGGTGGCTGAGCAATTGCGCCAACAAAATATTCAACACAGCGGCATTTTACTTGAACCTGTTGGTCGTAACACCGCGCCAGCCATTGCACTTGCTGCCCTGCATGCCAGTTTACACGGTGAAGATCCTATCCTGTTGGTATTAGCCGCCGATCACTTAATCAGTAATACCGCCGCGTTTCATCAAGCCATTTCGCGGGCAGAAGTGTTGGCACAACAGGGCAAACTTGTCACCTTTGGGGTGGTGCCTGATGCGCCGCAGACGGGCTACGGTTATATTAAACGCGGCGAGGTTATCGGTGGCGACACCGGCGGTTATGCCGTTGCCCAATTTGTTGAAAAACCTAACTTAGCGAAGGCACAAGCTTATTTGGATTCTGGTGAATATTACTGGAACAGTGGCATGTTCATGTTTAAGGCCAGTCGTTATCTGCAAGAATTGCAAAAATTTGCACCAGACATACTCGATTGCTGTAAACGTGCCATCGCCAGTGAAGCAAAAGATTTAGATTTTGTGCGCATAGATGCAGATATTTTTGCACAGTGCCCAGAAGACTCCATTGACTATGCGGTGATGGAAAAAACCGATGCAGCTTGCGTGGTGCCTTTAGATGCTGGATGGAGTGATGTGGGCAGTTGGTCATCTTTGTGGGAAACCGCGCAAAATAAAGATGCCAACAATAATGTCATTATCGGTGATGCCATTCTTGATGGCGTACACAACAGCTACATCAATGCTGAGCAGCGTTTGATTTCTGTGGTTGGTTTAGATGATGTGGTAGTGGTAGAAACCAAAGACGCCGTATTGGTGGCACACAAAAACAAAGTGCAAGACATTAAAAATGTCGTCAACCAACTAAAAGCCGAAAAACGCCCTGAGTTTGAGTTCCATCGCGAGGTATTTCGTCCATGGGGGAGCTATGATTCCATCGACAATGGCGCCCGTTTTCAGGTGAAACGTATCACCGTTAAGCCCGGCGAAAAACTCTCGGTACAGATGCATCATCACCGCGCCGAACACTGGATTGTGGTGGCGGGCACGGCCAAGGTTACAAATGGCGAAGAGACCTTACTACTCTCTGAAAATCAATCGACATATATTCCTGTTGGCGTTATTCATGCCCTTGAAAATCCTGGAAAGATCCCGCTGGAACTGATTGAAGTTCAGTCGGGAACGTATCTAGGTGAAGATGACATTGTGCGTTTTTCAGACCGTTACGGTCGTGTCGAAAGCAAATAAGCCAAAGCGGCCCCAATAGGAAATTATGATGCAATTAAGCTGCTTTAAAGCCTACGATATTCGCGGCAAACTGCTAGAACAATTGGATGAATCGGTGGCCTATCGCATTGGCCGTGCGTTTGCTGAATACCTGCAAGCAAAGACCGTTGTAGTTGGGGGAGATGTACGTTTAACGTCTGCGCCCTTAAAATTAGCCCTCAGCGCGGGTTTAATTGATGGTGGCGCGGCGGTACAAGATTTAGGCATGACAGGAACAGAAGAAATCTATTTTGCCACCAAGCATTTAGGTGTTGATGGTGGCATCGAGGTAACGGCTAGTCATAATCCCATTGATTACAACGGCATGAAGTTGGTTAAAGCCGGTTCCAAGCCCATCAGTGGTGACACGGGTTTGTTTGCCATTCAAGCCTTGGCTGAACGTTATGCGGATGAACTAGTTGTCGAACGGCTGGCTGCCTTTTGCGAAAAACCTGTCGACGCTCATGCGTTTATTGCTGGTGAGTCAACGGTTAGTGTCGAAAAATTATTGGCCAGTCAACGCTATCAACAAATTTCGGTGTTGCAAGCCTATGTCAAGCATATGCTGTCCTACGTCAAGCTTGCCAACTTTACGCCGCTTAAGTTGGTAGTGAATGCTGGCAATGGAGCGGCGGGGCAAGCCCTTGATGCCATTGAAGCAGCGCTTATCAAGCAACAGATCCCCATAGAATTCATAAAAGTTCACCATCAACCAGATGGTTCCTTTCCTAACGGTATCCCTAATCCCTTATTGCCAGAAAGTCGTGCCGATACGGCAAATGCAGTGAAAGCCAGTGGCGCGCACATGGGCATCGCTTGGGATGGCGACTTTGACCGCTGTTTCTTGTTTGACGAACACGGTGACTTTGTCGAGGGGTATTACATCGTTGGCTTACTGGCGAAGGCTTTCCTTAGCAAAGATCCCGGCGCTAAAATCATTTATGATCCGCGGGTCTATTGGAATACCGAAGATATTGTCAGACAAGCAGGCGGCATACCCATTAAAAGTAAAACAGGGCATGCTTTCATCAAAGAACGTATGCGAGCAGATGATGCGGTCTATGGTGGTGAAATGAGCGCTCACCATTATTTTCGAGATTTTGCCTACTGTGATTCCGGCATGATCCCTTGGTTATTGGTGGCAGAATTGATTTGTACCAGTGGTAAACCATTGTCCATGTTAGTGAAAGAGCGAATTGCAGCGTTTCCTTCGTCAGGTGAAATCAACCGTACCCTTGCTGATCCTGATGCCGCCATTAAGACAATATTAGAGAAATATCAGGCCAGTGCTGAGTTTGTGGACTACACCGATGGCATTGGGCTGGAATTTGGTACCTGGCGTTTTAACCTGCGCAAATCCAATACCGAACCGGTCATCCGCTTGAATGTAGAATCTAGAGCAGACATCCCATTGATGGAAGCAAAAACTCAAGAGTTGTTAGCCTTATTGCAATAGTGTTTTTTATAGCTCTTTGTCTTACCGGCAAAGAGCTAAGTTTCGCGTTATGTCCTCACTAAGCTAGTTCATCAATAACATCGCACTATGCCCCAAGACCGTTACGGTGGTTAATTGGATGCGTAAATTTTTGTAGGCACGGTCAATCTTGAGGGTCTGCAAATCATAAAACAGCATGCCCACAAATCCAGCTATTAGCAGCACGATGGCCGAGTCAAGAGCAGGCATTAATAAACAGCACCATGCCAGCAGCGAGGGAAGCATCGCCACACTCAATTGCATTTTTTTGGCGGTTCTGTGCAGTGCATCGTACCAATGAATTCCGCCTAAAAAAGCCAAAATAACCGCACTATACTGGATGAAAATTTTTACCACTGCATCAGTATCATGTAGACCCAAAAAGCCTATGATCGGTAAAGTAATAAAGGGAAGTAAACCAGCGTAACCGAGCATTCTTGCATGAGGGGTTATTTGCATGACGGAGGTCTCTGTGCTTAGGGCAAAAAAAAGCGCTGGGTTGATTATCTCAATCCAGCGCTTTTCATCTTAGATGATAACCGTATTATTTTTCAATCTTGCTATAAGGGCGCTGCGCGTGCCCAGTGTATAACTGACGTGGACGACCGATTTTCTGGCCAGGTTGACTCAGCATTTCATGCCAGTGTGATACCCAACCTACGGTGCGGGCCAAGGCAAAAATACAGGTAAACATGTTAGTGGGTATACCGATGGCTTTGAGGATAATGCCAGAGTAGAAATCAACGTTCGGGAACAGTTTCTTCTCAGCAAAATATGGATCACTTAAGGCAATTTTCTCTAATTCCATCGCAACGTTCAACAAGGGGTCGTCAATATTGAGTTCTGCCAGTACTTCGTGGCAACTCTCACGCATAACCGTTGCACGAGGATCGAAGTTTTTGTATACACGATGGCCAAATCCCATCAAACGGAAGGGATCATTTTTGTCTTTCGCACGGGCAATGAATTCAGGAATGCGATCGACAGTGCCAATCTCTTCTAACATGTTCAAACAAGCTTCATTGGCGCCACCGTGTGCTGGGCCCCACAATGAAGCAACACCCGCCGCGATACATGCATATGGATTTGCCCCTGAAGAACCGGCTAAACGTACAGTAGAGGTTGAGGCATTTTGCTCATGATCGGCATGTAAAATGAATATCCGGTCGACGGCACGCGCCACGGCTGGGCTGATTGTGTATTCTTCAGCAGGCACCGAAAACATCATGTTTAAGAAGTTTTCTGCGTAGCTCAAGTCATTACGCGGATAAACAAAAGGTTGCCCAATATTGTATTTGTAGCACATGGCAACCAAGGTTGGCATTTTTGCGACCAGACGATACGCACTGCGCAAACGTTGTTCAGCATCGTTGATGTTTAAGTCATCGTGATAGAAAGACGCCATTGCGCCCACCGTGCCACACAACATCGCCATAGGGTGGGCGTCGCGTCGGAAACCGCGGAAGAAGTTGTTGACTTGGTCGTGGACTAAAGTGTGGCGTGTGATGATATTTTTGAATGCTTGGTATTCTTCGGTATTGGGTGTTTTGTCATGCAACAACATGTAACAGACTTCAATGTAATCAGCATCGCGCGCTAATTCTTCAATGGAATAGCCGCGATGTAACAGGATACCTTTTGCTCCATCGATGTAGGTAATGGAAGACTCGCAAGATCCAGTCGCCATAAACCCGGGATCATAAGTGAAATAACCCATGCTGCCTAAATTTCGAATATCGATTACGTCATGCCCTGCTGTACCAGACAGAATAGGTAGTTCAATTTCTTTCTCACCGGCTTTTAAAATGGCTTGTTTGTCTGCCATAGTTTGCTCTCCTCAGACTGGTTCTTGATGATTAAACAGGTGTTATTTCTGTTTGCGCGGGGAAAATCGCCGCTATTTGTACTGATAATGTGGTGTTATGTCAATTTTAATGCTCAGTTAAAACTTCAATATCGTTGATCAAAATTTGCTTTTACACCATACAATTATGTGACTTACGTTGCATAGGCTAATAAAGAACAACAATTGTAATTCAGTGATTCGCTGGTTATACTTTGCCACCTTGTTAGAGCGATAGCAAAAGCATTAATTGATTAATATTTTGCTAACAAATCTGCAACATCTTCATGGATGGACGTAAAGTTCGAGCACAATGTTTTTTAGCAAGATTTGCCTCGCAATGCGGCAAACCTGTATTAACGACAATTCCTTCGGGTTAAAAGAGCGAAAAACGTGAAAAAACAAAGACCAGTTAATTTACAACTTAATACCATTAGTTTCCCACCCGCCGCCATTACATCCATTCTTCATCGCATCACGGGCGTAGCCTTGTTTGTTGCCTTGTTGTTTGTGATCTGGGCTTGGGCGGTGTCAGTATCATCACCTGATGGCTTTGCCCTAGTCAGTGAGCAGTTAAACGGCTGGCTAGGAAAGTTCATTGCCATTGGCACGATTTCAGCATTGAGCTACCACATTCTGGGTGGTGTTAGACATTTGATTATGGATACCGGACGCTGGGAAGAGCTGGAGTCTGGCAATGCTAGCGCTAAAGCAATTATTGGAATTTGGATTATTTTAACCATCGTTGTAGGAGTTGTATTATGGTAACTAGCCAAGCTAGTTTGAAACGAGATGGTGTTCAAGATTACGTCACCATCCGCGCAACGGCCATCATCATGACGGCTTTTTCCTTGTATATGGCATGGTTTTTCCTTGCTACCCCACAGATTACCTACGAAGTGTGGCATGGTTTATTTGCCTCATTGGCCATGAAGGTCTTCACACTCGCTACACTGCTTTCCATTATGTTGCATATCAGAATTGGTTTGTGGCAAGTGTTAACTGATTACGTTAAAGCACCAGGGTTGCGCGCTGCGCTTCAATTTATTTTAAATCTGATCGCATTCGTCTATGTTGCCGTCGGTCTTTTTGTATTGTGGGGTGTTTAGATGAGTATTGCAGTACATGAATATGATGCAGTGGTAATTGGTGCAGGCGGTGCGGGTATGCGCGCTGCATTACAAATTTCACAATCGGGTAAGTCTTGTGCGCTTTTATCAAAAGTGTTTCCAACGCGTTCACATACTGTGTCGGCCCAAGGTGGGATTACAGTTGCGTTAGGCAATGCCCACGAAGATAACTGGGAATGGCACATGTATGACACCGTAAAAGGGTCTGATTACATTGGTGACCAAGACGCTATCGAATATATGTGTAAGACGGGGCCAGAAGCCATCATTGAGATGGAGAACATGGGTTTACCTTTCTCACGCTTTGAAAATGGCAAAATCTATCAGCGTCCCTTCGGTGGGCAGTCGAAGAATTTTGGCGGTGAGCAAGGTGCGCGCACTGCAGCAGCGGCGGATCGTACCGGTCACGCTTTGTTGCATTTGTTGTATCAACAAAATGTGAAGAACAAAACAAAAGTATTCAGTGAGTGGTATGCCCTCGACTTAGTGAAGAACCAAGACGGTGATGTTGTCGGTTGTACAGCTATCGACATTGAATCCGGCGAAGTTGTGTACTTTAAGTCTAAAGCTGTTGTATTGGCGACAGGTGGAGCAGGCAGAATATACGCGTCTACGACTAATGCTCACATCAATACTGGTGATGGTGTTGGTATGGCTATTCGCGCTGGTGTACCCATGCAAGACATGGAGATGTGGCAGTTCCACCCAACAGGGATTGCCGGTGCCGGTACTTTGGTGACCGAGGGATGCCGCGGTGAAGGTGGTTATCTCTTAAACAAAAATGGCGAACGCTTTATGGAGCGTTATGCACCTAATGCCAAAGATTTAGCTGGTCGTGACGTGGTGGCACGCTCAATGATGACTGAAATCCGTGAAGGTCGTGGTTGTGATGGCCCCTGGGGTCCACACATTAAACTTAAATTGGATCACCTTGGCAAAGACGTGCTCGAGTCACGTTTGCCTGGCATTCTAGAGTTGTCACGTACTTTTGCTCATGTTGATCCAGTTAAAGAACCCATTCCGGTTATTCCAACCTGCCATTATATGATGGGGGGGATCCCCACCAACGTGGATGGTCAGGCACTTAGCATCGACAGCAAAGGCAAAGAGAAACCTATTAAGGGCTTGTTTGCTTGTGGTGAAATCGCCTGTGTATCAGTACACGGCGCTAACCGCCTAGGCGGTAACTCCTTGCTTGATCTTGTGGTGTTCGGTCGTGCCACTGGTTTGCACCTTGGTAAAGCCATTGATGGTATTGAAGCACGTGATGCCTCTGCCGATGATGTTGATGCAGCGTTAGCCCGCTTCAATCGCTGGGAAAGCTCTGAAAAAGGCAAGGGTGAAGATCCTGTCAAAATCAAAAAAGACCTACAACAATGTATGCAGCTCAATTTCTCGGTATTCCGTGAAGGTGAAGCAATGGCAGAAGGTTTGAAAGAGCTTGGTGAAATCCGTGAGCGTTTGAAAGTTGCACGTCTTGACGACAAGAGTAACGATTTCAATACCATGCGTATTGAGTGTTTAGAGTTAGATAACTTGATGGAAACAGCCTACAGCACAGCGGTGGCGGCGAATTTCAGAACCGAAAGTCGTGGTGCACATAGTCGTTTTGACTTCCCAGACCGTGATGACGAGAACTGGTTGTGCCATTCGGTGTATTTACCTGAAACAGAGTCAATGCTGAAACGTGAAGTGAATATGTCACCAAAACTACGTGAAGCCTTCCCACCAAAAGCCAGGACTTATTAATAGGGGTAACAACGATGCAATTACATTTTTCAGTTTACCGCTACAATCCGGATGTAGATAACGCGCCACGCATGCAAGATTATCAACTAGAGGTTGAAGAAGGTCAGGACATGATGGTGCTTGACGCTTTAATTTTGTTAAAAGAACAAGACCCAAGCTTGTCATTCCGTCGTTCATGCCGAGAAGGTGTGTGTGGTTCGGATGGCGTGAATATGAACGGCAAAAACGGCTTGGCTTGTATCACACCGTTATCCGCTTTAAAGGGCAATAAGTTTGTGATCCGTCCGTTGCCAGGATTACCCGTGGTGCGAGATCTGGTTGTCGATATGTCGCAGTTCTATACGCAATATGAAAAAATCAAACCGTTCTTGATCAACGATGATAGTCAGCCACCAGCTCGCGAGTTTTTACAATCACCAGAAGACCGTGCAAAGTTAGACGGTTTGTATGAGTGTATTTTGTGTGCTTGCTGTTCCACTTCTTGCCCGTCATTTTGGTGGAACCCGGATAAGTTTATTGGCCCAGCAGGTTTGCTGCATGCATACCGTTTTTTGGCCGATAGCCGAGATACAGCCACAGAAGAACGCTTAAGTGGATTAGACGATGCATTTAGTGTGTTTCGTTGTCATGGCATCATGAATTGCGTTAGTGTATGCCCTAAAGGATTGAATCCGACCAAGGCCATTGGTCAGATTAAATCGATGTTACTAAAGCGCGCCGTATAAGAAGTATCGCCAGCCTAAAGGCTGGCGATTTTTATACAAACTTGAAAACGCTGTGAACAGCGTTAACAATAGTTGGTCGGGTCATTCCCAAAAAACACAGTGTGAGAAGCCAAAGGTATCCGCAAAGGTGCATTGAGGTTGGCAACACACATTTATGTAAGCCTTTTCAAAACAAGGGACGACAATGCAACAAAGCGTGATGAAAGCATGGTGGGATTCCTCGCACATGGCTGGTGGCAACGCTGCTTATGTAGAAGAATTATATGAAGCGTATCTGGACAACGCACAGAGCGTTTCCGATGAGTGGCGCGCAATATTCGACACCTTACCCAAAGTAGAAGGGGTAAGTGTTGAAACTAAACATAGCGAAGTACGTGAACAGTTTCGCGCGATGGCAGCGCTTGGACCGGCGGCGCGAGCCGGCAATGGTTCATCCGTCGTGCCGGCTACCAATACCAGCGATGAAAAGCAGGTTAAAGTATTACAGCTGATCAATGCCTTTCGATTCCGCGGACATCAACATGCTAATCTTGATCCTCTTCAATTATGGCAGCAGCCAAGAGTTCGAGACCTAGAGCTTTCTCATCACAATCTTTCTGAACAAGACTTTGCAACAGTATACAACGTCGGCTCTTATGCTATCGGTCAAGAAACCATGCCGTTGGGAGACTTATTTAAGTCGCTCAATCGTACTTACTGCGGATCAATCGGTACCGAGTACATGCATATCACCGATACCGAGCAAAAACGCTGGTTGCAAAACCGCATTGAATCGGTGCAGGCCAAACCACAAATTTCTCGAGATGAAAAAGTTGCCATTCTAAAAGGCTTGGTCGCAGCCGATGGTATGGAAAAATACCTCGGTGCAAAATTCCCTGGGGCAAAACGCTTTTCCCTTGAAGGCGGTGATTCCCTGATACCCATGCTCAAAGGCTTAATTTCTCATGCCGGCGTCAGTGGTGCTAAGGAAGTGGTTATCGGTATGGCTCACCGTGGACGTTTAAACGTCTTGGTAAACGTACTGGGTAAAAATCCGTCGGTATTATTCGACGAATTCTCAGGCAAACACGACCACACCCTGGGTGCTGGTGACGTGAAATATCACGCGGGTTATTCATCTGATTTCGCCACACCAGGTGGCAATGTGCACTTGGCTTTGGCTTTTAACCCCTCGCACTTGGAAATTGTTAATCCAGTGGTAATCGGTTCCGTGCGGGCGCGTTTAGACAGACGTGGTTGCAAAGACGGCTCATTGGTCTTGCCTATCACGATCCATGGTGATTCAGCGATTGCTGGGCAAGGTGTTGTACAAGAAACCTTCAACATGTCACAAACTCGTGGCTTTGCGGTAGGGGGCACAGTTCGCATCGTCATCAATAACCAAGTTGGTTTCACCACGTCTAAAACAGAAGATACCCGCTCAACTCAGTATTGTACTGATATCGCCAAAATGGTGCAGGCGCCGATTTTCCATGTCAACGCGGATGATCCTGAGGCGGTGTTGTTTGTGACAAAACTGGCCTTGGATTACCGTAATCAGTTTAAACGCGACGTTGTTATCGATTTAGTGTGTTATCGCCGTCATGGACACAACGAAGCTGATGAGCCCAATGCTACGCAGCCTTTGATGTATCAGAAAATTAAAAAACACCCTGTTCCCAGGCAAATATACGCAGACCAATTAGTGGCCGAAGGGTCTATTGAAGGTCATGAAGTTGAAAAGCTTGTGACTGATTATCGCGTTGCGTTGGATCACGGGGCGTGTGTATTGGAAGAATGGCGACCTATGACCGAACATTCTGTGGATTGGTCGCCTTATCTGGGACATGATTGGGACGTCAATTATGATTCCGCCATCAGTGTTGAAAAATTAAAAGAGTTGGGTAAGAAGCTGTGTACTTACCCTGCAGAACATGAATTGCAGTCTCGTGTCGCCAAACTTTACCAAGACCGCGAAGCGATGGTAGCACAAGAAAAACCGCTTGATTGGGGCATGGCAGAAAATCTTGCTTATGCGTCAATCGTTGATTTAGGCAAGAATATTCGCATGACAGGTCAGGACTCCGGTCGTGGTACCTTCTTCCACCGCCATGCGGTATTGCACAGCCAAAAAGACGGTGCTGCTTACATGCCTCTGGCTAATCTGCACAACAAACAAGGCAAGATTGAAATTTATGATTCGGTGTTGTCTGAAGCGGCAGTGCTAGCCTTTGAATTTGGTTACGCCACCGCTGAACCTGGATGTTTGACCATTTGGGAAGCGCAATTTGGTGACTTTGCCAATGGTGCACAAGTGGTCATCGATCAGTTTTTAAGCTCTGGCGAGGCAAAATGGGGCCGTTTGTGTGGGCTTACATTATTGTTGCCCCATGGCTATGAGGGCCAAGGCCCAGAACACAGTTCTGCGCGCCTCGAACGTTTCTTGCAATTGTGTGCAGACCACAACTGGCAGGTGTGTGTCCCCTCAACACCGGCTCAAGTCTTCAATATGTTACGCCGTCAAATCTTGCGCCCAACACGTAAGCCCTTGATTGTTATGTCGCCAAAATCTCTGCTGCGTCACCCTCTTGCTGTCTCGTCGTTAGAAGAGTTAGCCAATGGCGTATTCCAAAATGCCATCGGCGAAATTGATGAACTAGACTCAAAGAAAGTGCAGCGCGTCGTATTGTGTTCAGGTAAGGTTTATTACGACTTGTTGGAACAGCGTCGCAAAAATGAACAAACTGATGTAGCCCTGGTACGAATAGAGCAACTTTATCCCTTCCCCCATGCCGAACTTAGCCAAGCACTGGCTGACTTTGCCCATGTTAAGGATTGGGTATGGTGTCAGGAAGAGCCACAAAACCAAGGTGCGTGGTACAGTAGTCAGCATCATTTTTGGTCAGCCATTCCAGATGGTGCAAAGCTGAGATATGCGGGTAGACAAGCGTCAGCGTCGCCAGCAGTTGGCTATATCGCCGTACATAATCAACAGCAAGCAGATTTGATTGCTGATGCCTTAACCATTAAATAGGGACCCCATATGACTGTTGATATTAAAGTACCAGTATTGCCAGAATCAGTGGCAGACGCTTCTATTGCTACATGGCATGTGAAAGCGGGTGAACGTGTCAGCCGTGATCAAAGCGTCGTTGATATTGAAACCGACAAAGTGGTGCTTGAAGTGGTTGCACCAGCAGATGGTGTGGTAAGTGAAATAATGAATGTGGAAGGTGATACTGTTCTTGGTGAACAGGTCATTGCCAAGTTTGAACCAGATACTGCAACAGGCTCGGCTAAAACCAGCGCTGCGCCAAAACAGTCGTCTACTAATAACGCAAACAACAAGGGTGAAGCAGTGGAAATTAAAGTACCTGTGCTGCCAGAATCAGTGGCAGATGCAACAATAGCAACATGGCATGTGAAACCAGGTGAGCCTATTTCACGTGACCAAAACTTGGTTGATATTGAAACTGATAAAGTCGTTTTAGAAGTTGTCGCACCTGCTGATGGCACCTTGAGCGAAATTTTATTTGAAGAGGGCGCAACGGTTGCCGGTGAACAAGTTATCGCTCACTTCAAAGCGGGCGCTGTGGCTGCTAGCGCTCCTGCTGCGAGTGCGGCATCGACCAGTGAGGCCGTCAGCAGTGAAGACAATGATGCCTTGAGTCCTTCTGTGCGTCGTTTGTTGGCTGAGAAAGGGCTTGATGCGGCAAAAATTAAAGGCACAGGCAAAGGCGGTCGAGTTACTAAAGAAGACGTTGAGAAATTCTTGCAAGCGCCAGCCGCAGCAGCGCCAAAAGCCGCGGCAAATGCGACAGTACCAACCCTTGCATTGGGCAATCGTACAGAAAAGCGTGTACCCATGACACGTTTGCGTAAAACCATTGCCAATCGTTTACTGGCTGCAAAAAATGAAACTGCCATGTTGACTACGTTTAACGAAGTGAACATGAAGCCCATCATGGATTTGCGCAAACAGTACCAAGACAGCTTTGAGAAACGTCATGGGATCCGCCTAGGGTTTATGTCGTTTTACGTAAAAGCGGTGACAGAAGCTCTAAAACGCTTCCCTGAGGTGAATGCTTCCATTGATGGTGATGACATTTGTTACCACAATTATTTCGATATCTCTATTGCCGTGTCTACACCACGTGGTTTGGTAACTCCCATTTTACGTGACTGTGATGCTTTGGGCATGGCTGGCATTGAAGCCGGTATCCGTGATCTCGCCTTAAAAGGCCGTGACGGTAAATTAACCATGGATGACATGCAGGGCGGTAACTTTACGATCACCAACGGCGGTGTATTTGGTTCATTGATGTCAACCCCCATCATTAACCCACCGCAAAGTGCTATCTTAGGCATGCACAAAATTCAAGACCGTCCAATGGCCGTCAATGGCAAAGTTGAAATACTGCCAATGATGTATTTGGCCTTGTCTTATGACCATCGCATCATTGATGGCAAAGAATCAGTCGGCTTCCTTGTTACTATCAAGGATATGCTGGAAGATCCAACACGTTTACTACTAGACGTGTAACGAACTTGGTAGGTGAAATTTCACTTTCACCTACCTAAATGCCGGCTTTATATCTATAATATCGGTTCCCAAAATCAAGCTGCTTTATGCAGCTTTTATCTTAAATAAAACGGATAGAAAAACCATGAATTTGCATGAATATCAAGGCAAACAGCTATTCAAGGAATATGGCTTGCCAGTTTCTGAAGGATTTGCTGCTGAAACACCGCAAGAGGCGGTTGACGCTGCAGGTCGTATTGGCGGGACAGAATGGGTAGTGAAGTGTCAAGTGCACGCTGGCGGCCGCGGTAAAGCGGGAGGCGTTAAACTTGTCAGAACTAAAGACGAAATTAAAGAGTTTGCCCAAAAGTGGCTAGGCAAAAATTTGGTGACCTATCAGACAGATGAGCATGGTCAACCCGTTAGTCGTATTTTAGTTGAATCTTGCACTGATATCGCTCAAGAATTGTATTTGGGTGCCGTCGTGGATCGCGCTTCACGCAAAATCGTTTTTATGGCCTCTACTGAAGGTGGCGTAGAAATTGAAAAAGTGGCTGAAGAAACCCCAGAAAAAATTCTCAAAGCTGAAATCGACCCTCTAGTTGGTGCTCAGCCTTACCAAGCACGCGAAATCGCCTTTAAATTAGGTCTAACAGGTGTGCAGATCAAACAATTCACTACCATCTTTATGGGCTTAGCCAAGATGTTTGTAGACTTGGATGTGGCGTTGATTGAAGTGAATCCATTAGTTATCAAAAAAGATGGTAACTTGCATTGCCTAGATGCCAAATTGACGATTGACGGTAATGCGCTATACCGCCAGCCTAAAATACGTGACATGCACGACCCATCACAAGAAGATGCCCGTGAAGCCGAAGCAGCAAAATGGGAACTTAACTATGTTGCGCTAGATGGCAATGTTGGTTGTATGGTAAACGGCGCTGGCCTCGCCATGGGCACCATGGACATTGTTAACCTACACGGTGGCAAACCAGCAAACTTCCTCGATGTTGGCGGCGGTGCCACTAAACAACGTGTTGCTGAAGCATTCAAAATCATCTTATCTGATGCCAACGTCAAAGCGGTATTGGTTAACATTTTTGGTGGCATCGTACGTTGCGATATGATCGCTGAAGGTATTATCGGTGCGGTTAAAGAAGTGGGCGTAAAAATACCAGTTGTTGTGCGTTTAGAAGGCACAAATGCTGAACTTGGTCGTGAAGTGTTGGCTAACTCTGGCCTCGATATCATCGCGGCGACCAGTTTAACAGATGCTGCTCAACAAGTTGTTAAAGCGGCGGAGGGCAAATAATGTCAGTGCTAATTAATAAAGATACAAAAGTAATCTGTCAGGGTTTCACCGGCGGTCAAGGTACCTTCCACTCTGAACAAGCGATTGCATATGGCACACAAATGGTTGGCGGTGTGACACCTGGCAAAGGTGGTACCACTCATTTAGGTCTACCAGTGTTTGATACAGTGCGTGAAGCAGTTGCTGCCACTGGTGCAACGGCTTCGGTTATCTACGTTCCAGCTGCCTTTTGTAAAGATTCAATTATTGAAGCAGCTGATGCTGGTATCGAGTTGATCGTTTGTATTACTGAAGGGATCCCCACCATCGATATGTTGTTTGTTAAAGAATATTTAACACACAAAGGTATCCGTATGATTGGGCCAAACTGCCCAGGTGTTATCACCCCAGGACAATGCAAAATAGGGATTATGCCAGGCCACATTCATAAGCCAGGCAAAGTGGGCATTGTTTCTCGTTCAGGTACCTTAACCTATGAAGCGGTTAAACAAACGACAGATGAAGGTTTCGGCCAATCAACTTGTGTTGGTATCGGTGGTGACCCCATTCCTGGTTCAAACTTCATTGATATTTTGAAGTTATTCCAAGACGATCCACAAACTGAAGCCATCGTCATGATCGGTGAAATTGGTGGTAGTGCGGAAGAAGAAGCGGCTGCTTACATTAAAAAACACGTGACCAAACCTGTTGTGTCTTATATTGCCGGTGTAACTGCACCAGCGGGTAAGCGCATGGGCCACGCTGGCGCTATCATTGCCGGTGGTAAAGGTACGGCTGCTGAGAAATTCAAAGCCCTTGAAGATGCCGGTGTTAAAACCGTGCGTTCGTTAGCCGACATCGGTAAAGGCCTGCGCGAAATTACCGGTTGGTAAATTTGCAGTAAGCTTGTTGGTCAAAACCCGCTTTAAAAGCGGGTTTTTTTATGCCTATTTTGTGTGTTTAACCGCTTGCACCAGTTTTTTTCCCTTGGCCTGCTTACTGTCATTTGCCCTGATTTCTCGTTAAACGGTGGTTAATCTCCCTTGGTTTCTGTCTCGTGACGCTATGGTTGCGCTGGTATTGAACCCTGTGACAGTGCACAGAAACTGATGATGGGAGTGGTTTTGATAAGGTATGTTAATCAATTGTTGACTAATTGTGTTGAATACGTATGCATTGCATTGAGTTGTTTAGAAGGGACGCTGTAACATTCTGCTAACAAAAAACGTAAATCGAAAATCACCGAATCAAGCATATTGTGTGCAGCGTTTGGTTGAACAAGTAGCAGGAACAGGATCAACAAATGAAAAAATTTAGACCCAACCTCATTCGCGCTGCATTAGTCAGTAGCGGCTTGGCTTTCAGTTTAAGTAGCCCCGTTTTAGCCCAAGACATGCCCGCGGAAGCAGAGAGTGACGTTGAAGTTATCTCGGTATCGGGTATTCGTGGCATCACTGATGCGTTCACAAGCGGTGAAGATGGACAGCGCGTCGGTGGTGGAGGCCTTATCGGCGGAAGACATTGGTAAGTTGCCTGATTCGTCGATTGCTGAGTCCTTATCGCGTTTACCGGGTTTATCGGGTGAGCGAGTGGGTG